>JAZKHM010000255.1:17097-54374 GCA_040385405.1 Bacteroidota bacterium | reverse complement strand
CTGCCCCTGACCCAGGTGATGTTATGTGGGAAATACTGGGTTCGAACCAGCGACCCCTACCTTGTCGAGGTAGTGCTCTAAACCAGCTGAGCTAATTTCCCATTAAGTGCAGGCCTCAATATTAACTCCTGATAGAATTCAACACAATATTACAGTAAATTTCTGAAAATAATCAACGACATAATTTATGTGAGTTATTAATTAAACTTTTGCTAAAACTTGTTGTTGCTTATTAATCGTCAGGACCACTTAAAGATCTATTTCTATGACCCTTGAGAAATATGTAAAAAAGAGAGATTTCACCAAGACATCTGAGCCAAAAGCAGGTAAAAGCAAGGATAAAGACAAACTCCGCTTTGTGATCCAAAAACATGACGCCAGCCGGCTTCATTACGATTTCAGGCTTGAAATGGAAGGAGTGCTTAAAAGTTGGGCAGTACCCAAAGGCCCATCTACGGATCCTAAGACAAAGCGGCTTGCTATGATGGTAGAAGACCACCCTTATGACTATCGCTTGTTTGAGGGGATCATTCCTCAGGGAGAATATGGCGGAGGAACAGTAATTGTGTGGGACGAAGGCACCTATGAACCAATCGAGGAAATTGAAGGAAAAAAAAAGCAGGAGAAACACCTCCTTAAACAGTTAAAAGATGGTTCGCTAAAAATAAGATTACAGGGAAATAAGCTAAAAGGAGAATATGCATTAGTAAAAACAAATGGTATGGGAGAAAATGGCTGGCTCCTTATCAAGCATAAAGATGACTTCGCATCCCCTACTGATATCACAAAAAAAGACAAGTCCATACTCTCGGGTAAAACTATCGAAGAAATGGAAACTACGAGTGAAAAAGTATGGAAGGGAGGTCATGAACAACTTACTGAAAAATCGGATATTCACTCAGGCAGGCAAGAAAAAAAAAACGCTGATAAATCGGCGAGCAATTCCGGCCCGAATGTAGAATCAATTCTTAAAAAGGCAAAAAAAACCAGAATTCCGGCGGGTGTAAAACCCATGCTTGCCACGTTGGTTGACGAACCTTTCGATGATCCGGATTGGGTATACGAAGTCAAATGGGATGGTTATCGTGCCTTGGGATTTATAAATAATGGCAAGGTTGATCTTTTTTCCAGAAACAATAAAAGCTTTAATGATAAATTCTATCCCATCGTCAAGGTGCTTAGCGCCTGGAACATCAATGCTGTTGTAGATGGTGAGATACTTGTATTGAACGATAATGGAATCTCAAATTTCGGAAGCCTTCAGAACTGGCGTAGCGAAGCGGATGGCGAACTCGTTTTCTACGTGTTTGATCTTTTGTGGTTTGAAGGAAAAAGCTTAATGGAGACCCCTTTAATTCAACGGCAACAAATCCTTAGGGAGGTGTTGCCCGCGGACGATGACAGCATTAGACTGAGTAAAGTTTTTGATACTAGTGGTATTGACTTTTTCAAAGCCGCAGAGAAAATGGGACTTGAGGGAATTATTGCGAAAAAAGCCGATAGCACCTACTCTGCAAACGCCCGTTCGCGGGAATGGCTTAAAATTAAAGTCAGTAAAAGACAGGAAGTGGTTATAGGCGGTTATACCAAAAATGAAGATACTACGAAAGCATTCAGTTCTTTATTATTAGGCGTTTATGAAGGGGGCAAATTCCAGTATGTAGGCAAGGTGGGCACTGGGTTTTCGTCAAAAATGCAAAAAGAAATGCTTGCCGATTTCAAGCCCCTCATCCAGGATAAAAGTCCTTTTTCCACCGAACCTAATTATAATAAACCTTCCCGTTTCCGGCCCAACCCTCCAAAAGCTAAAGCCACATGGCTAAAGCCGGACTTGGTTTGCGAGGTAGCATTTACCGAAGTAACCAGTGATGGCGTTTTCCGCCACCCCTCGTTTCAGGGTATGCGTTCGGATAAAAACGCTGCAGACGTAATACGGGAAATCGCGCAGCCTACAGAAGCCATTATAGTTGAAGAGCCGGAGTCCGTTCACATGCAAGCTGTAAGTCCGCCTAAAAGCAAATCTAAAAAGACCCTGCTAAATCCCAAAGATGAAACCCAGGTAAGGAAAATATGCGGGCATGACTTGAAATTCACCAGCCTCAGCAAGCTGTACTGGCCCGAGGATGGTGTTACGAAAAGGGATATGTTTAACTTTTATTATCAGATCTCCGAATATATTCTTCCGTATCTCAAAGACAGGCCGCAATCCCTTAACCGCTTTCCCGGCGGCATCCATGGAAAAAGCTTCTATCAAAAGGATGTTAAAGGCAAATCACCCGATTGGGTAAAGACTTTTCCATATGTGACCGGGGACGGTGAACACAAGAAATATCTGGTTGGCGACGATGAAGCAACGCTTTTATGGATGGCCTCATTGGGATGCATCGAGATGAACCCGTGGTTCAGCAGAATCCAGTCGCCCGATAATCCGGATTATTGTGTAATTGATCTTGATCCCGACAAGAATACATTCGATCAGGTTATCGAAGCTGCTCTGGAAGTTAAAAATGTTTGTGATGCTATCGATGTACCATGCTTTTGTAAAACTTCAGGCTCAACGGGTATACACATTTATATACCGCTTGGTGCAAAATATTCATATGATCAGTCGCAAATGTTTGCCCGGATCATAGTAAACATTGTACATAAACAACTTCCTGAGTATACCAGTCTGGAGCGAATGATTGCCAAAAGAGGCGGTAAAATGTACCTGGACTTTTTGCAAAATCGGCCAGGAGCTACCATTGCCGGACCATATTCGCTGCGTCCAAAGCCGGGAGCAACGGTTTCAATGCCTTTGCATTGGGAAGAGGTAAAGCCAGGACTTACAATGCGAGATTTTACTATATTTAACTCGTTCGACCGTCTGAAAACAGAAGGAGATCTATTCAAAGGTGTACTGGGAAAAGGAATAGATCTTGAAAAAGTAATAAAGAAAGCACAAAGCATCTTTGATGTTTAGAATTTTTTTATTAAAAATGCGCCGGGAGTTAGTATTTAAGCCATCTGGCCAGCAATATCTTATATCTTCATCCTGAAAATTATTTACTATTGCAGATATTTTTAACCATAGGTTTCGTTTTCATAATTTAGCTACCCATCCTACCACACTCATGATCAAAAAACTTCAGGGAGAAGCATTTAGTGAAATTTTTTATAATAGTCCGGCAACTATGCTCATCATTGACGTTGACAAGCCGATATATACCATTCTCGACGTTAACAATGCTTACTTATCAGCTACTAACACTACCCGGGAAAACCTGATTGGAAAACCCGTATTTGTAGTTTTTCCGGGTAATCCAACCGATAATGATTCAAAGAATATCGAACGTACAATTTATTCATTCGAACAGGCAATAGAAACCAAACGCCCACATGTGATGAGTAATTACCGGTACGACATTCCCATTGCAGGAACGACTGAATTTGAAGAGAGGTATTGGACAACCAGCAACACGCCCATACTGGATAAGGAAGGTAAAGTGAAGTATTTTATACACTCTCCGCTAAATGTGACCGAACTCATTAAGTTATCTGAACGGGAAAAAGCAAGTGTCGAAGCACTTCGTAACCAGGAAGAGATGCTTTATAACACTTTTATGCAAGCGCCGGTTGGAATTGCCATTTTCAAAGGCCCTGAGTATACTGTTGATCTTATAAACCCGCCGCTATGTGAGATCTACGGGAAGACCATGAAGGAAATGAAAGGCAAAAATATCTTCGATGTACTTCCCCACGCCAAAGGATTGGGATTCGAAGCATTGCTTGATAATGTCCGCTTAACGGGTCAATCTTTTAAAGGTTCGGGAGTTGAAGTCCCCCTGGTTAGGAATGGTGTGCTCGAAACAGTTTTTGTCAATTTTGTGTATGAACCTTATCATGAGAATGATGGGACTGTAAGTGGTGTAATTGCAGTCGCGGCAGAAGTGACTGAACAGATGAACGCAAGACAGAAGATAGCTGAAGCCGAAGAACGGGCACGTCTGGCTGTCGACGCTGTTGGCCTGGGCATTTTCGATTTTAACATACTTACATCTGATCTGTTCACTACAAAACAGTTCGCGAACATTGTGGGCTTTGATGAACCGGTTTCCGCCGCGGAATACGAAGCGGCGTCACATCCTGATGATCTGGAGCAGCGAGAACAAGCGCTTAAAGACGCGCTAGTTTCAGGGGAACTTTTATACGAGAGCCGTGTGATCTGGAAAGACAATTCAGTGCATTGGGTTAGAGTGGAAGGAAAGGTAACCTATAAAGACGGGAAAGCGGCACGAATACTAGGGACCCTTCTTGACATAACAGAGCAGCGTCAGGCCAAAGAGGAGCAGCGTAAGCTGATAACTCTGGTGGACAACAGTGTAGACCTGATGTCTATTTTGAATCTGCAGGGGATTAACTCTTACATTAATGAAGCTGGCAAAAAGATGCTTGGCTTCAAGGACGATCAGGAAGTCCAGACAACTCCTATCGCTGAACTGCATTTACCAGAGGATCTCGAATTTGTGGAAAGAGAAGTGATTCCGACGGTGATGAAAGAAGGTAAGTGGTCAGGAATAATGAATGTCCTTCATAAACGCACACACGAGGTATTCCAGGTATACAACAACTGTATCCGAATAGATGATCCCGTATCGGGTGAGCCGATAGCAATCGGTGCGGTAATGAGAGATATGCGGCGTGAGCTTGCAAGCAAACAAGCACTCGCAGATAATGAACAATTGCTGCGAACTATCACTACGGCTGCTCCGACATCCCTGTGGATGTCTGATGATAAGGGCTCGTTCACTTATCATAATCAAACCTGGCTCGACTGGACCGGGCGCACGCTTGAAGATAATCTTGGGATGGGCTGGTTAGATTCGGTGCATCCTGACGATCGCTCGAGGGTACAAGAAAAATTATTGAGTGATCATGCCAGCAGGCAGTTATATGAAGCGGAGTTTCGACTCAATCATTCTGATGGAAATATCCATTGGTGCGTTGCAAACGGACAGCCGCAGTTCAGGGCCGACGGGAAATTCACTGGTTACATTGGTGCATGTGTTGACATCACTGAACAAAAACATCTGCAGCAGCAAAAAGATGATTTTATAGGCATTGCCAGTCACGAACTTAAAACCCCTGTAACAAGCATCAAGGCCTATACACAGGTTCTCGAAAAAATGCTTCAGCGAAAGGGGGAAACAAAAGAAGCTGAGTTGATTAGCCGCATGGATGGGCAGATCAACCGGCTTACAAACCTCATTGGAGACCTTTTGGATGTGACTAAAATAAACTCCGGAAAACTGCAATTTAATGACCGGGAATTCGAGTTTATTCCTATGGTAACAGATCTGATTGAAGATCTCCAAAGGACATCCGAAAAGCACACTCTCGTGGAGCAATATCATGGGAACTGCATAATTTTTGGAGATCAGGAAAGAATCGAACAGGTAATTTCCAACCTTATCACAAATGCTATTAAATATTCGCCGAATGCTGAACAGATTCTTATTAGCAGTTCGATAAAAAATGATGAGATCATTTTATGCGTTACCGATTACGGAATAGGTATTCCTCAAGACAAATTGGGCAAAGTGTTCGAACAATTTTACAGAGTGAGCGGCGAAATGCAACACACATTCCCTGGTCTGGGACTGGGCCTGTACATTTCATCAGAAATCATTAAAAGAGAGGGAGGCAGAATATGGGTAGAAAGCAGCGAAGGCCAAGGGTCAACATTTTGTTTTGCTTTACCCATATTGGCCCGTAAACCATGATCAGTAGTGTCTGGAAAAAAAAGAAGATTTTCCAGACACTACTGTTTGTTAGTTTTTAAGAGCTCTTCATATACATAGTCTAACACCTTTGACCTGAGATTTACTTTTGACACCCCGAAGGTTTTATTATCATCGGGATAAACCCTGTTGGTCAAACAGACATAAATCAGATTGTATTTCGGGTCTACCCAAACGTATGTTCCTGTATATCCGCTATGCCCGTAAGAAAGTTGCGATGGATATCCCTTACCAGTTTTCTCTTCTGCCTCCGTTATTCGTGCGAAACCATAGCCGCGCGAACTAACTTTTGACTGGCGGGAAGTAAACAAATCGACAGTAGAGGGGTTGAAAAATTTCTCGCCGCCGTAGGTGCCTTTATTTAGAAGCATTTGGTAATATATTGCCAGGTCGTTTGCATTTGAAAATAGGCCGGCATGTCCCTGCACTCCCCCTGCCATAGCGGCACCCGGGTCATTTACATAGCCTTGTACAAGCATATTCCTGAACCAGTTGTCGTTCTCTGTAGTGGGAACTATTCGGGATCGGTCAAAACGATTACGTGGCAAAAAACCTGTAGACTGCATACCCAGCGGCAGATAGAATTCATTCAAAACATATTCATTTAATCTCCTGTGCGTCACCTGTTCTACAACTTCTTTTAACATATACATACTCACGTCGCTGTAGACAAATTTTCCCCTCGTACCGCCCACGGTGCTGAGCGTTACCGGCCACATTACATTATCAAAATAATTGGCGCGCAGAAAATAACCGTCAGCAACCTTGACGGGATAAGCGGCTGACGAGTCTGTACTCATATCACCAGGCTTAAGCAGTTCGAAAAATTTTATATAAGGATAATATCCAGCTTCATGCAGCAGGGCCTCTTTGATTTTGATATCGCTCTTATCGGGAATACCTCTTGTTGTAGCAACATATTCACTTATTAGCGTTTCAAGACTAATTATCTTTCTGTCATAAAGACGCATTATTGAAGGGGTTGTAGCTGTAACTTTGGTCACTGAAGCCATATCATAGATATCACTTATTTTAGTAGAATCTGGTCCGTTATATGTATGAGTTCCGTATGCCTTATTAAAGATCACTTTACCATCTTTGGCCACTAGTATTACTGCCGATGGCGACGAGTGGGCAGCTATGCCTTCCTGTACGATAGCATCAATACCGGTACTGAAACTGCTGCTCAGAGAAACTTCCTGCGGAGAAGAATATCCAAGCCGCATCTTCTTCGTCGTATATCCATTACCCTCCTTAAATATAGAACTGTAACCCGCATTCAGCCTGGCCGTTGCTGCGATGCCTCCAAAGACAATTTGTGCGCTAACCGATGCCGACTCAGGTGATTGCAGTTTGTTCCAGATCAAAGGCGACTTCGTCTTATCCAATCTGGCCAGAGTAGAACCCTTTCCACTTAAAATGAAAATAACGTTGTTCTGGCTTTCAAGATCAGAAATAAAACGCATTAACTGCGGATTGAATGAACTCTGATCTGATAATTTGAGGATCACCAAATTGAACAGTTTGAGCTTCATGTGCAGTAAGTTGAAGCCTGCAGCCGTGCTAATGGTATCGGCTTGAAAACCTGTAATGCCCCAGTATTTCTGTGCAATGCTGTCAAAAATAGCCGAATGGGGAAATCTCAGGTCGACACTGGCAATTTTAAGATCTTTGACATTCTTCAGCGGGATGACAGCTTTGCTGTTATTCAACAAAACCGAACTTCCAGAAGCGGCTTTTAATTTACTTGAGTTTAGTTGACTCTGTGCAGCCGCGGTTATGTAAGCGAAAACTAAAATAAGAACTATTATCTTTCTCATATTCTGGCCCAAAAAAAGAGAGGAACAATTGTTCCTCTCTTCTGTATCCAAGGTATTTAAATTGCAGGGTCTGCAGGTGTATTTTTGTTGTTAATCCTCTCCTGATCGGGATATGGATAGAAAATCCTGTTCCTCTCTGAATTGTTTGCTGGTGGTACAGGACGATTAAATCGCCTGGTATCATCCCACTTTAAACCGCTAAGATAAAGCTCCGCGGAACGCTGTTTGTAAACTTCCAAAAGCAGGTCATCTTTAGTTACAGGCCCCGAGTATGCCGGAAGGCCAGCATTCACACCGAAAAGATCACCAGTGGTCTGGGTTCTTACTTCATTGATTAATCCCAGGGCGGTAGCCAATGGGCCATCCGTCCTCAAGATAGCTTCTGCTTTAATCAATTTAATTTCATCAGGCAGATAAACCGGCATCGGCGTTGTTTGTGCCCCTGAAAAACCCGCTAAAGTAACAACAGGATCACCATTCAGGATGTCCCTCGGAGTGGTGAAATAGAACGCCAGACGTTTATCAGCCGGGTCGAACAATCCCGCCGGAAGCCCGAAGTTTTCACGGGGACGATAAGACTTTGTTACGTTGTAGATAATATAGGTCGGATTAGGACTGAGTGTGGTATAGGTAAAGCTTGACTTCTTTGTCAGATCTACCATGTTGGCGCTGGTGAGAGCCTGCGCATAGTTTCCTGCCATCAGGTTTATTCTGGCCTGCATAGCGTATAAAGTATTTCTGATGTCAAAGTCCGGGCCTGCAATCAGTGTAGTGAACGATGCGGATGGCGGGGTTGCAGTAATACCGGATATTCCTAAACCAATCAACCTCAGAGCCTCAGCAAAAACCTGAGATCTGGGTACAAAAGTCACGGGTTCTGTCGTACTGCTATTCAGGTTTGCCTGCTCGAATGCAGTAGCTAAGTTAGCTAAAGCCATCGCTTTAAAAAGGTAAGCCTGCGCCATAATTGCGCTTAGTAAACCCGGTTCGATACCACCTACGCCTGGCGCATTAGCGATCAGGTTTTCGCTCATCTGCATTTGGCGCTGCATAGTCGACCAGTAAGTAAGAATTATCCCATTGGCGCTTGGGAGCGCGGTGCCGCCGGCCTCCAGTTCAAGCGTATTTGTGAAGGTTGCAAAACCCTTCATCTCCCGTGCAGTAACTGTTGGGGCGAGCATGGTGCTTCCCAGACCGCTTGTAGAATAGTTTTGTCTTATCCCTATACTGAGGGCAATAATACCTTCTCTTGTGCTCAGCACCTGTTCGTCAGTTGCAGAATTTGGGTTCGTTTGATCAAGCTCACACGAGGAGATAACCAGAACCAGCACAGGAAGGAGATACTTATATATAAAATTCGTTTTCATCTCGATTCAGTTTATTTAACATTAAAAAGTATAATTCAATCCAACGGCAATAGTTCTCGGGATTGGAACCTCCACAAAGTCGAAGCCACGTACCGCAGTACTTTGACCGGCTGCGTTGGTTTCCGGATCCCAACCTTTATACTTGTCAATTGACCACAAATTCCTGCCGGATACAGTCAGCCGTAACGGTTTGTTATTAAGCGCCTTCAGGCGGATATCGTAGGTAGCGGAGAGCTCTCTGAATTTTAAATATGAACCATCTTCTATCCAGTTCTCCATAATGCTGAATACAGCAGCTGAAGTGCCTTTTTTGACTTCGCCTCTCAATTCGCTCTCATAACCTTTAAGTCCGCCATAGAGATCACGATCTCCTACACGACGTGTAAAGTTAAATACGTCATTACCATAAGAAGCATCCCATTGCATTCTCACAGAAAGGCTCTTCCCGATAGATAATTCGTTAGTGAATGAACCAGTCCAATCCGGGTTTGGATCGCCAATGACCTGTGGGCGGTTCCCACCTGTAGGCTGTCCGGCTGCATTTCGGCTTCTCTGTTCTGGCTGTGGGAAACCTGCGGCATTCAGAAGTAAATTGCCTGATGCATCTCTGGCAAAGGCTGTCGCATAAAACGCACCAAGCGCATAACCATTAACAGCTGCTACCTGACCAAAACCACCCGGGAATGTTACTACTCCTCCCGGTACATCGCTTACCCGGTTCTTAACTTTCGAGAAGATAAGGGTGGAATTCCATTTAAAATTAGCGCTTTGAACCGGAACACCTCTCAGCATAACTTCAAGCCCCTTGTTAGTCATATTGCCAATATTCTGGAACTGAGTAAGGTATCCGGTTGAAGGCCTTAGTGTAACCGGGAGAAGAAGGTCCTTAACGGCTTTATCGTAAACCGATATTTCAAGACCTAATCTGTCGTTCAGGAAACTTGCATCCAAACCGATTTCCTTTTCCGTCTGGCGCTCTGGTTTAACGTCCGGATTACCGAATTGCGTAGGTGCAGAAAGACCAGGAAGTCCCGCCAGCGATACGTTTACATAATTAGTAAAACGGTCGTAAGCACCGATCGCCGTTAGGTTGCCTGACTGCCCGTATGATGCACGGAGCTTAAGACTTGGTATAATAGATCCCAGAGAAGAATCTTTCCAGAATCCTTCTTCAGAAAGTATGTAAGAACCGCTCAGCTTTGGATAAGTCTGCCATCGGTTCGCTTCTCCGAAGGACGATGAACCGTCTCTTCTTATCGCCCCGGTCAAATATAATTTATTTGCTATGCCGAAGGTTTGCTGTACATAGAAGCCTTGAATGTTAAGAGTTGACAGGGCATCCCCTGTAACTATTGAAGCACCGCTTGATGCAGACTGACTCACCGGACTTAATTGTGTCCCGGTGATGCTATTAGCATTAATGCGTTCAGTTTGCAGTGTTCCGCCAACCGATGTGGTAGATTCTAGCCATGAACCAACTTTCGCCCTGTAAGCCAGATTAAGATCATTGTTTAGTAAAAGACTGATCCGATCAGCTTTACGTGCGTAACCGGTTGTGTTTGTCGGGGTGGTATTTCCAATGGGAATAAATGCTGTTGCAAGCTGGGTTGCATTATCGAATCCTAACGTATAGTTGATTGAAAGGTTCTTCGCAGGTTCGGCTGACAGCGTAACGTCTCCAATAAAGCGACTTGTCTGCTGGTCGAAATCGAACCGGTTGATTCCTTCCAGGGGATTAGTTCTTAAGAGTCCTGTTGGAGCCAAAGTAGGATAAACACCAGTTGTTGCATCAGGTTGCGGATTAACGAAATTATTAGCGAAAATAAAACCTGTCAAGGCTCCCCAGGCGGAATTTAAACCCCCGTTTGGAAGCTCAGAACTAGTGCTTCTGCTGTAACTAACCCCGGTACTAAGTTTGAAAACGTTATTAAACCGCTGATCAAATCTTAAACGCGTGGTCGCCCGTTTAAAGTCAGTATTTTTGATAATTCCATCATTGCCTAGATAACCAGCACTAACATAATACTGGCTGTTATCTGAGCCTCCCGAAACTGACACGTTCGTTTCCGACCCATAAGCTGTTTCGAAAATCTCATCCTGAAGATCATAACGAGTCACCGGAACCTGACTTAAATCTGAAGTAATAGTATTTGTAAAGCGGAAGGGATATTCGTTGAACTCAAGTTTTTTACGTAATGAATTGCTGCGAAACTGGGTAGAAACATTAATTACGGGCGCGCCTGATTTTCCTTTCTTAGTAAATATCTGTACCACTCCGTTGCTTGCTCTTGAACCATAAATGGCTGCACCCGCCGCGCCTTTGATGATCTCTATACGATCTATATCCGCAGGGTTAATATCCACAAGCCGGTTTTGGGTGTAACCTCCCAGATCGACAAGTTCTGCAGAACTATTATTTAGAATTACCCCATCAATGATATATAGAGGATCGCTTGATCCAGAAATGGTACTGTTTCCGCGCAAGCGTACGCTGATACCGCCCGCAGGGTTTCCTGAATTCTGTGAAATCTGAGCACCTGAAACCTTACCAGCTAAAGCCTGATCGATCGAAGTGGCTGCGCCTCCTTCAAGTTCTTTGGCAGATACTGTAGAGATTGCGTTGCCCAGTTGCCTTTTACTTGTAGCAACTGTTGTTCCTGTAACTACCACTTCATCGAGGTTTAACGCATCCTCGCTCATCTCGACATTCAAAACCACAGGACCCTGATTTAATACTACCGATCGATTGACGGTTTTATATCCTGCATAGCTGATAGAAACAGGGTAAGTTCCCTGGCTGAGCTCAACATTCAGTGTGAAAGCACCGTTAACATCAGTTGATGTCCCCTGGTTGGTGCCGGTAATCCTTACGGCAGCCCCAATCAGCGGCTCTTTATTCCGTGCGTCTGTAATTACCCCTTTGATTGTGTATCTGGGGGTTTGTGCCGCTGCAATCTGGCAGCACATAATGGCCATAACTGCGAGCAGTCCGGGCCACCTTTTAAATGTTTGTAACAGTTTTTCCATATCCATGATTTCTAATTAATTGTTCTTGTTAATAAACTTATTGTGGGAAACTAACTTTCCCCATTGATACTGTAGGCACCCCTGCGCGGTCACCAAAAGGTGTATTTCCTCCCGAAACTGCTTCATTTGCCAGTATGGCAAATAATACAGCTTCTTTTGCATCCGGATCAATTCCCAAATCAGAGGTGAATTTTAACTTTTTACCAAAAAATGCTTCTACGTATCTAACAAGCAGAGGATTATACATTCCTCCGCCACTTAAATATATTTCAAACTCACCCCGATCCTTTACAGCCTCAGATATTGCCATTATAATGCCTTTCGCAGAGAAAAGTGCGAGGGTTGCCAGCACGTCTTCCTTTTTCAAATTTTTTGTCCCTGAACGTTCAATCGCCCTGTTTAAATACTCAATACTAAAAAGTTCAGGTCCGGTCGTTTTAGGAAAGTCGGCTTTATAAAAGGGATGATCAAGCAATTTTTCCAAGAGTTCCTCATTCACAATTCCCCGTGAAGCATTTTCAGCATTATTATCATAGTACTTACCTGGATAATGTAGTTGTATATATTGATCCATCAGGGTATTTCCCGGGCCTACATCTGAAGAGAAAAATCCAGTGGAATGACCAGATGGTAAAAAAGTAAAGTTTGCAATACCCCCTATATTCAGCATAATACGGTTCTCAGTAGCACTTGAGAAGACCAGGTAATCTCCGTAAACCGCCAGCGGGGCGCCCTCTCCACCAGCAGCTATGTGTTTCTGCCTGAAGTCGCTTAACGTGATGATGCCAGTTTTCATCGCCAGGTGATCTGCATCTCCAATCTGAAGTGTGGCGTTGGGATATCCTGGGATTCTATGCTGATGTGAAGGAGCGTGGTAAATGGTCTGCCCGTGACTGGCGATCAGGTCGATCTCATCCGTAGAAACTTTCCAATTATCCAGACAATCTAAAATTAGCTCTCCATAATATGTTCCAATGACTGCATTGAGCAATGTAATCTTTTCTAGGTCAGCAACCTTCTTAGCAAAAATCGACTTCAGGTTCTCTTTAAACTCTGGCTTGTACTCGCGGGTAATAAAATTTAATACATTAATACCTGTGCCTAGTCCGCTTCCCCTGATTTCACATAAAGCTATATCCAGGCCGTCAAACGAAGTTCCTGACATCAGGCCGATGATCTTTCTGCTTGGCTTACCTGCTATATGATAGAGATTCTGAATGTTAGCGTTCATTGCTTAGATAGTGGAAAGAGCTACGCTTTAAGTTACGCAAAAATGATGATTTCCGGTTCAACAAATGATATGAATATAATGGGTGGACGAAAGTGAGAAGATTTTCGTCATGAAACAAATTAATCTAAAAAGCCAATAATCCTAATATCCAAAGTACACCATATGTTAACTCATTTCTGCCAGTTAGGTATACCTTAGGTTTAGTCAAGCAAGCCCTGTCCTACGTTTACCCTGCGTTCATCATAGCCTTGTAATTGCATCAGATTTATGGAACATTGGGGAAATGAATTGAAACTAACACGTCATCAATTCGATAATTAATCTGCAAATCATCTCCGAATTTCAAATAAA
Organism: Bacteroidota bacterium; assembly: GCA_040385405.1. Lineage (GTDB taxonomy): Bacteria > Bacteroidota > Bacteroidia > Sphingobacteriales > Sphingobacteriaceae > Daejeonella. The sequence continues at coordinate 40,798 of JAZKHM010000255.1, read as the reverse complement.
ATCTCCGGTCTTTATCAACTAATCCGTAAATATTACCCCGATTACTCCCAAATCTTGTGTTCTGCATTATCACTAAAAAAAAACCAATCCTGACCAGGAATGTTATCTCTCAAAAACTAACATATATGAATTTTGTAAAATCAATTATTGCAGGCTTTGCCGGAGCGGCGGCCTTGAATATATTACATGAAACCATGAGGAAACTGGACAGCGAAGCGCCGAGGATGGATCTTGTAGGTAAACAGGCTGTAAGAAAATCGGCCGAAGCTCTCAACATTGACCCCCCCACAGGGAACAAGCTCTACGGTGTAACTCTTGCTGGTGATGTACTCACCAACGCAACCTATTTTGCTGCAATTGGAACAGGCGGGAGAAAGTATATGCTTTTGCGCGCGATAGGTGCGGGCGTCTCGGCAGGCATTACTGCGCTCAAAGCACCTGAACCACTGGGATTGAATAAGGAGCATGTAGGTAATACGGAGAAGCGCGAAATTCTGACCGTGGCATATTATGTTTTCGGTGCTCTCGTTACTGCGGGAGTATTAGGCCTGATGACAAAGAAAAAATCAGGTTTTAATGACTGAGCAGAAAATCAACCCCTAGGAAAGTTGATTGAGCATAAGGTTTTTGACTAACATCAGTCTTTCGTAAAAAACAACAGCAACTTCCTCTTCTGCTATTGTGTTTAAAGCCTGTAAGTGTCCCTGTATAAAATCCGGGACATTAATAATTTTCACTCCTTCAGAAACGATGATTGTTTCTGGTAAAATAACAGAACTGAAGAAAGCATTAAGTTCGTCGATAGCCATAGTCAAGCTTTTTATTATCAATTTTAACCCCGTCAACTAATCAATTAATTCATAACAATAATTAGACCAGATGCTAAAAAGAAGTGCTGGTATCCTGTTGTACCGTGTTAATCATAACGGTTATGAGTTTCTGCTTGCCCACCCGGGAGGTCCTTTTTATAAAAATAAGGACATTGGGATTTGGACAGTTCCCAAAGGGGAATTTGAAGAAAATGAAGATCCCCGCGATGCCGCGATAAGGGAGTTCAGGGAGGAACTTGGAGCGGATGTTTCTGGCGAAATGATTCCCCTAAAACCTGTTTTTCAGAAATCGGGTAAAGAGGTACTAACCTGGGCAGTTCGGGGGGACCTTAATCCGGACAAGATCGTGTCAAATACCTTTTTTTTAGAGTGGCCCCCGAAATCTGGTAAAACTCAGGAGTTCTCCGAAGTCGACAGAGTTGAATGGTTTGATGCTGATACGGCGAAAAAGAAGATCCTTCCTGCACAGGTTAACATAATCGAAGAGTTAGCAATTCATTTAGCCTCCAGTGAAGATGTGTGATAAGTTTGATCTTTTACCAAATCCTGAATACTCTTGAAATTAAAATATCATTTTAATGAAACACCTTCCTTTTTAATAGTCCGCCAGTCGTGTCATCAACACTTTGCTGGATAATAAACCCAGCGGGATCAATTGCCATAACTTCTTTTTTTAAGGGAGGAATTTCCAGCCGCACCGTAAAACAATATCTGTTAGCACCTTCCTTTCACCTTGGTTCCAAACCCCTTTTTTTCCCTGGTAATTGATCACGCCTCTCCCCACCTTTTCAGTTATCGCCTTTTGAATGGCTTCGCTCATTTGCTAATTAAAAGAAAAAACAAATTTCGTAAATCCGTATTCTACTCCACTTCGTATGTAGCGTCTGAACACTTTAAACCCAAAAAATTATTTGTATGAAAAAGCAATTTTTGAGCCTTGTAATGGCTTTCGCATCTGTGGCTGCAATTACAGCGTGTAATTCTACTAAAACTGAGTCCGCGAGCCAGGACACTGCAATGATGGACTCCACCGCGATGATGGATTCTACTTCGATGATGAGTGAAGGAGGAGTTGAAGTTGGTGGAGCAATGATGGTTCCGTCAAAAAATATAGTTGAGAATGCTGTAGGATCAAGCGATCACACTACATTAGTTTCCGCCGTGCAGGCTGCAGGGCTCGTGGAAACCTTAAGTGGAACAGGTCCTTTCACGGTGTTTGCACCCACAAACGCAGCGTTTTCCAAAGTACCTAAAGCTACATTAGACAACCTTTTAAAACCGGAAATGAAGGCTGACCTTACCAAGGTTTTGACTTATCATGTAGTTCCGGGAGCTGTATTGGCGGCAGATCTTAAAGATGGCCAGGAATTAACAACAGTACAGGGTCAAAAACTTAAGGTTATTGTAAAAGATGGAAAAGTGTGGGTTGGTGGTGCTGCGGTTACAATTGCAGATGTAGTTTCAAGCAATGGAGTTACGCATGTTATCGACGGCGTATTACTTCCTAACTAAAGAAACGTTAATTATAATTTTATCAAAAAGGAGCCCGTTCACTTTGTGAGCGGGCTCCTTTTGTTTATTTAGGTAATCGACTAATATTCAGAACGATAAATACAAGTTCGCAGCACGAAGTTATTATTACAGCAGTGGAGGTTTATAACTTGATTTAATTGGCACTGCGGTCAACTTATTCGAACAGCACAAACATTAATTAAGCCGTCAAAATTGAGGGCATCATAATTGTTATCTATGTGACCAAGCAACAAATTAAAAACTGTTAAAAACTCCAGTGAAAGATAAATGTTGCGTATCTGATAAATAAAAACACACTTGGACTAGCATTCAGATTTTGAGGTGCGAATTCTTAAAATCATTTAATAAACCCTATATGCTAAGAATTCTTCTGTTTGCCGCAATAATTTTGACAGTTGCTGCAACTGCTTCCGCACAACGTTTGCCTGGTGAAACTCCTGACAGCGACACGACAAAAACCGGCTTCACAGACCGTATAATGTCAGGACGTATAAGTCCTACAGCCGATCTTCGTGCTATAGACGGTATTTCCCTGGGTTTGGCCTATAAAATTTCAAGCCAGGAGTATGAGAAGCGAAACCCTGGAAGTTTCCAAAAGATTAAAGCCTTGCATAGTCTTTCGACAACTTCCTTCGCGGTTGAATACGGAGCATCGTTCAAAAATGTTTTCAAAAGAACAGATCTGAACATTAAGGCCCTCGCGGATATGAAGGGGAATATTATGAATTTCTTTGGCCGGGGCAACGACACAGAATTCGATGAAACGGGTGATTTCAGGAAATATTATAGGGTCAACTTTTCCTTTTACGAATTCAAGCCTGCACTGAGATTTAACATCAGTGATGAAGTATCCATAACAACAGGCCCTTCTATACAGTACTTCGAAAACGGCAGCAACAGTGGAAGGTATTTCAATACTTCCGAAATAAGTTCATTATACAAGGACTTGTATTCAGACAAATTACACGGGGGGCTTACATTGGATTTCAACTGGGACCGTAGAGATGATCAATTACTTCCTACAAGAGGAACTAACTTTGGCATTATTTTACTAGGCTTCGATGGATTAAATAACAGTTCCGAATCTTTTGCTCAGGTTTTCAGCCAGTTTTCATTTTATAAATCACTGGATGCAAACGGCACATTTGTGCTTGCAAACAGAACTGGCGGTGGGCTTACAACAGGAAATCCAGCCTTTTATCAAAGTGTATTTCTGGGAAGCGAGGGCAACCTGTTAGGTTTTCGGAAAAACCGATTCGCCGCAGACCACGTCTTATATAACAATCTTGAAGCACGCATCACTATTCCAAATTTCCTTAAAAAAATAATGCCGGGAAAAATTGGCCTGATAGGAGCTTATGATGCAGGTCGGGTATGGGAAAAAAATCAAACATCCGATACTATACACCACGGCTTCAGCGCTGGTGTATTTCTGAGTCCCTTTAATAAGATTTTTATCCGCGGGACAGCCGGCTTCTCCAATGAACGTATTCAACCTACTGTTTCGCTTCGACAGCGGTTCTAAAGTCATGTAAATAAATATGTTTGGAAAAAGGAAATGTTTAATATTGTATGTGTTAGGAAGTTTACTCCTTGGATTCATTATTCTAACCATTCTGGTTTCTAATACTCCTATTCCCTTGTTTGACCATGAGTTTTCTGAAGAAGTCCAGGAACATCAGAATCCCTTTCTCGACTATCTGATGAATGGAGTGAGCTGGCCGGGTTATGCTCCGCAATCCTGGCTGATGGTCTTGGTGGTATCGCTGGCTTTTTTCCTTCTGAAAAAGAAAGTTGAGGCATTTTTTATTGCCTTAACCTTGTTTTCCGGGGTAATCAGCAGGATACTAAAGATTCTTATTGACCGGCCCCGTCCAACTGACGACCTGATTAGAATTATAGACGTTGCCAAATACCAGAGCTTCCCGAGTGGCCATGTCTTCCTGTATGTGATATTTTTCGGCTTCCTTATCGTTTTGATGAGCCAGATTAAAGAAATCAACCTTGCTGTAAGAATCACGGTTATTGTGATTTCTGCCTTCCTTATTCTCACTATCCCCGTTTCAAGAATTTATTTAGGGGCACACTGGTTCACCGATGTCCTTGGAAGCATTCTGCTCGGTCTTTTAATGTTGTTTATTCTGAGCTACTTTTACCTCCAAAAATCTAAAAAAAACTAAAATGGCCGAAATGAATGTTGTATTTCTAACTGGGGGATAACGTTATTTCAGAACCTGCCGGCGCATTTGTTGATTCACGAATTATCATTTCCGTAGGTAGCACAAGGTTTTGCTCTTTTTTCTGTTTGCTTTCAGAATTCATCTTATCTAATAAAATATTAATAACCTGGTTTGAAATCTGATCAACGGGCTGGTAAATAGCAGTAATTGCAGGTTTATGGAGTTCGAAAAGATCGTGATCGTCGAAAGCAATCACAGCAATTTCACCCGGGATCCTGACATCTAGTGTACGGAGTGCTTTTAATCCACTGATACCCAAATAATTCGTTGCAAAGAATACAGCGTCCAGTTTTACATTTCTCTGGAGGAAAGCTATAATATGCCGCACGACATAATCGGGGTTCTGGTTGAAGCCGATCTCTTTTACATGCATGGTCAGACCTGCTTCTTCAATTGCTTTTTCATACCCCCGTAACCTGTCCTGCATTTGTGTTTGCAGGGAATCGAGTGTGACAAAACCAATATTTTTACAGCCCGTGCTGATGAGGTATTTTACTGCTTTATAGCTGCTCCCGAAATTATCAATGGTAACCGAATCTACTGCAATATCCGAGAGATACCGGTCAAAAAAAACAACCGGAATACCGGCATTGATGAGTGAACTGACGTCGTCCTCAATTCCCTCCGGGGGGCTTATAATATAACCGTCAACATGTCTTTCCCGGAACATTTTAATTAACTCCTTTGTTCTTGATGTATCATTATCAGTACTTGCGTAGATGATTTTATAACCATTTTTATAAGCGAGTTCTTCAATTCTCCGGGCAATAGTCGCAAAAAAGGGGTTGGAAATACTTTCCACCATCAGGCCTATAATAAGCGTTTTTCCGGTGCGCAAACTTCTTGCTAGGGAATTTGGCGTATAACCAACCTCTGCAATATATTTTTCGACTTTATCCACCAATTCGATACTAATCCGCTTTTCTCTTGCTTTACCATTTAAGATAAAGGAAACCGTAGTCGGAGAAACATTAAGCGCGTTTGCAATATCAGTGATAGAGGCCTTCTTTTTCAAAACTTTAACTTTGAATCTAAGTTATTCTTTTCCAGTTTATTTATTTATCGTCTGAGTAAGAATATGGAAAAGTAGCAGAATTAACACCTTTTGTCAATTCAGGAGCCGATGACATTCTGAAAGTAAGGTCGCCACCCTTCATCAATTGCTGATGACTGATCCAATTGAGATCATAGTTCTTTCCATTTACTTTCAGTTGTTGCACATAAACATTCTGGCTGGAATTTTCAGGCGCTTTAATAACCAGTTCCTTCCCGTTTTCGAGTTTCAGGGTTATTTTTTTAAAAAGAGGCGCACCTAAAACATATTGGTCAGTAGCCGGTGTCACCGGATAAAAACCCATTGCTGAAAAAAGATACCAGGCAGAAGTCTGGCCGTTGTCCTCGTCTCCGCAATATCCATCCGGAGTAGCTTTATACAGCCGATCCATAACCTGCCGAACCCAATATTGGGTTTTCCAGGGAGCTCTGGCATAATTATATAAATATATCATATGCTGTATCGGCTGGTTTCCATGAGCGTATTGTCCCATGTTTGCAATCTGCATTTCCCTGATCTCATGAATAACTCCCCCATAGGCGCTCTCGTCAAAAATCGGGGGCATCGAAAATACTGAATCGAGCTTAGTGATAAATTTCTTATTTCCGCCCATCAGATCGGCAAGGCCTTTTACATCATGAAATACTGACCAGGTGTAATGCCAGCTATTTCCCTCGGTAAAGGCTCCGCCCCACTTGAATGGGTTAAAGGGAGTCTGAAAACTCCCATCCTTATTTTTACCCCTCATCAGGCCAGTGGAAGGGTCGAACAGATTGCGGTAATTTTGACTTCTTTTGGCATATAGGTCGATTTCGGCCTGAGGCTTATTAAGCGCCCTGGCAAGCTGATAGATTGCGAAGTCATCATAGGCGTATTCTAAAGTACGGGCTGCATTCTCCGCAACTTTCACGTCATAAGGCACATAGCCGAGTGTGTTATAGAACGCCACTCCCTCGCGACCTACAGCGTCAATTGGCCCTTCATTATTGGCCCCTTTAACAACTGCCTGGTATAAAGTTTCAATATCATACCCTCTAAGTCCTTTTATATAGGCATCAGCAACGACGGAAGCTGAATTCTGACCGATCATGATATTGGCATAGCCGGGACTGGACCATTCAGGCAACCATCCTCCCTCCTTAAAGTCATTTATCAGCCCTTCCTGCATTTCCTTATTTATGGAAGGGTAAACAAGGTTCAGAAATGGATACAAAGCCCTGAATGTGTCCCAGAAGCCTGTACCAGCGTACATATATCCAGGCAAAGTTTCGCCTGTATAGGGACTCCAATGGACAACCTTATTCTCTGCATTAATCTCATAAAGCTTGTTCGGAAAAAACACTGACCGGTACAGGCAGGAATAAAATGTTCTGAGCTGGTCTGTAGTGCCACCTTCCACTTTAATCCGACCCAGTGTTTCATTCCATATATTTCTTCCCTTTTGCCTGGTTTGTTCGAAGGTTGAATTTCCTACCTCACGTTTTAGATTAATTTCCGCCTGTTCGGTGCTGATAAAGGAAGAAGCAACGCTGGCATTTACCTGCTCCCCCTTTAAGGTTTTGAAACCTATGACGGCGGCTGTGTGATCAGCCAAAAGTTCGTGCTTCCCGGAAGTGAATACCTTTCCGTCCCATGTACCTGACATACTAAAATCTTTGTCGAACGTAATTACAAAGAAATTTTTAAAATTCTTAAGCGGGCCTCTGCTATAGCGTGTGGAATAGCCTATGATCTTTCTTTCCGAAGGTATGATTTTAACGAAACTGCCTTTGTCAAAAGCATCTAGAATGACAAAAGAACTATCAGAACGTGGAAATGTGAACCTGAACTGAGCAGCTCGCTCTGTAGGGACAATTTCTGTAGTCACATCGTGGTCAGCTAAATAAACACTATAGAAGTAGGGTGTAGAAATTTCAGATTTATGTGAAAACCAACTGGTACGGTCATCCTGTGCAATCTTCAATTTTCCCGTAACCGGCATTATGGAGAACTGACCATAATCGTTCATCCATGGCGATGGCTGGTGGGTTTGTTTAAACCCGAGAATCTTGTCTGCAGCATATGTATACGCCCAACCATTTCCCATTTTTCCGGTTTGCGGAGTCCAGAGGTTCATTCCCCATGGCAGGCCGATCGCCGGATAAGTGTTTCCATTAGATAATGACGGTTTTGAGTCGGTTCCCATTAATGGGTTTACAAGATCTACTAAATCTTCACCGGGACGAGTGTTCTGAGCAAAAACACCGAAAAGCGGTAATGCCATTAGTAATACTAATACCTTATATTTCATGGTTGTTGAGACTATATGATTCATGTCTGTTCATTTTCTTGTAACATACTTCCGCAGCCCGCTCCTGATAAGGCCACATGTTCTTTTACGCTCGAAACCCTTATAGCCACTTACGCCGGCCAATAAAGCATTTCATGGTCCGGCCCATGTGAAAAGTATTTAAAAGCATAAGAAATATATCCGCTAAATTCACGTTCATACCTACCAAATTCCTGAACCGCATTGTTCAATTTTTTATTAGGGTTTACCGGGGCGATATAACCGGAAATTCAACCGGGGAATCCGCCTGTTTCTAAAATATCACTCTTAATTATATATCAAATAGTTAACAAGTTCAGGTTAATAACTAGTCTCTCTCTTGCCAGAATTATAAACCAAATTAATATAAAAAATCCCCATTTGTGTTTTCACAAATGGGGAATAAGGCATAATATTAAATTAATATCCCGGATTTTGGGGCTTTAAATTGGGATTGTTATTCATCTCCTGAACACCCAATGGGAACAATAGATGTTTACTCTGCAAAGGTTGATTCGAGCTTTTATTAATGTGTCCCACAAAATTATCAAATCCCTTCGTGGTTTCATTAAACACCTTTCTTAGACGGACCATATCAAACCAGGTTATACCTTCATAACACAGTTCATGCCAGCGCTCTCGCCATACTGCTTCTCTGAATGTGGATTGATTATACGTCCCGAAGGCTGGAGTTACTAGTAATGCTCTATCCCTGATTCGTTTCAATGCGTTATAAGCATCCATTGTAGGTCCTCCAACTTCATTTTGGGCTTCTGCAAATGTTAATAGCACTTCTGCAAATCTAATTAAAGGAACATTCAGGTTGTTATTTCGTGTACCTGCAACTCCCGCAGAACCGAATGCTGTTGTGTTAAAGTGTTTGAAAATATAAGGTGCACCCAAGCTAAATGGTGCCCCATTGCCATTGGTAAAGTAGCTGGTATAAAAATATCCTTCCTGATTTTTAGCACGTAAATCACCAGTTTCGTAGGAATTGTAAAAAGCAGGAGTAGGAACAGTACTTCCGGTACCGCCCGGACCAGCGAATGTTACAGGTTTAAAGTTAGGGAGCATATTTCCCATTGGATTACCAGCAACTAGAGTATTATATTGAAGCATGAAAATATGTTCAACTCTGTTCTTCAAACTTTCCTTATGAACGTCACTGTAAGTTGGGAATAAGTTAATGGTTGCTGGATTAGCATTAGCATAGACAATAACTTCATTAGCTTTATCCGCAGCTAGTTTATAATGCGTAACTCCTTTATTTAATGGTTGGCCCGCCATTGTTAAGTAAACTCTCGCTAATTGCGACTTTACTGCGGCCATAGAAACCCGTCCACTTACGTCCATCCATGCAAGGCCAGCTGCTTCCGCCGCCTGAAGGTCTTCAATGATCAATTTGTAAACCGCCTCTTTATCGCTTCTTGTCGGACTGAAGTCTTCAGAAGCCACGTTTTGAGGTTTGGTCACAATTGGCACATCACCCCATAATCTAACAGCGTAAAAATAAGCCCATGCACGAAGAAAGTGGGCTTCTCCTAAAATTTTCTTTTTCTGAGCATCATTCATCGGGGTAATTGCGGGTACTTTATCTAACACGAGGTTAGCCTGAGCGATTACCCGATAAAGTCCATTCCACCAGTTAATCACATGTTGGGTATTCCCGTCATAAGTCAAAGAATAAAGGTTATTCAGATCCGAATTTTGGGCTGTTTCAGTAGTCGAGGTACCGGTAGGTGCTTCGAGTAACTGCCAGTTGGAAGAAAAAATTCCCGCACCATCACCTATAAATCTGGTATTGTCATATACGGCAGCTATTGCAGCCTCTGCATGATCTGGTATAGTGTAGAAGCTTTCAGGTGTTAAATTCGAGGGTGCCGCTTCATCAAGAAAGCTGGAACAACCAGTCCCGAGCAACAGTCCTACCGACAGGATCACTTTGATTGGGGCTTTTGATATATTAATAAATTTCATATCGATGTCTTTTTTAAATAATTTATAAACCAACTTGAAGTCCTAACATAAAAGTTGTAGGCTTTGGATAACTGTGCCAGAACATGCCTTGGGAGAACACATTATTGCCATCATTTGCATAGCCCCCGGTCGGTGTTGTTTCGGGGTCCCCATTAAGCTCTTTATGATTGATAAGGAAAATGTTTTGCCCTGAAGCAAATACTCTAAGCCTGTTTAAACGAAGTCTTTGAGTTGTACTTGATGGGACGGTATACCCTAGCAAAAGATTTCTTCCGCGGATAAACGATCCATCTTTTATCCAATGAGTATCCACGTTGGTTACATAACCCGCCCTTGTATCCCGGATTTGAGCGATGGGAGTGTTTTGATTTTCTGGTGTCCAGGCGTTCAAAACGGTAGCATAACTGTTTGCAAGCGCAACCCGGTCTTCACTAGAATGCAGAGTCATGTCCAGCACGTCATTACCATAAGAATATTGGAGTTCTAGAGTAAGATCTACAGCTTTATATCTGAACGTATTTAAAAAGGCTCCCCAAGCTTTAGGGCTACCGTTTCCAATAATCGATCTGTCAGCGTCAGTAATCGCATAGTCACCATTAAAATCTTTATACTTAAGATCGCCGGGCATAATGGTAATTCCATTTCGATAACTGGCAAATTTCGCAGCTTCGGCCCGTTCCGCTTCACTCCATGTACCGAGCCTTGTGAGTCCCCAGAATGATCCTGCAGATTCTCCTATACGGATAATATTGGTTGGATTGGTAAAATTAGGTCCACCAATACCGAAAATATCGGAAGGTGTTGCCAAAGAAAGCACTTTGTTTCTGTTCATTGAAATATTGAAAGTAGTATTCCATGAGAAATTTTCGCCTTCAAAGTTGATCGTATTAAGCGCTAGCTCTATACCTTTATTCTCCATGGACCCCACATTCTTTCTGATGGTTGCAAAACCACTTGTACGTGGTACGGGAGCATCCAATAGCATATCAGTGGTTTTGCGGTAGTACACGTCGGCCTCAAAAGAGACTCTGCCTTTGAATAAGCCGAGTTCGATACCTATATCACTTTGAGCAGTTTTTTCCCAACGTAAATCCGGATTGGCCAAACGATTGATTCCTGTTCCGCCTACACGGCCATCGTTAAAAACAGCGGCATAGTTTGAACTGAGAAGCGACAAAGATGAATATGCAGGGATTTCAGAATTTCCTGTGAGTCCAAAACTAGCGCGCAATTTAAGGCTTGAAATTGTGGGATTATCTTTTAAGAAACTTTCTTCAGAAACTCTCCATGCTAATGCCGCAGAAGGGAAGAATGCAAACTTGTGATTTTCACCGAACTTTGATGCACCATCAGCTCTTCCGGTAACAGTTAAAAGATATTTATCTTTTAAGCTGTAATTGATCCGACCAAAGTAGGAATTGAACGCGTTTCTGGACGCGCTGGAACCCACAGAAGGTAATAAACTGCCTGCTCCAAGATTATTAAAGGTGAAATAGTCAGTAGCAAATCCCTGGATATTGGCTGACATGTTAAAGAAGTTTGTTTCCTGCCATGAAACCCCAAGTAAGCCAGTAAAAGAATGGATATCTGCGAATCGTTTATTATAAGTCAGATAATTTTCCAGTGACCAGAATCTTTCTTTCCTGTTATTTGCTGACGCAGTTCCTTGCTGAGCGATGGCCAATGTCCGGGTAACTGATGTATTATTTTCCTGCGTGAGAATGTTAGCACCAAGAATAGTACGCATTTCTAAACCCTTTGCAAGGTTTATATTGGAATACATGCTGCCTAATGCCGTTTGAGTGTTCAGTATAAATTTGGTACCAGCCAGTCTATGCATGGAGCTGAACGAACCTTCCGCCTGTGGAAAATCTCTGTTGTTTGCGAATGTGCCGTCAGCATATTTTACAGGTAAGAAGGGAAAGTCTTCAACAATCTGGCGTCCTACAGCGTCACTTTGATCCACTATGTTTTCAGCCTGGGTAGTATAGCTTAACGTACCTCCGATTTTCAACCATTTTTTAATCTGATCATCTATAGTGAATCTGCCGGAATAACGGTTAAGATAAGAGTTTTTCAAAAGTCCGAGGTCATCACGATAACCCAGTGAAGCAGAGTAAGAATTCCGCTCATTACCACCGCTAAATCCAAGTTGGTGATTTTGAGACAGCTTATTCTGCGTTGTCTCTTCCAGCCAATTCGTGTCATATAAAGGATTACCTGAACTATCGAAAAGCCGTGGATCTGTCCGCCGTAATTTCGGATTTAAGCTAGCCCATTTCCCGGCAGCCCATCCGGCAGGATCAAACTTTTCCATATTTTTCCAGGCAAGATCTTCTGTTGCCATATATTCTTTGGTGTTCAAAACCCTGGTAGGATTTGGACCGATTGTAGGTACGCTGAAATCGCTGTCGTACGTTACTTTACCATCTCCTGATTGCCCGCGTTTTGTGGTAATGAGTATAACACCGTTAGCTCCTCTTGCACCATAGATTGCAGTAGATGAAGCGTCTTTCAATACTTCCACAGATACTACATCATTAGGATTAATATAGTCAATTGCCTGGCTAGCCTGCACCTGGTTTCCAATCGGGAGCATAACTCCATCTATAACATATAATGGATTGTTCGAAGAATTGATCGAACTGAAACCCCTTATTCTGACATTAGTTCTTCCGCCTGGTCGGCCGGAGTTTGTGTTTACCTGCACTCCAGAAATTTTACCTGAAAGGGCCTGATTTAGCGATGAAGCAGGTCGTTCCTTGAGTTTCGCTTCACTTACAGATCCAACGGCACCAGTCAGATCCGATCTTCTTTGTGAACCGTAACCAATTACAACCACTTCATTTAAAGAAGTGTTGGACGTTAACAAGGGAATGTTTATGGTACCCCGGCCGTTTACGGGAACTTCAATGGTCTCGTAGCCAATGTACGTAATAACAAGTGTTCCATTTTCCGGTGCGTTCAACGAGAAGTCTCCGTTTATGTCTGTTGAAACTCCAGTATTACTACCTTTTACTTTTACTGAAACCCCTATGAGGGCCTCGCGAGTTTTCTGGTCAGTAACTTTCCCTTTCACAGGAATATCCGCTACAGCTTCCCCTCCGGTAAAGTTAAAAGCGCTGCCTGTTTTAGCAGACAGGTGGCTAAAGTTGTTTTTTAGAGCTGCTTCCGCAGAAAGACTACCGGAGCCCATGAAAAGGGCGGCAGACAATAAGCTCACGCTTTTTATCCTCCAATTTCCTTTATACTGCCTGGTGTTAGGTGAAGTAATTCGTTTTTTCATTTATTGGTTTTTAGTTGTTAAGCATTTATTTGTCAACAGAAGCTGTTTTTTACATAAGACGAGATTAGTTGTTTGCAATTCGTCTTTTGGTAATTAATAGTGATGATATATTCCTAAAAATATCCACACAAATCATGAAATTTCCATTGTATCCATAAAAGTAGAAGTTGTTGCTCCTTTTACTTTTACAAACAATGCGGGAAGAGTCAAACCGACCTCACCCTTAACAGTGTCCACTTATAAAAATGTCCGCTTTGTTTACTCCAAGATTAGCACTACCGGTAGTATAGATGGCATTGCCATTTCTTTACACGCTGACGTGCTAAAAATACAAGGCCAGCATAGACAATTAGCATGGCTGCTTTCCGAAAACCGGCGGCCCTTCAATCTTGTAAATTTTTATTCATAATTAAAAGATTGTGGTAAAAAAATAGAATAGATGTTTAATTAACTGTACCTCACTTGGAGCGGCAAACAGGGTGAACATTTAATTCATTAGCCTAAGTTCGTGTTAAAGATCACGTTTCGTTTGATTTTCTATTGTTTCACTAAAACGTTTTAGCAAAATAAAATTAGAAATCTTTCGACGACAAAAAAAAGGATTTTGAATAAACAGCTGTAATAATATTGATACAGTTATTTTCCGGTAGTCATAACTGCCTTCTATAAACGTTTAGAACCCAAAAGTTAATCGAGATACTTAACTTTATTTTTTTTTAATTATTTAAACCTCAAATAATTACTAAATCATTTTAGCATTATTATGAAGTAAGCAACCTCCTCAACCAGAAAATTTGTAAATCCTTTTTTGAAACTTGTCCTATTTTGCCCGAAACGTCGAGACAATGATTGGACAATACTGCCATGGTAATCAGCCGGATCATGAAGCACCTTTCAGCTATTACGGGCTCACCCTTTCGGGGATGGATGATGATGGTGAAATGTCCTCGTACGTTTTCACCGCTTTGGGTTTGTATACTTTTTCGGCAACCGACCCGGAATACCTTGTGACAGTACCACTTTTTGATGAAGTAAAATGGAAAACAAGTACGGGAGAGTGGTCCCTATGAAACATTATTCCTGCTTTTAATTCTTTCCGCCCGCATTAGCTTAGCGGCGACACAAGACACACTCTTTTTAGGTTCTGACAATAAACCTGTCAGCAAAAAAAGAACGCAAGCCACTTTAAAGTAATCATAAAGATAAATACGGGCTACGTAGTTGAATTTCTTAACAAGGAACAGCTTCTTACAGGTAAGACCACTTACAAAAATCCCGACTTGAAACTTGCACATGGATATAGCGTAAGCTATCTTAGCCGGACATTAGCGTTCCTCAGCTTCCACTGGCTGAGCAAGATTCCTTAACAATTTCCGCACACTTCGTGGATCCGGGAGGAAGTACTTGGCAGAAGACATTTGGCTGCCTACCTTAATTGTAACGGCATTATCAGGAAGACTTTTGAAAATATCCTCATCTGTATGATCATCCCCTATAGCTAAAATAAAATCATAGTCCTTATTATGAATTTGTCCGAGTGAAGCTTTGCCTTTATTGATCTCAATGTTTTTTATTTCAACAACCTTATTCCCCGACAGGATCTGAAGTCCCCGGTCATTTATCAGATATTTAATATTGTTTACCATCTCCGAAGTCCGGAGCTCCCCAAAACCCTTTTCAACCTTACGGTAATGCCATACCAAAGAATAGTCTTTTTCTTCAATAAAAGCACCAGGTGTACGGTCTACAAACCGCTCCAGTAATGGGTAAATATCCTTTTTCCATTGATCGTCCAATCCCGGATGATTTTCCCAAATGTTACCGCGTCTATGCCATGCCCCGTGTTCAGCAATAAGGTTTATACCTGCCTGAGGAAACCAGTCTTCAAGATTTTGGTGCCCCCTTCCGCTTATAAGAACAACAAAGTTTCTGGGATCAGAAATGAGTTCGTTAAGTAGATCATACAAATCCGCATCAGGCGATACAGAATTGATTTCCGAACTAAAATTAACGAGTGTGCCGTCGTAGTCCAGAAAAATTATCCTTTTCTGAGATTTATCATAGTGACTTTTTATAATTTGTTCAGCATGTTCGCCAATTTTACGTGTATGCATTGAGTCCTGAATTTCTTTAATTTCCAGCAAGCGTTCCATGAATAATTTGACCCAATGATTTACGGAGAATTTGGAAACGACAGCTCTCATCAGCTTCATTCGCCGTGTCTGCTCAATTTCGGGCATTTCCAAAGCTAATTTGATAGCTTCAGTAACAGAATCCACATTACTTGGGTTAACAATAATTGCATCCACCAATTCCTTAGAAGCACCAGCCATCTCGCTCAAAATCAGAACTCCGGTTTCATCTATTCGGCTGGCGACATATTCTTTACTAACCAGATTCATCCCATCACGCATTGGAGTAACCATACATACGTCAGCATGTGCATACAATGCAGACAACTCTCCTATCGGCAAAGATCTGTAGAAATAATTTATCGGATTCCAGTCAATTGTCCGGTGCCGCGAATTGATCTCGCCGACCTTGCGATCTATGAGTTTTTTTAATTCTTTGTATTGTGCCACCTTGTCGCGCGATGGAACAACGATCATGTGTAATACTACCTTCCCGATATATTCAGGATGTTTAATTAGCAGTCTTTCGAAAGCCTGAAGTCGCTGCGGAATCCCCTTACTATAGTCAAGTCTGTCGATACACAGTATAGTGCGCCGATTCTGACTCACACGAACTAATTCCTCAAGGTTCTTTTTTACCCCATCCTGACTCGGCAATGAATTATATTTTTCACTATCAATACCCATAGGAAAAGGCTCGGCAATCAATATCCGATCATCCAGGGTAATGGTGTTTGCTGACGACGTAACAGGTAGAAACTGCGTAGCAGACTCTAGAAAATGCCTTACATCATTAAAAGTATGAAAACCAAGCAAATCAGCGCCAAGCATGCCATTAAGGAGCTCATTTCGCCATGGCAGAAGCCTGAACAGCTCGACCGACGGGAAAGGAATATGAAGAAAAAATCCAATGGATATATTTGGGTGAATTGCCCGAATCAATTCAGGCAGCAAAAGGAGTTGGTAGTCATGTATCCATATTACGTCGTCTGGCTTTGCATAGTGAGCAAGTGCCTCACAGAACTTTTTGTTTACTTTTTTATAATAATCCCAGTTAGATTGCTTGTAATTGGCATGAGTGGAAGCGTAATAATGAAATATAGGCCAAAGAACCTCATTAGAAAATCCTTCATAATATTCCTTAATCTCAACCGCATTCAAGAACACAGGAATCAGTTTCTGTTCACTAAGCAAGGTATTGATTTCGCTTATTTCTGCCTCTTCTTCCACGCTTATCCCTGGCCAGCCAATCCAAAGCATATCCTCACCTTTGATGACAGATCCGAGCCCCGTGGCAAGGCCACCTTCGCTGGCTTTCAATGTAAAGGAATTTCCATCTTTTGTTACTGTTACTGGAAGGCGGTTTGATATAATAATTGTCTTACCCATCGTGCGTTAATCCATATTTTGTATTCTTGATATATTTATCGGCAACTAGATTAATTTCAAAGCAAAAAGCGTGCTGTTCATGTATTATCTGTGCTTAAATAGTATATCACCCGGTTAAAACACGTATTTATTCCTTTCTGCGTGATTCTGGCAGTCAGTGAGAGGAACTGTCTTAAAATGCTCATTCCAATCATTACGATATATTGAAAAAAAATATCTATTTCCGATTAATTAATCTACCGCTACTGATACTTTGGTCGCTTTGAAATAGATTTTGGTATTATCGCAAACATCTTTTATTTTAACTTGTCATTAAATAATGGTTAAAAAACATTTTTATAACTATGGTTTAATAGGTAATTGTGCTTACCTAGCTCATATTCATAAAAACACTAATATTTCTTGGCTTTGCTGGCCCCGCTTCGATAGTTCGTTTGTTCTGGGTTCCCTGCTGGATAAAAAAAAAGGAGGTGAATTTTCCATTCTTCCATCATCCGAATACACTTCTACCCAGTATTACCTCGAAAATTCAAATGTGCTGTGTACTGAAGTAACGTGCCAGGGCGGCAGCTATAGGATAAGCGATTTTGCCCCAAGATTCAAACAGTACGACCGGTTTTTTAAGCCCCTGATGCTGATCAGAAAAATAGAACCGCTTGAAGGACGTCCAAGAATAAAAGTTAAATGTGAACTCACATACGACTATGGAAAGCGCAAGCTCAATTCTCATCGCGGTAGTAACCATATTGAATTTGTGGGCGGCGATGATGTTATGAGACTAACATCCAATATCCCGATCACCTATTTGTCGGATGAGAGTTATTTTTTATTGAACGAAGTGAAATACCTGGTATTAACCTATGGTGAGCCGCTCGAAGCTCCTCTGGCAAGTACATGCGAGACTTTCCTGCGGGAAACCACCGCATATTGGCGCACATGGATCAAGCATTCGAGTATAGCAGGATTCTACCAGGAATATGTCATACGCTCTGCCTTGGCACTTAAAATACACCAGTATGAAGATACCGGAGCGATCATCGCATCAAGTACCACAAGCCTGCCGGAATACGATGGCAGCGGCCGGAACTGGGACTATCGTTTCTGCTGGTTGAGAGATACCTATTATGTAATATCTGCGCTTAACCATATCGGCCATTTCGAAGAAATGGAACGCTATTTTAATTATGTGGCGGGCATATCGGTTTCCGAGAATTTCCGATATCAACCTTTATATGCAATCGACGGGAAAAGTGAGCTTAATGAGGAGATTCTTGATCATCTGGATGGCTATTTAGGAAACAAGCCAGTTAGGATAGGAAACCAGGCTTCAGAACATATCCAAAATGATATTTATGGCCAGGTAATGATTTCTATACTCCCATTGTATATCGATCACCGATTCGTTTTTAATGAGCGAAAAGATTCCATTCAATGGATAGAACTAATTCTGCAGAAAATTGAACGCACCATCAATGAGATGGATGCAGGAATATGGGAATTTCGAAATATTGCAAACATCCACTGCTATAGTAATTTGTTCCAATGGGCAGGATGTGCAGCGGCAGCGAAAATGGCCCGCACGATTGAGAACAAAGAACTGGAAGAGCGTGCATTAAAACTCCAGCAAATCGCAGCCGACCATATAGAAAGCTGTTATGACCCGGTACGGAAAGTTTATACAAACAGTGCGGGAGGAGTCCACCTGGATGCCAGTACCCTTCAGCTAATTATGATGAACTACCTTGATCCGGCTTCCGAGAGAGCCAGGGATCATTTAATAGCTCTCGAAGCAGAACTGAAAACAGAGAACGGATTATTTTATCGCTATCTGCATGAAGATGATTTCGGAAAGCCGAAAACCACATTTCTGATCTGCGCCTTCTGGTATATTGAAGCTCTTGCCTGCGTGGGCCGGATAGATGATGCCGTAAGGGAGTTCGAAAAAATTATTCAATACTCCAATCACCTTCTGCTCTTCAGTGAAGACGTTGATGAAAGTACCGGCAGCCAATGGGGAAATTTCCCACAGGCATACAGCCATGTGGGATTAATGAATGCGGCCTACCGAATTGCTATTAAACTGGACAGGCCTGTGTTTTTATGATTAGATACTGGTTGTAAGGCTGGGCGGAGAAGCAGATCAGTTTGTGACTTTTTCGACTCCCCGGTGTCTGGTGGAAGTCTTGACTTCAAATTCTTGATTCCAGACCCTTTTTTGGCATCCTGTGCGCCAAGTGGAGTCTTTGCTCTTTGTTCCTTGCTCTTTCCTGACTCCCGTTTCGCTTACAAAAAACTATCAACCTCCCTGTAAGCCTTTATCAAAGCCACTTCACCCTCTTTTCCCTTAATAGAATTGCCATGCTCCATTCCCAGAACACCTTTATAACCTTTATTGTATATGTGTTTTAATACGTTTTTGTAATTGATTTCGCCAGTAGTCGGTTCTTTTCTTCCAGGATTATCGCCAATCTGGATATATGCTATTTCATCCCAGCATCTGTCCATGGTTAGTATTATCTGGCCTTCATTACGCTGCATGTGATAGATATCGTATAGTATTTTACAGGATGGGCTGTTGACAGCTTTGCAAATCAAATGGGTTTGATCTGCATGTTGAAGGAACAGGTTCGGACTATCGCTCAGAGGTTCCAAAACCATAATGATATTATGAGGTGCAAGAATCTCGGCTCCCCGGCGAAGCGCTTCTATAACATGTCCTGTCTGAATCCCGATCTGTTGGTTTCTTTCAAAATCCCCTGGCACAACCGTCACCCATTTAGCATTAACTCGTTTTGCTACATTTACTGCTTCCGTACATCCTTTTAAAAAGATGTCGATGTATTCCTTTTTGCCTGCCGCCAGTGTATTTGCTGAGTTCCCTCCCTTTTCAACAACAAAAACACCCATAGTCATTCCAAGCCTGGCCAAAGTATTTCCGATTCTGGTTTGTTCTTCAGGACTCCGTTTCATCATCCCATTATCCTCAATACTTCGAAAGCCCTGATCATGCATAAAGCTTATCTGGTCAATTATATCTTTACCGGCGTGGTTTTCAAACATCCCGGCATGAGGAGCATAGTCTAGATTAAACGTTTTCCCAGGTTTGGCGCCCATGCCCGGAGAAGCCAGGCCTGTACCTGACACTGTTGCCGTAAGGCCAAGGAGAAGGCTCTTTTTTAGAAATTCATCTCTGTTCATCTTTTTCGATTTTGTTTAGTCTGCTTTGTTCTCAATCTGTTCTGCCAGGAATATCACTTTGGATATCTTTTAGTTTAAGACGTACTTTAAATTCGGAACCTTTTCCCACTTCGCTTTCTACCGAAATATTTCCCTCTACACTATTTACTATTTCCTTCACCAGGTAAAGGCCGATGCCATTACCATCGGCAGAATCACTAAGTCGTTCATATTTTGCAAATATTGTTTTGAAGTGTTCCGGCGGTATCCCAACACCGTTGTCAATGACACTGATAACCATATATCCGTTTTCTTCCCTCGTTTTTATTAAAACCTCAGTCCTCCGATCCGGTGATCCATATTTCACTGCATTGTTTACCAAATTATAAAGTAAACTGCGCAACTTTCTCCGTACAAATACGATTTCCGAAATATCAATATCACTTTTGATGATTGCACTGACTTCTTCGATCTGCGGTGCAAGCGTAAGGCGAACATCTTCAATTATATGCTCAATATTCAAAAGTTCTTCAACTGCCTGGTACCTGTGCTGTTGCCAGCGTGATTTGGTGAGGTCGTTGATGATCTGCTGCATGTTCAGAAGACTGCTTTCAACATTCGCTAACAAGATAGGAAATTTCTCCATCCCCTTTTCAGGGATCTTTTTAAGCATTTGAATAGTTAGATTAAGAGCGGTCAAAGGCGACTTAATATCATGTGAAATTGTATCCAGTAACATCTCATGCTCCGAAATTAGTTTTTCCTGTTCTTTGAGATCCCTGATGCGAACGGTTATCTCAACAAACGTAATAATCACCCCATTCGTCCTGTTTTCTTTTCTAATCAGATAGGGAATTATGTTCATCTGGTACCATCGCATGTCAGTGGTCTGGATTTCTTTTTCCAGTATTTCTCCGCTATCGATTACATGCTGGATATTGTCCACTATGGCCGGAAATCGGAGGTTTTCTCGTATATCGGCAATAGGCCGGCCAACATCCGTTAAGACAAGTTTGAACTGCCTCATAGCTGGCGGAGTAAATTTTCTGAGGATCAGATGCGCATCTACAAATAACTGCGGGATTATAGTATTGCCAAAATAGTTTTCGAGCTCATCATTTAGTTCGATAAGCGTACTTAATTTCTGCTTTTCATCTTGCATAGTCAGTTTGCACCCGTTTAGGGGATACATTGTATGCAAGTATAAATAATAAAAATAAACTTTTGGAGATAGAAACTTTACAGATTTTCTTTAATCAGCGTAAGATTCCCGGGAGATGGTCTGCAGGGCCTATTCTTTTAAGGATTCAAGCCTGACTCACCCTGCTTGAAGGAGATTATCTTTCAGAATACTGTTCGTCATAATATGACTGGTAATTACCGGATGTAACACTTTGAAGCCATTGTTCATTTTCAAGATACCAGTCAACCGTTTTTGAAAGTCCTTCTTCAAACTGAAGACTTGGAGTCCAGTTCAATTCTCTCTGTAATTTCGACGAATCAATGGCATAGCGCTGGTCATGACCTGCGCGGTCAGTAACAAAAGTAATCAAACCAGCCGAGGTGCCCGGATCACGGTTAAGCTTTTCATCCATTATTTTACATAAAAGCTTTATAAGGTCTATATTTTTCCACTCATTGTGACCTCCAACATTGTACGTGCTGCCAGCAATTGCACCGTGGAAAATCACGTCAATAGCCCTGGCGTGATCTTCCACCCAGAGCCAATCGCGGATATTCTCACCTTTGCCATATACGGGGATAGGGCGGAGATTCTTAATATTATTAATAGCCAGGGGGATCAGCTTCTCCGGAAAGTGGTAAGAACCGTAATTATTTGAACAGTTTGAGATTACGATATCCATTCCGTACGTGTCGTGATAGGCTCGCACAAAGTGATCTGAACTGGCCTTAGATGCTGAATATGGGCTATGCGGATCATAAGCCGTTTCTTCGTGAAACAGTCCTTCATCGCCTAAACTGCCATAAACCTCGTCGGTAGAAACATGGTAAAAACGATGATTCTCATAATCGCCTTGCCAGGAGTTCCGTGCAGCATTTAGAAGATTAACTGTACCTACGACATTGGTGATTACAAACTCCAGGGGATTGCTGATAGAACGATCGACATGCGATTCTGCAGCCAAATGAATTACGGAGTGAATATTTTCAGAGAGAAAAAGCTCGTTAACGAAAACCGAGTCAACAATATCCCCTTTGATAAAGCGATAATTATCTTTATTCTCAATATCCTTTAAGTTCAGCAGGTTACCGGCATAAGTAAGCTTGTCTAAATTTATGATTTGGTATTCAGGATATAAATTTACAAAGCGCCTCACCACGTGGGACCCGATAAATCCCGCACCGCCGGTTATCAATATCTTTTTCATTTTTTTTATGTTTTTCTAAGACCTCAATCTGTCACGATCATACTTACATTCATTATTAGACAGATAAGATCATGATGATTTCACAATCTAAAGTTTTGCCTTGCATTTTTAATTCAGGATTTAAAATGCGCTAATTCTGATTCTTCGAATCCCCTACATAGGGTTTTGTTTGATATAATTTTCCCATGCCCATGCGGAGCTCATCATTGCTGTAAGACCCAGTTCTGCCTTCCAGGATAGTTCCTTTTCTGCTCTGGATACTTCACCAAATATCTGTTCAACGTCGCCTGCCCGGCGTGGACCGATTTTGTAATTTGCTTTCACTCCGGTAGCCTCTTCAAATGCGTGAATCACTTCAAGAACAGAACTTCCTTTACCCGTGCCAATATTATAAACTTTAAAACGATCCTCTGACTCAAACTTCTCCATACTCCTCAATGCAGCAATATGGGCTTTAGCAAGATCAACTACATGTATATAATCACGTATACAAGTTCCGTCTGGAGTATCGTAATCATTGCCGTGGACAACAATATCTCCCCTTTTTCCGATTGCAGCCTGGGTTATATAGGGCACTAAATTTTGGGGTACTCCGGTCGGCAATTCACCAATCAGCGCAGAAGAATGCGCCCCTACCGGATTAAAATATCGAAGTGCAGTAACTTTTAAGTTAGTATTAGCCTTTGTAGTATCCAATAATATTTCTTCGGAAATCTGCTTTGTGTTTCCATAAGGCGATTCCGCCTTTTTTACCGGAGCCTGCTCGGTGACTGGTAACTGTTCAGGCTCACCATAAACGGTGCAGCTTGACGAAAAAACAAAATTTACCGGCTGTCCATCAAGGGATTCCAGAAGGTTCACAAGCGAGTATAAGTTGTTGCGATAGTATTTTAATGGATTTTGAACCGACTCGCCGACGCTTTTAAAGGCTGCAAAATGTATAACCCCTTCTATATCTCTGTTTTGAGAAACAAATTCGGCAGTGATTTTTGGATCACATAGATCGAATTGAAAAAAAGCAGGCTTAACACCGGTAATTCTTTCAATCTGATTAATAATCTGGGGTGTCGAATTTGAAAGATCGTCCACAATGATCGGGGTATAACCAGCATTTATTAATTCAACAACCGTGTGGGAACCTATAAAACCAGTCCCTCCTGTAACAAGAACTTTTTTTGTGGACATCATTTATTATTGTAGTAAGTGAAATCTTTATGTTTAATTTCCTTTTCAGGTAAGGACTTAAAATAGTCATAGGTAATTTTAAGCCCTTCTTCCCTACCTATTAAAGGCTCCCAGTTTAATATTTTTCGGGCTTTAGTAATATCCGGGCGACGCTGTTTTGGGTCGTCAGTAGGCAACTCGTGGTAAACCATTTTCTGTTT
>JAZKHM010000255.1:0-16997 GCA_040385405.1 Bacteroidota bacterium | reverse complement strand
GTTTCAAGGCCATGAAATGTATGGTAAGCCATTGTCATAGCTTCCTGGAACCGCTTAGCCTCGTCATATACACCACGCGGACCAACAGGATTGACATTACCCCAGTATTCTTCCGGCTGAGGGTTAACCGTAGGATCGCCGTAAACTTCGGATGTTGAAGCAATTAATAATCTCGATCCTTTAGATCTTGCTAAACCTAACAGGTTATGAATCCCGAGTGATCCAACTTTTAAAGTTTGGATAGGAATTTTTAAATAATCGATAGGACTGGCTGGCGAGGCAAAATGGAGAATATAATCCAAAGTGCCTGACACATATACAAATTTCGAAACATCGTGGTTATAAAACTCGAAGTTCTCAAGGGGGAAAAGGTGCTCAATATTCCGTAGCTCTCCGGTAATAAGATTATCCATTCCAATTACATGGAAACCTTCTTTTACAAAACGGTCGCATAAATGGGACCCCAGAAAACCCGCCGCGCCGGTAATCAGTATACGCTTTCTTTCGTTCATAATTTAAATCTTTTAACAGTATTTGGCTTGCGGATCAATTTGAGATTACTTTTCTTCCAATACTATTGTAGTAGTATCCCAGATCGATCATTTTCTGCAGATCATATAAATTACGCCCGTCAAAGATGATATTCTGTTTGAGAAGTGAACTCATTCTGGCAAAATCAGGAGTTCTGAACACCGACCATTCGGTAACAATCATTAATGCATCGGCATCTTTTAATATATCGTACTGGTTATCACCATAAGCAATCTTATCACCTTTAATTTTTTTAATATTCTCCATTGCTTCCGGATCAAACACCAGAACTTCTGCACCCTCATTTAAAAGTTCATCTATGATATACAGAGCTGGTGCTTCCCTTATATCGTCGGTCTCTGGTTTGAAGGCCAGCCCCCAAATAGCAATCTTTTTTCCCCTCAGATTTCCCTTAAAATACTTCCTCATCTTTTCCACCATAAGCGTCTTCTGAGTATTGTTCACGTCCATGACCGATTCAAGGATCTTAAAGTCGTAACTGTTTTCTTTTGCAGACTGGGCAAGCGCCTGAACATCTTTAGGAAAACAACTACCTCCATAGCCCACTCCCGGAAATAAGAAACGCTTTCCAATACGTTCATCCGAACCTATGCCTCTCCGAACTGCATCTACATCGGCTCCAACGAGTTCACATAAGTTGGCGATTTCGTTCATGAACGTAATCTTGGTGGCCAGGAAAGAATTAGCAGCATACTTCGTCAATTCCGATGAGCGTGGATCCATAAATATAATAGGATTGCCCTGTCTTACATACGGACCATACAATTCAGCCATTAATTTTTGTGCCCTGGGACTTTCAGTACCTACGACGACACGATCAGGTTTCATAAAATCATCTACTGCTACACCTTCCCGCAGGAACTCGGGATTTGAAACTACATCAAATTCGACTGATGTATGCTCCTTAAATATCTTGATAACTTTATCCGCGGTGCCTACCGGAACAGTGGATTTAGTTACGATCACTTTATAATCTGTTACCAGCTTAGCAATATCTTTCGCTGCTCCTAATACATAGCTTAAATCTGCAGCTCCGTCACCCCCGGGAGGTGTTGGCAGTGCCAGGAAAATAATTTCCGCATCCTTAACGGCATCAGCAAGATTGGTGGTAAATGTTAATCGCTCTTGTTCTATATTACGAAGGAAGAGAAGTTCGAGTCCGGGTTCATATATAGGCAACTTAAAAGCCTGCATCATTTTAACCTTTTCCTCATTAATATCAACACAAATAACCGAATTACCGGTTTCAGCGAGACACGTGCCCGTTACTAAACCGACATATCCAGTTCCAATTACTGCTATTTTCATACGTATTTAAGCTATTTCAAGATTTGAAATTATATCCGACCAAGATATAAATTTTAATAAAAATTATCTCTCACCAAATATGATACCGAAAAGATGACCGCTATTGACATAGCTGATAATAATTCAGATGTGATCTTATATACCTAATAAATCATGACATTAAAATTCCAGGTGATTCTCTTCAACACCGGGGTGAATGAAGGAAAATCCAGGATGCTTTTAAGGAGTCGTCGAAATCCTGTTGTTGTGTTTTAGACACAAAAGTACCATATACTGTACAGCAATTTGACACAGGAAACAGCTTAAAAATCGTTGAAAAAAAAAGTCGAATCAATGATAAACCAGCGCCTGATCTGGGATTGCAATTCCAGTACCGTCTGCAGCTAGTGTCTTTTGAACACCTTTAAAGGGCATTTCTGCTACCTTACATTTTTTTAGCGGAAATGTTTGGTTGTTGAATGTCGCAATGTTTACAACATGGAATGAATATAACGATTAGGTTATTTTAGAGCCGCCCCGCGACCGCCTTGGCATATTCATTGCATAATTGGATGTTATCTAACACGTTCAATATGAAAAACAATTCTTTTACAAATCTCCATAAACATAAGAAAAAGATTCTTATAGTGGACGATGAAGTAAGCGTTCTAAAGCTACTTCAATTTATTCTGAAAGACGAATATGAACCAATTATAAGGCAAAGCGGCATAGACGCTCTCTCGACGCTGAACAATGGAGAGATTCCGGATCTGATAATCTCAGATATGGAAATGCCTTTTTTTAGTGGAGTAGAATTTATTAAATCCTTAAAAACCAGCGGTTATTTCAGAAATATACCGGTGATTATTTTATCAGGATCTGATTCGTCGGAGAATATCCAGGCAAAAATTCCTTACATGGTTAATGAAATCATGCTTAAGCCCTTCAACCCTACTAATCTGAAAAACGTCATAAAATCCGTCCTCAACTAATTAATAAATTTTACACTCTCTACTACCACTGCCATGAATAACAATATTAACATACTATATTTTATAAACGAGAATGAAGATTCTTTTTTAACGGCCTTCAAAAGCCCGGAATTTAGATTAAGACGTGCAAATCAACTTGTCGACTTATCTACAATAGCAGAAAACTTCTCCCTCTCAGAGCTTAACTCGACAATCTTGATAGAGGTTAATGCAGAAACTTTAAACAAAACAGTTCAGGTTGCCAAATCAATCAAGAACAACTGGTATACACGGAATCTTGCTATCATTTTTATTCTTTCCGAAAATGATCCTCACATTGTTAAAACAGCCCTGGAGCTTGGAATTAATGATTGTTATGTAAGTCCGATACCCTATGAAGACCTGAAAGAACGCATAACTTTCTTAAATACGTTCGCGATTTTAAAATCGAAAATTAGTAATCCTCCTGCATTGCTTGATAAGGATTATAAAATTCCCCTGGTTAAGCGTGCCATTGACATTCTGATTTCAGCTACCGCCCTGTTATTTTTAAGCCCGCTGCTATTAATAGTTGCGATCCTAATCAAACTGGATTCAAAGGGAAGTGTTTTCTATACCAGCAAACGCGTAGGCACAGGCTACAGAATATTCGATTTCTACAAGTTCAGGACTATGAGAACTGATGCTGATAAGGAAGTAAGCACTCTTATCCAAAACAATCAATACGGAAATTCAGCATTCTTTAAATTGAAAAATGATCCCCGGGTTACTAAGCTGGGAAGCTTCCTTAGAAATACAAGTATTGATGAACTGCCTCAATTATTTAATGTTCTTAAAGGCGAAATGTGTTTAGTTGGAAATCGCCCATTGCCCTTGTATGAAGCAGAACTTCTGACTACCAACGAATGGTCGACCAGATTTTTGGGCCCTGCAGGTTTAACCGGCTTATGGCAGGTTAGCAAACGAGGAAAGAAAGACATGTCTGAAATTGAAAGAAAAGAACTGGATAACTATTATGCAGCAAATTTCTCTCTCGCTATGGATGTTAAAATTATCCTTCAAACGTTCCCGGCACTCATACAAAAAGAGAAAGTGTAATGTCATTGACATTCACATTTCAAGAATTAACGAACTCGAAAATATTATCAGAATAATGAAAACCATCGGCTTTATTTGCCTACTGATTCTAGCAGGCATAACCACAACTTTTGGACAACAATCGATTGTATCTCAGATTAATTATAATCAACTGGAGAAATATATCCAGTCAGCAAAGGATAACTACCCACGCAGAAAAATCATGGCGTTAAACACTGAAGTCGTTGCGGCTGACGTGCCGGCCGCAAAGGTGTCATTGTTAGACATATTCAATGCGTCTTATATCTACCGTCCAGATAATGCAGTGGCAATTAATAATATAAATCCATATGTAGTAAATGGTTTCCAGTTCGGTGTAAATATGAGCATCGGGAATTTTCTGCAAAAACCCTTTATGATTAAGAAAGCCAAGTCCGAGCTGAAGATCGCACAGCTTGAACAACAAGAATATGATGCGATCTTAGAAAACGAGGTTAAAAGCAGGTACTATGCCTATATCCTTCATCTTAATGAGCTAAAACTTAGATCCCAGGCTGCGCAAGATAATAAAACAGTCGCTGACGACCTGCGTTACAAATTTGAAAAAGGCGAAATAACACTCCAGGCTTACAATGCTTCAAGAATAAGTGCCACAGGAGCTGACTCTAGCCGTATTCAGTCGGAGATCGACTTCCTGAAGGCCAAAGATGCGCTTGAGGAAATTATTGGCAGAAAATTAGAAGCAGTAAATTAATTAAGATGGAAACCAAAAAATTATTAAAGCTTTTAAAGCGTTACCTATGGCTGATCATTTTACTTCCAATACTAACCTTGGGTGTAACTTACTTATTAGTCAAAGATCTGCCGGAAGAATATAAGTCGGAAGCACAGCTATCAACAGGCCTTGCCGACCAATCGCAGCAAATGACCTCTGAACAGAACATGGATTATTTCCGGATAAACAATCAATTTTCCAGTATCATTCAAATGATGAAAATGAAGAAGATGATTGATATTCTTTCTTATCATTTGATTCTTCATGATCTTAAGTCGCCTCAAAACGCATTTGTAAAGCTTAGCGATGAATTTAAAAGCCTAAGTCCCGCGCAGAGGGAGGAAGCTATCGCATTTTTCACCAGAAAATTGTATGAAAAATCTCCGATAACTGTTGCTGATAACGGTAAAATCAAATATTTCGACATCCTTACCTCAATGGGTTACGATGAAAAAAGTATCAGGAAAAAACTGGAAATTACCCGTAATGAAAATAGTGATTTTATTACCGTAGAATATATTTCCACCGATCCCCTGTTGTCTGCCTTCGCTGTAAACACTTTATCAAGTCAGTTTATTAACTCATATGAGCAAAATGTTGACAGCAACCAGGAAAAGTCTATAGCATTGCTTGATTCCTTATTACAGAATAAGGAGCAGCAGATGAATGCCAAGAATTCAGAGTTGAAAAACTATAAGATGGAAAACGGGGTGTTGAATCTTGGAACACAATCCGATATACTTTATGCGCAGATTTCAGCCTACGAAGAACGGAAAGCACAAGCAATAAGAGACATCCAGGCTAACCAGGGTGCGATAGCCAGTATAAACAGTAAACTTAACAGCTCCAGCGGCAATTATGCTGGAGGAACAATTGTTAAAGACAACAATGATATTATAAATCTGAGAAATCAACTCCAGATTGCAAATGAACGTTATGTAGATGAAAATTTCAGCCCCGTATATAAACGGAGGATTGATTCACTTCAAAATTTATTGTCCGCACAGGTTTCCAGGACCTCAGACCGCTACGTGTCTAACCCCCAAAATGCCAAGGATAATCTACTCGAGCAAAAAAGATCTATGGAAGTTTCCCTGGACCTTGCAAGAAATAGTATCCGCTCTATCGACAGAGAATTAGCACAACTAAAGGGCAAATATAATGCGCTGGTTCCCTTTGATGCCGGAATTCAGGGATACGAGCGGGATGCAGAAGTTGCAACAAAAGAATATCTGGAAGTTCTGGAACGCTATAATCAAGGAAATATTGAAAAAAGCGTCGGGCTGAGATTACAAATAGCGCAACTAGGTTTGCCGGGATTACCCCTGACTTCCAAGCGCCTGCTGTATACGTCGCTCTCGGGAACGGCTGTGCTATTGTTGCTGCTAACAGTAATACTGTTTATGTATCTTTTTGACAGGTCTATCAACAATTCGAAAGAGTTGTCTCTTGCTACTCAGAGTCCTGTTTTGGGGAGTCTTACCTTAGTAAAAGAACCCGGAATGGATCTTCAAAAGATCTGGAACAATACCGATGAGCCTACTTTTACAGTTTATAAAGATCTGCTTAGATCTCTCAGGTTTGAAATCGACCATCAGTTAGCACCGGGCCAGAATGTAGTGGGAATTACCAGCATGAAACCCGGTGAAGGCAAAACATTTTTATCAATAGGCCTGGCGTATGCTTTCGCTATGACAGACAAAAAAGTTCTGTTGATCAGCAGTGATTTTGAAAAGCCTGAAGTTGGTAAAAAAGAACTTCCAGCACAGTTTTTTGAAAATTTCCTGGTCAAAAGAGAAATTGAAAGGGAAGACTACATCACTGTTCTTAATACCAAATCCACTAATGGGTCTTTGTTAGAGGTTCAGAATGAGAAAAGTCTTAAAGCTGGGTTCGAAGTGCTAAAAGATCAGTTTGATATAATCATCATTGATATTAACAGCATGGGTAATAGCAATAAGGCGAAAGAATGGTTATTATTTACTGACAAAAATGTAGCTGTGTTCGAGGCGGGCAAAGCCCTTTCTGAAGAAGATAAAGACTTTGTCTCATTTATGAAAAATCAGGACGGCTTTATGGGATGGGTTTTAAACAAAGTTAAAGTTCGCGAATTAAGCAATAATACTCCCCTGCTGTCGCCAAAGTATGCTTAATAAATCAGTTTCTAAGTGGTTAGGATTACCCGGAGCGCTTAGAAACTGATTCAACTTACTATCAAAATTATTTTTATGAGGCAATATATTATTTCCTTGCCTGAAATTTTTCAAAAAGGCATGCTGCTGCTTTTAGGACTGATAACAGTCCTATTGGTAGGGTTTGCTACGGCTGAATTTGGGTCAGTTGTTCCCATAGCAGTGATTATCACATCTGTTATTGTAGCGCTGATAGTAGGAATATTCAAGAATCCAGTAGCCGGGTTTATCGCTACTATCTTATACTGTTTTACCTTTTTCATTCTGGTAAGAGAAGTAGATGGAATTCCTTTTGGTGCCGGTATTGAAGTACTCTTGTTTTTAACCTGGATAGCAACCTGGGTCCAGTTCAGACGATATGACTGGAGCCTTTTAAAAAATGACCTTTTCTATCTGACATTGATCTGGTTCATTATCAGTGTGATGGAAATCGCTAACCCTGCAGGCGCCAGTTTCATGGGATGGATGCAGGAAATTCGGACCACTGCGTTATATCCTTTACTGTTCATACCCCTTGCTTTTCTATTCTTTAACACGAATAAACACCTGAATTATTTTCTAAAGCTTGTCCTGATCTTCTCGGCAATTGCATTAGTTTATGGTATACGGCAAACGCTGATCGGATTAACTCCCGGGGAGCAAAGTTTCCTGGACAACGGAGGTGCTAGTACTCATTTGCTCTGGGGAAGACTTCGTGTATTTTCATTTTTCAGCAATGCCAGCCAGTTCGGCGTTTCGCAGGCGCATATTGGATTAATAGCATTTATTTTAGCCTTAGGACCGTTTAAATGGTGGAAAAAAATAACATTATTTCTGATAGCTGCGCTCTTGCTTTACGGGATGCTTATATCCGGAACTCGGGGAGCCTTATTCGCGCTGATCGTTGGCGGAATTACGGCAATCTTCCTTAGTAAAAATTATAAGATACTGATTGTCGGTGCAATAATTCTCGCTTCCGGAGTAAGTGTACTAAAGTTTACTACTATCGGAAATGGCAATTATGAAATATATCGCTTGCGGACTGCACTTGATCCGGAAGATGCTTCACTTAACACCCGGTTTATAAACCAGGAAATTCTAAAAGATTACTTGAAGAGCCGGCCATTCGGTGGAGGACTTGGAGTGACTGGGTATTGGGGAGCAAAATATAATGCTGATAAATTTCTTTCCAAAGTACCCCCTGATAGTTACTGGGTTAAGGTTTGGGTAATGTACGGAGTGGTAGGCCTGGTAATATGGTTCTCGATTATGATGTACATCCTGGGTAAAGGCTTTGGAATAATCTGGAACATTCAGAATAAGGGATTACGCTATAAGTTGATTGCCCTCAGCTCGGGTGCTGCCGGAATTTTCTTTGCCAGTTATGGAAATGAAATAATGAACGATATGCCTTCCAGTATGATTATAAGTATATCGTGGGCATTTATTTTTCTCGGACCACGGTTAGATCGCGAACTCTTAAAATCATATCAGGATGAAAAATAGTCCATTGGTTTCTATTATCTCGGTCAATTATGACCAGCCGGAGATTACTTGCGAAATGCTGGCCTCTCTTAGAAATCTTAGCTATAAGAACATTGAAATTATCGTTGTCGATAACGGGTCGCCTAAGTATGATCCGCAAATCATAAAAGATAAATTTCCCGAGATCCGCTTAATAAAATCTAAAAAAAACCTTGGCTTCGCGGGTGGCAATAATCTGGCGATCAAAGAAGCAGGGGGGAAATATTTATTCTTTCTAAATAATGACACAGAAGTCACGGAAAATTGCATTGAGCCATTAGTCGAACTTTTTGAGAAAAATGAGGGTGCAGGAGTTGCCTCGCCGAAAATAATATTTTACGAATCCGGAAATACCATACAGTATGCGGGGTCAACGGAAATTAATCCCTGGACTGGCCGAAACAAGGGCATTGGAAGCATGGAGAAAGATACAGGTCAGTTTGACGTCTCTTCTAAAACTGAACTTGCCCATGGTGCAGCTATGATGGTGCCTAAGGCGGTCATTGACGAAGTTGGGCTGATGCCAGAAATCTATTTTCTATATTATGAAGAACTGGATTGGTGTGAAATGATCAAACGCCGGGGGTATACGTGCCATTATGTAGGTCAATCTTCGATATATCATAAAGAATCTATTTCAGTTGGGAAGTTCTCATTATTGAAAACCTACTACATTAACCGGAACCGACTGCTTTTTATCCGCAGGAATTTTATCGGCTTTCAGAAATGGTCAAGTTATTTCGTCTTCCTGGCACTGGCTATACCTAAACGATCAGTCACTCATGCATTAAAAGGAGAATGGAACCATTGTAGTGCCTTGTGGAAAGGTGTATTGTGGAATTTCAAGTCGCACTATGAATTACCGCGGGCTTAAAACTAAAATGAAAATATTAACAAGACAATAAGAATAATAACATGCCATTTGAAATTTTCTTAATACCTGGAATCATATTTCTGATCATTGGCTTTTTGAGCGGGGAAAAATTACACAAGAAACTGAACCCCTGATGTTGTTCATTGAATAGCAATCGAGGGATTTAACGATAATAACAATGACAATTCAAACGAGCGAACATCTTTCTATAAAATCACGAATAAAGGCGAATCCCTTCCTTAAAAGGATTGCGCTGAGATTGCTCGTTCCCAAGAATGAATACAGGCCAAGAGTTTGGGTTAAATGGATTTTGAATCCGTTAAAACATAAGCGTGGTAAAGGCTCAGTTATAGGAAGTGTTAGCCGGACTGATCTTTTTCCTTATAATAATTTCTCCATTGGAGACCAGACTATTATAGAGGATTTTACAACTATTAATAATGCCGTTGGAGATATAACCATCGGAAATAAGACAATCGTGGGAATCGGTTCTGTGATTATCGGTCCGGTGTCTATCGGCAACAATGTAATGATCGCTCAGAATATTGTTATATCGGGCTTAAATCACGGTTATGAAGACGTAACTATTCCGCCATCCGAACAGGATGTAACATGCAAGCCAATTATTATCTCAGACAATGTTTGGATCGGAGCAAACAGTGTAATCACCGCTGGCGTAACTCTTGGTAAACACTGTGTAATCGGCGCTGGCAGTATAGTCACGAAAAATATTCCTGACTATAGTGTTGCGGTGGGAAATCCTGCCAGGGTAATAAAGAAATATAATAAAGTAAACAAGAATTGGGAAAACCAAATTAAATAGAATGAACAGATGCTCAGGACCAGGATCAGCAGAGATATAGTCATAATTGGCCAACAGCCATGGGATACTGAAATCGGAAGCAATTGCAGAGACATTGCTTTAGAAATGAGTAAAAAAAACAGGGTCTTATATGTTAATTCTCCTCTTGACCGCGCCACACTAATGCGAAACAGAGATGATGAAAGGGTTCAAACAAGGATCGAAGTATTAAAAGGTAAGAGAAACGGTTTGGTCAGAATTAATGATAATCTATGGAATTTATACCCTGATTGCATGGTCGAATCGATCAACTGGATCAATATAGAATATATTTTTGACACGATTAACAAAGCCAACAATAAGAAATTCGCATCTGCAATCCAGAGTGCAATTGATGAGATTAAGTTTCAGGGATATATTTTGTTTAATGATAGCGAAATGTTCAAAGGTTTCTATTTGAACGAGTTCTTGAATCCTGCATTGAGCATTTACTATTCGCGTGATTACATGCTTGCAGTAGATTACTGGAAAAAACATGGGGAACGCATTGAGCCTATGCTTATTTCGAAAAATGATATTTGTATGGCCAATTCACCATACCTCACAGATTACTGTAAGAAATATAATCCCAACTCATTCTATATCGGGCAAGGTTGCGATTTGAAAATGTTCGAAGAACCTAAGGATATCCCTTCAGATATGATAGGCTTACGCCGTCCGATAATTGGATATGTTGGCGCACTTCAATCTATCCGGCTCGACATTGACCTTATTGCCGGGATAGCTTCTGCGCGGCCAGACTGGAATATTGTCCTGGTTGGCCCGGAAGATGACGCTTTTAAAACCAGCCTGCTCCACCAATTCAGCAACGTGATTTTCACGGGAATAAAACCTTTGTCAGAACTGTCCGCATATGTTCAAGCGTTTGATGTTTGCATAAACCCTCAGTTGGTCAACGAAGTTACTATAGGAAACTACCCCAGAAAGATAGACGAATACCTCGCAGTAGGTAAGCCTGTAGTCGCCACCAAGACCCGCGCAATGGATATTTTCAAGGATCACGTTTATCTGGCTGAAAATCTTCACGACTATATATCCCATATTGAAACAGCCCTGGATAAGGATGATGAAGTATTAGCCTCAAAACGCAGGAAGTTTGCTAAACTTCATACCTGGGAAAATTGCGTACTTGAAATTTATAAAATCCTTGATTCTGTCCACAGCACTCACTTAGAATATAATTATGACTTTGACTAAATTGGTGTGGATTCTGCTCCAAATTTTTATAGGTTACCATCTTATCCTTCCAATGATATTGTATGTACTTCGCTCATTTATGGCGCGAAGAACGCATCCCGAACAATCATCTACTGAAGCGGACTATGCAATTATAGTAACTGCATATGAACAGACAGATTTGTTGCCATCGGTGGTAGGCTCTATCCTCAAGCTTAATTATCAAAATTACCTGATCTACATTGTTGCTGACAAGTGTGATATTACTACACTGAAATTTACCGATCCTAAAGTAATACTGTTAAGACCAGAGACAACACTATCAAGCAACATAAAATCACACTTTTATGCTATAGACCGCTTCAAACGTCCGCATGACAGAGTCACGATTATTGACAGTGACAATCTGGTACATCCCGAATATTTGCATATGCTTGACGGATTGTTTAATCAGGGATTTCAAGCAGTTCAGGGAGTTAGAGAAGCTAAAAATCTTAATACACATTATGCGTGCCTTGATGCAGCTCGTGATATGTACTACAGACTTATTGATAATAAAATACTATTTGAGATTGGCTCTTCTGCTACTCTATCAGGATCAGGGATGGCATTTACCACAAGTCTTTACAAGGAATGCCTGCAGAGCTCTAATATTGAAGGCGCCGGGTTTGACAAGGTTTTGCAATTTGAAATCCTCAAAAGAAACCATAGAATAGCCTTCGCAGAAGAGGCTATAGTCTATGATGAAAAGACTTCCCGTCCTGACCAATTGGTAAAGCAGCGCGCACGATGGATAAACACCTGGTTTAAATACTTTGATCTGGGCTTAAAGATGACGGCTCTTGGGATAAAAGAATTTGACTGGAACAAATTTATATTTGGTATCATTTTAATGAGGCCTCCCCTCTTCATTCTGCTGATACTTTCATTTCTATTTATCGTCATCAATCTATTAATATTCCCTTTTATGGCTGTTGTATGGATATTATCCCTGATCGTATTCTTCGCAATGTTTTTTATTGCCTTCTCTTATTTTAATGCGGATAAAATTATTTACCGGTCACTAATTAACGCTCCGAAATTTATATTTTATCAGCTGGCAGCATTATTAAAATCGAAAAAGGCAAATCAGTTATCAGTTGCAACAAAGCATTTCTCAGATACAAGTTCCAATTAGCCATCAATATGAATAAATCTAAATTAATATCAATAAAATGAGTCCAATCAGCGGATTAAAAAGTTCAGCCAAGCTTTTTCTACAAAAAACACTGGGGTTTGATACATACTTGTATATATTCTCTTTAGTAGCCATTAACCGGGTCAAATACGAGGAAGAGTTTCATCATTTCACTGGTATGATCGGCGATAATGGAATCATATTAGATATTGGAGCGAACATCGGCATAACCACCACGCTTCTGGCAAAAAAATCCAAGAATGCCAAAATATGGGCATTTGAACCAATTCCAGAAAACATCAAGACCTTGAAACGGGTAGTTAACCATTATAAATTAAAGAACGTAACTATTTACGAAGCAGCGCTTGGTGAGGAAAAAGGCCACTTGAAAATGGTAATGCCCATCATAAACAATGTGAAAATGCAGGGATTAAGTCATGTGCTGGAAGACAATGCTGATAACGTCAATGAAACGGGCAGCTTCTATGAGGTCCCTGTATATAGATTAGATGATCTCGAAGAACTTAAGTCGGGTGAAAAAATAACTGCTATAAAGATTGATGTCGAAAATTTCGAGTTTCATGTTTTAAAAGGGGGTGAACAAATCCTGAGAGATCATAAACCGGTGATTTATTGCGAACTCTGGGACAATGACAAAAAACATCTTACCATTGACTTTATAAGAGAACTTGGGTACAAAGTTAAAATTTACGAGAAGAAGGAGTTGATCGACTATACGGAACAATCTGTTACTAACTTCTTCTTCGTGCCGGAAAATGTCGCCTGATTAAATAACCCTCAATTATAAAAGTTTCATTGATTGCCGATCCGTACAGGGACCCTGAGTACCCTGGCAAATATAAGGCTTGTCGATGCCTTGTTGACAAACTTAAAATGCATTCCAATGTTTACCAATACTGATAACCCTTATAAATTTAAAAGAACTAAGCATTGAAAATAATTTCCGACTCAAAGCCAAGTAGTCTTTTGCATGTCTCTGCTAGAATGAATTCTACTTTTTTATGAGAATAGCACATATAATAATGGCTCATAAAAATCCTGACCAGCTTGAGCGATTGGTTTCTGCGATGAAACATCCGATGTTCGATCTTTTTATTCATCTCGATAAGAAATGCAATATTAAAGACTTCGAATATCTTGCGAACCATGATAATGTCTCTTTTATTCAGAACAGAATAGAGTGTAACTGGGGGGGATATAGCTTTGTAAAAGCTATACTGAATTCTGTGGCAGAAGTCCTTTCCTCTGGAAATAGCTATCATTTCGTAAACCTAATGAGTGGTCAGGATTACCCTTTAAAAACCAACGACGAACTATACACATACCTTACAGATAACTTAAACAAGTCCTTTATCGCATATGAACGGGTTGACCATGGTTGGTGGGAACATGCGGTAAGTCGCTATAGATTCTATCATTTCACCGACTTTAAACTTATGGGCCGGTATGTTTTACAGAAAATTACTAATAAGCTTATGCCTCGCCGTAAATTTCCTTTAGACTTAACACTTTATGGCAGCACAAACTCATCCTGGTGGACCCTTAGCGCCGAGGCAGCACAATACCTTATAGATTTCATAAAAGACAATTCGAAGCTCAAGCGATTTATGAGATTTACCTGGGGCGCGGACGAATTCCTCATCACTACTATTATAATGAATTCGCCTTTCAAGGACAGCGTTATTAATGATAATCTAAGGCATATCGACTGGTCTTCGGGAGGTGCCCATCCAAAGATTTTTGCCAAGAATGATTGGAATGATCTGGCTAACACAAATAAATACTTCGCCAGAAAATTTGACATACATATAGATAAGGATATCCTGGATCTGATTGATACAAGGAGCCGGATACCTTTAAAGAATTAATTTTCACGATAAATAATTCAGGCCTTGTAGCCTGAACATGATGAAATACATAAAACGAACAGAAGGTTCCCTTCATTGGGACCAAACCACGCTATGAGTGTAAAATTAAGTTCAATTTTAACGAGGTTGAATAATAAATACATACTTTCCCTTGCCGGAAATGGCATTATGTCGGGAGTGGGGATGATTACGTCTGTTATTCTTCTAAGAGCATTGAGTATACATGACATGGGTATCTGGATATTGTTCTTTACCAGCTTTCTCCTTCTTGATACAATAAGGTCTGGATTCTTAACAGTTGCATTTATAAAGTTCTTTTCAGGCGCCGAAGAGGAACGCGGAGATGAAATTGTAGGATCCACCTGGATAATTGCCATTGCGATAACTGCTTTCTTTGCTCTACTGAATATACCGGCTTATTTTCTTGGTGACTACATTGAAAATGAAGGATTATCTCTTTTTTTCACCTGGTTTGGTATTGCCTATATTGCCTCATTGCCATTTTTTGTAGCTGGCTGTATTCTGCAGGCAAAGCAACGGTTTGATCAACTTCTAATTTTAAGAATATTTAACCAGGGATCATTCGTTGTTTTATTATTCATCTTTATAGCATATGATAATATTAATGTTCATACAGTAATATATTCATATATCATTTCTAATCTCTTCTCAAGCCTGGTTGGAATTTTCCGGGGTTGGACATTATTGGGAAAAATTAAATATGTATCCAAAACAGCACTTAACGAACTATATCATTTTGGAAAATTCAGCGTGGGAACTGCGCTAAGTGCAAGCCTGTTTGGTACGGCAGATAAATTTATCATAAACTTTATACTTGGCCCTGCGGCACTGGCAATTTATGATACCGGAGGGAAACTAATCCAGGTCGTGGAAATCCCACTGCGAAGCTTTATTGCAACCGCCATGCCTACCCTATCCTCCTACTATAACAAGGGACTTAAACAAGAAGTATTATTGGTCATGAAAAAATATATAGGCATGATCACCATTATGCTGGTGCCGTTCATTCTTCTGACCTTTATCTTTGCCGATTATATTATCCTCATTCTTGGGGGAGAAAAGTATGTAACGAGTGCAGCTCCTAATATTCTCCGGATTTTCATGATCATTTCAATCCTCTACCCGGTCGACAGATTTTTAGCCCTTACGCTAGATGTAATACATCAGCCAAAAATCAATTTCTACAAAGTCATTGTCATGCTGATTGTAACGATCATAACGGACATCATAGGGATTTATCTGACCGGCAATGTATTTGGAGTTGTGATAGCAACCGTCTTTCCCGTTTTAACAGGTATAATTATCAGTTTCTATGCATTAAACAAGCATTACGAAAGATTTAATTTCATCGATATATATGTACTGGGCTTTAAGGAACTTAAAATACTGCTTACCAATTCATTAGGATTTGCGAAATGAGGCAATAAACAATGCTTTTTTAAACAATCTTATTAATCAAATGTTCCTTCAGTATCAACTTAATTTGCAATAAATAACTTTCCTTTGAGACCTCTTACTTTACCCGATTTTGTCAGGAATGAACAGCATCCTCCTGAATGGTTCCTAAATAATATAGCGTCGATTCACGCTGGTATGGCTAAAATCCAATCTGAAGATCCGGACGTAACCGTTGTAATTCCAGCTTATAATGAAGAAGAAACTATCCTTCGGACTTTATCTTCGCTGTCCAAGACAAAAAGTACCCAGAAAATAGAAATTTTGGTAGTCGATAATAACTCTTCAGATAGTACCGGCGATCTTATAAAAAGAAGCGGAGCGAGATATCTCTATGAAGGAAAGCAAGGTGTTAAACATGCTCGGACTGCTGGTTTGCACGCGGCAAAAGGCAAATACATCCTGAATGCAGATGCTGATTCAATCTATTCACCAGATTGGATCGACCTTATGACTTTACCTTTAAGGCAGGAGGAGATAGCCTGTACTTATGGCCAATTTGCCTTTTTCCCTGAAAATAACACTTCGCGTAAATTCTATTTCGTTTATGAAAGTTTTGGTGACTTATACAAACGCACCATTCAAAAGTTGAAAGACGAAGCAATGTATGTTTATGGTTGTAGCTCGGGGTATAGAAAAGAGCAGGGCATTCTGGTAGATGGCTATAACCATCCTGTTGGCTCTAATGAAGACGGCTATTTAGGTCTAAAACTACGGGAAAGATTCGGCCGGTTGAAACGGATAAGCAATAACAAAGCCCTGGTTTGGACTTCCGATCGTCGTTTAAATGAAGAAGGGGGAATACCCATCGCATTCATGAACAGATTAAGGAAAGCTTTTGCCTAGTGCCTTTATCTCTTTAGTAATGGTGATCAAATCAGAAGCTTATATTAACCAAACCATTTAAATTAGAGCTGCTGGAACGGGCGTTATGAACTTTGATACTTTGTATCGGAGTGTCCGAATTCACCTGAAGGCTCAAATCTTTGAACAAGGTTTCTTTATGCACTTTTGAGATGTCGAGCGTGATCAATAGCTTTCCATCAGACATGAGTTCATTTTTGACAACCTGCTCCCTTATCTGAAAATATTCCACCATTTCCTGCATTGTTGTAATCCAGCATTTATCGTTTGAACTGGCTTTGATATGTGCCGAAAGAGATTTAAAAGCCTCTAAATCCGGCGT
>JAZKHM010000254.1:0-4170 GCA_040385405.1 Bacteroidota bacterium | reverse complement strand
CAATGGCACAAATTGAAAAATGGAGACATTTATTTGCGCCTTATAAAGTTACTGAATTCATGCCGGGCGGTGGCGGTGCAGATATCGGTCCATTGAAAACAGTGGTTCCCGAAATAGTCCTGATAGGCCTTAAACCTGATTCCCAGCGTTATTTCGACATTCACCATGCCAGCAGCGATGTATTTGAGAATGTGAATAAAAGAGAGCTTGAACTCGGTGCAGCATCTATGGCTTCGCTGATTTATCTGATTGACAAGTACGGCATCGAATAGTCCATTTATTTAGAAAAATGAGTGCGATCCCCCCGGTTAAGGGAAAAACTGATCCTTATATAGCTTTACGGTTTCCTGAGTTCCGCTCCTTTATAGCGATGCGGTTCCTCTTCACCTTCGCTTACCAAATCCAGGCTGTGGTAGTAGGCTGGTACATTTACCAGCTGACGAAAGACCCGCTTTCTTTGGGTTTGATTGGTCTTGCCGAAGCAGTTCCCTCTATTACGGTGACACTTTACGGGGGTTATATTGCCGATAAATCGAACAAGAAGACGATGCTCATAAAAATTATGGGAACGATGCTGATCTGTTCTTCAGTTCTTGCCATAGTAACTTCGGAAGCGGCACTTGACATACTATCCCAGGGGATGATAATTGCCATAATGTATGTTATGATTTTTTGTATAGGTCTGGCAAGAGGATTTTATTCACCAACTGCTTTCTCGATTATGGGTCAGATCATTCCGAAACAACATTACCCGAATTCATCGACCTGGAACAGTGGTGCATTTCAGTTAGGTTCGATAGTTGGTCCTGCGGCCGGCGGTCTCCTTTATGGATTTGGAGGGATTACGTCATGTTTTGTGGTAATCCTGTCATTCATTGCGATGTCTCTAAGCAGCATCATTTTCTTCATAAACAGCCACCCGGTAAAATTCGTCCCGAAAGAAAGCATCTATAAAAGTCTGGAGGAAGGAATTCGGTTTGTATTTAAGAGCAGAATGCTGGTCGGGGCGCTTAGCCTGGATATGTTTTCAGTTTTCTTTGGTGGTGCAGTGGCACTGATGCCGATTTTCGCCCACGATATCTTAAAAGTAGGGTCCGAAGGTCTGGGTCTAATGCGTGCAGCTCCAGCTCTTGGGGCTGTTGTAACGATGTTTATTTTGGCTAAATATCCACCAATGGGCAAACCCTGGAGGAACCTGCTTTTTGCTGTTGCCGGTTTTGGAATATGTATTATTCTCTTTGGGTTATCACGAAACTTCTATTTATCACTATTGATCCTGTTTTTTGAAGGAGCATTTGACAGTGTAAGTGTTATTATCCGTTCTACCATTCTTCAAATACTAACGCCCGATCATATGCGCGGCAGGGTTTCTGCTGTAAATTCCATGTTTATAGGTTCTTCCAATGAGATTGGAGCCTTTGAATCTGGCGCAACCGCTAAATTAATGGGAACTGTGCCGTCGGTATTGTTTGGAGGTTCTATGACGCTTATTATCGTGTTTATTACCTGGCTGAAAACTAAAAGGCTGGTGCCTTTGAGTTTGAAGGAAATTAATTAGAATAAACTGCGCGGGGCTCTTCCCCGACCCAGTCGGGGAAGAGCCATCGCACTGAAAGTAATTATTTCGAATTAAAATTAAACCGGTCTCTGATATTTCCCCCAGAATAAATATACCAGGCATCCCAAAACCGGTGCTAATAAAATAACTATTAGCCAGAGAAGCTTAGTATTTAAAGGTAAACTACTTTTGAAAAGGTCCATCATTGTAACCACCAGAAGGATAAACCAGATAATCCCAAAAATAGCCCGGAAAAATCCGCCAATAAAAAGAAGAGTCGCTAAAGTGATCATACAATTTTTTGTTTTCTACCCCACAATAGGTAGACGATAGCCCCAAGATACGGAGCAATTATGATAAAAACGATCCAGGCAATTTTCTGAATAACAGTAAGGTGTGGTGAGCGAATGCTGTCGATAATAGCAAAAGGAACCAACACAAGCAAAGGCAGGACGGCGAATGCGATCATTACCATCTCCGACATGCCCAGGTCCAAACCTATTGCGCAAAACATAGAAGCTGATTTATAAGAGACATATTAATACCTGTTAAGTTTCACAATAAACTAAATTGCAACTTTTTGGCTGCGTCCCCAAGTAAGGTATAGAACTGATCCGATTACAGGGGCTACCAATACCACAATTATCCAAAGGATATTGCTGTCTGGAGTCTGAAATTTAGAACGAATTATATCTGCGATACAGAATAGAGGCAAGGCTAAAACAAAAAGTATGAGGATAATCTCCGAGCCCCCCAGGTTGAGGAATAATAAGTTCTCCATAGCGGTTTTTTTATTAAATATAACAAAAACTATATTTCCATGCTATGCTTCTCACCAATCTGTTGTCTCCACATCGCATAATAAAGTCCTTTCTCAAGCAGTAATTCTTCATGCCGCCCGGACTCAATGATATGGCCTTTTTCAAGCACGAATATCTTATCCGCATGCATGATAGTCGAAAGCCGGTGTGCGATAAGAATAGTGATGTGATCGCTGATCACCGATACATCGCGGATGGTTTCTGTTATTTCCTCTTCAGTAATGGAATCAAGTGAAGAGGTGGCCTCGTCAAATACCAGGATATTTGGCTTACGAAGTAATGCCCTTGCAATAGATAAGCGCTGTTTTTCTCCCCCTGAAACTTTCACGCCGCCTTCGCCGATGACTGTATCCAACCCTTTATCAGCGCGGGCTAATAAATTTTGACAGGCTGCTTTATGTAATACCCTCATACACTCTTCGTCGGTAGCATCCGGCCGAACAAACAACAAGTTTTCACGAATAGTACCCGAAAACAATTGCGTGTCCTGGGTCACAAAACCAATCTTTTCACGAAGTTCGTCGAGGTTGATATCAGTTCCTGATACATTATTGTAAAGAACCTCTCCGCTGCTGGGATGATAAAGGCCAACCAGTAACTTAACCAATGTAGTTTTTCCGGAACCTGAAGGTCCTACAAAGGCAATAGTCTCCCCTGCTTGTGTCCTGAACGTGATGTTTTCCAGCGCGTACCTGTTTGCTGACTGGTGTTTGAAGCTTACAGTATCGAACCGAAGGCTGTCGATGCGGCCTATTTTTGCAGGGCTGGCAGGCTTCTTTTCTTTTGGTGTATTTAAAATGCCTTTAAAATTTTCCAGGGATACTTCAGTTTCACGATAAATGTTGATGATGTTTCCCAGCTCCTGCAGTGGGCCGAAAATAAAGAATGAATAAATGAACAGGGAGAAAAACTCACCAACGCTAATTCGTCCAGCAAATATCAGGTAAAGCATCAACAGAAGAATTCCGTTGCGAAGGAGATTGACCAACGTTCCCTGAATAAAACTAAGACTTCTTACATATTTTACCTTCCTCAATTCGAGTTTGAGAATTTTGTCAGTTACCCCATTCAGGCGTTTAATTTCCTGGCTCGATAAGCCCAGGCTTTTAACCAGCTCAATGTTTCGTAAAGACTCGGTGGTAGATCCTGCCAGTGAAGTTGTCTCGCTGACAATCAATTTCTGAACTACCTTGATTTTTTTGCTCAAAACCGAACTTATTATACCCAGGACAGGTATCACAGACATGTATACTACAGCAATCGACCAATGAATGTTTATTGCATAGATAAATACGAAGGT
The DNA here is from genome assembly GCA_040385405.1 of Bacteroidota bacterium. Taxonomy (GTDB): domain Bacteria; phylum Bacteroidota; class Bacteroidia; order Sphingobacteriales; family Sphingobacteriaceae; genus Daejeonella. The sequence continues at coordinate 491 of JAZKHM010000254.1, read as the reverse complement.
TACTCCAACCAACGAAGTAAATACTATATTGATAAATGCTGCTATCAGTTTTTCTGTATCGGTTCGAACTTTTTGGAGAATTCCCAGAGTTTCGCCACTTCGCTGATCCTCAAAAACGGAGTATGGAAGCTCCAGAGAATGTGCCAGGCCGTCGGAGTATATTTTAGCGCCAAGGCGCTGGGTTATTACATTTACATAATAGTCCTGGAAATTCTTCGCGATACGCGATACCATAGCCACGCCCATAGCAGCAAGAATTAGTAGTCCTGCACCCTTGAAAAACTCCTGGGTAGTATATTCCTTATACCTTGTTACGTAAGTATCAATTATCTTTCTGAAGATCCAGGGGTCAAGCAGGGAAAAGATCTGATTAATTGCAGCAAGAAGAAGTGCAAGGGCTATTAATCCTTTATAGTTTTTTAAATATTCAGCGAGTAGTTTCATTTGGTGGTATTTTAATCCGTTCGGATTATGTTGTTATGGTTCAGGGT
>JAZKHM010000253.1:0-1791 GCA_040385405.1 Bacteroidota bacterium | reverse complement strand
CGCGACCTATAGCTTGGAAGGCTATCGCTCTACCAACTGAGCTACTTCCGCATTTCAATTACGAATTACAAATGATTAATTACGAGTTGTCGATTCGCAATTTGTAATTCACCAATTTTTAATTGGTTGTGGGGGGGGAAGGATTCGAACCTTCGAAACCGAAGTAACGGATTTACAGTCCGTCCCATTTGACCGCTCTGGAACCCCCCCAACATTTCCGAGCCTCCTATCGGGATCGAACCAATGACCTACTGATTACAAGTCAGTTGCTCTACCAGCTGAGCTAAGGAGGCATATTTAGCTATCTTCCACACATAATTCATGCGTATAGATAGTTGAAATGTTTGCTTTAAATAAATAAAGAACCAACCTTTCCAGGGTTTGTTAGCAGTTAAAGATAACCCCCCTCTGAAAGGGACTGCAAATCTACGAAAATTTAGAGTTGGACAAAATTTTTTAGCAAAAAAAATCGGCAGTCTTTACGACTGCCGAAAAAGTGCCTAATTATGAAGTATTTATATTTTAAATTATTTCTTCGTCAGTAAGTACTGTTTTGTGATTACTCATTCTGGATCGTAGTTTATCCTTGCGTTTATCAATTTGATGCTTCAATGATTCGATCGCCTTGTCAGTAGCTTCCTCAAAGGTTTTGCACTGTTCTTTTGCAAACAGATCATTTCCCGGTATAAGCAGTTTAATTTCTGTTATTTTATTTGCTTCATCAGACGTGTTTTCTAGTTTTAGATAAACTTCTCCACTGATTATCTGATCAAAGAACTGATCTAGTTTATCTGCCTTCTTCTGGATAAAATCCAATAATTTAACATCTGCTGAAAAATGGATCGATTGCACTCGGATTTTCATGTTTCCTCCTTTTATAAAATTTAGAAATTAATTAGTCTCCGATTCACCCGGAGATCTCACAATAGTAAGTGTAGAATTAGGCCATAGATTATGCTTTAGGATGAGCTTGTTTATAAATTGACTTTAACTTTTCGACTGAATTGTGCGTGTATATCTGTGTAGCTGCAAGACTGGAATGCCCTAGGAGCTCCTTTATTGCATTCAGATCAGCACCCTTATTTAAAAGTGCTGTGGCAAATGAATGCCTAAGAACGTGAGGACTCTTTTTTTTCTGGGTAGTGATCTTAGATAAACTTGACTTCACAATTCTATAAATAAATTGAGGATATGCGTTGTTCCCTTCATTTGTAACGATTAAGGAAGACGCTTTGTTGTCAAAATTTTGACTTAATTTTTCCCTGATATAAATTGTTATTAGTTTAATCAAGGGAGTGGCCACAGGTATTATACGCTCCTTATTTCGCTTCCCTAATACCTTAATATACTGCTCATATAGATTAACATCCTGATCTTTAAGGTTCACGAGTTCAGAGAGACGAATGCCAGTACCGTATAACAATTCAAGAATCAGCCTGTCCCGCAAGCCGCTGAAATCATCTGAAAAAGTAAGATCGCCATCCAGAAGAGTATCCATTTTCTGCTCGTCCATAACTATAGGCAATCTCTTTGGGATTTTAGGTGCTTTGATATTTGCCAGGGGATTGCTTTTTATAATTTCCTCCCGCTGCAGGAATTTATAAAAAGACCTTAACACAGATAATTTGCGATTGACCGTTTTTGCTTCCGAACCACTTTCTGTTAAGGTAAGCATCCAGCTGCGAACGTCCCGATGTGATATTGACGCAACATCAAGCTCCTCGGTTCCAATAAATTGGGTAAACTGATAAAGGTCCTGGCGGTAGGCGGAAACGGTGTGGGGCGAGAACC
>JAZKHM010000252.1:0-8542 GCA_040385405.1 Bacteroidota bacterium | reverse complement strand
TCTTTTCTATAATTTTAGGATTTTTAATCCCTAAAGATTTACAAAGTGATGCTTCAATTTTCAGATATCGGGGAAGCCATGATCCGAAGAAGTGATGTATACAGACTGTATTGTTGGTGATTTCTACTTGTCCGTTCCAGTAATATTTTGGACTGAAAAAGTCACTCGGCAATACGCGGATTTCATATGGATCGGTTATCGGCAGGGACGCCTCTGCTAACCCTGCCACAGTTACAATATTGAAATTTGAAGCCAGTACCTCGTTTATAACCAAGGGGAGGATTTTGGTGTCTAATTTTCCCCCGCTAACAAAATTGCGGTTTCTGTAGTACCACAGGCAAGCCCGAATCCATTCGGAGTGTTTTTCGGCTCCAAAGGCGGCCATTTCGAAATGATTCCCCTGCTTTTCGTAACATATCATTGATTTTAAATGAAGAAAGGGATCGAAGGGTTTAAGTACTTCAACGTCCATGTCAAGGTATATTCCACCATAGTTATAGACTGCATACAGTCTTATATAGTCAGCCGCGAAAGCGTATTTTTTATTTTCGAAGGCTTCCCTTACCCAGGTGTTTTTTTCAATATTAAAACTTTCAGCGTCCCAGAGCATAAACTCATAACCGGGAAGTTGCTCTTTCCAGCTTTTCATATATTCTTCGAGCTGTGTTGGAACGGGATCGCTGCTGAGCCAGCAATAATGAATTAACTTCGGTATCATCAGACGACATTTGCAAATATTAGTTTGTAGATATCCTGGAGAACCTCTTCTTCAGATTAAGGAAAGGTTTTTCAAGTAAATAATAGGACAGCGATGCAACTCCAATTGTAAGTAAAAGAGCAAAAGAGTAAAGAATAATATTGGGAACTGTATTGTTAAAGTCAAGTGAAAGTTCTTTAAGAAAGCGAATACTGAATCCAATAACTAGTTCATGATACATATACAGACCGAAGGAAATTTGCCCCAGATAATTAAGCATCTTGTTCTCAAGTTTCAATATTGAGTCCGGATTTACCGACACATTTAGTATGATTATCCCGAATAAGACGGAATAAATAATGTGATTGAGTACAGGTATTTTAAATCCCGTTGCCAGGAAAGTTATTGTAGTGATGTAACAGAATAACTGAAGGTTCTTATTGAAAAGGATTTTGAGTAACAGGTCCTTCTTGCGATAAAGTATATAGGCGCAAATGCTTCCAATGATCATGCATTCGAATCGTGTAAAATATAATATATGAAGCAGATCCTGCGCGATCACCTGAGTTCGTTTATCGGAAACTGTATTTAAAATAGTTAATATCGTTTTTGTAAAGTAAATGCCGGTTATCAATAAAAAGAATAATCGCAATGGTTTTTCGGTACGTGAAAGAAGCCAGGGCCAGGCGAGATAAAACTGCTCTTCCACACCTATTGACCATGCAGGCGATATATAGGGTGTTCCCGAAAACAGCACAAAAGAAACGTTGGGCATAAAAAGCATGAACAATAGCAATTTAGGGTAAAAATCCACATTCAGTTCCCCGGAAATAGTGTTCTGTAGATAAGGAATATGTGGAATAAGGAAAAAGCCCGCCAGCACAACGGTATAGTATAAGGGCCAGATCCTTAAAATTCTACGGAGATAAAAGTTACCCAATGAAATTTTACCTGAGACGTCTTTTTCAATAAATAAGAGATATGTGATAAGAAAGCCACTGAGAACGAAGAAGAAGGTCACGGCAGACCCCCCGATTTCAGTAAACGTGTTTGTATTATAATAGTTCTCAAAACCATGTCTTGATTTCAGAAGTTCGACGTGTGACGCAAGAACCAGGAAAGCTGCAAAGAATCGTAACGCATTTAAGCCCGGGAAGTAGACCTTGACCTTATTTTCACCCATACCTCAAGGTAACTTGTAAAACCGGATCTTGTTTGACTAAACTTTTGTTTTCGTATGAAATATGGTTTTTTGGTTTATTAATCAGCCCGACAAGCAATAATTTAAAAAATACACCAACATTTTCTTCAATTTTATTGTTGTCTTAAACACATCCCATTAATCCGGGATGTTAGCCGTTTACCATTACTTTTATTTAGTCTCATGATGCTTAACCTGATACTGGCCGTTGACCTTAAAGATTTGGTACTAAATATAGTGATGTCCGTGTTACTAATTTTTGGGTCCTTGTTATGGCCTATCTCCATTGTTGCTGTCATTTGGGGTTTCTTTCAAGGTTTTATTCCAGCCATTCAAAAGAGAGAATTTATAAGGGGGAGTGTAATCTTGTTAATTCTATTGATCACGTGTATAATAATAGTGATCTCGCTGCAGAAAGCGGTATATCTAACAGCTTATTTTGTGCCGGTTATCCTGGTCTACGTCTATATAAAGCGTTATGTCCACCCGCGGAGCGAGACATTGACAGACTTTCGAAATAACTAACAGCCGGTAAATAAGATTTATCCACGCTTTGCTAAATGAACAATTAAGACCTGAGCTTGTTAAATCCTAAATGAAAGCACAAGAACTGAAAAAAGAGGATATTGAGAAGTGCGCAAACCTTATTACTCAGGCATATAACGGTCGTCCCTGGAATTATCAATGGAATATAACGAGAGCTACCCTATATTTAACTGAACTTTTCGAGGCATCGCGGTTTGTGGGTTTTGTAATCTATGAAGATGAGCAGTTGGTTGCCGCAATGTTCTCACATGTTAAAACCTGGTGGATCGACGATCAACTGATGATTGACGAGTTGTTTGTGTCGGCTGAGGAACAGGGAAAAGGCTATGGTCAACTACTTTTGACTACGGCAATGGAATACGCCCGAGAGAACAACATTGGCAGTATCACGCTTATCACCCACAAATACATGCCTGCAGTTACTTTTTACGAAAAGAATAAATTTCTTCGCGCGGAGCAATACGTTATGATGTTTTTGGAGTCTGTAGGTTTCAAGCAATCTAAAGATGTTATGTCACTTCTTTTACTATCCGCAGTTGTCTAAAGCTGTTTGAAGAGCCCGGGCAAATTCCTTCGCATTAGGATGAAGAAGCATTGTTTTGTGATCTCCCGGAACTTCATATACCTTCACTCCCTTCAGGGCATAGTGTCTCCAGCCCAGATAATGGAAATCATTGACGAAGTAAATCCTTTCTTTGGCCCGGAATAAATGCACCTTATCCTCGAAGGGTATCATATTATATTTTTGGAAAGCGTGAAGATGTTTTTCAGTGATCTTGTCGATTCTCGTGTAGAAAGTATCTGACTCACTTGTTTTTATTCCCGTGATTTTTGTAACAGCTGTTTTAACAGCCCTGGACAAAAGAAAGGATTGGTATTTAATTGTAGGCAGCGGCCTTGAGTAAAGTGACTCCAATATCCATTTAAATTTTGGACCCTGGTTTTTTAGCTTATTCCACAAATTTTGATGCCATTTCCGGTAATGGTCAGATTGTACGGCATTGGTATCAAATATAGCCAGCATGTTAACTTTCTTCCCCATTGCTGCCAATTGATTTCTCATTTCTACAGCAACATATCCCCCGAAAGAATAGCCTGCCAGGGCATACGGACCCGTTGGATTGTGCTCCAGTATCTCAACGATGTACGAACGGGCTATCTCTATCATATCGTCTAAAGGCTCTTCCATGCCACTTAATCCCTTGGCTTGTAAGCCAAAGACAGGTTGTTCAGGATCAACGAACGTCGCTATTGTACTGAAATTTAATACGTTTAGGCCGCTTCCATGGATTATGTAGAGAGGTATCTTATGTCCGGTGTCTTTAATCGGAACTAATGATTTCCATTCTGCTTTTACATTTGCGGGTGTTATTTCGTTAGAAGATAACAGTGAACTGATCGTGGGATATTTAAATAAAATCGATAAGGGAAATTGAATTCCAATTTCGGCTTCAAGCCTGGTTATCATCCGTACCGCAATCAGTGAATGGCCGCCCAGTTCAAAAAAATTATCGTTAATTCCCACGCGCTCAACGCCCAGGATTTCCTTCCAGATCCCCGCGAGTTTTAATTGCAGCTCGGTTTCTGGGGCTTTGTAGCCGGCACCTATATGATCTGTAAGTTCAAGCTTTAGGAGCGCCTGTTTGTCTATCTTTCCATTTGCTGTCAGCGGAAACTGTTGTAGTTCTTCGATAAGCGCTGGGATCATGTATTCGGGAAGCTTGCTTTTCAGGTAGGCCAGAATGCTCTTTCTGTCAAGTTTTTCCGCATTTGGGACGATAAACGCAATCAAATTCTTATTTCCGTCTGTTTCTGTCCGGGCAATAACCACTGCCTGATTTACAAGATCAGATTTGTTGAGAACATTTTCTATTTCACCTAATTCAACACGAAAACCTCTGATTTTAATCTGGCTGTCCTTGCGGCCAAGAAATTCCAGGTTCCCATCGGGCATCATTCTCCCAAGATCACCTGTACGATACATCCTTCCACCAGCATGCGGGTTAAACGGATCGGGCAGGAATGAGTGATGTGTTTTAATCGCATCGTTAGCATAGCCTCTTGCCACACCCACACCTCCGATAAATAAGTCACCCATAACCCCGACTGATACCGGTTTTAGGTGTTCGTCAAGAACGTAGAAAAAATTGTTTGCAATCGGTCGCCCATAAGGGATACTTTTCCAGGACGGGTCCAGCCTTTCGACTTCAAAAAAATTGGACCAGACAGTTCCTTCGGTAGCTCCTCCGAGACTAATAACTTTCGCGTTTGGAAAGTAATTTTTGATTTCCATAGGGAGCTGGATTGGTATCCAGTCGCCGCTTAAAAACACCAGCCTCAGTGAATCCTGAACAAATGGTTCTTTCGTGGCTTTCAATTCTTTTACCAGATAGTTCATCGTGGTCGGAACTGAGTCCCAGAAAGTTATCCGGTATTTTGTCAGAAATTCCTTTAATGAGTTTATATCTACCACCTCTTCCTGGCTCGCAATCACGACAGCTCCACCTGCCGAAAGAAGGCCGAATATATCGTATACAGAAAGATCAAAACACATGGACGTGATAAAAAGCACACGATCGTTTGAGCCGATATTAAATGTGTTATTGACCCATTCTATTAAATTAACAGCAGAATGATGTTCAATCATTACCCCTTTGGGTACTCCTGTAGATCCTGATGTATAGATAGTATAGGCCAATTGATGGCTCTCTACCGGAATATTCAGGTTGCCGCTGTCAAATTTTTCCAGGTCGACCTTGTTGAACTTAATTACTTTGACTTCAGCCATTGTATCCAATCCCGGGTAATCGGCGTCGGAAATGATATGGCTGGCTGACGATTGATTTAAAATATATTTTTGCCTGTCAAGGGGGTAGTCGGGATCAATGGGAATATAAGCGCTGCCTGTTTTAAGGATAGCGTACATACCGATAATCATCCCGAAATCGCGGCTTGCCAGTAGCCCGACATTGCTCCCCGCTTCAACTCCCTGGTCGACCAAATATCTCGCCAGCCTGTTGGCTTGCTCATTCAACTGAGCATATGTAAAAGTCCGTTCATGCCTGATTAATGCAATATTTTCCGGAGTTCTAAGTGCCTGCTCTTCAAAAAGATGGGTAATAGTTTTTTGTGATGAATAATTAGTTGTTGTATCATTAAACGACTTCATGAAAACAACCTCATCTTCGGGCAGCATCCCTGAAGGGCCTGAATTATGGGCTGGCGATGAGTTTTGATCGTTCAAACTTCCTGAGATTTCAGATTGTATTTGGGTTGAAGCCAATTTCATTTAATAAACTAATAATAGTTAGGGGTGTCTTTATGTTTCTTGCACCTTTTTAACAGTAATATCACGTTTTTGTGTCGTTATCGCCTCGATGTTACTTATAATCGTCGAGCTGGTAAAACGTCAACTGTTTATTTAATCCTGTATACGCAATACTGGCGGTGCAAAATTCATCAGCGTCAAAACTTATAACCGTCCAGTTCACAGAACTAGCTATTACCCCAGGTTTTATATCATGTGTACCGGTGAGGCAAGGTACAAACCTTATTTTGTCACTTATCCCTTCGGATGTCCCTTTTAGAAGTGCCTCTTTTCTGGTCCATAAACTATGGAATGTTTTAACCGGGGAACTCTGATTATTAATGAACGAAACTTCATCCCCGACAAACAAATTTCTAATGTCGGTTTCCCCGACAGTTGCATTTTTGTAATACTCTACATCAATACCAATTTCCTCATCAGAGACACCAAAAAGGATAGATTGACCTGAGTGAGATACGTTGAAATGAATACTAAGGTTACATGGATTTTTCAGCCTAGGTTTCTGTCTTTTACCGTGCTCAAAAGATATTTCGCCTGAGCTTACACCTGTATATTCCGCGAGGACTGATCTGAGCAAAGCCTTTGCCACGATAAATGTTTGCCGGTCTGTCTCTTTAACGAATCGTGAAGCTCTTGCTTTCTCTTTGGCAGCCAGCATCTCATATAGCACAGAAACTCTGGTTAAGTATGAATTTAGCTTAAAACGCCAAATGTGGATATTTCCGGGCGTCAATTTTGAAGGCAATGATTTCTGCCATTGGACGGTCGGAAGTTCCTCAAATCGAACTTGTGTTTGTAACAACGAAATAACAGGACTTTCCAAAATAAAATCTCACAGGAGCTGATTCCCTGTTCATGATTAACATAGAGTGAAGCTGAATGTTTTTCGGCCGGATATGCGGCAGCATAATACGGACCACTGAACGTGGGGCAGAATTAGGTTATCTGGATATTCTTTGAAATCGACAATATGTGATTGATCTCATTTGGAGTTAGGCTTCTGTGTGTCTTAAGCACACAAGCAACCGGGAATTCCGAATGCTCAATATTCATGGTTGATATATTACCTTCAAACATTTGACTCAGCGTTGCAATTACAATTTCCGCCTCACGACATTTGCTTTTCAAAAAGATCGCTCGTTCCTGATCGTTAGTGTCACTGAATTCGTCGTAATTTATACCGTAAATAGGATTATAGATTATAGTAGACACTGCAGTAGTTATTTCACAATCACCTTCCATGGGTGTGTTAAAGGAATTCAAATACGATACATCAGTTTTTAACTTTTTCATCACGATATTGAAGACATAGGAAAGTTCGTTTACGAAAATCAGAATGATTTTAGACATTTCCAAATTAATTAAGGCAGAATAAAAATTATTACAGAGATGGAAACTGTAAATGCCCAGGGAGTAATGAAATTACATATCTATTTTCTCTTTGACTTTTCCCATGCGGCAGATTGGGCACCCTTATAATATCGAAATGTGCCCGCGATAACCGCATAATTCATCATGCTGAAGTAAAAGGGAATGAATGCGGCTTTCATCGTGATCTTTCTGCCTTCCAGGTACCAACCTAACAGCGCTGCGAGGTAAAAAGATATCTGTAAAAACAGGGTTATCAGATATAGGCCCGATTCAGGATAAGTAATAACGATCGCTATATTCAGGAAAAATAATAATATCATCAGCCAGGGAGTAATTACCCATCGTAGCAAACGGTGACTAAAGTACTGGAAAGTAAGGACGGGGTTATTAAGAGGATTGGCTGCTTTTTTTAGTCTGTATACTGACTGAATTCCGCCTGCTGCAATCCGGATTTTTCGTTTAAGTTCTTCGGATGAATCTGCAGAAGCAGTCTCCAACGCGTACGCATTCGGTTCGTAGGCTATTATATAACCCTTTTCGGCAATTCGCATTGCTATCATGTGATCGTCTATAATAGTATCAGTTTCTACCGGCTCGTATAAATCTGTTCGAATACTAAAAAGCTCTCCGGCGGCACCTACGTTCGAATATAATTCGTAATCCCACTTTTTAAGAGCCGATTCATATTTCCAGTAGAAGCCTTCCCCTGCGGAGCTTGCATCAGCAGACTGGCTAACCATAATTTTCTTTTCGCCGGCAACCGCGCCAATTTTAGGATTCTGGTAATGCTTAACCAAATGGGTAAGGGCGTCTTTATTCAAAAAGGTGTTGGCATCGGTAAATACGGTGATTTGCCCGGAAACAAAAGGCATAGCCCTTTTTATCGCTGCCATTTTCCCAAGGCGCTGGTCTTCGTGCAGCAAATGTATTTCAGAATGCTTAGCAACGAGTTCAGGAGTCCGGTCTGAAGATCCGTCGGTTATAAAAATCAACTGTAATTTGTTTTTGGGATAATTCAATTCAAGACAGTTTTTGATCTTTTCTTCAATTAAACCCTCTTCGTTAAACGCCGCGACAATCACTGTGACAGATGGTAAATCGTACGTTGACGAGAACAGAAAGGGTTTTTTAACCATACGCTTTATTCTGACCAGCAAATAAAGCAGTATACCGTATCCAAAAAAAGTATAGAAGATGATAAAAAAGCAAATCCAAAACGTTAAAATCATGTTTAATCAAAATATGAGTGGGAGAGTGCCAGATAAATTCTAAAATGAACTGCCTCTAAAATTCTCAAAAAGCTTAAATGTATAAACCTGCAAATTTAACCCTAGTTCGTCGTAACAACATGAAAGCTATACTTTATGTTTTATTGATTTCTTTTATACTTCAGAATTGT
>JAZKHM010000251.1:3584-6379 GCA_040385405.1 Bacteroidota bacterium | reverse complement strand
CTGCCGGGATCTGTTTGATCTGCGAAATACTGGTTTTCAGCGAAGTTACGGTTTGCAAAGGAGATTTGGTAACGATCGAAGGATCTATCCCGTAAAGGCCTATACCAAGCCGCACCATGTCAAATGTTGCATTCGGCCAACGACTGATACCTGAAGTATTTGCGAGGTGACGAAGTATTGGGTAAGAATAATTCGCGATGATCTGCTCTGAAAGATTTGCAAACAGGGCTATTTGCTGCTGTGTATATTCATCATGCGAGGGATCTTCGCTTGCAACAAGATGCGAAAATATGCTTTGGATATGAAGTGATGAGTTTTCTGCAAGGATAGCCAGTAATTGGTTCAATTCATTTTCCATAAAGCCCAGACGGTGCATGCCGGTATCCAGTTTAAGATGTACAGGATAAGTTTTGATGCCTTTACGGCTCAGCGTGGCAATAAACTCCTCCAGTATTCTCAGACTGTAAATTTCCGGTTCCAGCGTATTTTCGATAATAGTATCGAAAGCCATAGAATCAGGGCTCATTACCATAATGGGGAGACTGGTTCCAGCCTTCCGCAATGCAACACCTTCATCAGCGTAAGCAACAGCCAAATAATCAACTTTGTTGAATTCGAGCAGATTGGTAATCTCGAAACTGCCGCTTCCGTATGAAAATGCCTTAACCATTGCCATAACTTTGGCACCTAAAGGCAACAGTGACTTGTAATAATTGAGATTATGTTCAAGGGCGTTTAGGTTGATTTCCAAAACCGTTTCATGCACCTTCTGTGTGAGAAGCTGGCTTATCTGTTCAAATTCAAAGGCTCGTGCACCTTTCAGCAGAATGGTCTCGTGTCCGAATTTAATGTTCCGGAAAGCTTTGATAAAGTCAGCAGTCGTTTCGTAGAATTCTTTTTCACACTTGAAATCGACACCATATTCCCCTATGAACGTACCTACTCCAATAAGCCGGTCAACAGACTTGTTTTCGATCATGTGTCCGACCGTTTGGTACAAGAGCTCCGAATCTGATCCGGGGATATCAGAGAGTATTAATGTGCGTCGTAAGTGCTGGTTTTGCTGGTTTAAAAAATCCAGAGCAATGGCCAGCGAAGAAAGGTCCAGGCTGTAAGAGTCGTCGATTACTGAACAATGATTAATCCCGGTTTTAAGCTCCAGCCGCATACCAACTGGAACAAGCTTTTCAAGCCGCTTATCAGCTTCTTCAGGCTCATAACCAAGGGCCAGCAGTGTTGCCCAGCAAATAATGGCATTTTCAACTGAGGCCTGATCAGTAAATGGGATAACTGCTTCTACGTCTTTGCCATTGAACCGACCCCGCAGGAACTGATATTTATCCTCAAGCACTTCGTCGTCAAAGATTTCAAGATCGGCTTTACCCCGGTAACACCATGTGAATTTATTAGTCCCCGGCAGCTCCCCCTGATATTGATCAAGGTATTTGCAGGAATAAATAAATAGATCTACTCCTTCAAATAGTTTCAGCTTTTCTTTTATTTTCTCTTCCAGCGATTCAAATCCATCCTGATGAGCTTCGCCTATGTTGGTGAGAATGCCGATAGTAGGCTTAATCATTGCCGCCAGAGCAGACATTTCATTGGTTTTAGATATGCCGGCTTCAAATATGGCAAGATCATTCTCTTCGTTCATCTCCCAAACTGAAAGTGCCACTCCTAACTGCGAATTATAGCTTTTTGGGCTTCTAACAATATTATTCTCAGGGGCAAGAACCTGATAAAGCCATTCTTTGACCACCGTCTTCCCGTTGCTCCCTGTAATACCAATAACAGGATACTGAAATTTAGAACGATGGAGTCCGGCAAGCGCCTGAAGCGCCTTCAGCGTATCGTCCACCATGTAAAAGTTACTTCCTTTAAATACAAGAAGATCAAACCCAGGGTCGGATATTACGAAGTTCCTCACTCCCGCTTCATAAACCTCACTAATAAAACTATGCCCGTCACGCCTGCCTTTGAGTGCAAAGAAAAGTCCCTGATCCGGGTCGCTGAGCTTCCGGCTATCGGTCAGCAGGGTCCTGATCAGCGCATCTTTGAGCTGTACAGATGCTTTCGCATTCATACACGCTGTTAATTCTTCCACAGAATAAAGGATATGCTTCATCGTTTGCTAATTTCACTATATTTTAAAGAATAAATTGAATATTTGCAATATTTCATCGAATTGAGAAACGAACAAACTAAACCTAAAGTTTTTACCAGAAGCGAGTGTAAAGCCAAGGCTGAGAGTTTCTGCGCTTATCAGGAACGGTCTCAGCATGAAGTTAGAAACAAGCTCTATGACTGGGGTTTGCATGAACGGGACGTTGAAGAAATTATTTCGGAACTTATTCAGGAAAACTTCTTAAACGAAGAGCGATTTGCAAAGGCATACACCCTCGGGAAATTCCGTATAAAAGGATGGGGAAAAATCAAAATCCGGCAAGGTCTTAAATTAAAACGGGTCCCGGATAAAATGATTATTAAAGCACTTAAGGCTATTGATCCGGATGATTATATGTCGAAACTTAAAAGCCTTATTGAGAAGAAAAGGGCAACTATAAAAGAAAACGATCCCTTTAAGTTAAGGTTCCTGTTATCAAGATTTGCGGCTCAGAAAGGGTATGAACAGGATTTGATTGGGGATGTGTTGAAGGATAAAGACTAGTCTTTAACTTCAATTAGATTTGGTGTTCGAACCCGAACTTAATCCCTTTACAATAATCTAATCATCAAATAGCCCCGAAGATTTCGACCATACAGCAATAGATAGTCGCGACAATCGACCCCGAAGG
>JAZKHM010000251.1:0-3484 GCA_040385405.1 Bacteroidota bacterium | reverse complement strand
AAACGAAAATGAATAATTATTCTATAAACATGTGACCCCTTCGGGGTCAGAGCTAACGGTAACGTTTCTTCTGTTTCTATTTTTAATTTTTAGATAGTGAGAATGCCGGACTAGCAAAGACAGATTCCAAAATCAATCCCTACATTGCAACCCATATAAGAGCCTTAATAATATGCTTGATTCAACCCCATTTTACATTGACAATGAAACTCACTGGGAAGATCTCGGTGAAGGCGTTTCCCGAAAGATCTGCGGTTATGATGACAGAATCATGCTGGTAAAAGTCCGCTTTGAAGCAGGCGCTATTGGGCCTCTGCATGAGCATTATCACTCGCAGGTTACATATGTTGATAGCGGGATATTTGAAGTTAGCATTAATGGCGATAATCAGGTTCTGAAAGCGGGCGATAGTTTCTACGCAAAGCCGAACCATATTCATGGGGTTTTATGTATGGAAGCAGGGGTTTTGATTGATGTTTTTAGTCCGATGAGAAGCGATTTTATTGAAAGTTGAAAAACAAAAAAACCCGCACCGATCAAATCAGTGCGGGTTTAAAATTATACGCAGATTCTAAAGCACTTTTCCTTCAGAGTCAACCTCTACAATATCATAACCCAACTTTTCCAATCCCGGTTTAATGGCAGCCTTATCTCCTACTATCACAATATTCATTTTATCAACAGGCAGATGTTTTGCTGCGAGCGCATTGATTTCATTTTTAGTGATATTTTGCAGGATCTCATTCTGTTTCTTAACGAAACCATTTTCAAGGTTATAACGGATAATGTTGTTCAGGAATGAAGCCTTTTGAAAAGCTGTTTCATATTTACGTGCATCACTCTGTCCGATGGCGCTCTTCACAAAGGCAAGCTCGTCATCCGTAATTCCTTGTTCCTTGTAACGTTTGATTTCCTTCATAAACTCAACCACTGAGCTGTCGGATACATTTGTACGAACACCCGCAGAAGCAGTATAAGGGCCGGCAGATTCAGTTCCGGAAAAACCAGAACCGGCACCATAGGTGTAACCCTTATCCTCACGTAAATTCAAATTGATACGGCTATTGAATGCACCGCCAAGTATATAATTCATTATACCTGCCCGGTAATATTCGCCAGTAGCATCATAAGGCAAAGCCATGTAGCCGATGCGGATCTCAGATTGTGCTGCTTTGTCTTTATTCACCAGGTAAATTTTTGTTTTTTCGATAGTTGCTGGTTTCGCATCCGCAGGGATCTGTACCGGTTTCGCCTGCCATTTATTAAGGAATGCAAGCTTAGGCATGATCACCTTTTGTTCGGTATCTCCAACAATAACAATATCAGCAACTGAAGCCGAGAAATTATCATTATAGAACTTCCTGACATCATCCAATGTGATCGTTCCCACACTAGCAACTGTACCGCTATTAGGAATAGCCAGAATGTGGCCTTCACCATATAACAATTTGTTATAAACGTTTGAAGCAACAACAGGTGCCTGTGTACTTTGGTTGGCAATCGACTCCAGGGTTTGTTTCTTCAAACGATCGAAATCAGCCTGATCAAAACGTGGATGAAGCATCCGTTCTTCAAGCAATGCTAAAGTTGCATCAAGGTTCTTTGTAAGTGATTGAACCTGTATACTCATACGATCAGAACCACTATTAAAACTAATAGAAGAACCTAGTTTTTCAAGCTGACTGCTGATTTCTTCTGCGGAATATTTCTCAGACGCTTCGTTAAGCATAGCAGCAGTAAGCGATGCAATGCCCGCTTTCGCAGGGTTTTTAGCTTCAAGCTTATGTCCGCCTTTTACGGAGAACAGCATGGTTACAGTTGGAACTTCATCATTTTTAGCGCCTATGATGCGGACACCATTTGCAGTTTTATCCGTCCAGTACGGCGGTACGTTAACAACAGGATTAGCGCCGGCAGCTGGTCTTTTTTTACGATCGAATGTATCTCTTGCTTTTTGATACTTCAATCCGCTATACTGATCTTTTGGCGCGACATATCCTGATGCGTCAACAATATAATTATTCGCTTTAGTTACCGCATCAGGTTTTCCTTTTGGCACTACACTTAGTATAACCGCATGTTTACCTTTTATGTATTTATTATACACACGCATTACGTCCGCGCTTGTCACCGCTTTATACCTTTTCAGGTCAAGAGGTAAATAATTTGGATTACCGGTAAAAGTTTGATAAGCCGCTAATGCCGATGTTTTACCGGCAACACTTGAAAGACTGTTAATCTCGCCAGTCTCATAAGAAACTTTGAAACGCGTAAGCGCGTCTTCTGAAACACCTGTTTTTTCAAATTCAAGAATCGCTTCCCTAACCAGTTTTTCCATGTCTCCAAGAGTCTGGGTTGGGAAAGGCAATACTGTGATTGAAAATTCGCCGCCTAATTCAGCAGCCTGATTTGAAACGCTGGCCTGAACTGCTTTCTGTGTTTTCACAAGATTTTTGTACAGAATTGAATTCTTACCGCGGCCAATAATGTCTGCTAAAAGATCTAAAGACACCTCATCTGCATGGAAACGCGGAACTGAAGGGAAAGTCATCTGAAGCATCGGAAAACGGACATTGTCTTCATAAGATATGTAACGATCACTATTCAGAACAGGCATTGGAAGTTTCATGTTGTTTACCTCGGGGCCTCTTTGTATCGGTCCGAAATACTTTTCAGCAAGTTTTACCACTTGTGCAGGTGTTACATCACCGCCAACAGTAAGTGTCGCATTATTCGGGCCATACCAGCGAAGGAAAAAGTTTTTAAGGTCATTTACGTTTCCACGATTCAAATCCTCAAGGTAGCCAATTGTTGTCCATGAATAAGGATGTCCGTAAGGATATAAGGCTGCAGAAGCTTTTTCGTAAACAAGCCCGTAAGGCCTGTTATCATAGTTCTGACCACGCTCATTTTTTACAGTTGAACGCTGGATTTCAAATTTCTTCTGAGTTACAGCATCAAGCAAGAATCCCATCCTGTCGGCTTCCAGCCACAAAGCTGTTTCAAGCTGATTACTTGGCAGTGTTTCGTAATAATTTGTCCTGTCGCGGTTAGTGCTGCCGTTAAGAGTCCCGCCGGCTTCAGAAATGATTTTAAAGTGGGCTTCATCGCCTACATTATCCGATCCCTGGAACATCATATGCTCAAAAAAGTGCGCGAAACCAGATTTGCCCACTTCCTCACGCGCCGAACCAACATGATAAGTTACGTCTACGTGAACTATCGGATCAGAATGATCTTCGTGTACGACCACAGTAAGTCCATTGGGCAATACATATTTCTCATAAGGAATAATGATTTCGTTCCCTTTACGGGTTACCTTTTCAACCAGCTTAGTCTGGCCAGGTGATTTTGTTGTTTGTGCCTGCAGCTGGACGCCCAGAAATGCAAGCACTAACACGCTTAATTTAAACTTTCTCATCATACGGATTTAATAATTGGACATGCAAACTAGCGATTTTAAGAGGAAACTGCAAGACAGTGC
>JAZKHM010000250.1:0-2458 GCA_040385405.1 Bacteroidota bacterium | reverse complement strand
GTTCGATTCTCGTCGGGACCACAAAAAGCCACTCAAACGAGTGGCTTTTTTTACTAAATGTTTAGCCAACGCGTTGTTATATTCTACTGATTGTAGGCCGCAACCCAGGGACGAAAAAGTGTATCTTGAATCGGAGAAGAATTTCTTAAATCTTTAGTCTAACTTTGAATGGAACGAATACCATGAAAAAACTACTTATCATTTGCCTACTTCTTGTTACTCAGTTAAGCTTTGCAAAAAAGACAGACAACCGTTTTTTTGAATTAAGGGTCTACTATTGTAATCCAGGGAAATTGGATGCTCTGGTCGACAGGTTCAGGGATCATGCAGTGCCCCTCTTTAAAAAACACGGAATCGACGGCCTTGGTTTTTGGATTCCGACCACTAATCCGGATAATGCGTTCTATTACCTGATGGCATACCCAAGCAAAGAAGCGAGGGACGCTTCCTGGAAAGAATTTGGAGAAGATCCGGAATGGCTGGAAGCAGCAAAAAAATCTGAAGAGAATGGGAAGTTAATCGCAAGAGCAAATACTTACTTTCTGAAAGGGACTGACTTTTCACCAAAAATAAAACCTTCAAAAGGATCTGGCATGCGCACTTTTGAAATGCGCATCTACACAGCAATGCCGGAAAAACTTCAGAATCTCGAAAACAGATTCAGGGATCATACCATGAAGATTTTCAGGGATAACGGAATGCAGAATGTGGCATATTTTACAACCATAGAAAAAGATCAGGAAGTACAACCTAAACTTTTATATTTTCTGGCCTATGAAAACCAGGAAGCAGGCCGATTGGCATGTCAAAATTTCCGCAAAGATCCGGATTGGATAAAGGCCAGTACTGCCTCTGAAGTTAATGGCAAACTTGTAGAAAAAGTGGAATCCGTTTACATGAAACCTACGGCTTTTTCTAAAATAAAATAGCTTCGGGCGGCTTCATAGCTTAAAAACTTATCAGGCCCGTGTCTTTCCCCTTCAACAAGATCAGGCTTTTCGGGCTTTTGCTGAGATAAAAATTGATAATATTTTGCTGAGTATCAAAGTTTTTATGCAAAATGGAATTCTTTATTTCTGCCTTTTTAGGGACAGGTACTTTTAGGGCTTCAAGATAAAACCAAACTGCCTCCTCCTCTAGCTCGTATCCCAGATAACTCAATTCCAATTTTTCGCCGTTTAAATAAATATCATTGTTCTCCAAAATATATTTTTTGACCTTCTTTTCCAGCTCGGCCTTATTTCCGGGAGATAAAAAATTTACTTTGGCTTTGTATTGTGCAGTCAAGGCTTTTCCAGATCATCCCGGAAAATTTTCTGAGAGATTTCCAGAGATTTTTCTTTAGGATTGTACCTGATTTCCGTCAGACTAATATAAAAAGGGTGAACTATAATGTGAAGGAGAAGGAAAACCGAAAGAAGGTAATTATGCAACATGCCGCTTGTTTATTTTGGCAATTTATGGATTATCCTGCTAAGCTGAATATTTCATTTCACAGATTTGTTTGATATGGGGCCATTCGAATTGTATTTTCAACTGGGACTGAATCATATCCTTGATATAAGTGGTGTTGATCACATCTTATTCGTAGTGGTTCTCTGCAGCTTATATCCTCCCGGGCATTGGAAAAAAATTGTTTTATTGGTTACGGCTTTTACAGTCGGGCACTCCGTTACGCTTGCTGTTGCCACACTTAATCTAATTAAAGTTAATGTCGTTCTTGTTGAATTCTTAATCCCATTTACTATTGCGATAACTGCAATTTCTAATATATTAAAGCCACAGGTTAAGAATGGTTTACAGCTTAATTACTTTTTTGCGTTCTTTTTCGGTCTGATACATGGTCTTGGATTTTCAAACTATCTGAAGGCCCTCCTGGGCAATGAAGTCTCG
The DNA here is from genome assembly GCA_040385405.1 of Bacteroidota bacterium. Classification (GTDB taxonomy): domain Bacteria; phylum Bacteroidota; class Bacteroidia; order Sphingobacteriales; family Sphingobacteriaceae; genus Daejeonella. The sequence goes on along the minus strand of JAZKHM010000250.1, from coordinate 565 downwards.
ATTTTGAATCCTTTATTTGCTTTTAACGTCGGTCTTGAAGCAGGGCAATTGGTTATAGTCGTTTCGTTTCTAACAATTTCCATCCTGCCGCTTCGCTGGTTTAAAATAAGACAAAGAGACTGGAATATGGTAATTTCCTCCATTGTGTTAGGTATGTCTTTGATGATGATGCTAGATTCAAAATTTTGGTGATGACTTGTACTATGTACAATGTATGTTTATCTTAGGAAAATTTTCAGTCAGGCTGATATCTCCGGTGAATAAGATACCGGAAGTCCAGATGAAAGGTCTCTACCAATTATCACACATTTCAATTCTTTATTATGATGAATAAATTTTTATCGGTTGCAGTTCTATTGTTTAGCGGTTTTATGTCTCTTGCCCAAACTTCTGAACAGAACCATGGAGAGCGCTTTGAACAGCTGGGTACCACTCTTCGGTCTCCCAATGTATACAGAACAGCTTCGGGTGCCCCGGGGCATATGTACTGGCAGCAGAAAGCCGATCATGAAATTGTTGTAGAACTAAATGATGAAAATCAATCCATAAAAGGCTGGCAGAAAGT
>JAZKHM010000249.1:0-16252 GCA_040385405.1 Bacteroidota bacterium | reverse complement strand
AGAGCATCTGACTGTTAATCAGAGGGTCACTGGTTCGAGCCCAGTCTCGGGAGCAAAGGAGAAACCTCTTTAGTTAATTCTAAAGGGGTTTTGTTGTTTATGGGCTATTCTACTTGTAAGAAGAGCATAACACAATTCAATCCCAAGTTCTTAAGTTAGTTTGTTATCAGAATTTATTGCACATTTAAATCTTATCAGGAATATATTCCAAATTTCACATTTGCAGTATGTGAAAGAATTGCGGAGTGAAAGTTCTATTTAAAGCAATATGAGAAAACTCAAAGTAATAGTTACCGGCGCTACCGGGATGGTGGGCGAAGGTGTACTTCTTCATTGCTTACAAAGTGAGGAGATCGCAGAGGTACTGATGATCAACCGTAAAACCTACGACTTATCTCATCCCAAGCTAAGAGAGTTACTTGTTAGCGATTTTAACAAGCTTGCAGATTACAATAGCCAGCTATCAGGATTTGATGGTTGTTTTTATTGTGCGGGCGTGAGCTCCCTGGGCAAGGACGAAGCGGATTATACGCGTATTACCTACGATACCACACTGAATGTTGCAAAGGTATTGTGTCTGATCAACCCCGAGATGGTGTTTAATTTTGTCACGGGCGCACATACCAAAACTACAGGTTCACAGATGTGGCAGCGTGTTAAAGGGCGGACAGAGGATGCATTAATGGCACTCGGCTTTAGAGGACAATATAATTTCCGTCCGGGTCTGATGGTTCCGGTGAAAGGACAGAAGAATGTACGCTGGTTCTTTAAACCTTTTGTTGCTATTCTTCCTCATCTGGTGCCAAAGCAATCGCTCACACTGGACCAGGTAGGACAGGCAATGATCAATTCTATAACCAGTGGCTACGAGAAAGGAGTGCTGGAGATCAGTGATATTAAGATGTTGGCGGGTTAGGGGATTTTCGGTTACCCGTTACCAGTTGCCCGTTGCCAGGCGAAACGACTAGACTACCTGGCTCCATATCATATTTCTGGTAAAACAGCGTTTAGTCCAACCAGCCTGGCAACTGGCAACTGGCAATTGAGTACCGCTAACCGAATCGCCAAACCCGCAAAAAACCCGCACAATTTAACCCATCTTCTTCAACACATCCTTAGTACTTCTTAAGCACTATCTTAACCCTATCTATACCCTTAGATAAGAAAGTGTAAAAGCTGCATTGTTTTGCGGTATTAAAATTAATTAGAATGAATTTGCGGTTTTTTACAGGACATTACCCTTTCAAAATCGGGTTTTCCCGAACCTGTAATTCCGATAAGAAATTAGACACTTTTATCCACTTTCAGAAAAGTAAAATTATTTTCGTATATCACTAATACACAGATGATTATATACTACATAAATCCTAAAAAAAATATCAAAAAATCTTCTTTTTTATTTGCAAATATCGCCTGAATTTTGTATCTTTTAATACGCAGGAAAGCCTGTAACGTTCTTTGACATCTTGAAAATAAAATGGGGGGTAATTAATACAAGGCTTTATGCCTTTCTATCATATATTTAATCTGCCGGTGGTTTCCGGAAGCTACCGGCAGATTATTGAGTGGCTCAGGCCTTCGCCTGTCCTTCCAGTAAACTCAGGGCTTCTTCATTTCCCTGCTGAGCAGCAAGGTCATATACAGACAAGCCCCGCGTTGTCAGATCGGGCAGCATTGATTAGCAGGGAGGTTGTATTTTCCATTACATGTTAATTTTGGCAGGATGTTTCGGGCGCTATGCACCTGGCATACCACAGAACTATTAATAGAGAAAAAAGTTTGGCTCTATCCCAGAACTGCCCGATGGTCAAAGCAATTAAGCTTTGTCGCGTTCCCTTTTTGACTCCCAGATTTCTGCATTCTTAATTTCGAGTTTCCTTGAATCAAAGACAGGTTCTTCTACTCCGGCCTTACGCTGCTGTTCATAATCCTTCAATGCTTTAAGGGCAGGTTTACGAAGCAGGAAGATAGCTATCACATTGAGCCAGGCCATGATTCCCACACCTATATCTCCAAGTGTCCAGGCGGCTTCTGCAGTCTTAATAGAGCCATAAAATACTGAAACAAGGATCAGGAACCTCAAGGCCCAAATAGCGCTCTTGCTCCCTTTCTCATACAGGTAACTCAAATTGGTTTCCGCGATGTAGTAGTAGGCCATTATGGTGGTAAAAGCAAAAAACAAAAGGGAGACAGCTACGAATCCTGCTCCCATCGTTGGGAACTCGGTATTTACAGCAAACTGAGTATACTCAGCTCCAATCTTTGCGCCGGGAATGTATTCTACAATGAATCCCCCATCGGGATTGAGTACATTGTACTGCCCTGTGCTTAATATCATAAAGGCAGTTGCGGTACATACAAAGAGCGTGTCAACATATACTGAAAATGCCTGAACCAGACCCTGTTTTACAGGATGGCTTACTTCGGCTGCTGCAGCAGCATGCGGAGCTGTGCCCTGTCCGGCTTCATTGGAATAGATCCCTCTTTTAACGCCCCATGCAATTGCGAGTCCGAATACTCCGCCAAATGCCTCTTCTATTCCAAATGCAGACTTTATTATCAAAGATATCATTGATGGAACCTGTTCGATGTTCAGGGCCATGATGATCAGTGAAACCAATATATATGCTCCGGCCATAAAGGGAACAACAATTTCCGCAACCTTCCCGATCCGCTTAACTCCGCCAAAAATGATTAAAGCAAGTAAAATAACAATACCTGCACCCGTATAAACTACCGGGATATCAAATGCATTTTGCATACTCAGTGCAATACTGTTACTCTGTACACCGGGCAATAAAAAGGCTGTACTTAATATGGTAGCGACCGCAAATAAGATGGCGTACCATTTAATACCTAAGCCTTTTTCGATATAGTATGAAGGTCCCCCGCGATATTGTCCTTCGTTCACTTCTTTATAGATCTGTCCGAGTGTAGCCTCTATGAAAGCCGAAGCGCTGCCCAAAAAGGCGATCAGCCACATCCAGAAAATGGCTCCTGGTCCACCCATGGCAATGGCTGTTGCTACACCTGCTATATTGCCGGTTCCAATTCTTCCTGAAATGGCAATTGAAAATGCCTGAAAAGAACTAACCCCTTTATCAGATGCTTTACCCTTGAACAGAAGGTCGATCATGTGCTTAAAATACCTGACCTGAACAAAGCGGCTAACTATAGAAAAATATATTCCTGCTGCCAGACATAGTACAATGAGAGCATTGCTCCATACCAGATCGTTTATTTGACCAATTAGGGTTTCCATATGTTATTAAGGATTTTTTTAGATTCATCTAATTATTCTCAAGCTGCCTGCTAACAAAGGCCAGTTCCTCAACTGTCAGTTGCTTGCCTTCTTTGTTTTGCCATCGTCCGTTTTGGTGCCTTTGTATCACGGATAATCGGTTTCCACCGGTAATCAGGTGGAAATCAGAGCAGTCAGTCTGATGTTCAGCAAATACATCGAGCCTGTCGCAGCTTTCTAGCGACTGAGGGCATTCGATTTTAAAAGAAGTCATAATTGATTGAGCGTTATTTTCCAATGATAGTAAAATAAAGTTTAGGGAAATAGACGCTCGAAAAAAAGATATGCACAATTATCCACTTGGAAGTGAATTAAGTAAAATTGAATTTATTGAGGATTTATTAATTAGTCCTGACCTTAAGGGGCAGTTGGAAACAAAACTCTGACCCTTTGCCGGGTTCACTCTCTCCCCATATTTTGCCGTTGTGAATCCTTATGATTTCTGCACAGAGATATAGCCCGATACCAAAACCGGGAATTTGTTCCGTATGCTTATTTTCAACGCGGAAATAACGTTCGAATAGTTTTTTCATATCAGAAGGTGCGATACCTATACCCTCGTCTTTTATTCTAACCTCGGCCATTTCGCCTTTGATACTGGTAGTTATTTCAATCACGCCTTCTTCGGGGGAGTATTTAATGGCATTAGAAACGAGATTAATCAGTACCTGCTCAATTTTATCCGGGTCGGCCTGAAGCTCGACAATCTCCAACTGTGAAAATTTGATTGTGCGGCTGGGGTTAAGCAGCCTTGTTTCTTCGAGGGCGTTATTAATAAGATTATTTAGCTCAAAATCTTTTAAGTCGAGATGTATATTGCCTGACTCTACCTGGTTTAAACTTAGAAAACCATTGATCATATTGCCCATCTTTTTCACCTGCTTCTCCATTTTCGCTAAAGCCCCGACTGTGAAATCATCTTTTCGTTTCCTGGCCCATGCATGCAGCATCTGAACATAAGCTCTTAAGGAAGTCAGAGGCGTTTTAAGCTCATGGCTTACCATGCCTATAAACTTGTTTTTACGCAATTCGCCCTGTTTCTGTTCGGTGATGTCCATCATCACTCCGGATATGTGAGTAAGTTTCCCCTCGGGGTCGGTGTAAAGTCCCCCTACAGCCTTGACCCATCGCAATTTACGCTCAGGAAGGCCACTGGTTGAGAAATCGACGTGATAGGGTTTACCAGTTTTGAAGGTTTCTTCAATTCCTTTTGAAATTTTCTCCCGGTGCCTTTCTGTAACGCACATTAAGGCTGCTTCCAATGTAAGTTCCTGTCCGGAGTCGTATCCAAATAGTTCCTTAACACGCGAGGACGTAATAAAAACACGCGTGGCATCGTCTATCATCCAGGTCCCGACGTTAGCCGCTTCAATGGCTATCCGGGGAGCATCCAGTATTTGATACTGGCTTATAACTTCCTGCCGCCGGGAATCAGAAATGTTTTTTTCAGGTGTAGGGTTTGGCATTTTAATTTGCTGAATGCCCCTAAATATACAATAACTATAATAAATGTTTTTGGGATATTTGAAGGCAAAGGATTTCCATAAAGGCTTATTGCAATACCCGAGCTGCAATATCGGATATTTATCAGCAAGAAAATCCGGCTGGCAGACCGGATTTATTATTGTAAGCGAGTAGGGTATTATCTGAATTCCCTGATTACTTTCGCGCTGTTCAGATAAATATAGCTTCCGAGTATTGACTGCTCGAGAAGCAACCTGTATTTTCCTCCCGGTATATTTGTGCTAGTTTCTATGGTTTGAACTTTCATCTTTACCGGTGCCGATGCCGGTGATTTTTCGGCCAATAGTTCATACATAATCCTCCCATCCATTTGTTTGGGGATTTCCATTTTATGAAGGTGTAATATTGTAGGCACCAGGTCGACATTGGAGGTAGGCAAATTACCTTCAGCCGCTTTCTTAAAGCTTGGACCATATGCTATCAGTGGTATTTGAATTTCATAAGGACTAAATCCGCCATGACCCGCCACACCTCTCGCAAAACTTGATCCTGCATAGCCGCCGGCATTTTTATTGTCATTCCAGTTTACATCTACTAAAACATCAGATGAACGTTCAGGATGTGCCCAGTGAATAGCATCAAATGATAGTGTGCCGGGTACCCATCCCTGACTTTCTCCCGATTTAACCGCCCGGGTGAAAATGCCGCCAACCCATTCCTCTGGTTGTAGTGCAGCTACTATTTTCCTAATTATTTCCGAGTCCTGATTTTTGACATATATAGCCCCTCCTGCAAGTACTACATCATCTGAAGTCTGATCTTTTTTTAAGCCCTGCTTAATCAGGAATTCTCCCAGGCTTTCTTTACCGATATCGGTTACAAAACCATGATCAGACGAAATGATTATATTGAAATTATTGGCCAGACCTTTAGATTCAATATCCCGGAGGATTCTTCCAAATTGTTCGTCTACGGTTTTAATAGCAGCCATCGCTGTGGCTGAGCCTATACCATCGCTGTGCGCTGTACCATCCGGATCTCCGAACCAGATAGCGCTCACCTTTGGCCCGTCTAAACGCAAACCATATTTCATCAGGGCGTTAGCTACCCACATATGCTTACCGCCTGCAGATTGGACTGATCCAATCTCCGAGTCGATCTTTTCCTTCATTGATTCAGGCCGGATCAGTGAGGGATTGATCACTGCGCCACCACTGATCTTATGATTTTGCATTAATGCCTGACCGGTTGTGCCTGAACTAAAGACCATCATATTGGACCCACTTTGCTGTATAAGTTCACCCAGAGATGATGCCGTTAAAACATTATTGTTTGTTGCCTTAGTGATTTCATCGATTTCTGACGCATCACCAGTATTAAGAGCCCGGCTTTTATTAACCTGGGGAAAGTAAACGCTATTTCCCATTAATCCGTGAGTGCCGGGATAACTGCCTGTAGAATATGAAGATGCATTTACACGGGTAACTGTAGGGAACACACTATGATGCTGCTTTCCATAAACGCCCTTTTTGCTAAAAGCATATAGATAAGGCATATTTTCAGCTGTGATATAGTCTGGCCGTAACCCATCAAAAAATACAATAAGTGTTCTGAGATCTTTTGTATTGGTTTGAGCATCTGAGAATGCTGGAATTAGTAAAGCTGTCAGAAGAAGGAAATAATAGCTGGATCTTATCATGTTGTTTTTGAATTGAATTATTTTGCCCACCACACCTTTGTTGCACTATTGTCACCACCTATTGCGGCGGCCGCGGCAGCTAAGTTTTCCGGATTCAGGGATTGAAGATAACCCGGATAAGGTACGCGGTTTGGAAATTGGTTTTCTACCGGGATACCTGTACCGCGTGGCAAGACCGGATATCCTGTACGTGTTTTCTCGAACCATGATTGATAATCTACAAAAAAATAAGCATAATATTTCTGTTCCATTATCTTTTCAAGCTGTTTCTCTGCGGTAGCTGAACTGTTATAAACCACTCCTGGCTGTGTTAGGTAATTACCGGGCATCGTCACACCCCATTGTATCATTGAAGCGGTGATAGCGGACTCATAATGCTGCCTTGGTGTCTTCCCGGTATTCATTCCTCGTAAAGCAAGTTCAGCTTTGATCGATTCAACTTCCGAATATGTCATCATAATTCCTAATTGCGGCAAGGTTTTCATCACGTCATTATAACTTGTATTTTGACCTACTGCATATTCAACTGTTACAGGGTATCCGCTTTCAATACCCCGGTAAACATTTACTCCATTTTCAACAACCTGAGTAAACCATAATGCCCGCCTCGGATCATTATCTGCATTCATTTTGTTGATAAAGAATTTAGTAACATAAGTCCCATCTCTCCATTCAAGCTGCCTTTCATTGAAATAGGGATTGTAATATGGAAAAGTCCCCGGATACCTAAAGATAGCATCATCGGCATTGCTGGTGAAAACCGGGTACTTTACAGGATCTGCAAGAATAGCAGCAATCTGTTCATTGATATTTATTTCTCCGTTCCGTTTAGAGAGCCTTAAAAGCAATCTTAACTTTAATGAATTGCAGAATTTCTTCCATCTGACAATGCCGGCATTCGTTCCACCTGAAGCTGTGTTTGCGTTATAGACCATATCCCCGCCATAAGTTAATGGGGCAGCAGTATTAAAAAGGGAATTCGCCATATCGAGATCAGCCAGAATCTTAACATAAATATCTTTCTGTGCATCAAATTTAGCTTTAAAGGTTCCTTCAGTAGCTTTAGTTGCTTGTGAATAAGGAACGTCACCGTACAAATCCGTAAGAATAGAATAAGCCCAGCTTTTATAAACAAGGGCTATAGCTTTATAATTGTTCTCCTTCAAGCCGTCAGATGTTTTATAAATATCCTCAATATCTGTTAAGTAAGTATAAAAATTACTCCACACTCCGGCGCCCGGATTGACCACATAACGGTGCAGGCCTCCACCTCCAGCGCTGGCGCGGGGAGCATCAACCTGCATAAGCTGATGAGTAAATCCTCTGGCAGCTCCCATACTGCTATTGACAATCCGGTATTGAAGTTGTCCGAGCATAACACCAGGGGTAATATTTTTTGGTCTATTTGGGTCTGTATTTAACTCATCAAAGTCTTTGGTGCAACCCAGTTGTATTACACAAAATGCCAGTAAAACAGCATACAATTTTCTCATTATATTCATTTTAAATTTTTAAAATTTCAGAGTAAGGTTAGTGCCCATCACACGAGTTGAGGGGAATTGTGTCAGTTCTACGCCTGGAGTAAGCGTTCCGCTATTCAGGTTACCCCCTTCAGGATCAAATCCCGGGAATTTGGTAATATTGAAGAGGTCTCTGCCGTAAAGCGCAAGATTTGCATTCTTTATGCCTATTTTGCTCACCCATTTCAGAGGAAGTTTGAATTCCACCCTTGCCTCTCTTAATTTCAGATAAGAAGCATCAAAAATATTCATCTCTGCGTTTCCAATTTGATAGATGTTATCATAATAGGAACTGGCAGGAACACGTACTGTATTTGGAGAATAAGTCTTTGTAGCAGCATTGTAAACTACACCGTCTCCGACTATACCCTCATCACGGCCTGGCAAAGTAACTTTGGTTTTTCCTAACGTGGCGTTTTTGTGATTGGTTTGTGAGTACATTTCTCCTCCCTTTTGACCATCCAATAAGAGATTAACTCTTACTCCACCAATCGTAAACTCATTCATCAGACCTGCTTTCCAATCTGCAAATGCATTTCCCCATCTTCGGGTGACCGGATCCGGTACTACTGGTAATCCTACAGAAGAATAAATAATGCTTCCATCAGGCGAACGCTGAAACCCTTTTCCATACATATCTCCCATTCTTCCACCAACCCTTGCTTCAATACTCACATTGCTTCCATGGCTATATATTACCTGGTTTGTAATGCCTACTGCCAGTTCCTTCACATAACTCCGGTTCCGGCTCCAGGTAAGAGTGGTACTCCAGTTAAATTTGTTTTTAACAATCGGTTTGCCGGTTAGAGCAACCTCAACGCCTTTACTATTAATAAGGCCTGCATTTACAAGTGCACTTGTAAATCCCGAAACCGGATCAAGGGGTATTGCAAGAATCTGGTTTCTGCTGTTATTGTTATAATATGAAACATCTACTGAGAGGCGGTTCTGGAACATTCTGAGATCAATTCCCGTCTCCACACTTGAGGTTATCTCAGGCTTTAAATCGGCATTAAAAAGTGTACCCGGATTGGTGAAACTATTGCTATAAACCCGGTCATAATATTTATCTGTCTGATAAGGCCGAGTATCATTTCCAACCTGCGCCCATGACATGCGAAACTTTGCAAAGGAGAACATCGAAGGAAGCGTGAATAATTCATCTAGTAAGAAACTGCTGCTGACTGAAGGGTAAAAGAAAGAGTTATTACTAAAAGGTAATGTGCTCGACCAGTCATTCCGCCCGGTTATATCCAGGAAGATTCTCTCTTTAAAAGATAACTGGGCTAAACCATAAACACTGTTTATAGCTTTTTTAGTCTTTTGCGGGTCTGCAACTGCCTGATCAAGACTATTAGATATTTGGTAAATTCCAGGTTGTGAAAGTTGGTCGGCATTCATTCCGGCAAAGTCATAAGTCTGCCTCATGGCATTTGCGCCAGCTGAAAAACTGTAATTAACAGAACTATTAATGGCATCCTTATAGGTAAGTAAAGCATCAGTATTTATTTCATAACTGAAGACATTCTGCTCACGATACATCCCCCGCGGATATTTGGTCATGCTGAACGGGCGTTGCTGGGAACGGAATTCGTTAGACATATCCATACCCGAACGAACCATTAGATCAAGCTTTTTATTGAATTGGTAATTTGCTGAAATGTTACCTATTGCCCCGTGCTTATTCATCTTATTAAGCATCTCATACAGATCCAGGTAGGGATTGTCAGGCCCGTTATTAAACGGATTTTTTTGTTTAACATTTTCTAATCCCGGTTCCCAATATGGTTTGAACCACTCAGGACGTATATTAGGAGTGGTTCCAATAATTAGAAAGTACATTATGGATTGGTTGTTGTAACCAGCTGCTGGAAGGTTATCACTCATTTTGTTTGTGTAATTTACCTTTCCGTTAATTTTAAGCTTGTCTGATATTTGCTGGTTAATTGATAGAGCAGCATTTGTCCGTTCGTAGCCAGTATTCGGCAGAATCCATTTATTTTTAAATTGAGTAAGGGATAAGCGTGCTGACCCTTTCTCTGTATTTCCGTCTATTGAAATTCCATTAGAAGTAGTTAGTCCGGTTTGAAAAAAGCCTGAGATGTAATCTTTATGGGCAACCCACGGGGTTTTTTGACTTGGGACGTTTCCAGGTACATCAGGGTTGTATTGATAATATGATTGACCATTAAATTTAGGTCCCCAGGCCCTCCCTGCAGCAATCCCTGTGCCTGTGTTAGGCCCGTCAGGACTATTCAAATAAGAAAAATAGGCCATTGTTCTGCCTTCTCCATATTCGAACTGGTAATCTGGCCAACGGTTAACCTGATCCATGCTTACATTGGAATTAAATGTAATCCCAAGGCCTTTATCCTTAGTTTGCCCGCTTTTAGTTGTGATTATGATTGCACCTCCTGCAGCTCTGCTGCCGTAAAGGGCAGTCGCTCCGGGCCCCTTTAAAACAGTTACTTTTTCAATATCATCTGGATTAATATCAGACAATGCTGAACCAAAATCCACAGGGCTATCAGCAGATAGATGTGATGAAAAACCTGTACCTGTTATCTTACTGCTTACCGGCACTCCATCGAGTATGATGAGTGCCTGATTATTATCCAGATTTAAAGAGGATTCACCCCTTAACGTGATTCTGGCCGATCCCATCGGTCCCGAACCAGTACCCTGAATGTTTAAGCCTGCGACTTTCCCTGATAGTGAACTGACCCAGTTATTCGATCTAGCGTCTTTAATAGCATTTTCGTTTACACTTTGTGCTGCGTATCCTAAGGATTTCTCCTCGCGTTTGATCCCTAATGCTGTTACAACAACTTCGGTTAATAATTTTGAGTCTTCCCGAAGACTGACATTCATTTCAGAATTCCCATCGTAAGGAAGTTCTGTCGTCAGGAAACCTATAAAAGTAAAGGTTAAAATATCCTGCCTGCTTAAGGCCTTTGGACTTATCAGCCTGTAATCGCCATTCATATCGGTTTTGGCAATCACTTGCGTCCCCTTAATGGTAACAGTCCCGCCTGGGAGCGGCTCACCTAAGTTGTCTGTAACTTTACCCCGGACGCTTACTGATTGTGAAAATACATTAGCGTAACTACTCAACAGAAAGAGGATCATTAGAGTAGTTTGCTTAATCCTGATAGTAAAAATCTTCATAGTCATTTAAAATTTTGCTCAAAACTATCTGAGCTGCTTGCCCTTAGAATTAAGCCTGCTTTATTTATTTGTTAATTTTTTGATGATTGTAATAAGAATGCTAGATAGAACTAACAGGAAATTAATATTCCCGATACGGCAATTTTATAATCAGATTATTGATTTAAATACATATAAAACAATAAGAATAAATTCTTTCAACTTCTATACAAATACTAATATTTTTAGTATTATGTTTGTATTAGAATTCATTATGAATACGCCCGGGACAAAAAAAGACATCATTAATCAGCTGCAAAAGAGCATTTTGCTGATGCAGGGCTTTACGCCACGAGAATCTTGTGCGGCTGATTCTGTTGGCCTGGGGCAAATTGAAGCGACTTTTCCAAATGGGATTTTTCCTACCGGAGCAATTCATGAATTTCTGAGTTCTGAACCTGAACAGGCTGCTGCTAATGGGGGTTTTATTGGTGGAATCCTAAATAACCTAATGCAGCACGGTGGCGCTTGTCTGTGGATCAGTACGCGCCGCACTCTTTTTCCTCCATCCCTGAAAGTCTTTGGTGTGGAACCTGATCAACTGATCTTTATTGATCTAAAACGTGAGCGCGATGTGTTATGGGCGATGGAGGAAGCACTAAAATGTAGGGGTCTGGCTGCAGTAATAGGGGAGTTGGAGGAAATAAATTTTACTCAAACGCGCCGTTTGCAATTAGCAGCAGAACAAAGCCGCGTAACAGGTTTTGTTCTTCGGAGCGATGCAAAAAAACTAAGCGCTACAGCTTGCGTAGCGCGATGGAATATCACCCATTTGCCTAGTCAACTTGAAGAGGGCATGCCTGGCGTTGGTTTCCCGCGATGGAATGTGGAACTGTTAAAGGTACGCAATGGAAATCCGGGCTGCTGGAAAGTAGAATGGTCAGCTGGCCGTTTTAATTCCATTACGGAACTTATGGAAGCTGTTGTTTCATCGCAAAGCTTAAAAGCCGGATAATATGCCAAAGCGTTTTGTAACCATATGGTTCCGTCATTTGCTGACGGACTGGCTCAGCCTCCGCCGCCCGGAATTGGAGAAAGCTCCTTTTGTGTTAGCAGTAAAGGATCATGGAAGGCTTCTTATCACTTCGTCAAATAGTCTGGCTGAAGCAGAAGGTATAATGCCGGGTATGGTCGCTGCCGATGCAAAATCCCTTATACCTTCACTGGAAATTATTGATGACATCCCCGGCAAGGGGGATAAACTGTTAAAAGCCCTTGGGGAGTGGTGTATCCGTTATGCCCCTATCATTGCATTGGATCCTCCGGATGGCCTGATACTCGATATTTCGGGTTGTGCCCATCTATGGGGGGGAGAACAGGAGTATTTAAGTGAGATTGTTACAAGGCTGAGAAGCAAGGGCTATGATGTTAGGGCTGCAATGGCAGATACCATCGGTGCCGCATGGGCGGTTTCCCGTTTCGGTAGGACAAAACCCATAGTGGAGAGTAATGCACAGGCAGAGGCTCTTTTATCTTTACCGCCGGCTGCTTTGCGGCTTGAGCCGCAGAATCTGCTCCGTTTGCAGAAACTGGGGTTAAAAAACATTAGCAGTTTTGTTAGCATGCCACGTTCCGTTCTTCGGAGGCGTTTCGGACAAGGTATTCTTCAGCGTCTGGATCAGGCTTTGGGTAATGAGAACGAACCCATACAAAGCCTGCATCCTGTAGAGCCATACCTGGAACGGCTTCCAAGTCTGGAGCCTATAAGGACGGCTGTTGGAATAGAAATAGCTGTGCAAAAACTCCTTGAGATGCTGTGTAAACGTTTGCAACAGGATGGCAAAGGTATCCGCACAGCGGTTTTTAAAGCTTACGGGATTGACGGAAAAGTAGTACAGATGGAAATTGGTACTAATCTGGCTTCGCATAATACTCAACATCTGTTCAAGCTGTTTCAGCTTAAAATATCAACGCTGGAGCCGGCACTTGGCATTGAGCTTTTTGTGCTGGAAGCACCTAAGGTGGAGGATATTCCGCCACAGCAGGAGGCATTGTGGACGGGCAAGCCTGGGCTGGAAGATAGTTCGCTAGCTGAACTTCTCGACAGGCTGGCTGGCAAGATAGGTGCTAATACTATTCACAGGTATCTTCCCGATGAGCATTACTGGCCTGAAAGATCGATAAGAATTTCTTCATCTATTAAAGATAAGCCCTCGATTCGTTGGCGTAGCGATAAACCCCGCCCGGTTCAGCTATTGGCCCGCCCGGAACACATCGAGGTAACGGCTCCCATACCGGATTATCCGCCTATGTTGTTTCGGTATAAAGGAAAGGTGCACCATGTTAAAAAGGCTGACGGGCCGGAACGTATAGAACGGGAGTGGTGGCTGGAAGGGGGGCAGCATCGCGATTATTATCATGTGGAAGATGAGAATGGCCAGCGATACTGGTTATTCCGATCGGGACATTATAATGGAGATGGTTCTAATGAGTGGTTTATACATGGATTTTTTGCCTGATGAGCTACATCGAATTACAAGTCACCAGCAATTTTAGTTTCCTGCAGGGAGCCTCGCATCCTGAGGAACTTGTTGAACAGGCTGCAGTTTATGGTTATAAAGCTATGGCTATAACTGACCGGAATACTTTTGCCGGCATTGTAAGGGCGCATGCTGCGGCCAAACTGAAAGGAATACGACTGATTCCAGGCTGCAGGCTCGATCTGATTGACGGACCGGGATTACTGGCATATCCCACGGATCAGGAAGCTTACAGCAGGCTTTCGGGATTATTAACCATTGGAAACCGCAGAGCTGAAAAGGGCCAATGCCATTTATATAAAGCCGATGTGTATAAGCACAGCAAGGGGATTAAGTTTATAGCAATTCCTCCATCAGCATTGACAGAAAACTTCGAGTTTGAAGTTTCCTTTCAGAATGCTTTGAAGGAATATCGCCAAGCTTTGGGAAGCCAACTTTATTTAGCAGCTGTAAAATCATACCTGGGTGACGATCAAAAAAGATTGTTTCGTCTTGCCCGCTTATCTTGCGAACTGGATATACCGCTTGCAGCAACAAATGATGTTTATTACCACGTTCCTGAGCGACGGGAGTTGCAGGATGTACTGACCTGTGTACGTGAAAAATGCACGATCCATACTGCGGGCTTCCGACTTCACCAGAATGCTGAAAGGCACCTGAAACCTATAGAGGAGATGCTTCGCCTGTTCCGGCAATATCCGGAAGCTATTGATAATGCCTTAGCGATTGCAGAGGCTTGCGAGTTTTCTCTTAGCAGCCTTAAGTATGTTTATCCAGAGGAACTAACCACCGATGGGCGGACCCCCATGGAAGAATTGAAGTTTCTAACCCTGGAAGGTGCCAGGGAAAGGTTTAAAGGAAGGATCCCAAAGAAGGTACAGGACCAGATCGATGCAGAACTGGAATTTATGGAGAGAAAAGACCTGGCAAGCTATTTCCTGACTGTGCACGACTTTGTGCGTTTTGCCAGGAGTAAAAATATCCTTTGTCAGGGACGCGGATCGGCTGCTAACTCCGTAGTTTGCTATTTCCTGGGCATCACATCTGTTGATCCTACAAAATTTAAGCTGTTATTCGCCCGCTTTATGTCGGATGCCCGTGATGAACCACCTGATATTGATGTCGACTTTGAGCATGAACGCCGCGAAGAAGTAATCCAATACATTTATCAAAAATATGGTCGGGACCGCGCTGCCATTGTCGCGACAGTGACTCAGCTGCACTTCAAAGGTGCTGTAAGAGATGTAGCCAAAGCTATGGGACTATCGGTAGACACAGTTAATCGATTGTCTGGTTCGGTTTGGCACCATCACGAAGTTTTCAATGAAACTCACCTCATTGAGCAGGGTTTTAACCCTCATGATGCGCATTTACGTAAAACGCTTGAACTGACTAACCAGATGATCGGATTTCCGAGGCAGCTTGGTCAGCATACAGGTGGTTTTGTGATAACCCAGGGTAAGCTATCCGATCTCTGCCCGATCATGAATGCCCGTATGGCAGACCGGACCTGTATTGAATGGAATAAGGATGATATTGATGCCCTTGGATTTTTGAAAGTTGATGTGCTTGCTTTAGGAATGCTTACCTGCATCCGAAAAGGATTTGATCTTGCAAAAAAGCATTATGATCTTGATCTCACACTTGCCAATGTTCCACAGGATGATCCGAAAGTTTATGAGATGATATGCCATGCGGACACCATTGGGGTTTTCCAGATAGAAAGCCGGGCACAAATGTCGATGCTTCCGCGGCTGCGTCCGCAATGTTTTTATGATTTGGTGATCGAGGTAGCTATAGTCCGGCCCGGACCAATACAAGGCGATATGGTCCATCCTTATCTGAGAAGGCGCAATGGGGAGGAAGCGGTTGAGTATCCTTCTGAAGAACTTAAAAAGATATTGGGACGAACACTTGGGGTTCCTTTATTTCAGGAGCAGGCTATGGAAATAGCTATAGTTGCTGCCGGTTTTACCCCGGCTGAAGCTGACGGGCTCCGGCGTAGTATGGCTACTTTTAAAGCTAAGGGACTCGTTGCACAGTATGAAAAGAAACTTGTTGACGGCATGATTGCTAAAGGTTACAAACTGGAATATGCAGAACGGGTATTCAGGCAGCTGGAAGGTTTCGGCAGTTATGGATTCCCTGAAAGCCATGCAGTGAGTTTTGCATTGCTGGTGTATATATCGTCATGGATAAAATGTTACTATCCGGATGTATTTGCTGCGGCCATCCTGAATAGTCTGCCGATGGGTTTTTATCAGCCCGCACAGCTTGTTATAGATGCACGTAAACACGGAGTGGAAGTGCGCCCGGTCGACATTAACTATTCCTTGTGGGATAATATTCTTGAAGAAAAGACCGGGAATTATCATGCGCTGCGCCTGGGATTCAGACAAGTAAATGGCATGCGTGAAAATGATGTGGAAGTCTTGATTCAGGGCAGAACAAGCAGATATAAGCAAATTACAGCACTGCGCGATGCGGGTGTTTCGCAGGCAGCACTTGAGAAACTTGCGGATGCGGATGCATTCCGATCAATCGGTCTGGAACGGCGCCAGGCTTTGTGGGAAGTTTCTGC
>JAZKHM010000248.1:8044-74546 GCA_040385405.1 Bacteroidota bacterium | reverse complement strand
CGATAGAAGGTAATCCGGATGCAGAGATAGTTATCGATGAACCGGTAGGTGAGGCTCCTAAGCAAATGGAGGTTGTTGAAGATAACAGTATCAAGGATTTCGCAAGTGTTGAGGTGCTTCCAGAGTTTGCTGGTGGTATGGCAGGATGGGGTAAATATCTTCAGAAGAACTTGAAATATCCTCCGATGGCTCGTGAAAACAATATCACCGGTCGTGTAATTATGAGTTTCGTAGTGGAAAAGAACGGTAACCTAACAGACATAAAAGTTTTGAGAGGTATCGGTGGTGGTTGTGATGAAGAAGCAATTCGTGTATTGAAAAATGCACCAGCTTGGAAACCAGGTATACAAAATGGACGTCCAGTGAGGGTTGCTTATACAATGCCAATTTTCTTCCAGTTGGCAGGACAATAATGCCTCTGAATACTGATCAAGAAAAAATACAGAAATCGCCCGCAAAGCGATTTCTGTTTATTTTAGGGCTTGGGATGTTTATGCTCTATTTTGTTTTGGGCATAATTATTATGTTCTGGGAGGAATTTCCGATTGATTTGTCCCGGGGTTACAGGATAGCTTTTGGAGTTTTATTAATTGGATATTCATTTTTAAGATTTGTGCGCTTACTTCGCTCTCAATGATTAGTTTTATTAAGATAAGGTCTCTCATAATTTTCAGCTTTGTTGTATCTGTTGTTTCTTGTCAGCAAAATAAACAAGAGGTACAATCTTACACCAGCGGCAAAGAAAAGATTCTTGTTGACGAGTCCCTTGCTCCCATTATAGAAGACCAGACTTACGTTTTCGAGAGTACTTATCCTGATGCGCAGCTGGAGCTCATCAATAAATCGGAGAACGAACTAATAAATGCTTTTATGGACGACAGCGCTCAAGTGGCGATTTTGTCGCGTGAATTAAACGTTGATGAACGTAAGCATTTTGAAAGCAGGAAGATAAAAGTCAGGATAAACCGTTTTGCAGTTGATGGGATCGCTCTTATTGCTCACAAATCGGGAAGTGATTCTACAGCTAATGTCGGAGACATTATTAAGGTCCTTCGCGGGGAAGAGTCACCCTTAGGTAATTTGATTTTTGACAATGCAAATTCCAGTACTGTTCGATACTTTAAAGAACTTGCAGGCGTTAAAGAACTTCCAGACAAGGGTGTTTATGCACTAAAAAGTAACGCGGAGGTTATTAAATACGTTTATGATAACCCGGGGACAATTGGAGTAGTAGGAGTAAACTGGATAGTCCAGCCGCCTGTTGACCTGGAAAAGCAAGTAGGTTCATTGAAAATTTTAGGAGTGAAGAATTTGTCTGGTAAGCCTGGGTCTGAAGCTTATTATAAGCCATTTCAGAATGATATAGCATTAGAATTATATCCGCTGATCAGGTCATTGTATATAATCAATTGCGAGGGTGGTCCGGGTTTGGGCACAGGTTTTGCATCTTTTATAGCAGGAGAACGTGGACAAAGGATTGTACTAAAATCGGGACTATTACCCGATAGTATCCCCTCACGAGAAATAAATATTATTAAGTAAGTAAATTAAAATTAAATTAAACATGATGAACAAGGCAGTTAAGATAACCCTGGGGTTGATGTTAGTAGGTTCAGCAGTTTTTGCACAGAGTTTAGCTGATGCACGTAAAGCAATTGATGCAGAACAGTATCAAAAAGGAAAAGCATTATTAAGAACGTTAACCACCTCTCAACCAACAAACGCAGAAAACTTTTTTGTATTAGGTAATCTTTACCTAACAACGAGTCCTATTAATCAGAGGCCTGACTATATTGATTCTGCAAAAGCTGCTTTCGATAAAGGTGTAATAGCAGATGCTGAGTTCCCTTTGAATCATGTAGGGCTTGGAGCAGTTGCACTTGCTAAAAAAGGAAGCCCTGCACCGCATTTTGAAAAAGCAATCTCCCTAACTAAAAAGAAAGATCATGTTACGGATCTTTTCATTGGAAGGGCGTATGCAAATGCACCTGTGCCTAAGGTGACTGAGGCACTTACCCACCTTGAGAAAGCGAAAGCGCTTAATGAAAAAGATGCCCGCATATTTATGGCTCTAGGTGATGCATACCGGGAACAAATGAAAAATAGTGAAGCATTCAGTGCATACAGGACAGCTTATGACCTGGATAACACCTTGCTGAGATCAAAGGTCGAGCTTGGCAAGATAAATAAGTTATCTAAAGCCTACCCTGAAGCGATTGCTGAATATAATAATGTTGTTGCATTAAATGCGAGCTATGGACCTGCATACCGCGAGCTTGCTGAGGCTTATTTACCATGGGCCCTGTCTTCTCAAAAAGAATATGATGCACGTATCAAGCAAGCTTTGCAGTACTATGAGAAATATATGGATTTAACTGACCGGTCTTTGGATTCTCGTTTACGCCATGCCGATTTTTTATATTTAGCTAAAGATTTCAAAGCTCTAGAGGCTGAAGCTAACGAGATGGCTAAACTTGAAAAAGCAAATGCCAGAGTATTACGTTATTTAGCTTATTCAGCGTTTGAAAACGGTAACTATACCGCAAGCTCTCAGGCTCTTAAAGAGTTCATGGCGAAAGTGGAGCCTGGACGTATTATTTCTCAGGATTACCTTTATCTGGGAAGGGCTCAAATGAAAGACACTACTCAGCTGGCTGAGGGTATGATTAATATAAACAAAGCTGTAGCAATGGATTCCAGTAATGCAGCGGTGATGAGTGAGATAGCTTTGGAACTATACAAAGCTAGAAAATATGAAGAAGCGGCAAAAGCCTACGAAATAGCGATTAAAAATCCTGAACGTGAATTGCTCGATTATTTCTATCTGGGTTCTTCGTACTATTTTGATTATGGTACAAAGAAGACAGCAAACCTTAATCCATCAAATGAAATGTTAGTGAAAGCTGATAGTGCATTCAGTTATTTAGTACAACGTGCACCAACTACTCATCAGGGGTGGTTATATCGTGGCCGTATTAATCGTTTGCTCGACGGACCGGAAGATGTAAAAGGTCTCGCCGTACCATTTTACGAAAAATATGTTGCTCTTTTGACAGTAGAAAAGCCTGAGCTTGCAGCGGCCAACAAAAATAATTTAGTTGCTGCATATAACTACCTGGGATCAGTTGCGGCGCGCAGAGATGGAGATAATACGAAAGCGAGAGGATATTTTGAAAAAGTTCTTGTTCTAGATCCGAACGACTCAACTGCTCAGCAGGCACTCAAGGCACTTGCGAGTAATTAGTAATAATTTAAATATAAAGTACCGAGGAGCCTCCGAACATTGTTTGGAGGCTCTTTTTTATTTATCTTTGCACCACAATTACAGAGAATGGAAGCTCAAAGCACAGCAGTTAATTACTTGCCTATTATCTTTCAGATGTTAGTAGCACTTGGTTTCGTAGTATTAACTATGACCATAACCCATCTGGTAGGGCCGAAGCGTAAGACATCTGACAAGCTTGTTGCCTTTGAATCAGGTATTAAGTCGGTGGGAAATGCGCGTCAGCCGTTTTCAATAAAGTATTTTCTGGTTGCAATTTTATTTGTTCTTTTTGATATTGAAGTCATCTTTATGTATCCATGGGCAGTCAATTTCCGCGATTTTGGAGTAAATGGTCTGATTGAGATGTTCATATTTATGGGAACCCTTTTATTAGGATTCATTTACATTATTAAGAAGAAAGCTCTGGATTGGGAATAAATTTAGGCCGTTTATAATTTACCGGCTAATAATTGAAATCGTTAAATTTTCTAAATTTGCGGCTCGATAGTGTAATTGGTTGATTAGAATTTTTCGTTGGGAAAATTATGAGTGAAGTAAAAATAGTTGAAGCCCCTCCGGGTGTTGAAGGATCAGGTTTTTTCGCAACGTCGATGGACAAGGTGGTTGGGCTGGCCCGCTCTCATTCATTGTGGCCTCTGCCATTTGCCACATCTTGTTGTGGAATTGAATTTATGGCAACAATGGGTTCTCACTACGATTTTGCAAGATTTGGATCAGAGAGACCCAGTTTCTCACCCCGTCAGGCAGATCTCCTAATGGTGATGGGTACTATCGCAAAGAAAATGGGCCCGGTACTCAAACAAGTATACTTGCAGATGGCGGAACCACGTTGGGTTATTGCAGTTGGCGCTTGTGCGAGCAGCGGGGGGATTTTTGACACCTACTCTGTTATGCAGGGTATAGATGAAATAATTCCGGTTGATGTATATGTTCCAGGTTGTCCCCCGCGGCCTGAAGCAATAATTGATGGCTTCAACAAGATACAGGAATTGGTAAAAAATGAATCTCTCAGACGAAGGGAATCGCCGGAATACAAGGATTTATTAAGCAGATACGGAATCCAGTAATGGGTAAAATAAACAACCAGCAGGTAATACAGCGTTTGACAGCCCGGTTTGGGGAGCGTGTTACGGTGCCTACAGAGCCCTTTGGCCTTTTAACATTTGGCACTTCTGCTGATAATATTTCTGAAGTCCTGACTTTCTTAAAGAATGACAGCGAGCTAAAATTTAATTATCTCACTGATATTACTGGTATACATTTCCCGGAGCAGGAATTGTCCATTGGAGTTATTTACCACCTCCATAGCCTGACAAATAATGTCAGGGTTAGAATCAAGGTTTTTATAGATGGGAATGATCCAAAAGTACCTACTGCCACAACCCTTTGGGAAGGGGCAAACTGGATGGAACGTGAAACGTATGATTTTTTTGGGATCATCTTTGAAGGACATCCGAACCTTGTAAGAATTTTGAATGTTGATGAAATGACGGTCTTTCCAATGAGAAGAGAATATCCCCTGGAAGATCCGAACCGTGTTGATAAAAAGGATTATTTCTTCGGTAGATGATAAACCAACCCATAATTTCAGATAACGACCCTCAGAAGGAAACGATAACGTTAAATCTTGGTCCTACACACCCTGCTACTCACGGTGTTTTCCAGAATATACTGGAAATGGACGGAGAACGAATTGTAAGTGGTGTTTCGACTATCGGGTATATACACAGGGCATTTGAGAAGATTGCCGAACATCGGCCATTTTATCAGATAACTCCTTTAACTGACCGAATGAATTACTGTTCATCCCCTATTAACAATATGGGGTGGCACATGACAGTAGAAAAGTTGCTTAATATTCAAACTCCTAAGCGTGTCGACTACTTACGGGTGATCGTAATGGAACTTGCAAGAATTTCGGATCATCTTATTTGTAACGGCATTTTGGGTGTTGACACTGGGGCTTTCTCGGGATTCTTATATCTTATGGAAGAACGTGAACATATCTATGAGATTTACGAAGAGATATGCGGTGCCCGTTTAACAACTAATATTGGACGGATCGGTGGTTTTGAGCGCGATTTCAATGACATTGCGTTTGCCAAGATCAAGCAGTTCCTTGTTAAATTTCCTCCAATTCTTAGAGAGTTCGAGACGCTTTTTAATCGTAACCGGATCTTTATAGAACGAACTTCAGGGGTGGCCGCGGTTGATCCGGAGGTCGCACTAAATTATAGTTGGAGCGGACCAATTTTGCGGGCAACTGGTGTGGATTATGATGTTCGGGTAAATGAGCCGTATTCCTCTTACGAAGATTTTGAGTTTGAGATTCCTGTGGGAACTACGGGAGATGTATACGACCGTTATATTGTACGAAACGAAGAGATGTGGCAGAGTTTGAGAATCATCCAGCAAGCTCTTGACAAGATAGAAAAGGAGCCGAAAGGTGTTTTTCATGCTGATGTTCCGGAGTTCTATCTGCCTCCAAAGGAAGAAGTTTATAATAATATGGAAGCCCTGATCTATCACTTCAAAATTGTGATGGGAGAAATTGATACTCCTAAGACTGAAGTTTACCATGCCGTGGAGGGGGGGAATGGTGAGTTAGGCTTTTATCTGGTTAATGATGGCGGAAGGTCCCCGTACCGACTGCATTTCCGCAGGCCAAGTTTCATTAACTATCAGATGTACGCACCGATGAGCGCAGGAATGTTACTATCTGACGCTATTATTAATATGAGTAGTTTGAATGTAATTGCAGGAGAATTAGATGCTTAGTGTAACCGAAAATAAGGATGTAAAATTTCCGTCAGCCCTGATCACTCAGTTTGATGATATTGTGACGCGCTATCCTGAGGGTAAACAAAAATCAGCTTTGTTACCAATTCTTCACCTGGTTCAGGCTGAATATGGCTGGGTTAGTCCAGGTGTAATGGATCAGGTGGCCGCTTATCTGAATATAAAACCTATTGAGGTTTACGAGGTAGCTACCTTTTACACCATGTTTTTCCTTCGACCCCAGGGCAAATATGTGCTTGAGGTTTGCCGGACGGGGCCATGCTGCCTGGTTGGTGCGGAAAAGATAATGAATCACATAGAAAAAACACTCGGAGTAAAAGAAGGAGAAATTACACAGGATGGCAAATTTAGCTGGAGAGGTGTAGAATGTTTAGCTGCTTGTGGAATGGCCCCTGTCTTACAGATAGGCCCTGAATATACTTTCTATGAAAAACTGACTGAACAAAGTGTTGATCAGTTAATAGAGAATTTAAAAAATAAGATATGAGACATGAGATGTGAGATGTGAGCATGAGTTTAACTCATATCTCAGATCTCCCTTCTTAAATCTAAATTGAAGAATGGCGCGTAAATTATTGTTAGAGCATATTAATGTCCCGGGTATCAATACTCTTGATGTATATCGTCAGCATGGCGGATACCGTTCTGTGGAGAAAGCTTTAAAAACTATGTCGCCGGATGCGATTGTCGAGGAGGTAAAAAACTCCGGCCTGCGTGGACGGGGGGGTGCAGGTTTCCCGACTGGTATGAAATGGAGTTTCCTTGCTAAGCCTGAAGGAAAAGAGCGGTACCTTGTTTGCAATGCCGATGAATCTGAACCGGGGACTTTCAAAGATCGTTATCTGATGACCTATCTCCCTCATCTCCTGATCGAGGGTATGATCGTTTCCAGTTTTGCTCTTGGTGCTAAAACGTCATACATTTACGTGCGCGGTGAAATGATGCCGCAGATCCGGATATTAGAACGGGCGATTGCTGAAGCAAAGAGCGCTGGGTTTTTAGGAAAAAATATCCTCGGAACCGGATATGATCTTGAACTCTATGTACAACCAGGAGGAGGCGCCTATATTTGTGGTGAGGAGACAGCGCTAATCGAATCCTTAGAAGGTAAACGAGGAAATCCACGGATAAAACCGCCATTCCCAGCTATCTCCGGAGTTTGGGCTTGTCCTACCGTTGTTAATAATGTTGAAACAATCGCTGCAGTGGTGCCTATCATTAATGATGGCGGCGAGGAGTACGCAAAGATTGGAATTGGCAGAAGTACGGGGACGAAGCTTATTTCTGCTTCCGGAAATCTTGAAAGGCCGGGTGTTTATGAAATTGACCTTGGACTACCTGTTGAAGAATTTCTTTATTCTGAAGAGTACTGTGGGGGTATAGCTAACGGTAAGCGTTTGAAGGCCGTGGTTGCTGGTGGATCATCAGTGCCAATATTACCTGCCAACCTGATATTAAAGACAGTTAACGGAGAGGCACGCTTAATGAGTTATGAATCTCTTGCCGACGGTGGATTCCAGTCGGGTTCAATGCTCGGTTCGGGGGGGTTGATAGCCTTTGATGAAGACCAGTGTATCGTGCGAAATACCTGGAACTTCTCAAGATTTTATCATCACGAAAGCTGTGGACAGTGCTCACCGTGCCGCGAAGGTACTGGATGGATGGAAAAAGTTCTGCACAGGCTGGAATATGGACACGGTAAAATGAGTGATATCGATCTTTTGGTTGATGTAGCAAAGAAAATTGAAGGAAATACAATTTGCCCGCTGGGCGACGCAGCTGCCTGGCCCGTTGCCAGTGCAATTCGTCACTTCAGGGATGAATTCGAGTGGCACGTAACCCATCCTAAAGAGGCAATGGAACGTAACTTCGGCATAGGCAAATATGCCGATCCGCTGCCCAGATTAGAGGAGATAAGTCAATGAGCGAGAAAGTCAAAGTAACCATAGACGGGATAACAGTTGAAGTAGATCCCGGCACAAGCATACTTAATGCTGCGCGTCAAATTGGGGGTGATATTGTTCCGCCTGCAATGTGTTACTATTCAAAGCTTGAAGGGAGTGGAGGAAAGTGCCGTACTTGTCTGGTTAAAGTGAGCAAGGGATCTGAAAAAGACCCTCGTCCTATGCCTAAACTGGTTGCCTCATGTCGTACAGGCGTTATGGATGGAATGGAGGTTCAAAATATCACATCACCTGAAGTTATTGAGGCACGGAAAGGGGTTGTTGAAATACTTTTGATAAACCATCCTCTTGATTGCCCTGTTTGTGACCAGGCCGGAGAATGCCATTTGCAGGATCTTTCGTATGAGCATGGCGTGGCTAATACCCGCTATGAATTTGAACGGCGTACCTTCGACAAAATTGATATTGGCGACAAAATTCAGCTTCACATGACCCGCTGCATTTTATGTTACCGGTGTGTGTATGTGGCCGATCAGCTTACCGATAGCCGGGATCACGGAATTTTGGGTCGCGGCGATGCTTCGGAGATCTCAACCTATATCGAAAAAGCAATTGATAACGATTTTTCAGGGAATGTGATCGACGTTTGTCCCGTAGGAGCTTTGACAGACAGGACCTTCCGGTTTAAGAACCGGGTTTGGTTCACAAAACCTGTTGACGCGCACCGCGATTGCCCGAAATGTAAAGGAAAGGTAACTTTGTGGTATAAGGGCGAAGAAGTTTTGCGCGTAACTGGCCGCAAAGACGAATTCGGTGAGGTGGAAGATTTTATTTGTAATACCTGCCGGTTTGAAACCAAGCATACCAGCGACTGGGTAATTGAGGGGCCACGGCTGATCTCACATAAGTCTGTGATCTCTTCTAATCATTATGAGATGGTGCCTTTGCCTGTTATCAGGCAAAATCCAACTTTAATAGAAGCAAATAAAGTGGAATTTGACAGAGCAAGCAAGATCTGATGGAAATAGCATTAATTATTGAAAAATTTATTTTAATCACTGTCATATTCTCAGTCAGTTTGGGTGTTGCAGCATATTCAACATTAGCTGAACGGAAAATTGCCGGATATCTTCAGGATAGGGTAGGCCCAAGCCGGGCGGGATGGGGTGGCATGTTCCAGCCTCTGGCAGACGGATTGAAAATGTTCTTTAAAGAAGAGATTATTCCTGCGGAATCGTCAAAAGCCCTTTTTATACTTGGTCCTTCTCTGGCATTATTAACTGCTTGTATCGGAAGCGCTGTTATCCCCTGGGGGCAGGATGTTCTGATCGCTGACCGATTGGTAAGTTTACAGGTAACAGATATCAATGTAGGGATTCTTTACATCTTCGGAGTAGTTTCGCTGGGTGTATATGGCATTATGATTGGTGGATGGGCATCCAATAATAAATTTTCATTAATGGGGGCTGTCCGTGCTGCATCGCAGAGTATAAGCTATGAGATTCCTATGGGATTGTCCATTATCGCTTTGCTTCTTGCTACGAATACCCTAAGTATGAAAGAAATTGCAGAGCAGCAGCATGGAGCCAATTGGAACATTCTCTATCAGCCTTTAGGATTCATTATTTTCCTTGTATGTTCTTTCGCTGAAACGAACAGAACTCCCTTTGATCTTCCGGAATGCGAAACAGAACTCGTCGGGGGATATCATACCGAGTATTCCGGTTTTAAAATGGGAGCATTTATGTTTGCTGAGTACCTGAATATGTTCCTTGCATCTGCGGTTATGTCGACGCTCTATTTTGGCGGATATAATTATCCTGGTATGGATTGGGTCAATGAGATGGCGGGTCCTACAATTGGACCTTTGATAGGGATGGCGGTTCTATTCCTGAAAATATTTGCGTTTATCTTCTTCTTCATGTGGGTTAGGTGGACAGTTCCACGCTTCCGCTATGATCAGCTGATGAATTTAGGATGGAAAATTTTAATTCCCCTGGCTATTGCGAACATCGTAATTACGGGAATTGTGATCACTTTTGTTGATAAACTTTAGTCATTGTATTGATTTCGTATACGGTGATAAAATTAATTAAACTCTGTTTGGGAGGATTTAGGGTCTATGGAACCATTAAGTAACAGAAAAAAAGTTTTAGAGCAGAAACCCATGAATTTTTGGGAACGCTTATATCTTCCGGCAATTTTTCAGGGAATGGGCATAACATTCATGCACATGTTCAAGAAAAAGGAAACAATTTTTTATCCTGAAGTTGAACGTGAGTTCTCAGAAAACTGGAGAGGTTTACATTCACTAAAAAGGGATGAGAATGGAGCAGAACGTTGTACTGCTTGCGGCCTTTGTGCACTTTCTTGTCCGGCAGAAGCAATAACTATGATTGCGGGCGAAAGGCAAAAGGGTGAGGAACATTTATATCGTGAAGAGAAGTTTGCTGCCGTTTATGAGATTAATATGTTACGCTGCATTTTTTGCGGATTGTGCGAGGAAGCTTGTCCGAAAGAAGCAATTTACCTTGATGGCCCTATTGTCCCTTCAGACTATTTAAGAAAAGATTTTATTTACGGTAAGGATAAACTGGTTGAAGATCCAATAAAATCAATATAGTGAACAAAAGGCACAACCTGCTGGTGTAAAGCAGGGGTGGCTGATAAGTTAAAAAACGAGCAGCCGGATTTCGGCAGAAATTTTACCTTTGCCGCATAAAGGCAAAGATTTAAAGACATTTTTAATGAGCATGACTCTTTTTTATTTTGTTGCTTTTCTGTCCATATTTTTCGCCTTGCTGGTGATTTTTGCGAAGAATCCCGTGCACAGTGTATTGTATTTGATCGTCACGTTCTTCACCTTTACGATCCATTATATCTTACTGAATGCACAGTTTCTGGCAATAGTCAATTTCATAGTTTATATGGGGGCCATTATGGTACTGTTCCTTTTTGTACTCATGCTGCTAAACTTGAATGAAAGCCAGAGTACTTCCAAGTCAACAATCATAAAGATGATTGGAGTGATTGCAGGAATGTGTTTGCTTATCACACTTATTGGATCAATTAAAGCTCTGAATGTTTCCGACCCTTTGGTCTTGAAAACGCAGGATCTTGGACTGGTTAAAAATCTAGGTAAAGTATTGTTCAGTAAATTCCTTTTACCATTTGAAATTTCATCACTTCTACTTTTATCAGCTATGGTAGGTGCAGTTTTATTAGCAAAAAAAGATATTAAACAGGCGTAAATGGAAAATGTAACTCAGGCAATTCAGGGCGTGCCGTTGAATCATTACATCCTGCTTAGTGCGATCATATTTTCAATTGGCGTAATCGGCGTTCTTATCCGCAGAAATGCCATCGTGATTTTCATGTCTATAGAATTGATGCTGAATGCGGTTAATCTATTGCTCACAGCATTTTCTGTTCATCATAATGATGCTTCAGGTCAGGTTTTTGTGTTTTTTATTATGGCTCTTGCTGCTGCAGAGGTAGCTGTAGGATTAGCCATTATCGTGATGATTTTCAGGAACACCAGTTCAACAGATGTGAATGTATTGAATAAGTTAAAATGGTAATGGTCCGACTTAGGAAGTTTCAGGGAACGAAAGAAACGTCATAAGCTGCAATATATAGAGTAAAAGAATGATAAATTTAGTTTGGTTAGTACCATTATTTCCCTTGATAGGTTTTCTTATCAACGGACTAGGCCGTAATATACTTCCTAAGAGTGCGGTTAGTTTTACGGGTTGTTTAACGGTACTGGCATCTTTCATTGTAAGCTTAGGAATATTTTTTGAGTTAAATGCTTCTGCAACGAAGTCATTTACAGTGCCTCTTTTTGACTGGATCAGCGCCGGAACTGTGAAGATTCCGTTTTCATTTCTTATTGATCCACTCAGTTCACTCATGCTGTTGATCGTTACAGGCATAGGATTTTTGATCCATGTGTATTCAACAGGATATATGTCGCATGATGCGGGTTTTGCTAAGTTTTTCTCTTACCTGAATCTTTTTATCTTCTTCATGCTCCTGTTGGTTCTCGGAT
This sequence comes from Bacteroidota bacterium, assembly GCA_040385405.1. Lineage (GTDB taxonomy): Bacteria > Bacteroidota > Bacteroidia > Sphingobacteriales > Sphingobacteriaceae > Daejeonella. The sequence goes on along the minus strand of JAZKHM010000248.1, from coordinate 62,506 downwards.
CAAACTATGTGATCATGTTTATTGGTTGGGAGGGTGTGGGTCTGTGCTCCTATCTGCTGATTGGGTTCTGGTTTACAAACGCAGATTACGCGAGTGCAGCCAAAAAGGCATTTATTATGAACCGGATAGGTGATCTTGGATTTCTGATCGGTGTATTTGTTATTTTCACAACATTCAATAGCGTAGAATTTGCCGTGATATTTCCACAGGCTGCAACTATGCTCTCAGGCGACCGAGCGCTGATTATTATAACCGCGCTTTTATTCATCGGCGCAATCGGAAAATCTGCCCAGATCCCATTGTTTACCTGGCTGCCAGATGCAATGGCTGGTCCGACGCCCGTTTCCGCTTTAATACACGCGGCCACTATGGTCACAGCAGGTATTTATATGATTGCAAGGTCAAATATACTCTTTACGCTTGCTCCCCAAACACTCCATGTTGTAGCTATAATCGGACTGGCCACTTTGCTATTAGCCGCTACCATCGCGCTAACGCAAAATGATATCAAAAAAGTACTTGCATATTCGACCGTTTCGCAACTTGGATATATGTTTTTAGGTTTGGGTGTAGGTGCATATACGGGAGCGTTCTTCCATGTTATTACTCATGCGTTTTTCAAAGCCTTGCTTTTTCTTGGGGCCGGTTCTGTTATTCATGCAATGAGCAATGAGCAGGATATGAGAAATATGGGCGGGCTTAGAAAGAGGCTTCCGATCACCTTTCTTACGATGATGATCGGAACAATTGCAATTGCGGGCCTCCCTCCGTTTTCGGGCTTCTTTTCAAAGGATGAAATTCTCGCTCATGTTTATGAACATAATCGCTTGTTCTGGGCTTTAGGTTTGGTAGGAGCCTTATTTACTTCTTTCTATATGTTCAGGCTGATGTTCTTAACTTTCAGCGGAAATTTCCGTGGAACAACCGCACAAGATCATCATCTGCATGAATCCCCATTGTCAATGACAATTCCATTAATAGTTCTTGCTGTATTATCAGCCTTAGGAGGTTTCATTGGAATACCAACGATATTTGGCGGAGGACACTGGCTTGAAAACTTTTTATCTCCGGTTTTCGAAGCATCCGCCAGTAAAATGGCGCCTTTATCACTTGATCATACTACCGAATATATCTTGATGGCTGTATCAGTAGCAGGTGCCCTTGGCGCTATGCTCTTTGCATACCTCCGTTATGTTAAAAATGGTGATTTACCTGTATCAGACAGGATGGAAAGAGGCACGTTGGCCAGACTTTCCTATAATAAATATTATATCGATGAAATATACTCGTCTATCATCACCAGGCCTTTGGACTCCTTATCAGCATTCTTTTATAAGATTGTAGACAGGAAGATAATTGATGGAGCTGTTAATAACCTCGGTAAAAGCGCCATTGAGGGAAGCAAGGGTTTTCGGCTATTACAATCCGGGATGGTAGGCTTTTATATTTTTATGATGGTTTCTGGTATAATTGCCTTGCTTATTTATAGTATGTACAAAATTAACGGGGAGTAAAACGAGATAAATGGAGATTTTACTGTTACAAATTTTTATTCCGCTTATTGCTGCTATTGTGATCCTGATCGCCGGTAAATCGGCCAGGGCATTTGCGGGCGTACTTTCCCTGATACCGCTTGTCATAACTGTATACATGTATCTTAATTTTATTCCTGATGCATCAACTCAGTTCCTTGTCAATCTTGCATGGATCCCACAATTCGGTATAAATTTTAAGGTTGGAGTGGATGGAATAAGCATGGTTTTGCTTATCCTCACAAATCTCCTGATTCCGATCATTGTACTTGCGAGTTTTCGGCAGGATATAAAGAATCAATCCGCTTTTTATTCGTTGATCTTTTTAATGCAGACGGGATTACTGCTGGTTTTCACTGCCTTGGACGGTTTCCTGTTCTATGTCGGCTGGGAAGCCGCTCTTATTCCAATCTACTTTATTTGTGGACTTTGGGGTGGGGAAAATAGAATAAAAGTTAACCTGAAATTTTTTATCTATACCATAGCAGGAAGTTTGATCATGCTGCTGGCAATAATTTATTTACATCTTCAAACACCCGGTAATAGCTACGACATTGAACAGTTTTATAAGCTGAATTTGGATCAAACAACTCAGGGATGGATTTTCTGGGCATTCTTCATTGCTTTTGCTGTTAAGATGCCGGTATTCCCTTTCCACACCTGGCAGCCTGATACTTATACGGAAGCTCCAACGGCTGGTACGATGTTGCTTTCTGGTATAATGCTTAAAATGGGAATTTATGGTGTTATTCGCTGGCTGATTCCTCTTGCACCTATTGGCTTTCAAGTTTGGGGCCAGACTGCACTGATTCTTTCAATCGCAGGTGTAGGGTATGCGTCAATTATCGCGTTTACTCAGAATGATATAAAAAGACTAATTGCATATTCCTCCATCGCCCACGTCGGATTGATTTCGGCCGGGGTTTTTGCGTGGAACATTCAGGGCCTGCAAGGCGCAATGATTCAAATGTTAAGTCATGGTATCAACGTAATTGGAATGTTCTTCATAGCGGATATCATTATACGCCGAATGAATACCCGTAATCTTGACCAACTGGGAGGAATTGCCAGACCAGCTCCGAAACTGGCAATCGCATTCCTGATAATCGTATTGGGTACAGTTGCATTACCCTTGACAAATGGCTTCGTCGGTGAATTTCTGCTGTTGATGGGAGTCTATAATTACAATTTTTATTATGCCGCCGTAGCGGGCTTAACCATCATATTTGGAGCCGTTTATATGCTAAGGATGTATCAGAAGGTTATGTTTGGCGCAACAAATGAACTTACAACAGCATTTAAAGATATTGATAATACTGAGATATCCGTTTTGCTTATATTATCGGTACTTATCATTGGAATTGGTGTGTATCCTCAGCCTATCCTCCATATTTCTGAGGCAGCAGTAACAAACCTGCTTGAGCAGGTAAACCAAAAGATTTTAGTTAAGTAAAGCATGAGCTCATTAATAACCCTGTCTATTTTAGCTATTGTAGTTCTCTATCTGGGATTGTATAAGGCAAAGAATGCCCTGCTTCCGGTTACTTTGCTTGGACTTGCGGGTACGTTAGTATTAGCGCTTCTCGAGTGGGATAGCGGAGCTCTGCCCATCTACAGTGGGATGATGCTTTTTGATAATTTCGCTATCGCGTTTACGTCAATCTGCATAGTCTCTACCATGCTTATTCTTTTGATCTCAAAAGATTATTTTGAGAATATCAGTGTTCACGTTGCCGAATATTATACCATCATACTGTTTTCCCTTGCGGGGATTTTAGTGATGGTTTCTTACCACAATCTCTCCATGTTGTTCGTTGGTATCGAAATCATGTCTGTAAGCTTATATATTCTGGCGGGTATCAGAAAGGATGACTTCAAGTCCAATGAGGCAGCGCTAAAATATTTCTTAATGGGTGCGTTTTCAACTGGATTTCTGCTTTTCGGTATTGCATTATTATATGGCGCAGCCGGAACATTTGACTTGTCTGAAATAAGGAACTACGTAATTTCTAACCCGACGGGAATTTCGCCTTTATTCTATACTGGCATAATTTTGTTAATTATCGGATTAAGCTTCAAAGTTGGAGCAGCGCCTTTCCACTTCTGGACTCCGGATGTTTATGAAGGATCACCAACATTGATTACCGCATTTATGAGTACAGTTGTTAAAACTGCTGGATTTGCGGCTTTTTTGCGCCTGTTTCTGATGTGTTTTGCTCCATTGCATGATTTCTGGATGCCTGCTTTACTTGTAATATCTCTTCTCACTTTGTTTATTGGGAACGTTACTGCACTATATCAGCATAGTTTCAAAAGGATGTTAGCATTCTCAAGTATTTCGCATGTTGGCTATATGTTGTTTGCAATTATCGCACTTGGCGCTGCCTCTGTAAATTCTGTGTTCGTGTATGCAACCGCCTATTCAATAGCTTCTATAGTCGCCTTTGCAGTTTTGATTTTAGTAAAACGCCAGACAGGTTCAGATAATTTTGACAGTTTTAACGGTCTCGCAAGAAAGAACCCGTTCATCGCCTTATCTCTTACTATAGCTATGTTGTCGCTGGCGGGTATTCCTTTGACCGCGGGCTTCATGGGAAAATTTATGATGTTCTCTACAGCACTTGCTGAATATCATATCTGGCTTGTGGTTCTGGCCGTGGTGAATGCGGTAATTGGTATATTTTATTATCTGAGAGTTATAGTCGCAATGTATTTTAAGAGCGCGGAGAGAAACGAAATCCCATCCTCACCATATTTTAATTTTGTACTTGGCTTTTCTGCTATTATTACAGTACTAATCGGCGTTTATCCGGGCTTCATATCCAGCCTTTTCTAAGACAAATTATTACATAAATATTGTAGCTTTACGCATATTATATTTATGCACGAGATTTGGGACTCCCTAGAACACCTTGTTGATCCGGTAAAGTTGCTTCGTGAAGGAGGATTTTATCTTCTTCTCTTTGTTATTTTCGCGGAAACCGGACTGTTTTTTGGATTTTTTCTGCCCGGTGACTATTTGCTTTTTCTTGCAGGGATGTTTGTGGCGACCGACAAATTAGATGTGTCAATATATATGCTGATAGCTGGTCTTATCGCCGCAGCTGTCGCGGGGAACTTCGTCGGATATTGGTTTGGAAAAAAAACAGGTCCTGTTCTCTATGACCGGGAGGATTCCCTTTTTTTTAAGAAAAGATTCCTGAGGGCGGCAGAGACTTATTATAAAAAGCAAGGGGCATTTGCACTGATTATGGGGAGGTTTATACCGATCGTTAGAACATTTGCACCGATCATTGCAGGTATCGTTCGTCTTGACTACAGGAAATTTGCACTTTATAATGTGAGCGGTGCATTCTTATGGATTACATCATTAACTTTGCTGGGATTCTTTCTTGGCAGAAAATTTGAGAAGGAAATAAACGATTACCTTTTATATATTATTATTGGTTTTATCTTAATAACGACTATTCCTCTCGTGGTAACTTATTTAAAGAGGAAAATCGGAGCAGACAGAGACGATGAAGAGGAGGCTAAATCCTGAATAAATATGATTAACGATAACCCCTGGCATACAGTTTCTCCTGGCCACAATATACCTTCGATCGTAAATGCGATCATCGAAATCCCAAAAGGTTCTAAAGCTAAATATGAAATAGACAAGGATTCAGGACTCATTAAACTGGACCGGGTTCTTTTTTCATCAGTAATGTATCCGGCAAATTATGGATTTATACCACAGACATATTGCGACGATCAGGATCCATTAGACATTCTGGTATTATGTTCAGTTGATGTATACCCTTTGTCAATTGTAGAGGCAAAAGTAGTTGGTGTGATGCATATGGTCGATAACGGCGAGCAGGATGACAAAATAATAGCCGTTGCCAAGAATGACATGTCAGTCAACTACATAGAAGATTTGAAAGAGCTTCCGCCTCACACGATGAATGAAATCGTCAGATTTTTCCAGGACTATAAAGCACTTGAGATGAAGAATGTCACTATCGAACATTTATTGGGCAAGAATTATGCATATAAAGTGATTAGAGAGAGCCTGGAATTATATAAGGCCACATTTATTAATAACTAAGTAAACATGGGTCTGGCTTTATTTTTCACTTTTTTCCTTGTTTTTCTGAATGGTTTTTTTGTGGCTGCCGAATTCGCACTTGTAAAAGTTCGCGCGTCACAGATTGAGATCAAAGCCAAAACAGGAAGCCGTGTTGCTAAGATAGCCAAACACATGACCCAACATCTGGACGGATATTTAGCGGCCACCCAACTGGGTATCACTTTAGCATCACTAGGCCTTGGATGGGTAGGTGAAGAGGTGATGACCGATATAGTTACTAAATTTTTCCACCTTTTTAATATAGATACCAGCACTGCCGTCGCGACTAACATTGGCCATGTATTGGCCTTCGCAATAATTACTATTCTTCACATAGTATTTGGAGAACTGGCCCCGAAATCACTTGCGATACAGCGCCCTATCGGAACTACAATGGGAATTGCATTACCCCTCCACTTTTTTTATCTCGTCTTCAGGCCGTTTATTTGGCTGCTTAATGGTTTTGCTAATTTTATCCTGAAGTTATTGGGCATAAGTACCATTGGGGGGCATGAAGCTCATCACAGTTCTGAGGAACTTCAGTATTTGCTTGATCAGGGCAAAGAAAGCGGGGCATTAGAAAATAACGAACATGAACTCATTAAGAACGTTTTTGATTTTAATGAGCGAGTAGTAAAGAATATAATGGTACCCCGTACCAAAATTTCAGGAATTGAATTAAATACGCCCCACCGGGAACTTCTGGATATCTTGATTCATGAAGGTTACTCGCGAATTCCTGTTTATGACGAAACAATCGATAAAATTGTTGGGATAGTTCACGCAAAGGACATACTGCCTCTGCTGGCTGATAGTAAGGAATGTGTGTTGAAAGATATCATCCGTAAACCTTATTTTATCCCGGAAACTAAAAAGATAAATGATCTGTTGAGTGAACTGCAGTTAAAGCGGATACAGATTGCCATAGTTCTTGATGAATTCGGAGGGACAGCGGGTATGGTTACTCTCGAAGATATTGTAGAGGAACTGGTTGGTGAGATACAGGATGAATATGATGAGGAGAAGCCAATCGTTGATAAAGTTTCGGCTTCAGAGTTCATCGTTTCAGCCACCGCTTCTATTTATGACGTGAATGAATACCTTCCTCATGATCTGCCTGAAGACGGAGATTATGATACCGTTGCCGGCCTTGTTAGCGAGATTTTTGGCAAGATTCCGGAAGTTGGCGAAGCCCGGGAATATAATGGTTACAATATTACCATCCTGAAGAAAGCAGATCAGAACGTAGAGTCCGTTAAATTGGAACTGGTAATTAATGATGATGATGTTGTGGATCTAAGGTAGGTGCACCAGATGCATATATTTTATACACCTGATATAACCTCAAAAACATATATTCTCAGTGAAGAAGAGAGTAAACATTGTATCAAAGTCCTGCGCCTTCAAAAAGGCAGTGCAGTTCATCTGGTAGATGGACGCGGCGGATTTTATGAAGCAATAATTGAAGACCCTCATCCAAAGAGAACTTCTCTGATAATTCTCAAAGCGCAGGAGAAGTTTGGGAAGCGAAGTCATTATTTGCATCTGGCAGTAGCGCCAACAAAAAATATTGAACGGTTCGAGTGGTTTCTTGAAAAAGCAACAGAAATAGGAATTGATGAAATTACCCCAATTATTTGCGAAAGATCGGAACGGAAAGAACTAAAGACGGATCGGCTAAATAAAGTTATTACGTCTGCTGTTAAGCAATCAATAAAAGCCTATCATCCTAAACTAAACGAACCGGTAGCGTTCAAAGATTTTATAGTAAAAGCAAGCAGCTCTCATAAATATATCGCCCACTGTATAAATAGCGAAAAATTCACGTTAAAAGAAAAGATAGAATTGAATTCTGACTATCTTGTGATTATTGGGCCGGAAGGAGATTTTAGTCAGTCGGAAGTTAACGTAGCGATGGCCGCTGGTTTTCTGCCGGTGAATCTTGGTACATCCAGATTGAGGACTGAAACAGCGGCTTTGGAAGCATGTTTTGAGGTTAATTTTCTTAATAGATGACGAATACGGTGAAAATTTCTTTCCTGACTTTGTTTGTTCTGATTGCAGGAACTGCATTCTCTTTCATAGCTCCCAGCTATAAGATTGCCAAGCTGAAGTATAACGGCGGTGGTGATTGGTATGCCAACCGTACGGCTTTGCCCGAACTGATCAGTTTTTGTAATAAAAATCTCGGGACAAACTTTGACAAAGAGGAAGCCGTAGTCGAAGCCGGCAGCTCTGATATTTTTAACTATCCATTTGTTTATTTAACGGGCCACGGAAATATCGTTTTCAGCGATCAGGAAGCTGACAATCTCAGGAAATACCTGATTGGTGGTGGGTTTTTACATATCGATGATAATTATGGCCTTGATAAATTTATACGGCCGCAAATGAAACGTGTGTTTCCCGATCTTGAATTTACCGAGCTGCCTTCCGATCACGTTATTTACAATCAGAAGTATAAATTTCCGGGCGGGCTTCCCAAGATTCATGAACACGATGGAAAACGTCCACAGGGATTTGCTTTAATTTACAAGGGAAGAATTGTTTGTTATTATACATTCGAATGTGATCTGGGAAATGGCTGGGAGGTTTCAGGTACTTATTCAAGCGATTCTGAAGAGACTCGCCAAAAAGCGTTAAAGATGGGTGCAAATTTAGTTCAGTACGCGTTGACTCAATAATCATGTTTAAAATACGGGTCAACGAGCAGTTAAGTTTTGAAGTACACATTGACAGAGACGGCATTCTTTTGGACGGCGAGGTTGTAGCTATGGATATTCAACCTGTTAGCAGCACGATTTTTCATATCCTCCACAAAAACCGTTCGTTTAATGCAGAACTAATAACGCTGAATAGAGAGGAAAAAAAGTGTTCTGTACGGGTAAATTCCCGCATTTATACGATGTCTCTTTCCGACCAGTTTGACGAGTTGTTGCATCAGCTTGGGATGGATAACCTGAACGCTTTAAAAATTTCAGAGTTAAAAGCCCCTATGCCTGGAATGGTCCTAAAAGTTCTGGTGTCTGAAGGGGAAGAAGTTAAAAAGGGCGCGAATTTAGTCATTCTTGAGGCCATGAAAATGGAGAACGTTATTAAATCGCCTGCGGATGTCTTTATTAAATCAATAAAAGTAACGCCCGGCGGTAAAGTTGAAAAGAATCAGGTTATGATAATTTTTAACTGACCTTTGTTAAATTTAATATCTATTCTGGCTTTATAATTCTTTTCAATGGAAATATTCCTTATTTTCATCATTCCTTCACAGAAGTAAAACAAACAATTGATCGCAGGTAGCTATGGAAATTAAGACCAAGGGTGAATTATACGACATGTGTATTGTCGGTTCAGGTGCTGGCGGCGGTATGGCTGCGAAAATTTTGACGGAAGCAGGCTTGAAAGTTGCACTTATCGAAGCCGGGCCTGATTATGATCCTGCCAACCCGGAACAACAAACGCAGCTGAAATGGCCGTATGAATCACCGCGACGGGGAGCTAACACGACACGGCCTTTCGGTGATTTTGATGCGGCATATGGAGGTTGGGAAATAGAAGGAGAACCTTATACCAAAGCAAACGGAACTGAATTTGATTGGTTCCGTTCCCGAATGTTGGGGGGACGAACAAACCATTGGGGAAGAATTTCCCTGCGCTTCGGTCCTAATGATTTCAAAAGGCATGATTTTGACGGCCTAAGTGATAACTGGCCAATCGGGTACGAGGATGTGAAGCCCTTTTATGACCGCGTTGATAAGATGATCGGGGTTTTTGGTACTAAAGAAGGAATATACAATGAGCCGGATGGTTATTTTTTGCCGCCTCCAAAACCGCGTCTACATGAACTAATGATAAAAAAGGCTGCCGGTAAGATTGGTATTCCCGTTATCCCTTCCAGGTTATCGATACTAACACGCCCCGTAAATAAGGATCGCGGATCATGTTTTTTCTGCGCCCAATGTAGTCGCGGCTGCACTGTTCATGCCGACTTTTCTTCATCAACCTGCCTCGTAAAACCCGCCAGGAAAACCGGAAACGCCGATGTCTATGTAAATGCCATGGCGCGCGAGGTACTTACTGATAAAGAAGGTAAGGCGACTGGGATTTCATATGTTGATAAAACAGATTTACAGGAATATGAGGTCAATGCTAAGATCGTGGTTCTGGCAGCAAGTGCATGTGAATCTGCCAGGCTCCTTCTGAATTCTAAATCTTCTGCCCACCCGAATGGCCTTGCCAATTCCAGCGGTATGGTCGGAAAATATCTGCATGATTCTACCGGAGCATCCAGAGGAGCGTTCATACCTCAATTGATGGACCGGAAAAGATATAATGAGGATGGTGTCGGTGGCCTTCACTTATATATCCCATGGTGGCTCGAAAACAAAAAACTGGATTTTGCGCGCGGTTATCATATCGAGTTCTGGGGTGGTATGGGCATGCCGTCATATGGGTTCGGATTTGGCATGGAAAAAACTAACGGTAAGTATCCCACTATTGAAGGAAAGATGAAAGAAGCTGGCGGATATGGTGCAGCCCTCAAGAACGATTACCGGCGTTATTATGGTTCTACTGTAGGATTCGCAGGCCGTGGAGAAAGTATCCCACGTATAGAGAATTATTGCGAAATAGATCCGGGTACGGTTGATAAATACGGTATTCCGGTGTTAAGGTTCAATTATAACTGGACAGATCAGGAAGTAAAACAAGCCAAACACATGCAGGATACCTTCGAGGAGATCATTCATTCCATGGGCGGCGTTGCCAGTGGCGAAAAACCAGGTGCAGATGAAAAGTATGGTTTGTTAGCTCCGGGCCGGATTATCCACGAGGTTGGAACCACACGGATGGGAAATGATAAAAACACTTCAGTACTAAATAAATATAACCAGGCACACGACGTGAATAATCTATTTGTAGTAGATGGCGGTGCCTTTGTGTCTCAGGCTGACAAAAATCCAACCTGGACTATCCTCGCATTGGCAATGCGTGCATCAGAATACATGGTTGATCAATTGAAGAAACAAAATATTTAATCAGATGAATAGAAGAGATTCACTTAAGGCACTGGCGGTTGGAACAGTTAGTGTCGGAACTTTGTTGTCGTCATGTGATAAAAAGGAAGGAACAGATGCTTCATCAAAGGGAGAATCAGGTGCATATGGGCGAACGCCTGAAGAAAAACTGGTGGACAAGAAATTGATGGATGAAAAATTCTTCACTTCACCGGAACTTGCTACTATTGCCCTTTTAGGTGACATTATCATACCTAAAGACGATCACTCAGGAAGTGCAAGCGACGCAAAAGTTGCTGAATTCATAGAATTCATAGTAAAAGATCAGCCTAACTTGCAATTGCCTATGCGAGGGGGACTAAAATGGCTGGATATTAAATCCTATAAGATGTTTAAGAAGTCATTCGCTGATTCATCTGCGGAACAACGTATTCAGCTTGTTGATCTCATCGCATACCCGGGCAAAGCACTCCCTGAGAATGCAGCAGGGGTTCGTTTCTTTGACACAATTCGTGGATTAACAGCTACTGGATTTTTTACAAGCAAAATAGGAATTGAAGATTTAGGATACAAAGGAAATCAGCCGAACGCCTGGGATGGGGTTCCGGATGATGTCTTGAAACAGTTCGGACTTGAATATGATGCAAAGACCCTGGAGCAATGCCTAAAGGCTGAAGACCGTGGAAAGATGATGACATGGGATAGTTAAATCTGATTTATCTTCCTTCCTTAAATCTCTTATTATCGGGACCTGGAAATGAGATAACACCATTAACATTAAACAAAAAAAGGGCTGATTTCCAGCCCTTTTTTTATGATGTGAGATTTTTATCTCGTCTTCTTTGGTGCTCTAGACTTAGGCTGACTGAATTGTGGTTTACCCTTAGATATTATTTCAGGAGCTCCAACCAGGGTCATTGCCGAACGGAATCCCATTTCAGCACTTGTTTCATCCTGTTGCATAAAACGTCTGGTCGCAGGGTTTAGCCAGTATGCTCTGTCATTCCATGACCCACCTTTATATACCCTGGACCGGTCATTAACAAGAGTGGTAATTCCATATAAATTTGAATTTACAGAGTCTAAGTGGCCCCGGAAATCCGGATTGTAAGGCTTACCTGCAATAGCTGATGAGTCTTGCGCAATTTGATTACTCTGTATCTCAGCCCAGGACTGTTTCTTTCCGGCAGGTGCCGGGTCCTTGATTGGACGTCCGTATTTGTCTTTTGCATAAGTACCTTTTGCACGGTCAGCAAGGCGTTTGTTTACAAATTCGTTACCCCTGAATGGATTGAAATCCGCAAAATCTTCAAAGGTTAGTTTACGATAAACGTCTGCTGTCCACTCATTTACGTTACCTGCCATATTGTACAATCCAAAGTCGTTTGGAACATAACTTCTCACAGGCGCAGTAATATCTGCTTTATCATTCAGATACCCCCCGGTTCCCATGTTATCACCGTCGCCGCGTTTAAAATTGGCAAGGATCATTCCCTGGGTCTTCTTTTTAGGAGAACGTACACCCAGGCCGTTCCATGGATAGATTTTTCCGTCAGCTATGTTTTCGTATTCAGTATTGCCCGCAAGTGATAATGCCGCATATTCCCATTCAGCCTCAGTTGGTAAGCGATATGGTTGCTTTAATACTCCATCTTCCAGACGGACAGGTCTTGTTGGGCCGGCTTTACCTGTGGTTGTTGTTCCGCTGGCTGCTGCATTCGGATTTAGATCCTTGGGCATTTTCTTTCCGTCAATCCCTTCACCCTTGTACTGCCCATTTAAGTAAATATCTGTGTTAAAAGGATCTGTTGAAGTAGATACCGAAGTTGCTGTACCTGGCTTACCTCCTCCTGCTAATGTTTTGTAATCCAGTAAAATTCCGCGGGAACGCAAAATTTCTTCGTTAACCCTGTCTGTGCGCCAATCACAATAAGCATTTGCTTGTTCCCAGGTAACTCCTACTACAGGGTAATCCTGAAAGGCAGGGTGACGCAGGTAATTATTTACGTAAGGCTCGTTATAAGAAAGAGGTTGCCTCCATACCAGTGTATCCGGAAGAGCATTATAATAATATTCTGCATCATTTGAATAATTCCGTCTTATCCAATACAGGTACTCTAACCAATCAACATTTGAAACTTCGGTTTCATCCATGTAAAAAGAGGCTACAGTAACTCTTCTGCGCACATTGTCAAATTCATAACCAAGGTCCTGATTAAGACTTCCGCCCATTACAAATGTTCCGCCTTCTATTGCTACCGTACCCGGACCCGGACCTGCTTTAACTTTATTATTTACCTGGAATCCTCCATTGTATTTATCGTTGTAGGCCATCCCGGTTTTGGAGGATGAGCCACTTTTTTTATTACATGAGGATAGTACGCCCAACAAGAGAAAGGCTGCGGTAAAAATTATTGATAATCTTTTCATTACTTGCAATGTCAATAGAGCATTAATTTTATAAAAATACGAAATTTGAATAATATCCCATGGATATTTACGATCCTAATTAACTGCTTTAATACCAGTTTAACCTATTCAAACGGAAAATCTTATTTAAGGTTACAATACTTATTGTGAATCCAACAGTAAACGATTTTTCAAACCGTTTATTACTGGAGTTTACACACCTTTGTATGTACGTATATTTCTAAAGGTACGTCAACTATTTTTTAAATTATTAATATACAGCAGATTATACATACTATAATATTGCCGTTCAGTTAAATAAAAAACTTTTTCCGAACATATTATTCCCGAAAAGAAAACGTTCTTAATACGCCGCATGTAAGGTTATATTTACAAAATGCTTATATTTAATGCACGCCAGAATATAATTTGGATTTCAGCTTTATTTTTGGGTAATGATTAACAAACTCTCGTTTTGCTGTTCTGTGGTATTGGTTATTGCCGGATTTCCCGATCCGCTTATAGCTCAGACTCCGCAAACCGATGGAAGGCGTTCCAATACCATTCAAACCGCTGCCCCATTTTTATTAATAGCTCCGGATGCACGGTCGGGAGCAATGGGAGATGTTGGTGCGGCAACCGCTCCCGATGCCAATTCAAGTCATTGGAATCCTGCCAAACTTGCATTTTTGGAGCAGCCCACCGGCATATCTGCGTCTTATACACCCTGGCTTAGAAACCTTGTTCCGGATGTAGATTTGGGGTACCTGACTGTATTTCATCGCCTCGATGAGCGTAATGTTATTGGTGGCTCATTGCGGTACTTTTCATATGGATCAATTCAGCTTACTGATGACAGCCGCAATGATATTGGCGTTTACAGTCCCAATGAATTCTCGGTTGACGGAACGTTTTCGAGAAAGTTTGGAGAAACTTTTTCTCTCGGAACAGCTGTAAGGTATATTCGATCAAGTTTAAGTAATGGACAGTTTAATGGGCAGGATATACAGCCGGCAACAGCTCTTGCTGCAGATGTTTCAGGCTACATGAAGACTGGAACTGTTATTTTCGGTAAGGATACAGAACTAGCGTTAGGTCTGAATATCTCTAATATTGGTACCAAAATGAACTATTCAGATGGAAGTTCTAAGTCTTTTCTTCCAACAAATATGAAATTAGGAGGAGCCACGACATTTAACATAGACGATCTGAACCAGTTCACTGTAGCCCTGGATTTAAATAAGCTACTGGTCCCGACAAATCCAATAAGAGATTCAGATGGTGAAATTATCAGTGGTAAAGACACTGACAGATCGGTTCCTGCGGGAATTTTTGGATCATTCAGTGATGCGCCCGGAGGTTTTTCCGAAGAACTTAGTGAACTAAGTTATTCTCTTGGAACTGAATATTGGTACAATAGGCAATTCGCACTCCGCTCAGGTTATTTTTATGAAACTCCCACCAAAGGTGACAGGAGGTATTTTACAGTTGGAGCAGGACTGAAATATAATGTCTTTAACCTGGATTTTGCTTATTTACTCGCCAACCAGCAGAAAAGCCCTTTAGCCCAGACACTCCGGTTTTCCCTTGTTTTTAATTTCGAGAAGTAATTGATGAAGATTAGAGTAGGCTTTGGGTTCGATGTTCATCAACTGGCAGCGAAACATCCATTTATTTTAGGCGGGGTGCAGCTTGAGCACCATTCAGGTGCTTTTGGACATTCAGACGCTGATGTGCTTGTACACGCTGTTTGCGATGCATTACTCGGAGCAGCAAACCTTCGTGACATTGGTTTTCATTTTTCTAATACAGATGATCGTTGGAAAGGTATAAGCAGCCTTATTCTTTTGAAGGAATGTGTAGTTCTACTGCGTGAAAGAGGATGGAGCATTGGAAACATAGATGCAATGCTATGTTTGGAAGCCCCGAAAATCAACTCTCATATTCCCCAAATGAAGAAAAATATCTCGGAAGCCGCAGGGATCAGTGAAGAAGACATTTCGATAAAAGCTACTACTAACGAAACTATGGGTTTTGTGGGGCGTGAAGAAGGCGTAGTGGCTTATGCGGTTTGTCTGATCGAGAAAGAAAAGTGATTACTTGCTTTCAGGTACTTTGAATTCAGAAAAGTCTGCTGCACATTTACCGCAATTGCTAGCGCATCCTTTTTTGCTATTAATACTGCGATATATCATCCGCCCAAGCGAGAAAATAGCTATTGTAAAAACTGCCAAGACTAAAACCGTTTGCACGTCCATAATTCAAAATTACTTATTAGCAGATTGATCTTAGTCTTCTGACTGTAAATATTCTATTAACTTCTGGAAGGATAAATACTTAATGGAATAACGAATACCAATTTCTATCAGATCGTTGTTAAACTCTAACAATTAATCATAAACAACTAGTCACAAACATCCAGTCAAACTTTAGATTCTCCTTAATTAACCGTACCTTTGCAAAAAATTTAGAACAATTTTTTAATGCAAAAAATAAGGAATATAGCGATCATCGCTCACGTTGACCACGGCAAGACTACTTTGGTTGATAAAATTTTACACCAAACTAATCTGTTTCGCGACAATCAGGAAACTGGTGATCTGATTCTTGATAATAATGATCTTGAACGTGAACGCGGTATTACTATCGTCTCCAAAAATGTTTCAGTAAACTATAAGGGCGTTAAAATCAATATTATTGATACTCCTGGCCACGCTGATTTCGGCGGTGAAGTTGAGCGTGTTTTGAAGATGGCGGATGGTGTGGTGCTTTTAGTTGATGCTTTTGAAGGTGCAATGCCCCAAACAAGGTTTGTAACTCAAAAAGCACTTTCTCTTGGCTTGAAGCCTGTGGTTATCGTGAACAAGGTCGACAAAGAAAACTGTCGCCCTGAAGAAGTTTATGAATCAATTTTTGAATTGTTTTATAATCTTGAAGCTACCGAAGATCAATTGGATTTTCCCGTGTTATACGGATCTTCGAAACAAGGTTGGATGAGTACTGACTGGAAAGTACAGACCGAAGATATTACCCCTCTTTTAGACACAATACTTGAACATATCCCGCCCGCTCCGAGTTTCGATGGAACATTGCAAATGCAGATCACTTCCCTTGATTATTCGTCTTTCGTTGGGCGTATCGCGATCGGTCGTGTGGCCCGCGGCGTGATAAAGGAAAATCAGCCCGTATCACTTGTTAAACGGGACGGCACAATTCAGAAATCTCGTATTAAGGAATTATATACTTTCGAAGGACTAGGTAAAGTTAAGGTTCAGGAAGTTTCTTCAGGCGATATCTGCGCAGTGGTTGGTATAGAAGGGTTTGATATCGGTGATACAATCGCGGATTTTGAAAAGCCTGAACAACTGGCTGTTATTAAGATCGATGAGCCTACAATGAATATGTTATTTACCATCAATAATTCCCCGATGTTTGGTAAAGAGGGAAAATTTGTAACATCACAGCGTTTACGTGAAAGACTTTACAAAGAGATGGAGAAGAATCTTGCTCTGAAGGTTGTTGAAACTGATTCGCCGGATTCATATCTTGTTTACGGACGTGGTATTCTCCATTTATCAGTCCTGATTGAAACGATGCGCCGCGAGGGCTACGAACTTCAGGTTGGCCAGCCTCAGGTAATTATCAAAGAGATTGACGGAGTTAAGTGTGAGCCTATCGAGACTCTTATTGTAGATGTTCCGGCGGAGGTTTCTGGTAAAGTAATTGAACTGGTAACTCAGCGTAAAGGTGATTTGCTGGTGATGGAGCCTAAAGGCGACCTTCAACATTTGGAATTTGAGATTCCGGCGCGTGGAATTATCGGTTTGCGTAATAACGTACTTACTGCAACTGCTGGTGAAGCTATTATGGCTCACCGATTTAAAGCATATGAGCCCTGGAAAGGTAACATCCCCGGTCGTTTGAACGGTGTCCTGGTATCAATGGAAAAAGGATCTACAACCGCCTACTCTATTGATAAATTACAGGATCGGGGACGGTTCTTTGTTGAGCCTGGAGTTGAAGTTTACGAAGGACAAATCATGGGTGAACACATTCGTGATAATGACCTGGTCGTAAATGTCGTTAAAGGGAAAGCACTTACCAACATGCGTGCGTCCGGTACAGATGATAATGCACGTATTGCTACGGCAATCAAATTCTCTCTGGAAGAAGCCATGGAGTATATTCAGGCTGATGAATATATCGAGATCACACCGAAAAGTATGCGTTTACGTAAGATCTATCTGAGTGAAAACGAGCGCAAAATCAATGCTAAGAAGTTTGTAAATCAATAATTCATAGTAGAATATTTATTAAGTTCGGGGCTCAGCACAAACTGAGCCCTTTATTTTTACCCGATTTTTTAAGGGAAATTTTTATCTAAGTTTGTACTTAATGAGGATACCTTCCATCCCCGGGTTCGACCCTGAAGCTTTTCAAAAGTATTTCAAGAATACGGGATGGTTAATGCTTGGTAAAATACTAAGTCTGATCGTCGGGATTTTTATTGCCAAGTTTTTAGGGCCGCATGATTTCGGTGATCTGAGTGTTGCTATCGCTTTTGTAACCATTATTGCAGCAGTGGGAACACTTGGACTGGATAGTTTTATCATCCGTGAGATTCTTGACCAACCGGCTAAAAGGGATGAAATCCTGGGTACAGCTTTTTGGATGAGGTTAGTTGTTAGTATAATCTTAGTTCCGAGCTCTGTTTTCATCTATATATTCTTCCGAAGCTTTTCCGATCAGCAAGGCACGGAATTGACCCTTATCGTAACATTGTGCGCGTCGGCGCTATTTTTTAAGGCTTTCAATATTATCGATTCTTACTTTCAGTCTCAGGTCAGGTCCAAATTAGTGGTTCAGGTTCAAAATATCTGCCTGATAATTTCTTCGCTGATCAAGATCAGTTTTGTCTTGTTGAAACTTTCTCTCGTCTATTTCGCGTTAGCATTAGTAATTGACGGGCTAATGCTCGCAATCGGACTGGTGATCATCTATCATCGTGAAAATCTTAAAATAAGCAGCTGGAGTTTCAGTGCAGATCGGGCCAAATCTTTGTTGAGTCAATCCTGGCCGCTTATTCTGTCAGCTGTAATGGTCACCTTATATATGCAAATTGATATCCTGATGCTTAAGTATTATACAGGAAGCACCGAAGCGGGGATTTATAGCGCTGCAGCGCGGATCAGTGAGGCATGGTACTTTATTCCGGTTGCAATTGTGACTTCAGTTTTCCCCGCCATAATTCATGCACGTAAAACTGACCAGGTACGTTATCAAAAGCGCCTTCAGAATCTGTATGACCTGCTTGTAGCCATTAGCCTGCCGGTAGCACTTATAGTAAGTTTAGGAGCCGATATCTTTATTCAATTGCTTTACGGCGATAAGTTCATGGGTGCCGGAACTATGCTTTCTATCCACATATGGTCCGGGATTTTTGTATTTCTTGGAAGTGCCAGTGGCCAGTATCTTCTCGCCGAGGGATTTACAAAAATCTCATTTTACCGTACTGCAATAGGTGCCATTGTAAATATTCTGCTTAATCTTTGGTTAATACCATTGTATGGGGGACTTGGGGCGTCGGCAGCAACGCTGATTGCCTACTTTGTTACAACATTTTCTATTCTGCTTTTTTCCAAAACAAGGCCGCAGGGAATAATGGTGATGAAGTCGTTGTTTTTAATCAACATATTTTCGCTTCTTTCGGAACGTTTAAAAAGCAAATAGGCATTGGTAATTTTAAATTAAATAATAGTATAATGAAGAGGCTTTTAGGGAGATTTTATCCGGCAGCATTAATAAATACGATCAAGAATTATCGGATACTTTCCGTAGAATTCGGTCAGTTTAAAACGATGAGCAGAGGCTGCATCGATAAGGATAATGAATTTATTCCCTGGTACACTTATCCTGCAATTGAGTACATCAAACAACTGGATTTTTCGGATAAATCTATTTTTGAATTTGGCTCTGGTAATTCCACTATTTTTTGGTCTAAACGCTGCACTAAGGCTGTTTCGATTGAAGATAATCAGGAGTGGTTTAATAAAATGAACCCTCAGTTACCCCCGAATGTCGAATATAAATTGGTGCCCGGAAAGGCTGACTACGTAGACTCGATTAACCATTTTCCTGAAAGCTTTGACATTATTATCATTGACGGGAATCACAGATATGAATGCACTGTCGAAGCATTGAAGAAGCTGAAAAAGGACGGGATAATAATTCTTGATAATTCTGACTGGCATGAAAAAAGCGCAAAACTCTTACGTGATGCAGATCTGATAGAGGTAGACATGGCTGGTTTTGGACCCATTAATGGCTATACCTGGACCACTTCATTTTTTCTTTCAAGGTCAGTACAGCTAAGACCGGCTAAAAACAGGCAGCCGATAAACGGCATCGGCGGAATAAAAAATTAGATACTACCTGTCCCCATGTGTTTAAATATTAAAGTCCGAAACGTCTTGGCCACCAACTTATAGTTCTTTTCTGTTAGAAACTGGTAGATATCATAGTTGGCTAATTCTTCAAAGTCAATATGCCCTTCTACCATTAAATATTCGGGTGAATATTTATCCCAGTCATTCGATTTTAAGACATCAAAGTCTAAGCCCTCAACGTCAACGGTCATAAAATCGATTTTGACACCTGCCGGGACATACTTGTTTAGGATTTCCCTTAAAGGTAGAACTTCAACCTTTACCCGCTGTGTAATTTTATACTTATTATCTTTTTTGTCAACTTCAAGAGCGAGTTCTTCGGAAAATGTATTTAATGCCGGCTCATTGAAACAATAGAAAGTTAATATATCCTGCGCAGGTCCGACCCCAACATTTAAATTTATATCCCTGCCTCTTAAAATTTTAAAAGGAGTAATAGCAGTGGGTGTTGGCTCGATATTAATTCCTTTCCACCCCTTATTATAAAAGTAGTATGTATTCGAATATCTTACAGGATGATGGGCTCCTACATCAATATAAAATCCTTTATAACCTTTTCTATTTTCATAGAAAGATTTCAAAACCATATCTTCCCCATCCTGAGAATAAGATCTGTATGATTTAAAATGATGAAGTGGGAGATGTTTTAGTATGTAACTTTTTAGGCCCGGCATTTCGCTAAATTACAAATTCTGGCTAATTTACAGGACTATCCCACGTGGTTTTGAATCCGTGGAAATTATCGCTTGCCTTATCTTGAATAGGTTCTTAAATGCAGAAGGAAGAAATAGTTAGTACCGGATTAAAAAACGCATATGATAATTTCTATGTCGGGAAGGATGAGCAATGGCGGCTTTTGAGTGCAAAATACAAAGCTCAAAATATTGAAGAGTTGTGTAAGGACCTGCAATTTCAAAAAGTCCTGGAAGTGGGCGCTGGCGACGGAAGTATTCTGAAATATCTCGATGAATCTGGATTTGCTCCAGAAATTCATGCTTTGGAAATATCCACCAGCGGAGTGGAGCAGATTGGCAACAGAAATTTAGGAAATGTTAAGTCAGTACAGTTATTTGATGGTTATCATATTCCTTTTGACGATGATGAGTTTGACCTGGTGATCTTATCTCACGTGCTCGAGCATGTAGAATTTGAACGAATGCTGTTGCGCGAGATCAAAAGGGTGTCGAAATATTGTGTAATTGAAGTTCCTATTGATTACCGTTACGGCGTGGATAAAAGAATGAAGCACTTTCTAGCCTATGGTCATATTAATATGTATACTCCAAGCTCCCTGCGATTTTTGCTTCAAACAGAAGGTTTTGAAATTGTTAATGATAAGATTTCAGTAATAAAACCTGAGGTAACTAAGTTCAATACATTTGTAAACCAGGGAAAAGACAGAACTTTTTTCAGTCTCTTAAAAATAAACACTGAATTCTTGATTAAAAGGATACTAATTAACATCGGTGGTAAACAAAGGCATGAGAAGTTTGCAAGTGCCTATACTGTATTGCTAAAAAAAACTCACGACTCAAAAATTTTAACTGACGGCCAACTAATACCATGAGAAGCAGAAGCTATTTACTTATTTTTTTAATAATTGGTCTCTTTATTCTAATTGGTGGCGGAGCGTTTCGACAGGTTGAGCAGAGTTTTACCCTCGATTCATTGCGTATCAGAAAGCAATTTGATTCTTCACCCGTATTATCTGCACAGGAATCAATGAAAACGATGCAGCTCGAAAACGGTTTTACGGTCAAGCTTGTAAGCAATGAACCATTGATCAATTCTCCGGTGGCCATAGTGTTTGATAAAACCGGGCGTATTTGGGCAGCAGAAATGGAAGGATATATGCCCGACACTCTAGGTACAGGCGAGGATCTTCCGCGCGGGAGAATTGTTATTCTGAGTGATAAGAATGGTGATGGTGTGATGGACAATAGAAAGGTATTTCTTGATTCTCTGGTTCTTCCCCGTGCTATTTGCCTCATTGGTAATGGCATTTTGGTTGCTGAATCACCCCGTTTATGGTTCTATGAGATACGCGACGATAAGCCGTTCAAAAAGACACTTGTTGACCCATCCTATGCTGAAGGCGGCAATGTAGAACATCAACCCAATGGCTTGTTTCGGGCACTCGATAACTGGATTTACAACGCAAAATCTGACCGCCGTTATCGTAAGCAGGGTGAAAAGTGGTTAATCGAAAGAACTCATTCCCGTGGGCAATGGGGAATTACTCAGGACGACCAGGGCCGTCTGTATTATAATAACAATTCCGAAAACTTACTTGGCGATTTCTTTAGTCCCGGCTTTGGAGCACTCAACGATAATCAGCGAAACGTTTCCGGATTCAATAAAAAGCTCGTCATCGACAATAAGGTTTATCCTGCGAGGGCTACTACGGGTGTAAACCGAGCTTATCAGCCAGGCATACTCGATGATAGCTTGAGGTTGGTTAATTTCACGGCCGCTTGTGGCCCGGTAATTTATAACGGTCACCTTTTCGATGAAAAATATTATGGGAATGCATTTGTCGCAGAACCTGCAGCAAATTTAATTAAGCGAAATATTCTGGTAAACGAAGGTTATTCAGTCATCGGGCGGCAGGCATATACAAATAGTGAATTTCTAAGAAGTACAGATGAGAGGTTCAGGCCTGTAAATTTATATAATGGTCCGGATGGCGCATTGTATGTTGTTGATATGTACCGGGGGATTATTCAGCATAAAACATATATAACACCATATTTAAAAAACGAAATCAAAATCCGATCCCTTACCCAACCGCTTACTTACGGAAGAATTTATAAAATTGTCCCAAAAAATAAAAGATCAAAATCTGTCCAATTCCCGGAAGATAAAGTAAAACTTGTAAAGCTTCTGTCTCATGAAAATGGTTGGGTTCGGAGTATGGCCCAGCAACTCCTGGTCGATGCCGGAGATATCCGAGTTGAAACTCAATTAAGAAAACTATCGAAAAATTCGAAAGACACCCGGGCAGTATCACATGCATTATGGACGATGGAAGGTTTGGGTATCCTAACCAGGGATGATGTATGGCCTTTGCTTTTGAGCAAAGAATGGCCCTTACGTATGCAAGCCTTCGGCCTGTCGCGTTCGCTAATTAACAAAGGAAACTACAAGGATTTCCTGCAGCTCTTTGGTACGATGATCACGGCAAAGGATGCACTTTCAGCACCTTATATCGCATTTTTAGCTCCAGCTTTTAAACCATTTGATGAACAGGCGCAAATGGAATTGCTTTCAAAGCTTGCGGCTAATTTTGGAGAAGATAGCTATGTTTCTGATGCTGTAATCAGCGCTCTTAAAAATCAAGAGACGGCTTTTTATAGACAGTTTTCAGCATTAAATCCTGATACAAACCTGATATTGAATAGAAGGCTTCAAAAAGTAATAGCTGATGCAGAGAGGGCCAAAAACCCTGCAGCCGACATTGCAATAAGGTTTCCTAAAGGCGCTTTAATATTCAAGTCTTTTTGCCAAACCTGCCATGGCTCCGATGGAAATGGAGTGACTTCGCTTGCTCCTCCGCTCAACAATTCGGAATGGGTTGTAGGCGATAAAAACAAACTGAGCGCTATTGTACTATATGGACTAACCGGCCCGATTCAAATCGGCAATAAACTTTATCAAGCGCCTGAAATAAATGGAGAGATGCCTGGTATCGCTTCAAATCCTGATTTCTCCGACGCCGACATTGCGCAGTTATTGAATTACATCAGAGTGTCCTGGAGTAATAAGGGTGACAGGGTCCAGACTAAAGACGTCAACAGCATCCGGAACAGGTATAAAGGACGTCAAAAGCCTTTTACTATGGAAGAACTTAATCAAATGAAATAGCTCTTTTGGGAAATTCAAAGAGTATTTCTTTTGCGTTTGCTAACCAGGGGTTGAAAACCATTTTGGTAATTTCTAAAATAAAAGAAATGTCTGATACCCTTTTTTACTTTTAGAATTGCCCAGTAAATATGTATTTTGGAACCTGACAAGAGTTCCTCACGTAATTTGTTTTTGAATATTAAGATATGTATATTTTTGATTTTAGATTGGCCCGCCCGCAGTTACTTATCAGGCTAGGCTATTGCATAATAGCCCTGATTTGTTTTTTTACCTCAGCTCATGCCCAAAAACTCGCGACACTTGAGGTTAGCGCAGTTAGGCAATCTGGAGGCGCAGATGCAACAGTGCGGGTTAATCTTGATGAAATAACTTTTTTACCTGATTCAGTAATCAGCCTCTTTGAAATTACCGGGGGTAAGCGTGTCGCTATCGATTATCAAATAGAAAATCGGGGCAACCGAAATATTTACTGGGTAATGAGCCAAACTGAGCGGCATCCACCTAAAAGAATATTTGAGCTTTCTAAGGCCGTTCCGGCAAAACCGCAGACACAAATGAATGCTTTGGCTCATGATGGAGCTCTTACGATCCGTGCTGGAAGCAAGAATCTACTCAGGTATAATTATAAAACCATATATCCGCCCGTAGGCGTTGATACGGTCTTTAAGCGAAGCGGTTTTATTCATCCGTTATGGTCGCCCCGTGGTGAGGAACTGACCCGGATAAATGCACCAGATCACTATCACCATTTTGGATTATGGAATCCATGGACCCACGTATATTTTGAAGGTGATACGGTAGATTTCTGGAATCTTAAGTCCCGGCTCGGTACCGTGCGCTTTGCCGGTTTTGTCTCTGTAAGCAAAGGCCCTGTATACGCCGATTACCAGACACTGCATGAACATGTGGTTTTTAAGAAGAACGGGACCGAAAAGGTGGCGATGAATGAATTGCAAACTGTTAGAATTTATCAGCCGAAAAACGATGACTATTACCTAGCAGACATTACTATACAATTAAATTGTGCTTCCGACAGCCCCGTAACTCTTGAAGAATACCGCTATGGCGGTCTTGGCTGGCGCGCTACGGAAAAGTGGAATAAAGATAACAGTGAAACTATCACTTCCGAAGGTCTGGCCAGAAAGGAAGCGGATGGATCGAAAGCCCGATGGGTGATCGTCCAGGGGGATATGGGAGCAGAGTATGCTGGAGCTGTTATGATGTCTTATCCTGCAAACTATAATCACCCCGAGCCCTTACGAATATGGCCGGAAAATTCCAATAAGCGTGGCGATGTGTTTGCAAACTTCTCGCCTACAAAAAATAAAGACTGGCCATTAATCCCAGGTCAGGATTATGTCCTCAAATACAGGTTACTGGTATTCAATGGGAAATTCTCAAAAGAGAAGGCAGAAGCGGCATGGCAAGCATTTGCCTACAGCCCTGAAGTGAAAATAATTAAAACAAATAATGTCAGATAATGATCAGATTACCTTTGAAAAATAAATCCGCCCGTACAATTCTATTTTTGATATTATCTCTGTTTCTGGTCGACACGGTTGTCGCGGCAGATAAAGTGGTAAACTTAAAAAAGGTCAGAATACTCGTCTACACTAAGAACGGTAAGGGATATGTTCATGATAATATTGCCGAAGCTGTGAAAAGTGTACAGAAACTGGGCCGGGATAATGGATTTAAAGTGGATGTCACCGATGACCCGGCAGCTTATACGGACGAGAATCTTAAGCAATACACCATGCTCCTTTTCACCAGTACCAACAACGATGTCTTTGATACTGATGCCCAGCGTCTCGCCTTCAGAAGATATATTGAAGCTGGTGGCGGCTTTGTCGGTGTGCACTCAGTTACAGGCACCGAACGTAACTGGACCTGGTTTAAGCAAATGATAGGCGGCACGTTCGCTTGGCATGCCAAAAACCAAAAGTTTAATGTAAAGGTAATTGACCCATCGCACTCTACGGTTAAGGGACTACCTAAGGTGTGGGAAAGAAGTTTCGGAGATGAATGCTATTTTACGAAAGAACTTTATCCGGGTATTAAGGTTACTATGGCTCATGATCTTAGCTCACTGGATGATCGCGACCAGGATAAGATTGCACAATTTTCTGCCCCTTTTAAAGATCTTTATCCTGCCGTATGGTACCAGAAATACGACGGCGGAAACATATGGATAACGACATTAGGACATAACAAGGAATACTATCAGGAGCCAATGTTCCTGACACATTTGTTGCAGGGAATAAAATTTATTGCAGGCGAATCCAGGAAACTCGATTATTCAAAAGCATACGCAAGCAGCAGGGACACCCCGGTTCAATATTAGGATTACACACATAAACCCAAATACGACATGAACACTGACAAAAAGCCATCATATACACGGAGAGACTTCGTGAAAACCGCTGCCAAAGGAGCTGTATTAACCGGCGTTGCCATGACTGGATTTCCAACGATAGTGCCTGCTTCTGTTTTTGGCAAGAATGCGCCAAGTAACCGCATTAATATTGGGCAGATAGGCTGTGGCCGTATAGCCCGGACTCATGATCTTGCCGAGACATTCAAATACGATGTTGCGCAGATTATGGCCATAGCAGACGTTGATCGCATCAGGTTAAAGAGCGGTAAGCAAATGATCGAAGGCTGGTATGACAAAAAGATGAAAAAGACCGGGTATGTCGATGTTAAAACCTACGATGATTATCATGATCTTCTGGCCAATAAAGACATTGATGCGGTAATGATCAGCACCCCGGATCACTGGCACGCGCAACCGGCTATCGAAGCAGCAATGGCTGGTAAACATATTTATCTTCAGAAGCCAACCTCACTTACTATCGAGGAAGGCCGCCAAATGAGTGACGCAGTCCGTAAATCCGGAGTTACTTTCCAGTTAGGAAGTCAGCAGCGCTCTCTAAACCCCTGGCCTCAATTCAAAAAGGCTTGTGAGCTGGTTAGAAATGGGAGAATAGGCAAACTTCATACGGTTCATATTGGCCTTCCAGCAGATCCTGCGGGAGGAAAGACTAGTGAGATGGCAATACCGGAGGGGTTCAATTATGATATGTGGTTGGGTTCAACACCTCACGTTTATTATACGACAGATAGGGTTCATTCACCGACTGATTTCAATTCAAGGGGCGGATGGCTTAGATTAGAACAATTTGGAGCAGGGATGATTACTGGTTGGGGTGTCCACCATATTGATATTGCACATTGGGGAATGAATACTGAGCTCACAGGGCCCATAGAAATTGAAGCTACTGCTGAATTTCCTAAATCCGGATTATGGAATGTACATGGAAATTATGAAGTTAGTGCTAAATATGCCAACGGGGTGAACATGTTGATGAGTAGTAAGAATCCTAATGGGATTCGTTTTGAAGGTACAGACGGATGGATATTTGTTTCCAGAGGCGATGGTGCCGTCACCTCATCAGACCCGACATCCCGGCAAGGACAAAACAAGGCATTTCAAGCTAGTAACCCTGCCCTGCTTACATCCGAAATTGGGCCCCGTGAAACACGATTGTATGAAAGCCCGGAACAGCATGGCAATTGGCTCGATTGTATTCAGAGTAAAAAACCAACCATCAGTCCGGTGGAAGTAGCCCATCGGTCCTGCAGTGCCTGTCTCGTTGCTCACGTTGCAATGAAAGTTCCGGGTAAATTGTACTGGGATCCTAAAAAGGAAATTTTCAAGGACAACGCTGAAGCGAATAAACTCTTGTCAAGACCGCAGAGATACCCTTACGGCACAAATTATATATCTAAGAAGATCAGCTGATATGAGGATTACTTTATTTATACTGATGTCAATAACCGCATTCGCAGGATGTACCAGCACCACAGAAATGAGCAACGGGGGCGATAAGAAAGTAAATTTAATTACACTTGATCCGGGGCACTTTCATTCCGCCCTGGTACAAAAATCGATGTACGCCGACGTCGACTCCGTGGTTCATGTATATGCGCCAAAAGGTCCCGATGTTCAGTTGCATCTTGAAAAAATAGAATCATATAATAAACGCGCTGAGGATCCTACAAACTGGAAGCAGGAAGTATATCTCGGAGATGACTTTTTCGAAAAAATGTTATCGGACAAAAAGGGTAACGTCGTTATGCTTGCCGGGAATAATCTTAAAAAAACCAGCTATATCAAAAGATCGATCGATGCCGGCTTCAATGTTTACGCCGATAAACCTATGGCGATCGATGCTAAAAGCTTCGAAGAATTAAAAGAGGCTTTTTCTGTTGCAGAAAAAAAGAAGTTGCTCCTTTATGATATCATGACGGAACGCTTCGAAATTACGACGATGCTTCAAAAAGAGTTTTCCCTTATCCCGGAAGTTTTCGGAACACTTGAAAAAGGATCTCTGGAAAACCCTGCCGTGACAAAAGAGAGTGTGCATCATTTCTACAAATATGTCTCGGGAAGTGTATTGACCCGCCCTGCGTGGTTTTTCGATGTGGCCCAGGAGGGGGAAGGAATCGTCGATGTAACTACTCATTTAGTCGATCTGATTCAATGGGAATGCTTTCCGGAGCAGATCATTGATTATCAAAAAGATATTCAGGTTAAGCGGGCTAAAAGGTCGGAGACTGGTATTAGCCTGGCTCAGTTCAAAGCCATCACGAAAGTGGATCAGTTCCCGGATTACCTGAAAAAGTATGTTGCAGATGATGGCATTTTGAAGGTTTTCTCTAACGGTGAATTCGATTACAAGATTCGTGATGTGCATGCTAAAGTTTCGGTCAAATGGATCTACAAAGCTCCTGAAGGTGCCGGTGATACTCATTATTCAATCATGAGGGGCAGTCGTGCAAACCTGATTATCCGACAGGGAGCAGATCAGCAGTATAAGCCAGCCCTATATATTGAGCCGGCAGGCACTGAGACCAGCGATTACGGCATTCAGCTGGCCGCCAAACTTCAAAATATTCAGAAGAAATTCCCGGGAGTTGAATTGAAAAAGCTGGCTGTAGGGTGGGAAGTTATCGTTCCCGACAAATACAAAGAAGGTCACGAAGCACATTTTGCCAGAGTAACTGAGAAGTTTTTGGAATACCTAAAAAACAATAACCTGCCTGCCTGGGAAGTGCCTAATATGATAGCAAAGTATTATACAACTATTCAGGCACTTGAAATAGCAAAAAAAAGCGCGCAATAAGGAAACTATAAAACAAGGGTCGCCTTGTTGGTGAGAGCGGTAAATCAGGTTTTATCCGGAGATTAATTAGGGGATTTGAATAGTGTGCAATCTTTATTCATACTGATCAAAATTACATAAGTGATCTTTTAATTCCCATTTCCAATCCGCGGAGTTCTGCCAGACCTTTCAGACGGCCTATAATCGAATATCCCGGATAAGTATTCCTTTTAAAGTCGTCAAGAATTTTGTGGCCATGATCCGGGCGCATGGGGATAGCGATATCGTTTCTGCCTGTTTTGACGCGTTTTTGCTGCTCCAATATTACATTCTTCATCACGGCGTACATATCTGTACTGCCGTTTAAATGCTCTGCTTCATGGAAACTCCCGTCTGCTTCGCGCTGAACATTACGTAAATGAAGAAAATGGATATGTTCGCCAAGTCTCTCTACTATTCCCGGGATATCATTATCTGCCCGGGCTCCCAGAGATCCGGTACAAAGCGTAATACCATTGCTCGGAGAAGGTGCAAAACCGACGATATCTTTCAAATCATTTTCATCAGAAACCACCCGGGGCAGTCCTAAGATTGGAAAAGGCGGATCATCCGGATGTATGCACATTTTTATTCCGGCCTCTTCAGCATCTGGGATGATGGCACGAAGGAAATATGCTAAATTCTCCTTAAGTTTTGCCGCATCCACCTGCGCATATCTTTTTAGATGTTCCCGAAATTCCTCAATAGTAAATACCTCATCGGTGCCCGGCAATCCCGCCATGATTACATTTGTAACAAGCTTTATTTCATCCGCCGACAGCTTGTCCAGATAAAGCTTCGCAGCTTTTTGTTGTTCAGGCGTATACTCATTGAATGCAGATCCTCTTTCAAGGATATATAATTCAAAGGCAGCCAGTGCAGAAGCATCATATCTTAACGCACTTGCTTGATTTGGAAGCCTGAAATCAAGATGGGTCCGCGTCCAATCCAATACGGGCATAAAATTATAACACACTGTTTTTAAACCTTCGCGCGCCAGGTTTTTTAACGACATTACATACTTCTCAATGTAATAATCCCTGTCCTTCTCTCCTGTTTTAATACTTTCATGGATATTTACACTTTCTACTACAGACCAATTGAGGCCTGCAGCTTGTATGATATTTTTCCTCTTCGCTATCTCAGCGCTTGTCCATTCTTCCCCGCAGGGAATGTGATGCAGGGCGGTAACAATTCCGCTTGCACCGGTTTGTCTGATATCTGCCAATGTCACTTCATCTTCCGGTCCAAACCACCGGAATGTCTGTTCTAGATTTTGCATGGTATATTATTGCAGCTTAATTCATAGTTTTTGCAAGATAAAATTAATAAATGATGAGCCGCCTGCTGAATAATTTTGATATCACATAAATAAATAAACTTTATTACCTCGCTACAATAAATTTGCTATTTTGAACTAAAATTCAAATATGCATCTCTGGACTAAAGCTGCCTTTACTCTTCTTCTCTTCGGCCTGACTTCACTCACATGCCTCGCACAGCCCGATAATAATTTTCATTTATATCTGCTCGCAGGCCAGTCAAATATGGCAGGGCGCGGAGAGATTTCCGGGAAAT
Organism: Bacteroidota bacterium; assembly: GCA_040385405.1. GTDB lineage: Bacteria > Bacteroidota > Bacteroidia > Sphingobacteriales > Sphingobacteriaceae > Daejeonella. The sequence goes on along the minus strand of JAZKHM010000248.1, from coordinate 32,347 downwards.
ACTCAGAGGAGGGTAACTCGCAGGTATATATGCTTAATAAAAATAATGAGTGGGTGTTAGCTAAACACCCGCTTCATTTTGATAAGCCTGCCGTAGCAGGCGTTGGGCCGGGCCTAAGTTTCGGAATAGCGATGGCAAAGGCAAACCCCGGCGTAAAGATAGGGCTAGTACCCTGCGCCGTTGGGGGCACATCAATCAATACCTGGGTGCCCGGCGGATACGACAAAGCAACGAAAACCCATCCGTATGATGATGCGGTAAAACGTATCTCGGAAGCAATGAAATCAGGAGTCTTTAAGGGTGTTATATGGCACCAGGGAGAGTCAGACAGTAGTCCCGAAGCTGCCGCCGCTTATTATTTCAAACTTGCCAAGCTCATTGAAAGATTCCGTGACCTTAGCAAAAACCAGGAACTTCCCTTTGTTGCAGCAGAATTGGGGCGGTTTAAAGAGCAGTATTCAGCTATCAACTCCGTTCTGGCTGAAGTACCAAAGATGATGAAAAATACAGCCATTGCTTCTTCAAAAGGACTTGAGCATAAGGGTGATGTAACACATTTCAATTCTCCGTCTGCAGAGAAGCTGGGAAAAAGATTTGCAAAGAAAATGCTGAAGCTGAAAAAAAGGCGTAAAATTTATTGAAGCCTCAAAATGAAGAGAATTAGCTTATATTTATTTTTTTAGTTTTGGTATCCATGCTTGCTCTGCGGGCACGGTCACTTTAACCGGTAATTTTGAGGAATAATATGATTTATCAGCAAAAGTCTCAGGCGGCATAATGGAATGCAAAAGCATGATTTGAAGTCAGCGTTACAAATACATGGGTAAACGTACCGATGGACTTGCCGACAATGAACGCCTTCCTGCATCATCCTTACATATAATTGATAAATCTAAATATGAAGTTCACATTATTAATATTTTCTTGTTGTTTGATGACATTAAACACTTTTGCCCAACAGAAGGAGGTCATTAAGTTATGGCCAGGAATAGTTCCTGGCGAGACCGGGGCTAAACATCCCGCCGAACTTTTTGCTGATACAAGCAGGAACGTAAGGAGAATTACCAACGTCACAGATCCTCAGCTAACAGTCTATCGCCCCATTGGGAAGTCGAACGGTGCCGGGATCATTGTAAGCCCCGGAGGCGGATATAGAATTCTTGCGATAAATCTTGAGGGTGAGGAAGTGGCTGCTTACTTCGCTAATAAAGGGTACACCGTTTTTGTCCTGGAATATAGAACACCTCAAAAAAGGGAAGGTGCTCTACAGGATGTTCAGCGGGCTATCCGTCTTGTACGGGATAGAGCAGGCGATTGGTCTCTTAATAAGGATAAAATTGGATTGCTGGGTTTTTCAGCCGGCGGGCATTTATCATTGATGGCAGCAACAAGCTTTACAAGGCAGACGTATAATCCCATAGATAAGTCTGATCATGTCTCTGCAAAGCCCGATTTTGCAGTTCTTATATATCCGGCATATACTGCTAACGGTGCTAATAAACAGGAGCTCAATCCTGAAATAAAAGTTACAAAGGATATCCCGCCTCTGTTTATATTTTTCACCGCCGACGATCAGAATGATTTGCCATTACCCCTTGCCGGCGCATTGCGTGAACTTAAGCTTCCGTTTGAATTCCATATTTTTCCGAAGGGCGGACATGGTTACGGCCTCAGGCCAGGAAATAATGCCGCAGAAGAATGGCCTATTCTTACAGAAAAATGGCTTAAAAACGTATTAAAAGTTAATTAGAAACAATGGAGAACCGATTTTCATTAGATGGAAAAGTTATCGTAGTTACAGGTGGAACAGGAATTATCGGCCAGTCATTTATTAAAGGAATAACCGAAGCAGGTGCTGGGGTTGGAATTTTAGGCAGAAATGAAAAAGTTGCCAATGAACGAGCCGACAAAGTCAATAAAGAGGGTGGAAAGGCAGTAGCATTGGTGGCGGATGTTCTTGATGAAAAGAGTCTGGAGGATGCTAAAAATAGAGTTCTCGATCATTTTGGTAAAATAGACGGATTGGTAAATGCTGCAGGCGGGAATATCCCTGACGCTATTGTTCTTAAGGAGCATGATATTTTCAGCATGAATATGGTTGGCATGCGAAAAGCTGTCGATCTCAATTTATGGGGGACTATCATTCCCACACAGATATTCGGTGAAGCTATGGTTAAGAACAGAGATAAGGGGTCTATTGTTAATATTTCATCAATGGCCTCAAAGCGCGTTATTACGCGTGTATTGGGGTATAGCATGGGTAAAGCTGCTATTGATTGTTATACGCAATGGTTTGCTGTCGAAATGGCTAATCGTTTCGGTGATAAACTCCGAATGAATGCCATTGCCCCGGGTTTTTTCCTGACGGAACAGAACAGGGCTCTGCTTACAAATCCGGATGGTACGTACACTGAAAGAGGAAATCTGGTATTGAATCAAACTCCGTTCAAAAGGTTTGGGCATACAGACGAACTGATCGGCGCCCTTGTATGGCTATTGAGTGACGCCTCCGAATTTGTAACCGGATCTGTGGTGAATGTTGACGGTGGGTTTTTTGTAAACAGCGGGGTTTAGATAAGGGGATTCGAGTATAAGTGATAAATAGACTAAAATGTTTCTTTAATGCAACAGTTTTGTAGAAGCTAAAAAGCGTTAGGAAGGGTAAATAAACCAAATAATTGAAACTTTTCGGGTATTTTAACCCGGGATAATTCGCCTTAAAGCACAAACTAAATATATTTTAAATGACAGATACTAATACTAAAGTTGGAAATTACAGATGGACGATTTGCTTTTTGGTGTTTTTTGCAACCACCATCAACTATCTGGACAGGCAGGTTATTAGTTTACTTAAGCCAACACTTGAGAAAGAGTTTAACTGGTCGGAGTCCGATTATTCTAACATTGTTATTGCCTTTACCCTCGCCTATGCCATAGGGATGCTCGGAGTGGGGCGAATTATAGATAAAATAGGCACCAAATTAGGTTACGCCTTTTCATTGATATTATGGAGCATTGCATCAATACTGCATGCATTTGCAACCAGTACTTTTAGTTTTGCAGCGTACAGGGCTATGCTTGGCGTTTCGGAGGCCGGCAATTTTCCAGCCGCCATCAAGACTGTGGCAGAATGGTTTCCTAAAAAAGAAAGGGCTCTTGCTACCGGGATTTTTAATTCAGGTACGAATATAGGAGCGATAATTGCCCCAATTGTTGTTCCCTGGTTAGCGATCACCTACAGCTGGCAAATGGCGTTTATCGCTACAGGGGCCGTAGGCCTGGTGTGGTTGATCTTGTGGTTTGCCATGTATGAGATTCCTTCGAAGCATAAAAGGCTGTCCAAGGCTGAATTCGACTATATCCACAGTGACGTTGAAGAGGAAAAAGTAAAAGGCGAAGAAGGCCCTAAAATTCCCTGGCTTCAATTGCTTACATACAAGCAGACATGGTCTTTTATTCTGGGTAAATTTCTTACCGATGGAATTTGGTGGTTCTTCCTCTTCTGGTTGCCAGCGTTCCTGATATCTGAATATGGTCTTGTAGGAATGCAAGTGACATTCCCTATTGTAGTGGTTTATACCATGACCTGTTTCGGAAGTATCCTCGGCGGATGGCTGCCTATGTGGTTTGTGAAAAGCAAAGGATGGTCAATTGTCAGAGCCCGAAAAACTTCCATGTTCATTTATGCATTATTTCCATTACTGGTTATATTTTCGCAACAGGCCGGATCGATTAACATGTGGTATGCGGTTGTCATTATTGGTATTGCCGCTTCAGCGCATCAGGCATGGTCAGCAAATATTTTCACCACAGTTTCTGATATGTTTCCTAAAAGTTCTATAGGCTCAGTCATCGGCATGGGAGGTATGGCAGGCGGATTGGGAGGTATGGCGATTGCTAAATTAGCAGGCAAGCTCTTTGATCATTACAAAGCCCTGGGGCATATCCAAACAGGGTATTATATCATGTTCTTTATCTGTGGAGTTGCTTATCTAACCGCATGGTTTGTGATGTTCCGATTGCTGGTGCCAAAGATGACACCTATTGTTGATGAGAAATAATATTCGACCTACCGGTAGTATCTTTACTTAAACCGGTTGATTATTATCCTTATGCAACAACTTGCACCCATCGCCCTGTTCGTGTTCAATCGTCCGGAACATACCAGGCGTACGCTTAAATTTTTGAAGCAGAACTTACTCGCCGACGAGTCGCGGCTGTTTATTTTTTCTGATGGTGCGAAGACAGACCAACAGGGAGAAAGCGTTGCCGAAGTACGGGAAATCATTAGTTCAGTCGAGGGTTTCAAATCAGTAGAAATAATCTGTCGTAAAACTAATTTTGGCCTTGCAAATTCTATCATAGATGGGGTGAGTATGCTGACCGAAAAATATGGAAAAGTCATCGTTTTCGAAGATGATCTTATTAGTTCTCCATTTACATTAAGATATTTTAACGACGCCCTGAAGCGTTATGAAAATGAGGATAAAGTAATGCATATAGGAGCGTATATGTATCCTATAAAGAACAAGAATCTTCCTCAGACCTTTTTTTACAGGGCTGCATCCAGTTGGGGATGGGCGACATGGGGCAGGGCCTGGAAGCACTTTGAGCCAGATATTGACAGGATCATCAGCCAGTTCGATCACGATAAAATAAAACGTTTTTCTATTGATGGGACTATGAATTTCTGGAAACAGATAAGAGAATTCAAGAGAGGCAAGAATAACTCATGGGCAATCAGGTGGTACGCATCCATTTTCTTAAAAGGCGGCCTTACTCTCAACCCATCGGCATCGTTAGTGAACAATATTGGGCACGATGGATCAGGAATACATTCTGGAAAAAATGATATCTATGACGTTCAGGTAAGTAATCAGGCAGTGACTGATTTTCCACATGAGGTGGTTGAAAATAAGGACGCTTATGAGTCAATTAAGCATTTTCTGAAGCACCGGAAGGGGAGCTTTTTGGAACGCATAATCAGGTTTATGCGAGAAAAGTTCTGAAGACACATTGGCTTCTTGATGCATAGCTTATGATCTTTACGTTAAAAACAGGCGCCTGGCGAGTTTATGATATTAAATGCTTGTCTTGCCCTATATATACTTCGTGTAAAAATTAGTTACCTGCGGTCACCCCCGATTCAACGTAGTTTATTTTCGTATTTTTGATCTTCGTGAAAATCCTTCATCTAAATACCTATGCCGGGAACGGTGGAGCCGGAAAAGCCTGTCTTCGCTTGAACAAGGCACTTCAAAAGCAAGGTGAACATTCAGAAGTTGCTGTAAATTTTCTTTTTAATACTAATCCGGAAGTCCACGATCTTTCCAGGGGTTTTTTCTTAAAATGGTTTACAGCCGCCGGTATACTACTTGAACGCCTCGCGAATAAGGTTTTTGTTAAACGTTTGCCCATTCCATTTTCAATTCCATTATGGGGTAAGAACATATCCAATGAAAAACTACTCAAATCTGCAGACCTGATACATATTCACTGGATCAATCATGCATTCCTCCGTCCGGATGACATTGCGAAACTTTCGCGACTGAACAAACCAATAGTATGGACCTTTCACGATAGTAATGCGTTCACCGGAGGCTGCCACGTACGATACTCGTGTGATCATTTTGAACAGGAATGCGGAAATTGCCCGGTACTTAGAAATTCACATTCAGGTGACCTATCCCATCGCATTTGGAAGCAAAAAAACAAGGCATATGGAAAGCTAAAGTTTTCTGTTATAGCTCCCAGCCGGTGGATGGCGGAGTCTGTGTCGAGGAGCAAGCTGCTTCAATCTAAACTCATCATCAATATTCCTAACACGCTCGACACTTCACTTTTCAAGCCTCTTTCCCAGGCAGAATCCCGTAAGATTATGGGCTTATCCGCTGATAAATTTATCTTAATGAGTGGCTTTATGCCCTCCCGTAAGGACATGCACAAAGGGACATCTTACCTGCTTGAAGGACTTGAAATTTTTGCGCGCGAACATCACATAGATATTGAAAATATGGAGCTTGTTATTTTCGGTAACAGGGATACACGAAACGTTCCCCATTTTCCTGTCAAAACAACCTTCCTGGGAACTATTGCTGAAGAGGAGCGGCTGGCGATATGCTATAACGCTGCGGATGTTTTCCTGGCGCCATCACTTGAAGACAACCTCCCTTATACCGTTCTCGAAAGCCTTGCCTGCGGCACTCCAGTTGTCGCCTTTACTACGGGTGGCATTCCGGATATGGTTGAACATAAGGTCAGTGGTTATCTCGCTGATCATCGTTCATCAGAAGATCTGGCGGCCGGAATAAGCTGGATATTCGCCCATCCGCAAAAGGAAATATTACGAGCAAATGCCCGAAAGCATGTTATATCGTATTTTTCTGAAACAGTAGTCGCAAATCGCCACGTTGAATTGTACAGATCCTTATTAAACGACCATGTTTCAACCTAAATTAAGTGTAATTACTGTCGTTTATAATAATGTACGCGACATCGAGCGCACTATATTATCCGTTATTAACCAAAGCTATTCAAATATTGAATACGTGATAATTGATGGCGGATCATCTGACGGAACCGTCGAAATCCTGAATAAATATCGAAGCCGGATCAGCACCCTCATATCGGAAAGGGATAGTGGTATTTATGATGCAATGAACAAGGGTCTTGCTCATGCAACCGGGGATTACGTTTTATTTATGAATTCTGGTGATGAGATTTATGCTCCTGATACCGTTGAAAAGGTATTTTCAACTCAGCCCGATGCAGATATATACTATGGTGAAACGGAAATGTACGATGAAAACTGGAAAAGTCTCGGACAAAGAAGACATAAGGCCCCGGAGCATTTTACCTGGAAAGATTTTAAGTATGGTATGAGCATAAGCCATCAGGCCATTTACATGCGTCGGGCGATAACGGAGCCGTATAACATCCATTATAAGCTTAGCTCAGATATCGACTGGATCCTGAGTGCAGCAAAAAAAGCTGCGAAAATAGTCAATACCAACATGTACGTAGCCAAGTATTTGGTGGGAGGAATGTCCAAAAAGCGCCACAGGCAGAGCCTTGTTGAGCGTTTCCAGATTTTTTCAAAACACTATGGCCTGATCCCCAACATATTTAACCACGCGGTTATTGCGGCAAAACTTGCAGGCTATTATTTAAGGCATCGGAGGACCAATGACTAATGTTCTTCTGGAAAAGGGGATAATGAGGTTCCAGCTTTCGCTGGAACCTTCTTGTGTATTATAATGCTACTTTTGTGTCCGTCCCATCCTTCTTAACCTCAAGATACATTGCATAAGCTAGTGCCAAAACAAGTATTATCGAGGCAATCAACGAAATAATTTCCCCGGTATAATACGAAGCAGGTTCAAATTTAAATTCCAGCTTATGATTTCCGCCAGGCAATTGTGCAGCCCTTAATAGATAATCTGCTCTGAAATATGGAATTTTTTCGCCATCCACATATGCATTCCATCCTGGTTTGTAATAGATCTCAGAAAAAACAGCCAGCGCATCTTTGCCTGAGGAATATTCGTAGCTCATTAGGTCCGGATGGTAAGATGTAAGTCGTATAAACCCATTGGTATCATAACCGACCCTTCTCATATCAATCAGTGGCTTGAATTCTTCTGATACTACCATCACTTTCTTAGGATCAAAACTGTTGATGGCTGCCATTTCCTGGTCAGCATTCTTTACATAAGTAACACTTGGTACAAACCACGCATTGCCAGCAGCACTGCCGCGATTTTGCATAGTTTGCTTTTGACCGGTTTCATCCGATGTGATTACATACTTAGTATTGAGCATATCAAGTACATCCTCATTAATAGAACCGTTAAACTGTTTGTCCAGCAACTCCTGATAGCGTTTCAGCTTTGCAGCATGGTAGCCACCAAGGCTTTTGTGGAAATATGAAGGTGTTGAACTCAGGAAGGGGCTTCCTGAACTAAGGTCAAAAACGCGGAAATGTCCGGTATCCCGCATAATCAACTGATCAACATCTCTTGGCTGAAACTGCTGTGCCAGGACATTCTTTTCAACAAACTTGTCGTTATTAAGGTACCTGCGGTCGATATTCCACATGTCGCCCAATATTACCGCCGATAAAAGGATGAATACAATCTGCGGACTAAGCTTTTTGTTGATCAATGCCCAAATTAAACCCGCACCAATCACGACAAACAACAAAGAGCGCAGTGCATCCATTCTTGCAAGGCTTATTCTATCCTGAACAAGGGCATTTGCGATGCTGTCAGCAAATGGCCTGTCGCCATTTGTGGCCTGGGTCAGCTGCTCTATGAATTGGTTATGATTACCAGACTTAAAGTCCAGCAGCACAGAAGGAAGAACAATTAAAATTAGCAGAATGCCGCCCGTGATGTAAATTGAATATAGCAGGTGTTTAGTAAGTTTTTTTGGATCTTCTGTATGAAAGGCGACTTCTTTAACGGCCAGTATAGCCAACACGGGTACTAATAAGGCTGCAATAACCAATATCGATTCAACCGCTCTGAATTTATTATAAAGGGGGAAATAATTGAAGAAGATGTCTGAAATGAACGGCAGATGCCTGCCGAAGGAAAGCAGAAGGCATAATAAAGTAGCACTTAAAATCCACCATTTTATTCTGTTCTTCACAATAAAAAGTCCTAAGACAAACAGAAAGCAGATGATCGCACCGAAATACCAGGGCCCGGAAGTGAATTGTTTTTCGCCCCAGTATGTGCTTAATCCCATTTGATATAACTGCTGCATAGCGGTAACTACCTGTTCCGCAGGAATTCCTTTGGAAGCTAAAGCTTTCGCTACTTCAGAGTCTGCATCAAGGTCGGAAACACCGGAAGCACCGCCATAAGCATTTGGCACCAGGAAAGTAAGACTTTCTCCAACGCCCTGACTCCATGCATAAGCATAATCCCGGTCAAGGCCATTGTTTGGTTCCGATTTTTCGGTAGTTAAGTTTGACTTACCACGCGTGGATTCCTTAGCATATTCATAACTGGTCCATAGCGCGCCCGCATTTACTGCTATGGCGAGCATTGCCGCTGCAGCAAGATATCCGAATGATTTAATAAATTCCTTTGTAGTGCTTGCTTTAATAGCATGATATAGCTCAATTCCCACGAATATCAGAAGCGCAATGAACAGGTAGTAGGTCATCTGAATATGATTGGTCCTGATTTCAATCGCCAGGAACAAAGCTGTAATTGCGGCGCCCGCCAGGTATTGCCTGCGGAAAGTCATTATTATGCCTGCCAGAATTGGCGCAAAAAATGCAATCGCAAATGCTTTATTACTATGGCCAGCGTCAATGATTTGAAAATTATAAGACGAAAATGCGAAAGCAATTGCGCCGGCTGCTGCCAGCCAGGGGTTCATCCGTAAAACGCAGAAGAGAAAATATGCACCTAAAAGATAAAGAAGTACCGCATCTATAGGATTAGGAAATACAGTCTTGAAGAATGAAATGAAATAGGTAGTTACATTGTTGGGATATTGCACCCATATCTGGTATGATGGCATTCCTCCGAACATGGAATTAGTCCACAGAGGGCCTTTACCATCCTTGGCCTTGAAATCCATGATTTCCTTTTGCATTCCCTGAGCCTGAATGACATCGCTTTGAAATAGGGCCTTTCCCTGCAATGCCGGACTGAAATACACGAAACATATTGCAATAAAAATTCCTGTGATGGCAAGGTGGATCCCATTGCGTTTAAACCAGTTATTCATTCTCCTCAAATTAGTTGAATGTCAAAAATAGAAAAAAGGTTAAACCTGCAAGGAAAGAATGCCAGCTTTATGAAAATAAATCTAAAGAGAGTTATACGTTATACGCCGGTAGACAAGTTATAAGTTTTTATACTTCCAGTCCGGCAACTGGCAGCCAGCAACCAACGGCCAAAAATTATTTCACCTCTTCGTAGTCTACGAAATCACCGGCATCATCTCTTCGGCTTTTCTCTTTTGGAGGCATATAATCAACTTTGATCTGACCTTCAGGAGTCTGATCGTGACGTTGCTGATATCTTTGATTTGCCTGATTCTGTGCTTTGGCCATCATTTTTTGGAAAAACATCGGCAAGAGAAGCCTTGCTACCATTTTGAGCAGCCATAAAACACAGATGGTGATGAATAAAATCTTTAATAATCCCATGAGACTAAATTGTAGTGTTCAAATATAGACGATAAAAGTTTTAATATGTTTCATTGAAATGTAAAGAATGAGTTATAAGTTATCCGTTGTAAGTTTTAAGTTTTCTTTCCGAAGACCCCAAAGTAATTCTATCATTAGAAATTCCTGTCGGCTACCCAGTTGATAGATACGCCTGCTTTCCGGGTGCCACATATAACTTACAACTTATTACGTATAACATTCAACCACTCTTCCCACCTGCCCATCCTCAAGCCTGACTTTTATCCCTCTTGAATGAAACGCCGAGCTGGTCAGGAGGCTTTGGACTATCCCTCTTGTTCTTTTGCCTGTTCTTTGATCCTTTTTGAGGATGATATCTACTTCGAGGCCTGGGTAGATGTCTTTTCTGTTTTGACCGTTCATTATTAGTTGTTAGTTATGGGTTGGTTAGTTGTTAGAAAGTGCTTGTAACTGGAAAGGCGGTCGTAAATATAACTGAGAATAATAATGCGAACGTCTAACTAACTAACTAACAACTAACAACTAACCAACTAACCATCTCACCCAAATCGCTCTTCCAAAATCTTCTCCAGCGCAAACATTTCATCTCTCAATTTCGCAGCAAGAAGAAAGTCCATATCCTTAGCCGCATTAACCATATCTTTCTTGGTCTTATCGATAGATTTTTGCAGCTCTGGTTTTGTCATGTATTGTACAATCGGATCGGCTGCAAGATCATCAGTCATCTCCTTTTCAACATATGCTTTCTGAACCCCGCCTTTGAAATCCATAACAGAAGTCTGCTCAATAATTGCTTCACGTGATTTACCGATGGTTCTTGGTGTAATTCCATGTTCGGTGTTATAAGCAATCTGTTTTTCCCGCCTGCGATTAGTTTCATCAATTGTCACCCGCATACTATCCGTAATCTTGTCAGCATACATAATAACCCGCCCTCGGTCATTCCGTGCTGCACGTCCGATAGTTTGGATGAGTGATCTTTCCGAACGTAAAAACCCTTCTTTGTCGGCATCAAGAATTGCTACTAGCGAAACTTCAGGAAGATCAAGGCCCTCGCGAAGCAGGTTTATGCCGATCAGTACATCAAAAACTCCAAGTCTTAGATCCCTTAAAATCTCAACTCTTTCGAGTGTTTTCACTTCCGAATGAATGTATCTTACTTTGATTCCAAGCCGGTCCATATATTTTGTAAGCTCTTCCGACATGCGTTTGGTAAGCGTGGTTACAAGAACCCGGTCACCTAACTTCACCGTCTTATCTATCTCATCAAGAAGATCATCAACCTGATTAACCACCGGTCTGATCTCGATGATCGGATCCAGCAGGCCCGTTGGCCGGATAACCTGTTCAACGAAAACACCTTCTGTCTGTTCCAGCTCGTAGTCCCCAGGTGTTGCACTTACGTAGATCGTTTGAGGGGCGAGTTTTTCGAACTCATTGAAATTCAGCGGCCGGTTATCGAGAGCGGCTGGTAATCGAAAACCGTAATCTACCAGAGAAAGTTTACGCGACCTGTCTCCGCCGTACATGGCTCTGATCTGTGGCACCGTTACATGACTTTCGTCGATCACCATCAGATAATCATCTGGAAAATAATCCAACAGGCAGAATGGGCGCATTCCCGGTGACCTTCCATCGAAGAATCTTGAATAATTTTCTATACCACTGCAGTAACCCAGTTCGCGCATCATTTCCAGGTCGTAATTAACTCTTTCTTCTAATCGTTTAGCCTCCAGGAACCGTTTTTCGTCAATAAATTGCTGCTTGCGGCTTTCAAGCTCTTCCTGTATGGACCAAACCGACTTGTTAAACCGGTCCTTTGGCGTTACGAACAGATTTGCAGGAAAAACGGCAACATGAGTCATCTTCTCAATAGTTTTTCCGGAAGCCGGATCTATTGTAGTTAGTTCTTCTATATCATCGCCAAAGAAAGAAACCCTGTAGGCGTAGTCCATATACGCTGGATAAATGTCTACGGTATCGCCCTTAACCCGGAATGTTCCGCGCCTGAAATCTGCAGTTGTGCGGGAGTATAGGATCTCAACCAGGCGGTGCAAAAATGCATTCCTGCTAATCCTCGTACCAACAGCAAAACGAAATATCGAATTGGAAAAATCTTCGGGATTACCCATACCGTAAATACAGGAAATCGAGGAAACCACTATTACATCCCGCCTTCCCGACATTAACGAGGATGTTGTACGCAATCGCAGTTTTTCTATCTCCTCATTGATCTGAAGGTCCTTCTCAATATATGTGTTTGAGGAAGCTATGTAAGCTTCCGGCTGATAATAATCGTAATAGGAAACAAAATAATTGACCGAATTTTCCGGGAAAAATTGCTTGAATTCACCGTAGAGCTGGGCTGCCAAAGTCTTATTATGGCTTAACACCAGCATCGGCTTTTGGGTTTCCTGAACAACATTGGCTATGGTAAAGGTTTTTCCTGAACCCGTAACCCCTAATAATGTCTGGTAATGCTCTCCATTATTAACTCCCTCAACTAACTGGCGGATTGCTTCCGGCTGATCACCTGTAGGCTTATATTCAGATGTTAATTTAAATTCCATTTGAATTACAAAGATACTAAAGGGAAGAAAGTTTTACGTTATACGTTTTACGTTGTACGTTTGTATACGCCCAGCCTGGTAACTAACAACTAACCAACTCCCATGTACAAACACCTCTTCTTCGATCTCGACCACACCATATGGGATTTTGATAAAAATGCTGAAGAAACCCTTCACGAACTATATCATACGTACGATCTAAAACAATTAGGGCTGAATTCACCGGATCTTTTCATAGAGGCTTATACCAAAAATAACCACCAGCTCTGGGCCGACTACCATATCGGAAAAATCAGCAAGGAGGTACTCAGGTCGACTCGCTTTTCCAAGACCTTTACCGAACTCGGAGTTTCGCCCGAATTAATACCAGGCAAGTTTGAAGATGACTATGTTTCTATATGCCCAACCAAGACCAATTTGTTTCCTCATGCGCACGAGACTCTGTCGTATCTTCAGGCGAAATATACACTCCATATCATTTCTAATGGGTTTAAGGAATCAACAGAATTAAAGATTGGTAATAATGGCCTGGGAAAATACTTCAGTACAGTCTTCATTTCTGAAATAATAGGATTTAACAAACCTGATAAAGCTATATTTGAACATGCGCTTTTAACTACGGAAGCAAAAATAGCTGAAAGCCTGATGATTGGCGATAGTGTGGAAGCCGATATCAGAGGAGCGCAGGATTTTGGAATGAAAGCGATATACTTTAATCCCTCAGGAAATGAAAAACCTGCTGATGTGGAACATCAGATACATTGCCTGAGCGAATTAGTAAAAATACTATGAGTATAAATAGTCAGTTCAAATCCTTAATGAATGCAGTTGATAAATATGAAACTCTTTTGAAAGATGTCTCTGAAGATATGTTCCTGGAAAATCCGTCCGACGGCGGGTGGTCTTACTCAGAAACATTTTCCCATATCTTTCAGTCTAATCTGGCTTCCCTTTCAGCGGTTGAGAAATGTTTAATCGGGACTGGTATATTTAATGGTAAACGTACTCCCTGGCAGGTATCACTGATCCTTTTCTTTGGCAGATTTCCGCCGGGAAAATTTAAGGCACCTGCGCAAATAGCTTCTATGGTTAAAAAGCTAAGCAAAGAAGAAGCAGCCAACATAATTATAAAATTTAAGAACCGGGTCTTGGAATTGAAAGGTAAAGTTTCCCAGGCCGATAAGAATCAAAAAGTTAAACACCCCCGGCTTGGCCTCCTGAACTCAAGGCAATGGTTTAGATTTATTGAAATTCATACCATACATCATACACGACAGTTAAGCAGAATTTCCAAAAAGTTGAAAGTTAGAAGTTGAGAGTCGAATTTGCCGGGCATTTTCTACTGAGCGGGTCACTTTCCACTATCCACTCTCTCCATTTGCTCAAAGTTCTTCCTCCTCGAAACTGACATCATAAGGACTAATCCAAATTCCTGCGATAACAATAAACAGGAGCACTATTAGCTGAATGATAAGTTCTGTTGTCATAAATCCGGGTTTTAAACTAAATACGTAATAAACCATGATCCGATTGTTAAAAAATTGTTAAACTTAAAATTAAGTTGAAAGTTGAGAGTGGAAAGTTAAAAGTTGTCGCTGCTATACACCTGTCCATTACCCGCTCTCAACTTTCAACTCTCAACCGTCAACTCTCAACCTTTTGTGTTAATATTGTACCAAATGGCTTCGTATGATTAAGCAGTTCCGCAGTATCAATCCTGTTAATATTATCTTCCTCGCGGGTATGACGCTGTTATTAAGAACGGGTATATTCATTCATTTGCCTGAACAGGTAAGTGTTGATTTTATCGAACCTTTCGCAAGGTTCCTGGTGCCGATACCTGAAAACACACTTCCGGTTTTAACTAATATTTACGTCGCCGCCTTCCTGTTATTCATTCAATCGCTCATATTCAACAGGATTATAAATTCATATAATCTTCTCGGGAAATCGACCTATCTGCCAGCTTTATCATTTATTTCAGCAGGCAGTTTATTTACGCCCTTTCTTATCCTTAGTCCGGCTTTATTTTGCAATTTCCTGTTATTATGGATGGTAGAAAAGTTTCTAAGTATCTACAAACGGGCTGAAGTGAGTTCGGTAATGTATGATCTGGGAATGATGGTTGGGCTTGGTACGCTTATCTATTTTCCCTTTATTGCTATGTTACCCGTCCTTTGGATAAGTCTTATCATCTTCAGGCCATTTAACTGGCGAGAATGGGTGGCCGTGATAATTGGTTTTATGACAATTTTCTTCTTCCTTGGCGTGTTTTATTACTGGAACGATTCCCTGGACCAGTTTTACAGGATCTGGCTGCCCCTTGCCTCGAAGTTTCCAACTAATTTACGTATCAATCTTTATGACACATTGGTGCTTCTTCCAGTGGTGGGAATCTTAATTCTTGGATTTATTCAACTACAGAAGAACTTTTTTCGCAGCGTCGTTCATCTTCGAAAATCCTTTCAACTGCTTTTCTTCGTCTTTCTTACCGGGCTCGTTTCCTTCTATTT
Source organism: Bacteroidota bacterium (assembly GCA_040385405.1). Taxonomy (GTDB): domain Bacteria; phylum Bacteroidota; class Bacteroidia; order Sphingobacteriales; family Sphingobacteriaceae; genus Daejeonella. The sequence goes on along the minus strand of JAZKHM010000248.1, from coordinate 17,093 downwards.
GAAGCAGGACCTCAGTTTGTATCACTTTCTTTTATGTGCGCCTCCTGTAGCTGTCCTAATGGCTTATTATTTCGTACATGCAAGTCCGCGATGGCTTTATGAAAGTATGTATGGTGTGTTGGCTGCAGGGATTATATATTTTCAGATATTTTAATTTTTTTATGCCCGCCTCGTGCCAGCGGAGTGGCACTTACTTTTTTCTGCAGCAGGAAAAAAAGTAAGCAAAAATCCCGTCGCTGCGTCTGCTGCTTCGGAAGTTAGTGGTTTGGCTTGTGCAGCCCGCACCATCCGCCCCGGGCGGAGAAAAGAAAGCGGAACGGGGATTCAGTGCTTTGGCTTAAGAAACGTACACAGCGCGTAGCTGGTGTAGAATGGGCTGGCCTGCGGTCCGCACGGGAAACGTACACAACGTTAAGAAATGAGAATCAAAACAAGCAGGATTGCGGTGGGTACGACTGGTAGCTGGCTTCAATCATTCCTCTGGCCTTGGAGGTTGCAGAACCCGCCCTTCTGAGATTTGGCAGTAAAGACGCGCTTTAGTGTTTGCAGTAACATTGACGTCTTCTGCTGCAGTTAAGCAATCCGGAGAAGTGTTGCAGATTCTTTCACTCCACCACTAACATTTACACGGCTTGGATTGCGCATTGGCGCTAAAGCGTGGATTTACGACAAATATCAGAAAGGCGCGGCTTTTTTGCCTACTTTTTCAGCTATGGGAAAAGTTGGTGCCCCTCCCGCCGGCAGGAGGCGGGGAAATACGTAACCAGACCTTTAACCTTTTTTAACACTAAAACCCCTTACCAATCTCAAAAATTGAATAGATTTGTAGCATAAACATGTACCGGTAAATTTGTAGAGCACCGGAAACAAAATATTCAATCAATGAAATTTGGAGTTGTAATTTTCCCTGGATCTAACTGTGACGAAGACATCATCTATGTGTTAGAGCAGATAATGGGGCAGGAAGTTGTTCGCTTATGGCATAAAGAACATAGTTTGCATGGCGTCGATTTTGTGGTTTTGCCCGGTGGTTTTTCATTTGGCGACTATTTGCGTTCGGGTGCAATTGCCAAATATTCTCCTTTAATGCAGGAAATAGTTCAGTTTGCCAACAAAGGAGGATATGTTTTGGGAATATGCAACGGTTTCCAGATCCTTGCGGAAGCCGGACTGGTACCCGGAGCATTGCTTCACAATACGAGTCAGAAGTTTATATGCCGGAACATACACATGAAAGCCGCGACAACAAATAGCATTCTGACTTCCCAGCTGGATCCGGCAAAAGCATTAAAAATTCCAATAGCTCATGGCGAAGGCAACTATTTTGCTGATGCGGATACTTTAAAAAAGATCCAGGATAATGATCAGGTGCTGTTTCACTATTGTGATGAAAAAGGAAATGTGACAGAAGCTTCTAATCCGAATGGATCAATAAACAATATTGCCGGCGTTTGTAATGTAAACAGGAATGTCTTTGGATTAATGCCGCATCCTGAACGTGCCGCAGATCCAATACTTGGCAATCAGGATGGGCTTGGGATCTTTGAGTCTATTCTGAGTATAGCTGCTGTTTAATGTCGCACCTGGTTATTGATATTGGTAACTCGCACACTAAGCTTGCAGTTTTTGAAGGGCGAAAACTAATTGAATATGATAGGCTGGATCACCTCAGCGATAGTCAGCTCGTAGATTACCTAAAACACCGCAACATACAACAAAGTATCATTTCATCAGTTAATGATGACATAAAGCTTTTAGAAAATGTCCTTATTGAAAAAACCGGTTATATACGGTTCTCAGCGGCATTCACTTCGGGCATAACGAATCAATATAAAAGCCCGGATACTCTCGGTCTGGATCGTCTGGCGGGAGTGATTGGAGCACGCGCTCTTTATCCTGGCAAGAATTGTCTGGTTATTGATCTTGGAACCTGTATTACATATGATGCAATAAGTGGTGAGGGAGTTTATAAAGGCGGCAGCATATCTCCTGGATTACATATGAGGCTTCGTGCAATGCACGAATTTACAGGCCGGTTACCATTGATCGAATTGGCGGATTTCGGTGGTTTAGAAGGAAATGATACCGCGACCTCCATGCTTTCGGGAGTAGTTAATGGGGCCTTCTCAGAGTTTACAGGCTTTATCGAACAATATAGCCTTCAATATTCTGACTTACAGGTCATTTTATGTGGAGGGGATGCGAATTTTTTTGATACTAGACTGAAAAATAGCATCTTTGCGCACACTTTGAAAACCGTGCCTGACCTGGTACTTATTGGTTTAAACGAAGTTATTAATCAACAATGATAAAGATTTTCAGAAATATATTTCTTATTTCCCTTTTGGCTGCCAGTGTTTTTTCTACAGCGCAAACAACGTCGAGCTCACCATATTCACAATTTGGCCTGGGCGATTTAAAGCGCTCCCTGATACCCCAAACCAGGGCCATGGGCGGTATTAGCATGGGGGTTCGTAAGCCGGGAGTATATGATAATATAAACATGGCTAATCCGGCCTCGTATTCTACGTTGGCGCTCACAGCATTTGAAGTGGGTGCTTCAATGGATTTAAGGAGCCTGAGTAAAGCTGGGGTTAATGGTCAGAGGCAATTCAACTCCACTTTAAGCCATATCAATTTCGGGATACCAGTAAGCAGAGGTTCGGCGCTAAGTTTCGGACTAGTACCTTACAGTGATCTTGGTTACCAGTTTAAAAATTCGGCTGTACTCGACACAAATCAGGTGGAATATGTTTACGGCGGTGAGGGTGGTGTCTCAAAAGCGTATCTTGGATATGGTTTTAAACTTGCCAAGAATTTAAGCCTGGGATTTAATCTCGGCTATCTCTTTGGAAGCCTAAAGGAAAATCGTTCAATCGACTTTCTTAACGAAGCGGAAGATTCCGGATATGATTTATCAGCCTTTAACTCACGTACACAATATCAGCGCTCTGTCGGCGGACTTAGTTTTGATCTCGGTCTTCAATATGAAGCTATCCTGAGCCCGACCACCAAATTGATCTTTGGCTATGCAGGTAACACAGGCAAGGAAATAAACTCGAGAAGTGATGTGGTCACTACGCGTTACCGCCGGGATGTAAAAGGTGAAGAACTGGCTGTTGCCGACAGTACCTATTTTACAAAAGGTGCCCGGAGCAAAATAAATATGCCGGTAACGCATACCGCTGGTTTTGCGTTTGAAAAGGCTAATTCCTGGCTCTTTGGAGCTGACTTCTCCTACGCCAAATGGTCTGATTACAGTGAAGATGGTGTAAACAAAGGCTTGAACGATAGTTATGGTCTTGCAGTAGGTGGCCAGCTAACGCCGGATGCTGCGTCGATAAGCAATTACTGGAAGCTGGTGGACTACCGTCTGGGCATGAAATACGACAGGACTTTCATAAAGATCGGGGATAATGATATTAAACAATATGCCCTTACTTTCGGATTAGGGTTTCCATTACCAAGCAGCCGATCTTCATTTTACAGGATAAATCTTTCAACCGAAGTGGGTAAAAGGGGCACTCAAAAAAATAATCTGGTCCGCGATAATTACGTGAATGTGCATTTGGGTTTTACCCTCAATGATAAATGGTTCCAGAAAACCTATATTGAATAGATCATGAAACTTCACCGTTTTATATCCTGCCTGAATGCAGGCATGGCCGGTGTCTATTTCCTGATGTGTATTTCCGTTATTTCCGGCTGTGAAAACGATCTTAAGGACGTTGAACAAATATCTGCAAAAAAACTTTCAGTACCCGTCGATAAAACTACGGGTGTTACGGTGATTTACAGTGATTCTTCTATCGTCAAGGCAAAAATGATCACACCTGAATACCTGCATTATAAAACCGAAAAGCCTTATATTGAGATGAAAAAGGGGGTTCTCGTCATTTTTTACGATGCCAATCAGCAGGAGACCAGCCGGGTGAAATCAGATTATGCAATAAGGCGCGAAAATGAGAAAGTAGTTGAGCTGCAAAGAAATGTTGTAGCTACAAATAACAAGGGCCAAACATTTAAGTCGGAAGAACTAATATGGGATGAATCAAAAGGGCGGTTTTTTTCCAATAGGCTGGTAAGCATTACCTCGCAGGGAAATACTCTTTTTGGGACTAACTTCTGGTCTAATCAGGATTTCTCATATTACGAAATTAACCAGGCTACGGGGGATTTGAGTTTGACTGACAAGCAAGGGTTTTGATTCTCCATTCTCCACTCTAATAAGCCGTTACATTTTTATTAAACATTCTCCAATTTTTGTATCTTGCGCCCTCTTTTAGAAATTATATAAAAATATTGATATGGGAATAATGGGTTTTTTGCGGAACCGCGCAGGGATTATTATCGTTGGAGCTATCGGTTTTGCAATTGTTGCATTTTTAGTGAGCGATGCTGTTCAGATGGGCGGGTCTTTTATAAATTCAAGCCAAACTGAAGTAGGAGAGGTTGATGGGGAAGCAATTCCGGTGCTTAAATTTAATGAGCAGGTGGAAATGAATTCCAATAACTTTAAACAACAGATGGGTCAGAGTAATCTGGACCCGCAAATGACTTCCTATATTATTGAGAATACCTGGAACCAGGCGGTATCCAAAATATTGATGGATAAGGAAATCGCCCGTCTTGGATTACAGGTCAGTAAAAATGAGCTGAACGATCTTATAACCGGTAAGAATCCGGACCCGCAGATCCTGCAGAATTTTGGAGATCCGCAAACCGGGCAGCTGAACCGTATTCAGTTGAACTCTTTCCTGGATAATATTAAAACCCAGGATGCCAATAGCCCCGTTAGTGTTCAGTGGACTTCGTTTTTATTAAATATCCGCGAGAGCAAACTGGCTCAGAAATACAATAATCTGGTTAAAAATAGTCTATACGTTACTTCACTGGAGGCTAGGGAGGATTATTCTCAACGTAATAAACTTGCCAATTTCCGCTTTGTTAACCTGGAATATGCATCAATTCCCGACAACCAGGCTAAAATAACCGAGCAGGACTACAAAGAATATTATGATGATAATAAGTATCGGTTCAAAAATCAACAGGAATCCAGGACGATTGAATATATAGTGTTTGACGCTAATCCTACAAAGGCAGATACAGCTGAAATAAAAGCCCTTGTTGATAAAACAGCTGCTGAATTCAGGGCTGCAACTAACGATTCACTTTTTGTAAGCATCAACTCAGAAACCAAAATGCCGGTGAGCTATATCCGCAAGGGTCAGCTTGAAGCGGCATTGGATTCTGCCGTGTTCGCTGCTTCAAGGGGCGCGTTTATCGGGCCTGTATTTTCCAACGGACAATACAAGATGGTAAAGGTTCTCGATATCAAGAATAGTCCTGACTCTGTGAAGGCAAGCCACATCTTGCTTAACCCGGCTACGGAAGGTGGGGTAGATAAAGCAAAGGCAAAAGCAGACTCGATCGCCGGGCTTTTAGCCAGAGGAGGCAGTTTTGCTGAACTGGCGGCTAAGTTTGGAACTGACGGTACGAAAGATAAAGGCGGTGATCTTGGTACATTTGCGAGAGGAGCTATGATCCCGGCATTTGAAGATGCGGTTTTTAACGGCAAAACAGGAGATGTTAAAGTTGTGACTACCCAGTTTGGAGTGCACGTTATCAAAATTACCGGTCAGGTGGGAAGTTCACGGGTGGCCAGAATCGCAATGGTTGACAAATCACTTGCAAGCAGCAGCAAAACGCAGCAGGAAGCGTATTCCAGAGCGACTGCGTTTCTAAGTACAGCCAAAGATGCCGAAGGATTTAACTCCCAGGCGCAAAAGGCCGGATATTCAAAGCTGATAGCTGAAAATGTAACTGCTACACAATCTGCTATTCCCGGACTGGATAATCCAAGAGAAATGATCCGCTGGGCCTTTGGAGCAGATAAAGGTGACGTGTCCGAGCAAGTATTTGAGATGGGAAATAAATTTGCTATCGCTAAAGTTGTCGACGTATTAGAAAAAGGAACTTTACCATTAGACCAGGTAAAAAAGCAGATCGAACCAATGGTGCGTAATAAGGTTAAAGCCCGTATGCTTATCGAGAAGATGACAAAAGCGCGCACAGGTGCTTCATCAATTGAGCAGGTTGCGCAAAAGGTCGGCCGCCCGGTTACTCCGGTTCAAAATATTGTATTTGCAAACCCGGTAATTCCTGGAATCGCTCAGGAAAATAAACTGGTAGGTACAATATTTGGGTCACAGCCAGGTAAATTATCTGAAGTTGTTGAAGGAGAGAATGGAATTTACGTTTTTGTGGTGAATGGCTTTACAAACCCCGCACCCCTTACCAACGTGTTTAAACAAAAGATTCAGGCCGCACAAGCTCTTATTCAGCGCGCCCCGGGAGAAGCATTTAAGGTTTTGAGGGATAAGGCAGATATCAAAGACAACCGGGTGAACTTCTTTTAAGACCATAATTCATTAACTTTGTAACCGGGAAGGATTTTAGATCGTTCCCGGTTTTTTTTTTGAGGACTGATGTCGGAAGTCGGAGGTCGGAAGTCGGAGATCTGAAGTCGGAGGTCAGAAGTCGGAGGTCTGAAGTCGGAAGTCTGATGTAAGAGAAGGCGGACTTAATGGCTAATGTTAAGTTTACCTTGATAATAACCTAATACCTTCAAAAGACATACTTATCCGTCCAGCTCTAACAACTAACAACTAACCACTAACAACTAACCACTAATAACTAACAACGAAAATGCAAATCCAGGAAAACATAATCAATAAAGTCGCCCAAAGCGGACTGGTAAGCTTTGATCTTGCTGAATTGTTTCCGCAGGGTGAGCGCGTGCTATACGATATTAAAGACAATCTTTTTCATGGCCTTATGCTTAGGGAGAAGGACTTTAGAGAGTTTATCAAAGAACACGACTGGACTCAGTATAGCGGAAAGCATATAGCGCTAACCTGTACCGCCGATGCAATAGTTCCAACCTGGGCTTATATGCTTTTGGCGAATCGATTGGCACCTTTTGCAAAGACGGTTGTTTTTGGCGACCTGCAACAACTTGAGGTTCTGCTTTTTGAAAGAGAACTAGCTAAACTTGATCTGGAAAAATATCGCGACCAGCGGATTGTAATCAAGGGATGCGGAGAGATTGCTGTTCCGGAATCTGCTTTTATCGATCTTACCGTTAAATTAACGGGAATTTCCAAAAGCATTATGTACGGAGAACCGTGTTCTACCGTTCCTATATATAAGAGGAAAGATTAAGTTGAGAGTTGAGAAGGAATGTATTTCATTGTTCTCGTGCCGGTTAGTAATTAAAGATAAATGAAGAAGTTTGCAGTCCTGTTATTTCTGATGTATGCTGCTGATGCCCTGGGGCAGGAGCTTGTGAATATCAGGGAGCCGGTTTTCCAGGTGGGTGAGCAGCTGTCGTACAAGCTCCGTTACGGATTTATTACAGCAGCAGAAGCGCACATTCGTGTGGAGCCTTCCGACACCAAATTTGACAATAAGTCCGTTTATCATCTTGTAGCAGAAGGAAGAACAGCCGGATCATTTAATGTATTCTATAAGGTAAGAAATCGGTATGATTCTTATATAGACCGCGTTGATCTTAGTCCTTACCTCTACACAGAGAACATCCGCGAGGCCAATTACCGTCGCAGCGACAGGGCCAGGTTCTATCAGGACCAAAAGAAGATTGTTTCCAATAACGGGACTTTTAAAGGCGACGGACAAACATTTGACGTTGTTTCCGCATATTACTTCGCCAGGAATCTTGATATATCAAAACTGAGAATCGGATCGAGGTTCAGTATGGACTACTTCCTGCATGATGGTGTGTCAAAACTGGAAGTTCAATATGTCGGAAAGGAACAGGTAAAGACGTCTTTGGGAACCTTTAACTGCTTAAAATTCAGTCCCTCGATACAACCCGGACGGATTTTCAGAAAGGACAGTAAGCTGTATCTTTGGATAACAGATGATGCAAACCGGATTCCTGTTAGGGCTCAGGTGGAAATCCTGGTCGGATCAGTTACTTTAGAACTAACCTCAGCCAAAGGCCTGAAATACCCCTTGACAGCCGCGAAATAGTATCAGGAATCATGTATCAAGTATCAACCTGCCTGCCGTCAGGCAGGGATTTCCCCAAGCGTACCGGACGCCTATTCGTCCAGACCTATAACGCCTGCCTGACGATAGGCAGGTACAACGTATAACGTAAAACACCTAATGATCCAAGTCCAGCACACTCTCGTCCACGAGGACATTATCAAAGAAAATTTTGTCTGTAACCTGAATAAATGCAAGGGGGCATGTTGTATAGAAGGCGATTCTGGTGCCCCGCTTGAACGATCAGAACTGGCTGTTCTTGACGATATATACGACCGCGTAAAGCCTTATATGACAGAGAAAGGCATTGCTGTTATCGAGGAGTTCGGAACTTATGTAAAGGACTTCGAGGGCGATTATACCACGCCATGTATTGATACCAATAAAGAATGTGCTTACGTAACCTGGGAAAACGGAATAAGCAAGTGTGCTATTGAGAAGGCTTATGAACAGGGTGCTATTGCCTGGAAAAAGCCTATATCATGTCACCTGTACCCCATACGAATAACCAATTATCCTGAATTTGATGTATTACACTATGACCGCTGGAATATTTGCAGTGACGCCTGCTCGTTCGGCAGGGAGCTGAAGGTTTCAGTTCATGTGTTTCTCAAAGAACCGCTTATCCGTAAATACGGCGAAGAATGGTACAAGGAACTTTTGGAGAAAACCCTTATTTAGTTGTTCGATCTAAACGCTGTAAGCAATCTCTCTTTGCAGATCCAGGTTTTAACAGCCGTTTTCAACTTTCACCTCTCCACTCTCCACTCGCTTTAGATTGCTTCGCTCGCAAAGAATCGCTCTAGTATACTACGGGCATCCCTCCAGGCGTCTTGTGGAAAGTAATTTTTCCCTGTTATTTGTTCCTTGCTCTCTATTTCGCCTTGTGGAAGTCTTGGCTCTTGGCTCTTGGCTCCTTTACTACTCCTCAATCATCTCACTGTGAGGATAAAGTTCTTCCTTTTTCTCTTCCTTA
>JAZKHM010000248.1:0-7944 GCA_040385405.1 Bacteroidota bacterium | reverse complement strand
CTACTCCTCAATCATCTCACTGTGAGGATAAAGTTCTTCCTTTTTCTCTTCCTTAAAATACCTCTTCTGGTACATCAGTATCATCACAACTCCGATCGAAATTGCTGAATCAGCTACATTAAAGACCGGACGGAAAAAAACAAATTCCTCACCCGCCCAGAAAGGGAACCATGCGGGATAAACACCTTGTATAAGCGGAAGGTAAAACATATCTACAACCTTACCATGAAACAGGCTCGAGTAACCGCCTTCAGCAGGCAGAAATTTAGCCGCCTCGTAATACGTACTCTCGCTGAAGATAATTCCGTAAAAAGTCGAGTCAATGATGTTGCCCATAGCTCCAGCAAAAATCAAAGCAAGGTTCATAATCAATCCTCTGTGATATTTCTTCTTGATAAGGTATACTACTCCGTAACCTATTCCACAAACTGCGGCTATTCGAAAAAGTGTTAATGCAAGTTTTCCAGCTTCCCCGCCAAACTCCATACCGAATGCCATACCGTTATTTTCGGTGAAATGGATCATTGCATAATTGCCCAGAATCTTGAACTCCTGGCCTAATGACATATTTAGTTTTACCCAGAACTTTAAGACCTGGTCAACAAATAAAATTAGAACGATAGCAAGAAATGGCTTAAAATAAGCTTTCATTTAGGCTTGCTTCAGTTTAGCTTCCATGCTAAGGGTAGCGTGAGGTACCGCACGTAAGCGTTCTTTAGGGATAAGTTTTCCGGTTTCACGGCAAACACCATAAGTCTTGTTTTCTATGCGCACTAATGCACTCTCCAGGTTGTCGATAAATTTCTTCTGACGGGCAGCCAACTGGTTGATTGACTCTTTCTCCAAAGTCGCGGAACCATCCTCCAGAGTTTTGTAAGTTCCAGCGGTGTCATCTGTACCATTCATATTCGGGTTGCTTAACGATTGTGTTAAAGCACCTAATTCTTCTTTTGAACTGCGTAATTTTTCTAAAATAAGCTCTTTAAACTCAACCAATTCCGAGTCAGAATATCTCGTTTTTTCGTTCTTCTCCATTTCTATACTTTTTTTATTAATATCATTAAGTCATTCTCATCTATGCCTACTGTTTCCCCGCTTTCGAGTTCCTGTACAAGTTCCATCGAATTTGCCAGAATTTCGGCGCAAATATAAGGTAAATTATTTTTTACAGCTTCTGTAATGTAAGGGTGGTCTTTCACCCGAACCTCTATCTTGTCGGTAACTTCCAGGCCCTGTTCCTTCCTCATGTTCTGAATGCGGTTAACAAGCTCCCTGGAGATACCTTCCTGCTTCAGTTCACTGCTTAGTGTAACATCTAAAGCAACAGTTAGTTTTCCAAGATTTGCCACTTGCCATCCCGGCACATCTTCAGCAACAATTTCTATATCTTCAATATCAATCGAATAGTCCGTTCCCGGAACATCAAATTTTTCCTCAGATTCAAATTTACTGATATCCGTTTGCGATAAACTGGTTAATGCAGCCGCCACCACTTTCATATCCTTACCAACTTTCGGGCCTAGAGCTTTGAAGTTGGGTTTAATCTTCTTGCTTATGAAACCTGCCGTATCGGTAATATACTCAATATTCTTGATGTTGGTCTCAGAAAGGATCAAGTCTTTAACATTTTCAACTTTAGTTTTGAACTTCTTATCCAGTACAGGGATAAGGATCCTGCTTAATGGCTGGCGAACATTTATACCCACTTTCTTGCGCAATGAAAGTACCAGCGAGGAAACATCCTGTGCGATTGCCATTTGTTCTTCCAGAGCCTTATCAACATGGGCTTTATCAAATGCGGGAAAGTCTGATAAGTGAACAGACTCTGCACTTTCTTTCTTTGTCACCGCATTCAGGTCCATAAATAATCTGTCGCTGAAAAACGGAGCTACAGGCGCCATTAATTTGGCGATGGTATTCAGGCAGGTGTAAAGTGTCTGGTATGCGGAGATCTTATCTTCTGTATATTCACCCTTCCAGAAACGCCTGCGGCACAAACGAACGTACCAGTTGCTCAGGTTTTCATCTACAAAACTCTGGATGGCGCGTGTAGCACGGGTAGGCTCAAAATCGGCATAATGCTTATCTACCTCCAGACTTAGCGAATTTAGTAGTGAAATGATCCACCGGTCTATTTCAGGACGTTCCTGAACGTCGGCTTCTTTATAGCTAAAGCCATCGATGTTGGCGTACAATGCGAAAAACGCATAGGTATTATGCAGTGTCCCGAAGAATTTGCGCCGAACCTCATCTATACCTTCGCTGTTAAATTTCAGATTGTCCCATGGCGATGCATTGCTGATCATGTACCAGCGTGTAGCATCAGCCCCGAACTGTTCAATAGTTTCAAACGGATCAACTGCATTGCCGAGGCGTTTCGACATTTTATTCCCGTTCTTGTCCAGAACCAGTCCGTTCGACACCACATTTTTAAACGACACACTGTCATTCAGCATAACTGCGATGGCATGCAGGGTGAAGAACCAGCCGCGGGTTTGATCTACACCTTCGGCAATGAAATCAGCCGGATAAATGGATCCCGCTTCTTTACCATCCCCGGAATGTGTATTCCAATATTCTATAAACTCTTTCGGACTGATTTCACCTTTCATGCCCGCTTCCGTTGGTGGTAATCCCCATTGCGCATAGGGCATGGCACCCGAGTCAAACCAGACATCGATCAGGTCAAGCTCGCGGAACATTTTTTTGCCTGTTGGCGATACAAGTACTACATCATCCACAAAAGGACGGTGCATGTCATTGATCTCGAAGGAAGCGTCCATAAAACCAGCTTCCACTGCCCGGGCAATGCCTGCCCTTAGCTCAGAGATTGATCCGATACACAGTTCCTCATCACCGTCCTCCGTTCTCCAGATAGGGAGGGGAGTTCCCCAATACCGGGAACGTGAAAGGTTCCAGTCTACCAGGTTTTCCAGCCAGTTGCCAAAACGGCCTGTACCGGTCGATTCCGGTTTCCAGTTGATGCTTTTATTCAACTCTACAAGACGATCCTTTACTGCGGTAGTTTTTATAAACCAGCTGTCAAGCGGGTAATATAAAACGGGCTTATCAGTCCTCCAGCAATGCGGGTAACTGTGCTCGTATTTCTTGACATCAAAAGCCTTATTATCTTCTTTTAATTTTATCGCGATAAGCACGTCTGTTGGCCTGAAATCAGGATCGTTGCGCTCCTCATCACTGTAAAACTCTTCTTTTACATACCTGCCTGCAAAATCACTTACCTCTTTCACGAACCGGCCCTGCCTGTCTACTAAGGGAAGTTCATTTCCTTTTTCATCGGTAATCATTACCGAAGGCACATTGTTTTCACGGGCAGCACGGAAATCGTCCGCACCGAAAATGGAGGCCGTGTGGACGATACCAGTACCGTCTTCAGTAGTTACGAAGTCGGCCGGTATAACCCTGAAGGCGTTCTTCTCCAGGTTATCATTGCTGACATAGGTCATCAGCTGATGATATTTTAGGTTGATAAGCTCAGAACCTTTAAATTCGGCTGCAACCTTCCAGGGAATAAGTTTGTCGCCTGCTTTATAATCCCCAAAAGGGAGATCTTTAGCTTCCTCTTTAAAGTACTTTGAAACCAGGTCGCGGGCCAGTACCACACTTACCGGGGCAAAGGTATACTGATTAAAGGTTTTGATTTTTACATAATTGATCGTCGTACCCACCGCGAGCGCACAATTAGATGGAAGCGTCCATGGGGTAGTTGTCCATGCAATAATCGCGGTATCTTCGGCATCGTCTTCGAAAAGAACGGATATCAGCGGATGAAGCTGGTCTCTCTTAATACGGAATTCAGCAACAATGGAAGTGTCCTTCAGCATTTTATAGGTACCTGGCTGATTCAGCTCATGGGAACTTAGACCCGTTCCTGCTGCCGGCGAATAAGGCTGAACCGTATAACCCTTATATAAAAGGCCCTTTTGATGAAATTGCTTCAGTATCCACCAGAGTGTTTCGATGTACTCATTTTCATACGTTACATAGGGATCATTAAGATCTACCCAGTAACCCATTTTCTCCGTCAGGTCGTTCCATACATCCGTGTATTTCATCACCTCGGTACGGCAGGCCGCATTGTAAGCTTCAACCGTAATGGTCCGGCCTATATCATCTTTGGTTATCCCAAGCTTCTTTTCAACAGCAAGTTCAATCGGCAGGCCGTGCGTATCCCATCCGCCTTTACGCTTTACGCGATATCCTTTCAGCGTTTTATAGCGGCAAAAAATATCTTTGATTGAGCGGGCCATCACATGATGGATCCCTGGCATGCCATTCGCCGAAGGAGGTCCTTCATAAAATATATAAGACTTCGAAGCAGGCCTGTTTGAAATACTTTTCTCGAAAATGTGGTTCCCTTTCCAGTATTCTAATATCTCTTTGCCGGTTTTCGAAAGATCAAGCTGCTTATATTCTTTGTACATCAGTGTTTTAACCCTAAATTTAAGGATGCAAAGTTAAGGTTTTTTGGGGTTGAAACCTAAGGTTTAGGTAGTTTTGAAAACGCAATTAGGATTAAGTCAAGTCCGGGATTGTATTAATAAAGAACTAAGCGCCTATTTTTAACGCAGAGGCCGCAAAGTTCGGCGCAAAGGCCGCAGAGAGGTTAAAACGAAGTTTCAATGCTATCCGCTTTTTGTAAACCTTTGCGAACTTTGCCCGACCGAATTGCTTTAGCCGGGTTGGCTTTGATTTAGTGCACAAATCCTCTGCGCCCTCCTTGGTACTCTGCGTCTCCTGCGTTAAAATTTCGGTAGCTGCGCACGACGAGCAATATTAAACAGACGCCCTGATGACGTAGCAACCAAACCATAAATCAGATAAACTGTATATTTGTATATAAACAAAATTATATGCTCAACAAATACATGCGTCGCGGCATTTTGCTAATTATTGTCGGAGTTGCTTTTGTCCTGTTCGGTTATTACCTGATGGAAGAAGATATATATAAGTACGGCTGGTCAATGATCATTGGTACCGTCGCTTTCGGTGCCGGCTTTCTTTATATTTTATATAGCCTTATCCGGAAGATGGATAGAAAAGCTATTTTGGAGGAGAGGGCTGCGGAATCGGAAGAAGAGAAACCTGTGGAAAGTTGAAAGTGGACAGTGGAAAGTGCTGTCACAGCGTCTGGTTAACTCTCCACTTTCAATTCTCCACTCTCCACTCATTAAATGTCCCAGGTCTCCCCCCTGGCCCGGGCATCCCTTTTAATCTTGCGTTTATCAAGCAATACCAGCAGAGCAGGTAAAAGTGTCAGATTCGATACCAGAGCAATAATAAGTGTTATCGAAAGCAGTAAGCCCAGGATCATTGTGCCGCCAAAAGTGGATGCGGTAAAAATCCCAAAGCCGAAGAATAATACCAGCGCAATATAAGTCATGCTTACCCCGGTTTCCCGGATGGTATCTGAAATTACCTGTGAAGTGCTCAGGTTTGTCGACTGCAGTTCCTGCTGATATCTCGTCAGGAAATAAATGGTCTGATCAGATGCCAGCCCGAATGCTATGGTAAAGATCAGGATGGTAGAAGGTTTTAACGGGATATTAAAAAATCCCATAAGCCCGGCGGTAATTATCAGTGGTATAACATTGGGCAGCAGGGAGATAAACATGATACGCAGGTCTTTGAACTGAGCCAGCCGCAGCAATGAAATCAGCACGATAGCCAGGATAATACTTTCCATCAGATGTTGGAGCATATAGTCTGTACCCTTGGAGAATATAATGCTGGATCCCGTAAGGAGAACATCAAACCTGGCGGGGTCAAGTATCGAATCTATTCTTGGCTTTAACTCTTCGAGCAGGGTGTTCATCCGGCTCGAACCCACATCGGCCATCTGGAAACTCACCCTGGCCACCTGTTTATTGCTGTCTACAAAACCCTTAAGCATATTGCTGTTGCCACCAGAATTGGCCAGGTAGCTCAGCACGAAATTCTTCTCCATATCATTTGGGATGCGGTAGAACTGCGGGTCCCCGTTATAGAATGCCTGTGAGGCGTACTTCAGCGCCTTATTCAGTGAAACCGACCTGGAAAATTCCGGATAAGCGGAGATCATCTCTTCCACACGGTCAACTTTCTTGATTGTTGATAAATTCAGTACACCGTTCTTCTTTTTCGTATCAATACTTAACTCCAGGGGCAGGATACCCTCAAAATTTTTCTCAAAGAATTTCAGGTCGCGGTTTATCGGGGAGTTTTGAGGAAGGTCATCCACCACATATCCGTTAACCTTGATCTGTAACACGCCTGCAAGGGAAATTACAGTGATCAGTGCGGTAGCCATATAAATAAGCCTGCTTTTTTTATGAACAAGTTCATCAGTTTTTATAAGCATCCGGTGAAGCAGGTCTTTGTCATGCTCTTCCTGCGGTTTTAGCTTCGGAACAGGCAGATAACTGAAGATAATTGGTATGAGGCATAAGCATATGAACCAGGTAGCCATAACATTTATTGCTGCTACCAGCCCGAATTCTACAAGTAAGGCGCTTCCTGTGAAATAGAGTACACCGAAACCAATAGCTGCAGTAATATTTGCTATAAGGGTCGTTTCTGAAATCCGTAAGATCGTAACGTGAAGAGCCCTGGCTTTATCCCCATGCTTTCTCAGTTCGTTATGATATTTGTTGAGCAGGAGTATGCTATTCGGAATACCTATAATAACAATTAAGGGAGGTATCAGCCCGGTAAGAATAGTGATCTCATATCCAAACATGACAAGCGTTCCCAAACTCCAGATTACCCCGGCAACGACAAGCAGTATCGGGAACACGACCGGGTAGAACTTCCTGAAAAAAATGAATAGGATGATCGCAGCCACCAGGATAGACAGGCCGAGAAAAAGTACGAATTCCCTCGAAACCAGCTGGCTTACGGCAGTACGGATAAATGGCAGTCCGGAATAATGAACTTCAATATTGTTTTTCTTGCTGAAGGCATCAGCCTTATCGCGGATCGTTTTGATGACAGGCGCGCGACGGTTTGAATTAAGAATTTTATGATCGAAATTTATGGCCATTAATGTGGCATGGCTTTCCTTATTGTAAAGCAGGCCCTCGTAAAACGGGAGGTCGTAGATCTGTTTTTTCAGGCTGTCCATTTCAGCTTCACTGCCCATAGGACTGGCACTAAGCTGATTTAACACAAAACGCTGATTGGTGGTATCTTTAGTAAGGTTGAACAGGTTTCCAATAAAAAGAACTGTGTTAATTCCTTCCAGCTTTCCCAGGTCGTTTCCAAGTTTCTGCCAATCGTTAAACTGATCTTTTTTAAGAAGATCCGGGGAGCTGACTCCCAAAACCATCATGTTGCCATCTTCGCCAAACTTGCTCTTAAAGTTGTTATACTTGATAAATGCCGAATCAGTCATCGGCAGAATCTTACTGCCCGTGTATGAAAGTTTTACGAAACTCGCCTTCCACGCCATAAAGGCCGTAACCACGAAAAAGAACACGAGAATTAAAATGCGATTGGATAGTATGAACCTGGAAAAGTTATTCCACATGGGCAGGGGATTAGATAAAGAAAAAGCCTTGGCGGCAAAAGTACGAATTTCTTTATTTAGAAGCTTTGTTAATTGTACAGCGAGACTCGTTAACAGTGACCAGGGATCAGTTACCAGTTACCAGTTACCCGTTGCCAGGCTAATCGGAGATGAATTACTGGTAATATTAAAATTCATTGCTCTTTGTCTACTAATAAGTATATTAGAAACTTAACCGTCATACCTATGCATCCAGCCAGGCAACAGGTAACCTGCCTACCGGACAGGCAGGCTGGCAACGGATATGCGTCCAGCCAGGCAACTGGCAACAGGTAACGGGCAACGGATATGCGTCCAGCCTGGTAATTGGCAACAGGTATCGGGCAACTTACATATTTCCCATGACCAAATTTTTCCGAGGCTTCCATTACGCGGCT
>JAZKHM010000247.1:0-66282 GCA_040385405.1 Bacteroidota bacterium | reverse complement strand
ACCCTCCTCTGCTGCGACTGGGGCACAACATCTTTCAGATTACGCCTCGTTAATACCTTCGATTACTCCGTGATAGCGGAGCATCAATCGTCCGACGGAGTAGCCGGCACTTTCAGAGCATGGGAGTTAGATAGCTCAGTTGACAGGTTTGATTTTTATGCATCACGCCTTCGGTCGGCGATACATGATTTAGCTCAGAGTTCTGATTCAAACCTTTCAGATATTCCGGTAATTGTTTCAGGCATGGCCTCATCCTCCCTGGGTATGCAGGAAATTGCCTATGCATCATTGCCATTTCCTCTCGACGGGACCGGAGTATCGTCTGTCATAATACCTGATTTTAATGGAACGGACTGCCCTTTAATTCTGGTTTCAGGCGTAAAGAGTGATAATGATGTTATGAGAGGAGAGGAGGCTCAGCTGATTGGCTTGTACAGTCTTAGTGAAACTTCTACGCTGGATAAAAGCGATTCTGTGCTGGTTTTCCCAGGTACCCATTCAAAGCATATGCGGGTAGAACGGGGAGGTATAATCAGCTTCCGGACATTCATGACTGGAGAGGTTTTTAATATATTATCAGAATTTAGTATTCTTAAAGACTCCATTAGCCCTGGCGGAGATATCCATGCAGAATCCAATAAAACTGCGTTCATAAGTGGTGTAGAGGCGTCAGGCACTGCAAGTTTGTTAAATACCCTTTTTACTACCAGAACCAACCAGTTATTCTCCAGGTTCAGTAAAGACCAGAATGCTTTTTACCTGAGCGGCTTGCTTATCGGAAACGAATTGAATGAACTATGTGATGAGTCTTATAGTCAATTAATAATTTGCAGCGGCAAGCATTTATATAATCAGTATAAAATTGCATCTCAATCGTTGAATTTGACAGAAAATATTACTTTTATTGAACCCGAGCTGATAGATAAAGCGACCATTGCGGGACAGGTTCGGGTATTCAGGGCATTGATCAGGCAATATGAATAAGACGGAATTCTGCTGGGATATATTTTACAGTGTCCCTTTAGTTGGGATAATCAGAGGGCACTCCTTCGAGGTAGTTAAGCAGCTATTGCCAGTTTATGTATCATCCGGATTAACGACCATCGAGATAACCATGAACACGGCTTCAGCAGCTGAGATCATTCGATATGCAACTGATAATTACGGCGGACAGCTTAATGTTGGAGCCGGGACAGTATGCAATGAAAGCGACCTTAAAAAAGCTTTATCTGCAGGAGCGCAGTTTATAGTCACTCCAATCATCAGCGAAGCGGTTATTAAATTATGTGTAAACCAACAGATCCCCATTTTTCCCGGAGCATTTACCCCAACAGAAATTTATCGTGCGTGGGAACTGGGAGCATCCATGGTAAAGGTCTTTCCCGCAACTTCTCTGGGTTCCGGATATATCAAAGATGTAAAGGCCCCGCTTAGCCAGATCAAACTTATGCCCACTGGCGGAATTAATAAAGATAATATAGCAGAGTTTATCAAGGCTGGAGCAGATGGTTTAGGTGTTGGCGGGCAACTATTTGATAAAGAATTGATAAAAGAAGAAAACTGGAATGGATTGGAAGAGCATTTTAGGGGGTTTGTGAAGTACTTTATCTAAGATCAAGGAACAAAGAGCAAGGAACAAAGACCGGGGTAATTATCTTCCCCGATCCCGTCGGGGAAGAGCAAAAAAAACGACCATAAATGAAGGTAAAAAACTACCGCTGGATTATCGTAACCCTCCTCTTTACAGGAACCGTAATAAACTATCTCGACAGACAAGTTATTGGGTTACTAAAACCTACACTGGAAGTTGAGTTCAACTGGTCTGAAACCGATTTTGGCAGCCTCATGTCTGCATTCTCTTTCGCTTATGCGATTGGTTTGCTCATTTCAGGGAAATTTATTGATAAGGTTGGGACTAAGATAGGTTATAGCGTATCAGTGATAGTTTGGAGTATAGCTGGAATGTTTCATGCGGCCGCCAGGTCAGTGGTGGGATTCGGCATTGCGAGGGCTTCCCTCGGTATTGGAGAGGCAGGAAATTTTCCTGCAGCAGTAAAGGCGGTGTCGGAGTGGTTTCCCCGTAAAGAAAGGGGATTGGCTACAGGTATATTTAATTCAGGAACCGCGGTAGGAAGTGTACTTGCTCTGATTTTAGTGCCGGTTATCATGCAGGGCTACGGATGGAAAGGCGTGTTCGTCATTACGGGAGCATTAGGTTTTGTTTGGCTGGCGTTCTGGCTTATTTTTTATGAGATTCCATCGCGTCAGAAAAGGCTCACAGACGAAGAACTTTTATATATCGAAAGCGACAAAGAGGATGAATCAGGTACTCAGGTTGAGAGCAAAAAGTCGGCTTCCTGGTATAAACTTTTCTCCCTGCCGCAAACATGGGCAGTGATCACCGGCAAGCTCCTGATCGATCCAATTTTTTGGTTTTTTGGAATATGGCTGCCTTCATATTTTTCAGCAGCATTTAATTTGAATTTGAAAGTCATCAGCCCGGAGCTCTTGATAATTTATGGTGCAACCACAGTCGGCAGTATTGCAGGCGGCTATTTATCTTCGGTATTAATCAAAAAAGGCTGGCCGACTTTAAGAGCCAGGAAAGGTGTGTTGTTATTTGTTGCCATTCTTGAGTTAATAATTATGATAGCCATAGCCCGGTTTGTCACCGATAAATGGGTTGCAGTAGGGCTGATAAGTGTTGCAGTGGCCGTTCACCAGGCTTGGGCTACCAATGTATTTACCATGGCCTCAGATATGTTTCCAAAGGAGGTTGTAAGTTCTGTAGTTGGTATCGCGGGAATGTCCGGGGCTATCGGAGGGATACTGTTTCCTTTACTTGTAGGCCAGATTCTCGATGTTTATAAAGCAGGCGGCAACCTCACGGGCGGATACAATGTAATTTTTACTATTTGCGGGGTAACTTATCTAGTAGCGTGGATAATTATTCATTTATTAACTAAAAAATCGACTAAGGCGGTAATACCAGCAAGCTGATCTTAATCTAAATGATAGTTATGAATCAAATATTTAACCGAAAATGCAGACAGCGAGCCAGAAAGCTAGCATTTTCATTTCTGATTGGCACTGTGACTATTATTCAGGGAGCAAGTGCCCAGCTGTATAATTTTACTGAAGATCAAATGAAGAGCTTCACAGCAGAAAATCCTTTCGGTCGTTTCCCAGGTGGAAGGCCTATGATTCCGGAAGCTGTATTAGATACCTTCAGACAGATGCAGATCCAGGTTGTTGAAGCCGTTGGATCCATCCCACGAGAATATGCTAATCAGTATGAAGCCGGATGGAAGACTCTTCATCCGGGTAAAAAGCTATATGGCAGGGCGTTTACGGTTCAGTTTATTCCTTCCCGGCCCGACCTTGTTGTCGGGATGCAAAATGAAGCTAAAAAGAATAATTTTACCGGCCTGCGCAATCAGACCACTATCGACATGCTGCAGAAAAATGATCTTGTTGTAGTCGATCTTTTTGGTAAGGTACAGGGCGGAACATATATCGGAGACAAACTAGCTTACTATATCTGGAAGACAACGGAAACGGGAGTGGTTGTAGATGGCGGGATCTATCTTCTCGAGAATATGGCGCAGAGCGGAATGCAGGCATTTTACCGTGGAACATACCCCGGACCTTTGAGCAACGCTACAGTATCAGGTATTAATGTACCAGTAAGAATTGGAAACGCGATCATCATGCCGGGCGATCTTATTATCGGAGATCAGGATGGCATCCTGGCTGTCCCCCCGCAATTTGTATCGGCTGTAATCAGAAATGTTATCCGCGATCGCCGAAGGGATGTTTGGATGAAGAAAGCATTCGATCTGAAGCGTTATAAATCCAGCGATATTTACGGACGGCCAAAGGATCCGGAGTTGTTGAAGCAGTTTGAGGAATATTTGAAAACTGGGGATGCGAAGTTGTTGCCTAAGTAACGCCTATTTTGAAACGCTCCGTACGCATGCAACCTATAACGTAAAACTTACAACTCAATGAAAGTCTTCAACATCCTCTTCACCATCCTCTTTATAATCTCCGCGGCCCTCCAATACAACGATCCCGATCCCTATCTCTGGATCCCTATCTACCTGTATGCTGCCTTTCTTTGTTTCAAAGCATACCAGGGAGTATTTTTTCCTAGAGCCTACTTGACAGGAATTATAGTTTACCTGATTTATGGTACCTACCTTTTCTTTGACAAATATGGAGTGCTTAACTGGATGAATGAGCATGATGCCGAAAACATCGCTCAGAGTATGAAAGCTAGTGCACCATGGATTGAAGAAACGCGCGAATTCTTTGGCCTTTTGATTCTCAGTTTTGTCCTTTTTGTGAACTATACTGCTTACAGAAGAAAGCGAAATTTTTAATATGAAGAAAGCACACATTAAGAGTATAAAACTGGCCCTGCTGGTAATTATTTCTCGGGTGTTCTGTAAACATCTCTGCTCAGCAAACGGATAAAACGCTGGCCCCGATATTAACCGTACCACGTTCTTGCACTTATCCTCAAGACATCACAAGCATTAAACATAGATGGAAGGGACGATGAAGCAGCATGCTATTATTTGATGCAGGAATACCGGGCAAAAAATGGAAAATATCGTGCAGACCTTTCTTTACTCGAAAAGCATTTTCCTGGTGTAAGTTTTAAGGACAATCAAGACCTTGAACTACTCGGTACCGATTATCAATTTCACCTTCAAAAGAACAATGCCAAATTAAAATTGGCAGTCTCGGTTGATCACGATAGTAAATTCGCAACTAAAATATTACTATAATATATTTTCCAAGCTGTCCATTATTATTGATTATCAATCTCTGTTTTGATTGTAACTTGGTTATTTCTAAGATCTTAGAAAAGGGGTTACGATGAGCATTTTACTACCCCTCGAAATGCTGTAAAAGCTTGGCTGAATCATTTAAATGCTTACTTTAGGAAGGCCGATTATTACGGGATTCTCATGCGGGGATTTATAAAATTCGGCGGAAAAATTAATTATTTATACCTAACACAAAAAAAGTTTTATGATGAAAAAAATTTACAAATTCGTCGTGTTACTGTTACTTTGCCAAACGTATGTTTTTGCGCAAAATATCAGTGTAACCGGTAAGGTTACTGACTCTGACAATCTACCCCTTCCAGGCGTAAGCGTGAAGGTAAGCGGATCTGCTCAGGGAACAAGTACTGACACCAACGGTAATTTTACAATTTCAGTTCCTGGGACGGGCACTCTTGTATTTACTTCAATTGGTTTCACTACTCAAACTGTTCCTGTTCAGGGTCGTACGACTCTCAACATCAGGATGGCTAATGATGCACAACAGTTGGAAGGTGTAGTAGTAACTGCTTTGGGCATCGAAAGATCTTCCAAAAGTTTAACTTATAACACGACCAACATATCTGCAGAAGAGCTTAATGCTGTAAAAGGAGCAAACGTTTTAAATGCCCTCGCTGGTAAAGCTGCCGGTGTATTTGTTACTCAGGGTAATGGAGGACCGGGTTCTTCACCTCGTATCATTATTCGCGGTAATAAATCAATTGCTCAGGGAAACCAGCCTCTTTATGTTGTTGATGGAATTCCTATGGGATTCTCTGATTTTAACCAGGAAGATGTTGAAAGTCTTCAGGTACTTCAAGGCCCTTCTGCTTCTGCCCTTTACGGAAGTAACGCAGCAAATGGAGTAATCATGATCACTACCAAAAAAGGTAAGCTTGGGGCGGTCAATGTTGATTTCGCCAGTACAGCAATGTATGACAAACCTTTATTGTTGCCGGATGTACAAACAGATTTTGGCCCGGGACTCAATGGAGCAGTTGTTTCTTCCAAGATCAATGATAGTTGGGGTCCAAAAATAACTAATGGAAGTGATTCTCACATTGCAGATTTTTTTCGCACAGGAGAAAACTATATCAACAGTCTGTCCGTAAGTAGTGGTACAGCAGCACAAAGAATCTATTTTTCTTATGCGAACACTCAGAACAAAGCTTTGATCCCTGGATACGATTACACTCGTCATAACGTAACCCTCAGAGGAAACACCAGATTATTTAAAGACAAAGTAGAACTGAACGGTGGTATCAACTATATCAACAATTACACTAAAAATGTTAACGGTAATGGGTGGACAGATAGCCCTATGTTCGGTTTATATCTCTTCCCCACCGGCGATAACATGGACAATTACAGTGCTAACAAAGGAACTGTTTGGAATGCTACACGTGGTTTATGGGCACAAAATTGGCCATACATTAAAAATGAGCATAGTTCAAATCAAAACCCGTATTGGTTAGTAAACTGGCGCCAGAACAATAGTTACAACAATCGTACGGTGATGAATGTTGGAGCAAAATGGAATATCAATAACTGGTTGAATTTTTCTGCTCGTGAAACTTACACATTACGCGACAATAACGGCGAAAGCCGTGTTTATGCAACAGCAGAGCCGATTAACTATGGCCCTAATGGTGCTTATAGCAGAGGTTTTGGAGGAGGTAGTGATTTCTACACAGAATTATTGTTGAACGCTAATAAAAGTTTTGGTAGCAATATCACTTTAAATGCTTCTGCCGGATTCATTAATCAGCAAGGGAGAAACCAAAGTATCAGTGTATCAAATGCTGGTTCTGGTAATACTTTAGCTTATCCAAATGCATTCTCCGTGCAGGGCCTTAATGGAACTACAGGACAGTTTAACTCAAGTGAAGCACTTACTAAATATCTTGAGCAAGCTGTATTAGGAACTGCGTCAATTGGATGGAAAGAAACTTTATTCCTGGATGTTACCGGAAGAAATGAGTGGAGCTACACTGTAGACAAACCATTCTTTTACCCTTCTGTTGGTTTAGGTTATATCCTTACTGAAACTATTGGATCAAACGACATCCTTTCTTTTGCTAAGATCCGTGGTACATATGCTGAGGTAGGTAACTCTTTACCAAGAGGTGCAAACAACAGGAACCCGTACTATTCGATTGCTAATAATGAGAATATCAACGGTAGAGGTAGTCTGCCTTTCTTTAGCGGAACTGATACTTCTCTATTAAGTCCTGAGCGTACAAAATCCTGGGAAATTGGTACAGACCTGCGTTTCTTCAAAGACAAACTGAACTTGAGTGTAACTTATTATAATGGAACAACAGATGATCAGGTAATTTCGATCACTGCACCATCAGGTGCCGGTGCATCGAACTTCTGGATCAATGGGGGGTCTGTTCAGAACAGAGGTATTGAGGCAGGCTTAAGCTACAATGCTAACTTCGGTGCAGTGAACTGGACTCCAAGCTTTAACTTCTCTAAGAACGTTAACGAAATTAAATCACTAAGCCCTCTTTTGAGCGCTGACCGTTTCGTTCTTGCAGGCGGTAACAGGTTAGTACATTCCTGGTTACTACGTCCTGGAAGTACTCTAGCAGCCGGTCGGACTCCTTCTTTTATGGACCTTTTTGGAAAAACATATGTAAGGGATGCTAATGGTAATATTACTTATAACGCTGCAACTGGTTTGCCGATCATTTCTCCAGTTGATAATCAATTCGTAGGAAATGCAAATCCTGATTTCTTATTGAATATGAACAACCAGTTCAGCTACAAGAAATTCACATTGTCATTCCTCGTTGACGGCCGTTTTGGTGGTTTAACTTCATCATCTACTGAGCAGTGGTTAGACTACAAAGGATTATCTCAACGCTCTGGCGATGCGCGTAACTCAGCTGATGGTTTGATGGACATTGGCGGCCCTAAAAGAGTTAGCCCTGAGTTATACTACTCATTCATTTCTGCAAAAGCAGATGGTGGTGCATTAGCTGATACTTATCTTTTTGATACAACTAATATCCGAATGAGAGAGCTTGCTCTTGGATTTACTCTACCTAAATTCACGAACGCTGTAAGAAATATGAGCCTTACTTTAGTTGGCAGAAATTTGTTCTTCTTCCACAGAGAAGCTCCATTCGATCCGGAATTAGCTAACGGTACAGGTGATGGCGGACAAGGTTTCGAATCATTTCAAATGCCTTCAGCAAGATCTATCGGTTTAACCCTGAGAGCAGGACTATAATAAAAAATTAGAAACGAGAAAAAAATGAAAAGAATATTAATTAAAAACAGTGTTAAGCTTTTTAGTTTAGGATTGCTATTATCAGTTGCCTCTTCCTGTACAGACAAGATGGAGGGGATGAATGAAAGTAACCTGAAGAATATAGCTCCGGATGATCTTAAGATGGACGCGAATGAAGGTGGTTTCCTTCTTCCGGCCATGATCAGATCTGTAAACGCTCCGGGAACTGCCAACCAGACACAGCAAAATTTGCTGGCTGAATCATATGCTAATTACTTAGAGGCTCCTAGTAATTTCCTGGGTAATGTTAATACTACCACCTATGTAACGAGGATCTCATGGACAGGTGCCTGGAATATTCCGACGAACGGGATTATGAATAACTGGCTTCAGATGAAAAAGAATGGTTTTGATACCAAGTATCCCGATCTTTATGCCATTGCGTTAATCTTAAAAGTAGCTGGGGGGCATCGTATCATCGATACATATGGAACTTATCCGTATGTTGAATATGGTTTGACTGCGGAGCCTAAATGGAATTCTCCAAAGGAAGCCTATGTTCAGATGTTCAAAGATCTGGACGTTGCAGTGGCTTCTTTGAAAGCCTCCGAAATGGCAGATCCGAATGCTGATAATATTCGTTTTAAGAAATGGGATCCATCTTCTTTTGCTGGAGACTATGTTAAGTGGATTAAGCTGGCAAACACTCTTCGCCTGCGTTTAGCAATGCGTTTATCAGGAACTGCTGATGCTCCTATGGCTAAGGTTGAGGCTGAAAAAGCGGCTTCTTCTGCTGCTGGAGGCCTGATGGATGATGTTACAGGACACTGGTCAGTTACAAGTGCTAATGGTGTAAACGGCCACTTCACGATGACAAACGCATGGTCTGATACAAGGATCTCTGCAGCGGTAGTCACATATCTTGAAGGCTTAAATGATCCGCGCTTACCAGTATACGTTTTGAGAGCTACTGATCCTGCGGTTGCCGGAACATACAGAGGTATCCGCCCGGGAGTTGATCGTCCGACTAAAGTAGTTTACGAGAACTATTCTAAGTACAATATCGCAGAAGCTGCACCAATGAAGCAGGTCGATGGTGCTGAAAGCTTTTTCCTAAGATCTGAAGGTGTGTTAAGAGGATGGAACATGGGTACAGGAACGGCTCAGTCTTTCTACGAAGCAGGTATCAGGACATCACTTAAATTGAATGGTGCGGCTGAAGCGGGATATTTAAACAGCACTTCAATGCAGTTGGCATATGTGGATCCGAAAAGACCAAATAACCAATACGACAGCCCTAGATTGTCTGACGTAACTGTTAAATGGGATGATGCAGCTACATTTGAGCAAAAATTAGAGAAAGTCATTCTTCAAAAATGGATTGCAATGTTCCCTGAAGGAACAGAAGCATGGTCCGAGTTCAGACGAACAGGTTATCCTAAGCTATACCATATTATGGCTCCGGCAAACCCGCTTCTCCCGCTTGGAACCTTTATTAAAAAGGTAACTGTACCTTTGGTACAGGCTGCTGCAAGTCAGAAAGCTTATGATGCTGCCGTTGCTGCCCACCTTGGTGGAAAAGACGACGAAACAGTTAAATTATATTGGGTAAAATAAGTATTATCTCGTCTAATTAGAAAGCCTCCCGAACATCGGGGGGCTTTTTTTATGAGCTTATAGTATCAGTATCCCACATGAAATTATGTTACAATAGCAAATTAATTACCCTGGAATTCAGGAGTTTCATTATCGAAACTATCCATTTACCAAATTTTCTTTCAATAATTGGGGAAAGAAATACGTCGTTTCGTATTTTTTAAGTCAAAAATTTTCAACCTTAAGGTTGTATTAACTTTTTTTTTAATTAAATTTAGTTGGGAATTGTGGTGTTGTCATTCTAATGCTTCAATTCTATATACGATAGAATAAGTTTTAAACCTTAAACACAAAAAGCGAACATGAAAAAAATTTACAAACTCGTCGTGTTACTGTTGTTTTGCCAAACGTTTGTTTTTGCGCAAAATATCAGCGTAACCGGTAAAGTTACTGACTCCGACAATTTGCCCCTTCCGGGAGTAAGCGTGAAGTTAAGCGGATCCGCTCAGGGTACAAGTACTGATGCCAATGGTAATTTTACGATTTCTGTGCCGAACTCGGCATCTCTGGTGTTTACTTATATTGGTTATACCAGCCAGACAATTGCTGTTAACGGCCGAACAACTCTGAATGTAGTGCTTGCTGCTGATGCAACTGCGTTAGGAGAGGTTGTGGTTACTGCTTTAGGTATAACTAAGGACCAACGGGTCTTGAGTTATGCAACTCAGCAAATTAATACGGAGTCCTTCTCTCAAGCCAAGGAATTGAACGTGGCTAATTCTCTGTCAGGGCGCGTAGTAGGACTGAATGTAGCACGAACTTCTTCAGGTCTAGGCGGATCCACCCGGGTTGTACTTAGAGGTGACCGTTCGATTACTGGTAACAATCAGGCTTTGATCGTAATTGACGGAGTACCAATGGACAATTCGAATTTCAGTCCTGGAGGCGCCAACGGAGGTCGTGACGGTGGTGATGGTCTTTCAAGTGTTAACCCCGACGATATTGAGTCAATAAGTGTTTTAAGAGGTGCTTCAGCTACTGCTCTATATGGTAGCCGTGCTGCAAATGGTGCATTGCTTATTACTACTAAAAAAGGAAAAGCACAAACAGGCTATGGTGTAACATTTAACAGTTCCACCCAAATTGAAAATCCAATGATTCTTCAGGATTTCCAGAACGAATTCGGACAGGGTGCGGGTGGAATTTACAACCGTGCAGAAGAAGGAAGCTGGGGTCCTAGAATGACGGGGCAATCGGTTGCCTTATGGGGTAACGATCCGGCCGATGTAGGTAAGACTTATAGTTTTACTCCTCAGCCAAATAATTACAAGGACTTCTTTACGACTGGTAAGCAGTTTTCAAATTCATTGGCATTTTCAGGTGGCAACGAAAAATTTCAAACATATTTTTCTTATACCAATGTAAATGCAAGTGGAATTTTATCAAAGAACGAGTTGGCTAGAAATACAGTCAATCTACGCGTTGGCGGTAAGGTCAGCTCAAAAATTTCTTATGATTCCAAAATTACTTACCTTAATGAGAATGTTGATAACAGACAACATACCGGTGAATCTTATTCAAACAATCAGCGCCACATCCTGCGTATTCCACGTAATATTTCCCTTGAGGCTGCACAGAAATATGATTATGTCGACCCATCTTCAGGTAAATTACGTCAGAACTATTGGAATCCGGGATCTAACGGGGGTGAAAATCCTTTCTGGACGAAAAACCGTATTATTGCAAGTGATAATAGAAACCGCGTAACTGGGTTTGGTTCAGTAACTTATCAAGTTTCCAATGCGTTAAGTATCCTGGGTCGTGCAGGTATTGATAAAACTATTGACAACCATGACAATAAGATCTTTAACGATACCTACACTATAGCGGATTTTGGTAATTATGCTACAATTTTCCGTGATATCGCAGAGACAAACTTTGATATAATTGGTATTTTCAAAAAGTCAATATTGGAAGATCTTACAGTTGATGCAACATTTGGTGGAAATCTTCAGCATGTAGACAGGATAGCCCAGTCTACTAATACTAATGGTTTAAGTCGTGATAACCTGTTCATTCCATCCAACGGAAGGGCTCCTTCAGCTGACAGATCCGTTGTTCCTACTGAAAAGCAGGGCTTATTTGCAACGGCCGACTTTACATTTAAGAACGCGTTAACCATATCCGGCTCAATTCGTAATGACTGGTCTTCAACTCTTCCTAAAGAAAGTCAGTCATACTTATTTGGTTCTGCAGGTTTCTCAGCAATTCTTTCGAATATATTTACTCTGCCATCATCAGTATCGTTTGCTAAATTGAGAGGATCATATGCTCAGACAGGTAATGATGCGTCGCCTTTTCTTTTAACTCAGACTTATAGTTTTCTTCCTGGAGGGCCTAATGGTTTTATTAGTCGTGATGCGGTTAAACCATTTCCAACATTGAAACCAGAATTAACTACTGCACAGGAAGTTGGTTTAGAAGTTAAGTTTTTTAATAATCGTTTAGGATTTGATTTAGGTTATTATAATAGTGATTCTAAAAACCAATTGTTCCGTGTTTCAATCCCACCAGCTTCTGGTTGGTCGTCGGAATTTGTTAACGCTGGTTTAGTGCGGAACTCCGGAGTTGAGTTAACCATGAACGGATCTCCAATCAGAAACGATAATTTCCGTTGGGATATCGATTTAAACTATTCGCGTAACAGAAATAAATTGGTTGAACTCACTCCTGATTTGAAGGTTTTAAATCTTGGAAATGATTTTATGAATTTTCAACGCGCTTTAGAAGGCGAGCCACTGGGTCAGGTGTTCAGCAGAGGATATCAGCGCGATACTCAGGGAAGAATATTGGTCGATCCAACAGGTTTACCTTTAATCACTCCGGGAACTACCGTTTATATGGGTAATACAAGACCTGATTGGATGGGAGGAATAAGTAACAACCTATCTTACAAAAAGTTTACACTTAATTTCCTGATAAGTGCCAGAGTTGGCGGAGTAGTTTCATCATTCACTAATGCAATTATATACTCTGATGGTGTAACTCAGCAAACCATTGCGGGAAGAGATTCGTATATATTTCAGGGAGTAACAACGGCAGGTGCACCAAATACGGTGGCCACTACGGCAGAGAAGTACTGGAAAAAAGTAGGTGGACGTAATACTCCGGCAGGTGAAGTGTTCACTTATGATGCAACGAATGTACGTATGCGAGAAATGTCTTTAAGTTATGCCTTACCGAAAAACATGTTTACTAAGCTGCCTTTTCAGTCGGCTTCTGTATCATTGGTTGGCAGAAATTTATTTTTCCTGATGAACAAGGCTGAAGGTTTTGATCCTGAGCTTACTGCTGGTGCGCAAAATACCACTGTAGGTTTGGAGTCATTTTCGATGCCATCAACTCGCCAGATAGGTCTAAATTTAAATTTATCTTTTTAAAACTATTAATTCATAACACATGAAAAATTTAAAAATATTATTCACAATAGGGCTGATGATGGTGTTTGCCATAAGCATTTCCTCTTGTACAGACAAGTTTGAGGAATATAATACCGACCCTACGAAGCTGACGGAACTAGATGCTTCCGGAGTGGGTAATGCTTTTGCGGCTGCTCAATACAGAGGTTTGACTGCGAGCTGGCAAACCTACCAAAGTCTTTTTGGAGATTTACAGTCTCAGTATTTTGCTAACATTGCCCAAAATTTTCCTTCCGACCGGAATGTAATGGTTGGAAACTGGTTAAACGGTGCGTGGAATGGTTTTTATGGCAGTGCTGTTCCGCCATTGCTTGGTGTATTAGAAAACACTAAACCTGGTGGTGCTGCAGAAAATCCTGGAATTTATGCGATGGCTAATATTTGGAAGGTACGCATGTTCCAACCAAGAACCGATTATTGGGGACCAATACCATATTCTCAGGTTGGAAATGGCTTGAAGCAAGTTGATTACGATGCCCAGGATGTGATTTATAAGGATTTCTTAACCCTGCTAAAAAAAGCTGTAGTTGATCTGCAACCGTACAAAGGAAAAAACCTGCTGGGTAACAATGATCAGATCTATGGCGGGAATGTTGACAATTGGATCTTATTTGCTAATACTTTACGTCTACGGGTAGCTATGCGAATGTCGGCTGTTGAGCCAGCTTTAGCTAAAAGTGAGGCTGAATCGGCCGTTGCTGGTGGTGTCTTAACTACGAATGCACATGATGGCTTCCTAGCGGTCACTCTGAATTCCCGCAATACACTTAACCAGGCTACAGCATGGAATGAATTTAGAATGAGCGCCGCGATGGAAAGTGTGCTTAAAGGATATAGTGATCCACGGATTTCTAAATATTATGCTCCTACTCCGGGAACTACAAATAATTTCAAAGGATTGCGTAATGGATATACTCAGGTTCAGTTAGGTCTTCCTGCGAATCTCGGTACAGCTACATCCAATGTGGCGGATAATTTCTTACCAGCCAATCAATTCAATCAGCCATTCGGCGTGATGATGTCATCGGAGGCGTGGTTCCTCCGCGCAGAAGGCGCTTTGAAAGGTTGGAATATGGGTACTGGTTCAGCTAAATCTTTCTACGAACAAGGAATCGCTAATTCATTGCGTCAATGGGGTATAACTGATGCTGCAGCTATCGCAAGCTATACTAATGGCATGTCCTCACCAATAGCTCTGAGTGACGCTGTTAATTCTCCTGCTTTAACGGATATTCCTGTTGCCTGGTCAGCTGATGCTTCTAAACATTTAGAACAGGTAATAACTCAAAAATGGATTGCTTTGTGGCCTGATGGCTTAGAGGCATGGGCAGAGTACAGACGTACTGGGTTCCCTAAACTTTACCCGAGAATTAACTCTGAAAGTTTAGTTGTTCCTGCAAATGGTGTGGTTCGCCGTACTCCGTATGTTGTGGGTGAATCTCAAACAAACCCAAAAGGACTTGCTACGGGTGTTAGCAAACTAGGAGGCCCCGATAATGAGGCAACTCGTTTGTGGTGGAATAAATAAAAAATGGTTATTTAAATGACACGAGAAGGTTGGACGGGAAACTGAAAGACCAGATCTTAAAAGGCCGTTCCGGGTGTTCCGGAATGGCCTATTGATTAACTGGCTGATCTAACCCCTGACACGTATCCCTGACTACTAACCTCGGTTAACTAACAACTTTTTTCTAGGCTGATTCGAATATTTTCCATAAAATTGCGTTACAATATACTTCGATACATCTTTTTAATTCACTCGAATGAAACAGTTATTTGTCCTTGGGGTTTGTGCCCTCTTTTTAGCGTGCGGCGCTTCTACAAATGAGCGTGGCATAGCATCAACAACAACAGATTCAACAGCTTCCGGAAGCGCTTATAAAAGCACCGATGGATTTGCTCCTGCGAGCTCCGCTAATGCTACAGGTGCACCCGCGTCGGTTACTTCTCCGGATTCTGCTGCCACTGGCGCTTCACCGTCCGTCGCTCCCGCTACTTCACCTGCTTCAACAACGACAACGACAGCCCCTGCCTCGGTTGGAACGGCCATTGCGACGCCTCCTGTTGTTGCTGCCGCAAAGCCTGCTGCCGCTGATAACAGCGCTGATATTAAAAAGGGTGAAGCACTTATTTCCAAATCAGATTGTCTGGCTTGTCATAAAGTTGACGCGAAAGTTTTAGGACCCTCATACAAAGACGTAGCGGCTAAATATCCCAACAATGCTGGTACTATAAACCAACTTGCCGATAAGATCAAAAAAGGCGGCAGTGGTGTTTGGGGAGCCGTGCCAATGTCTCCGCATCCTGCATTATCTGATGATGATGCTAAGGCAATGGTGAGGTATATTTTGTCCTTGAAATAGTTGACACCCGATAGCTATCGGGATGCCCGCTGCCAGTTGCCAGTTACCAGGCTGGATGGACTATACGCTGGAGTAATCTGATTTGAAATCAGATTCCAGCGAAGGCTGGAATCTCCCTATATATCCCCAAGGGCATGTCATCCGATAGCTATCGGATCCAGCGAAAGCTGGAACCTCAACGGATTTATCAAACATCCGCCCAATTTGGAGCTGCACCTCCCAATTTCATTACTTCTCCTCTAATAGTGGTAACATGAACCAAAGGTTACCAAATACTTTTTTTCATCAAATCCCATTGCCTTAAAGTGTAACATAATTACTAAAAAATTGCTCTCCACAGCTAAGAGTTATATATTGCAGTAGTAAAAGAGAATGCTCTCTGACGCATTTAATCCCCCGATATT
The DNA here is from genome assembly GCA_040385405.1 of Bacteroidota bacterium. Classification (GTDB taxonomy): domain Bacteria; phylum Bacteroidota; class Bacteroidia; order Sphingobacteriales; family Sphingobacteriaceae; genus Daejeonella. The sequence goes on along the minus strand of JAZKHM010000247.1, from coordinate 50,364 downwards.
TTGAAATCTACGATCTCTATTTTTAACAGCCTCCCCCTAAAGATTGCCTTTTTGGCGATTTATTTATCATTTGGGTTGTTAAGTGCCTGCGCTCAGAAGACCAATGCGCCGCTTTTTAAGTCCGATGCCTTAACGCCTCTAAAAAGCTTCCCCAGCGGTGTTGAAGGGCCTGCAGTAAGTTCTTCAGGGACCATTTATGCGGTTAACTTCGGCAAGCAGGGAACAATTGGTCAAATTACACCTGGCGGCGAAGCAAGTTTATTTGTCGCGTTGCCTGCCGGAAGCATCGGTAATGGAATTCGCTTCAACAGCAAAGGTGAAATGTTTATAGCCGATTATACGAAACACAATATTTTAAAAGTGAATATGGATACCCGGGAGGTGAGTGTATTTGCTCACAATCCGAAAATGAGCCAGCCAAACGATATAGCCATCGATAATAAGGATCGGTTATACGCCAGTGATCCGAACTGGAAAGCAGGCGGGGGCCGGATCTGGAGAATTGACACCAATGGAAAGTTTAAGCTGCTGGACACCATGGGGACAGCAAACGGAATTGAAGTCAGCCCTGGTGATAAATTACTATACGTAAATGAGTCTGTTCAGCGCAAAGTCTGGGTGTATGATCTGTCCGAAGAGGGAAATGTAAGTAACAAGCGTCTCTTTCATGAATTCCCTGATTTTGGGATGGATGGAATGAGATGTGATGTAGACGGAAATTTATATATCTCAAGACATGGAAAGGGCACTGTTGTAAAGCTTTCCCCGGAGGGAAAAGTCCTGCAGGAAATCACTTTGGAGGGTAAACTGCCAAGCAATGTTGCGTTTGGCGGGATCGACGGCCGTACAATGTATGTTACATTGCAGGATAAGGGAAACCTGGAGAGTTTTCGGGTAGATAAACCTGGCCGTGAGTGGAAAATGCAAAAAGGAAAATAATCATCAATCACTAAACGATAAACAAAATGAAAACAGAAAGAAGATCAGTACTAAAGAAATTATTTGCTTCGGTTGTCGGTGTTACTGGCCTGGGAGCAGTAGCAAATGCTAAAGTTCTGGATTCAACACCTGAGAAAGTGTCGGGCAATATTACCGAATATAAAGCTCAGCAACTATTTGCTGGTCACACAATTCACAATGGACTGGTTTACATTGCCGGTAAAGGTGCTCATACAGACCCTTTTGATATAAAATCTCATACAGAAATCGTATTGAAAGAACTCGAGAAGGAATTGATCCGGGCCGGGTCTTCAATGGAAAAGGTTTTGAAAGTAACGGTATTTCTTAATGATATCGCGGACTATAAAGGCATGAATGAGGTTTATAAAGGACGTTTTGGTTCAAAACCACCTGTGCGTACTACAGTTGCTGTAGCTAAGGGCGGTGTTCCCGGAGATTCCCTTGTAGAGATGGATTGCATAGCATACATCTAACCTGACTAAACCGGGATTTCCCGGTAAATTAAGTTGTAGCTGTAATGTTTATAAGACTATGGCTATAACTTTTTCTTTAAAAGTTTATTCCCACAAAAATAATAAAAATAAGAGATCAATATGCTCACAGCTGAAAAGAACGCTTTCGGCTGAGCAGTGATAATAATCAAAGAAATGAAGAAGATTAGATTTTACGGAGTTTTAGTGTTAAGCGGTTTAGGTATTTTTATATTGTCATCATCTACGGATTACAATTCTGCTTTAGTCAGATCAAAGGCCAATTCTTTGCCGTTCCTGGCTGATACAGTTGCTCAGGAGTCATTTATAGCTCCTGCCTGGGCTGATACAATTAAGAACCCTATAGGTAGTTCGCCTGAAGTAATTGCAAAAGGGGAAGAATTATATAATCTATATTGCTTCGCATGTCATGGGGAAACCGGTTTTGGTGACGGTCCGGCCGGAGGAGCGATGGGGGTTAGGCCCGCAAATTTTCATGATCCTAAATTTTCCAAACAGAAAGACGGATCAATCTTTTGGAAATTGACTAATGGTAAAGGTAATATGCCTCCATTTAAAGAGATCTTAAAAGAAGACCAGAGGTGGCAGCTAATTGCTTATCTGAAAGAATTTGGTAAGAAGAAATAGATTTAACCTGAGATTGAACAGCGCGCCAAGCTGCCGGCACGCAGGCATGGAACCAAGAACCAGCACATCCAGAACACGTACCAGAGGGGTTATGCGCCCAGTCTAATAACTAACAACCAGAGTGGAGCAAGGAAACAAGGATCAGGGAGCAAAAACTTTCTTCCACATACCTGCGGTTTTGCGCCCAGCCTGAGAACTGATAAGGGGTAACAGAAGGGAACAAAGACTCCCAGTCCACCTACCTGGGGTTATGCGCCCAGCCTGCCAACTACCAACCAACAACTAGCAGATATAAAATAAATTTTGTTTATTTATAACACTAAAATTCGCATGATGAAACTTAAAAATGTCCTATTGCTTTCGATAAGCTTTTGCTTAGCAGGCTCAGGTTACCTTTCAGCACAAACGATTTCGAAGGAGGAACTAACTTTTCTGACTTCTGAATGGAAAGGCGAGCGTTTTGCAGATGGCAGGCCAAAAATTGCCGACAATCTGCTGGCAAGAGCTAAGAAAATTGGAATTGATGACGCCTGGACAGTATTAAAGAACCTGGGTTATCTCAACCAGTTCGAATATGGATGGAAAACCGTAAATGATCTTCCGGTTAGCGGCAGAGCTGTTACAGCAATGTATATGCCGTCCCGCCCGGATATCGAGAAAAACATTAAAGAAAGAGGCGTAAAACAGGGCAGAATTGGTAATACTAACGCATGGCCAATAGATGTTCTTGCCAAAGGCGATATTTATGTAGCTGATGCCTTCGGTAAGATAGGAGGAGGCACCTTAATGGGCAGTACTCTTGCAACGTCTATTTTAGCTAAATCAGGAAACGGAGTAGTGTTTGACGGGGCAGCCAGAGACGTCCAGGGCCTGGCCGAAATTCAAGGTTTTAATGCGTTTGTTCGGGATTTTCATCCTTCTTTTCTTGAAGATATGGTGCTCATGGGACTTAACACCCCAATCAGGATAGGCAGGGTTATGGTTCTTCCCGGTGACCTGGTAATTGGGGGACGTATCGGTGTTCTTTTCGTTCCGGCACATCTGGCAGAACAGGTAGTTGCCACCGCAGAATTTGTAACCCTGAAGGATAAATTTGGATTTGAAGTAATCAAAGCAGGCCGTTACACCACAGGACAAATAGACAGCCAATGGCCTGATGCAATAAAAGTAGATTTTCTTAAATGGCTTGATCAGCATCCGGAAGAGGGTAAGATGACGAGGGCGGAACTGGATGTGATGATGAGCAAAAGAACCTGGTAAATAACCACCTATCATATACTAAACCTAAACCTCAAAAATTGAAACTAACAACTTACAAAATCGCATTGGGGCTTGCTGCTCTATTGCTTCTCGTCGCTCTGGGAATGATTTTTACCGGCAACATTCAGATTGCCGGGCCACTTCTAATGGCTTTCTTTCTTGCCCTCGCCTATGGCTTCAGAGGTTATGAGTCGTTAAAAGGCTTTGCTTATACTACAGTGATTTTTGCTGCCGTAACGATGGCTTTGTATTACCCAACGTATTTTGTATCAGTAGGAGATTTTAAACTTACAGGCCTTATAACTCCGTTGATACAAATCATTATGTTCGGTATGGGTACGTCGATGAGTGCAAAAGACTTTGTTGCAGTTTTCAAAACGCCTAAAGGTGTCTTCGTTGGCATATTTGCACAATTCCTGATCATGCCAGGCATGGGTTATATTCTGGCAACTATGACTAATTTCCCTCCGGAAATAGCAGCTGGTATTGTTTTAATCGGATGTTCACCAAGCGGCCTTGCGTCAAATGTCATGGCCTTTCTAGCAAAAGCAAATCTAGCTTTATCTCTAACCATTACCTCTATTGCTACGCTTCTGGCTCCAATTCTAACACCGCTTCTAATGAAGTTGCTGGCAGGTGAATTTATCGAAATTGATATGCTGGGCATGATGTGGGACATTGCAAAGATGATTATTATTCCGATTGGTGCAGGCTTACTTTTTAACAAACTCCTTAGCGGAAAAGCAAAATGGCTTGACGATGCTATGCCTATTGTTTCAATGGCCGGAATTGCTCTTATAATTGTGGTTATCACAGCTGCAGGACGAGACAGTTTATTAGATATCGGCGGTGTATTGATTCTGGTTGTGTTGGCTCATAACTTATTTGGATATGCTTTAGGATATTGGTTCGCCCGATTGTTTAAGATGCCTGAACGCGATGCGAGGACTGTCGCTATTGAAGTCGGTATGCAAAATGGCGGACTTGCTTCGGGTATAGCTAATAGTCTTGGTAAAATTGCCACAATGGGACTTGCGCCAGCGGTATTCGGACCTTTAATGAATATTACCGGTTCTATACTCGCATCTTACTGGCACAAGAGACCTCCCGCAGGATATGTTGCACCAGAAACTGAAGAAGTTGTCAGATCACATTAAGATATTTTGTAAACTACAAAAAAATGAACATGAGAAATCTAAGAAATATTTTTGCTCTATTGACTTTGCTGGTGATGGTCGCCTGCGGTCAGAACAAGACTGCCAATGAGTCTTCAGCTAACGATACATCGTCTGTTGCTGCAACTGGCAGCTCTGCTGAAGATGAAGGCGCAGTCGCTGCGGCGGTAGATAGCTTGAATAAAGGCATTCTCGATCCTGAGAAAAGTCTGCTTGAAAACATCGCATCAGAAGGCTTATCTTATGGCCACTCAGGTGGAAAGGTTCAAAATAAAGCTGAATTCGTAGATGATATCTTAAACGGGTCTTTCGATTTTCAAACAGTTAATATTGCCAATCAGACGATTAAAGTGACTGGCGATAATGCTATCGTAAGACATACATTTACGGCTAAAGCTACGAATGCGGGTGCTCCAGTTGATTTAAATATTGGTAACCTGCTTGTATGGCGAAAAGAAAACGGTCAATGGAAATTGCTTGCCAGACAAGCATTTAAAGTTCCCGAACCAGCGAAATAAAAATAATTTGTATACAAAAAAATGCGCGGGATTTCCTGCGCATTTTTTTTGTATTATGCCGTGGGAAGAACTATACAAAATTATGGGTAATACAGACAGTTTAATTTTCGATATGGATGGGACTTTATGGGATGCAGTCGACTCCTATGTTCAGTCATGGAATGAAGGTGCGAAAATCGAGAATATTGATCGTGTTTTTACAAGGGCTGATCTGGATCATGTGATGGGCTGGGAGCGGGGAAAGGTTTTACCTTATATGTTTCCCGATAAAAGCGTAGATGAACAGGAGCGGATTTATCAGACCATAAACACATGCCGTGCAAAGATTATCCCGAAATCTGGGGGAGTACTGTACGATGGTGTAAGGGATGGTATTATAAGGTTAGCCTCAAAGTACAAGCTTCTAATTGTAAGTAATTGTCCGAAGGGATTGATTGCAGAATTTATGAAATGGGCCGGACTTGAGGACTATTTCCTTGATGAGATGGCACATGGTGTTAATTCGATGCCCAAAAGCCACAATATCAGGCTGCTGATGGATAAACATTCCTTGCTTAATCCTGTATACATAGGGGATACTCATGGAGATAGCAGAGACAGCAGGACAGCAAACATCCCATTTGTGTTGGTGACTTATGGGTTTGGAGATACTAATGATTTTGATCTGAAATTTGACGACTTCAATTCACTGACTAATTATTTCATGAAGTTGTAATGGTCATTTATACGGTAAAAAAATATTTAATTGGAAGTTGCAACAGTAAGGTATAGTTCTTGTGTAATAGTAGGAAAACATCTTTAGGTTTTTGGGGTTGTAAGGACATTCACTAATTTCACAAAAAAAATAAAAAAAGCGATTTACATGAAGCCTGAAACAAACTTTTGGAAGCGCATTGGGATGCAAGACTGGTTTCTGAGCGATACAGGAGTATCTTCGTCGACACCCAAGACACTTACGCCTAATGAGGTTTACAAATATATTATTGAAAAGTTCAAAGATTCAATTTCCACTTTATCTTTTGCTGACAGAGTTGTATTCTACCATGAATATATCATTTGTTTTAACCCGGATGACTATAAGGAGTTTATGGAGAATAAGCGGGGGATATTTGGCTTAATAGTTCAGGAGGCTGTTAAGAAGTTTTATGAGATCCTTACCCAATCGCGCACAGAATTGCGTGTTGTAGAGCCCTCGAGTAATAAATGGGTGTTCCGCTTTGTTTCCCACCCCGATTATGAAAAGGGCGATAAAGGGTTTATCGGCAGGTTACTACCAGGCTCCACTCAAAAAGAGGAAAACCTCAAGGTTACTTTTATTCCCAGACAAACAGGTTTGGCGCAAACATTTGACATCAATCAGGAAAATCTTAAAGGCTTCACATTTTATAGTGAAGGATACTATGAGGTACCATATGTTAATGATCTTAGTCCAGCTGAAACAACTATCAAGAACGTTGAAAATCTTTCATTTGCGCGATTCGAGACGATACTCCCGGATAAGGCATATGCAGGGCACAAAGTTGAATATTTCATGACTGATGAAGAAATTATTGTTTCGGGGTCAGAAGAGTCTCGTGATAAAAGCAATATTTTTAAAATCCCTTCAGAATGGGTCGATACCCCGCATTTGACTATAAAGTACAATAAATCTGACTCTAAGTTTTATCTGGCATCATATGGTGAGAAAACAATGGTTAATGAGAAGCTGATTGAAAAAAGCGATATTAATTCCCCGGTTTGGTCGGAGTTGCCTTTAAATTCGAAAATGATCCTGAACGGAATAATCGGCGTAAATATTTTTAAAGCTTAAAATATGTCGCACTTATTGTCATTTGTTCTTCTCGCAGTTTGTATTTTTCTGTTATTTGCTCATTTCACAGATATAAAAAACACCTATAAAAAGAATGGCTAACAATTATTTTGGACTGACGGACACGGGTAAAGTTCGTGGGAATAATGAAGATGCTTTTATCGTGGAGCCTTCAAAAAGCGGAGATTACATTATTGCTTCCGCAATTGACGGCGTTGGTGGCTATTCAGGAGGTGAAGTTGCGGCCGCGCTTGCGAAAGAGAGTATTATTGAATACCTGCAGAATCCACGCGCGGATCTTTCTACCATGATGAAAGAAGCGTTGATAACCGCAAATGAAAAAATATGCACTGAAAAGCTCGAGGTTAAGGAACATGACAGCATGGCTTGTGTATTAACACTTGCTGTGGTAAGCCTTGCAAACAATGAATTACATTATATACACGTAGGGGATACCAGGCTATATTTATTGAGAGACGGTTCATTGGTCAAACTCACCAAAGATCAATCGTTTGTCGGCTTTCTCGAAGACAGCGGCAGGCTGACGGAAGATGAAGCTATGCGGCATCCGAAAAGGAATGAAATCAATAAAGCTCTTGGCTTTAACAGAGAACTGGAGAAAGACGTTAATTATTTTGAGTCCGGCACTTCTCCCTTTCTTCCGGGAGATATTATATTGTTATGCAGCGACGGCCTTACAGACATGGTCAACAAAGAGAATATTACCGCCATTCTTACAAGTGATATCAGCCTGGAGGAGATGGCTAATCAGTTAATAAATACTGCAAATTCAAAAGGTGGAAAAGACAATATTACAGCGGTTCTTGTAAGGAACGATAAACCATTTCAGACACAGGAGGCAGTGAAGCCTTTGCCTGTCTCAAAAAAAAAAGATCTGAATATTGAAGATTCTGTAACTGACAAAACCAGGTCAAGCAAAGTTGTTCCGGAAGTTTCCAAACCAGCTCCGCGAAGTAATCGGACGGCTGTTATGTTGCTTTCTATTTTATCTATAGGATTATTATTAAGTACAATTTACCTTCTCTGGCTGCGCGGCCAGGCGGCTGTGTCAGACAATCAGATGGCTGTAGCGGATACCGCTCGGACAGTCGCTGAAACAGATTTTTCAAAGCTTGTAAGTTCATTTACAGGAGATACATTGGTGCTTAGTGATTCAATTTATACTGAGCCGATTATTTTCACAGGTCCGATTAATCTCAACAGGGATACTCTTTACATCCTGTCGAGAGGAAACATTGTAATGAAAAGTGACTCTTCTTTCGCGGGCCCAGCGTTTTTCATTCCTGCTACGGCTAAAGCCATTGTGTTTAACGGACTTACTTTCGATGGATTTAATGTGGGTATTGAGAGCCAGAGTAAAAATGTTCGTATGGAAGGTGTAAAGTTTCTGAACTCCGGGGCGCCCATACATTACCAGTTTAGAACGCCAGCAGATAGTTTTCTTAACGGCACATTAGCCGAGATGTTCTTTCGGAACGATTCATTAGCAATTCAAAGAGGAAACTAACATGGCCCGGGTTAATTCACAAAGCAGCGGCAGAAGATTTGAGCGGCTGTTTATCGCGCTTCTAGCAGTCGTGTTCGGTTTATTGTTTTTTAGCCTGTTCCAGGTTCTTCAGCGTGATTTTCAGGAAGTTCAGAAACGCATTTCTGAAGGCAGTATGGTCAATTTGAATGCCGGAAAAACTGCAGAGCGCATAAATGATCTGATGATCAAGGGTTATTATTTTGAGGATAAGAAAGACATTGAGCTTATCCGCTCGGTGGTTGAGGAGGGAAACCTGAAGGATAATTCCGCAATTGATAATATTGGCGAGTTAAATAAAAAAAAGTTTTTTGTTAACGCTGAACAAGCGTACTCAAAAGGGGGAGTGGCGTTTAAAATGAGAGCCAAATCATCACGAGTACTTCTTGGTTTCACGGGCGACGACTCTCTGCGATATAACCAGGAGAAAACAAATCCGCCCAGTCTCCCCACAGTCACCGACGTGAAATCCGGTAAAAATGGGATTAGAGGACAAATTTCCAATACTGATGAAAAACCGGTCAGCGGTGTGTTGCTCCGCCTGATGATGATTCTTCCGCAGGATAGTGTTTACAGTGATGAAGTACAGGAGATCGAAAGTCGAGTTACAGAAACAGGTACCGGCTACACAAAAACTTTTCTGACTGATAGCCTTAAAGGTCGTCAGTTAGAATCATTAATTGCTTATGCACGCACTGACGGTGATGGGAGATATGGTTTCAGCGGTCTGCCCGACGGCAAAGCTTATCAGGTTCTTCCGCTTCAGCCGGGCTTTCAGTTCGGGCCTTCGAAAGGGGTGCAGGAGTTGAATAACGATGTTTCACTCAACTTTATTCAGAATATACATACAATTAGGCTGCTTTCTACGCGTGACTTCAATATCCTCAAGAAAGAAAGGACACTGATAGTGCGAACTCCCGAGGAGTTTACCCGGTGGTTCTGGATAATAGTCGCGGCATTTCTGGGAGCCTTTATCCTTGTACACCTGCTGCTGTCTGCGAGGTTCCCTGAAGCTGATCAGATAATTCTTCCCATGTTAATGATTTTTGGAGGGATATCTCTACTTACGCTGCTAAGTCTGCAGGACCCATTGAGAGACAGGTTTTTCGCTAAGGATACGTTATTTTATTTACTGGCTGGACTAACAGGTTTGTGTGTTCTCCTTTTTATAAATGTTAAAAAGCTCAACCCTGATTCCGGATTCTATCGCATGTTTGTGTTCAGGAATAACCGCAAGGCAGCCAATGGATGGCCGTGGATAGCCGTGGCAATTGGTCTGTTAATTATGACGATTATTTTTGGTACCGGGCCGGAGGGTAGTGGTGTGAAGGTCAATTTGTTCGGCGTCCAGCCGAGTGAGATAGTGAAATTCAGCATAATTTTTTTCCTGGCCGGCTTTTTCGCTACAAACGAAAAATTCATAGCTGAATACCGCACTTATAGAAAGCGTTGGTCTTTTTTCTCCTTTGCTTTGATAGCGATTCTGGTGTCGATTTTCCTGTTCCTTATCCTTGGAGATTTGGGCCCGGCTATGGTGATCTGTTTCACCTTTATTGTGCTTTTCTCGTTTTCGCGGGGCGATTTTATGTTTATGATCGCTTCAGTGGTAGTTTATGTCCTGACCATCTGGCTTTTAAATAATTTGTGGCTTGCAACGCTCATTACCGTCACCTTGCTCGCACTTGCTATGGTCTTTAAACGTAAGCAGATGAGTGAATCCGCTGTGATGGCCATTGTTGTTATTTCCGGATTTTTGCTTATTGACCAGATACCTCAGCTGGATAAGTTATTTCCGGGACCGGTCCAAAGGTTGGTAGAGCGCAAATCGATTTGGCGTGATGCGTGGAATAACGAAGTTTATGGAGGTGATCATGTAGCTAATGGAATTTGGGCCATGTCTGGAGGCGGAATAAGCGGCCAGGGTATTGGTGAAGGCTTCGCAAAGAATATTCCTGAAGCACATACTGACATGATTCTACCAGCAATTGGAGAAGAGTTCGGTCTGGCAGGCATATGCTGTATTTTTATCCTGTTTCTAATATATCTGCATCGTTCTATCCTGATAGGGCGACAAACAGGAATGCCATTTCTCTTCTATTTATGTGCGGGTATAGGTATCAGCACTTTCGTGCAATTCCTATTAATAGCTGGTGGTTCCACCGGGGCCTTGCCCTTGTCCGGGGTTTCCCTGCCACTGGTAAGTTATGGAGGGTCATCACTACTCGCTAACATTATGGCAGCGGGGTTTCTCTTATCGGCATCCCGGGTAAAGGGTACCGAGGTTCAAATGGCTTTTATAAGCAAGCAGCAAGACCAGAATCTTGTACCAGCCCTTGCGGCCGCTTTCATCGGGGTTTTATTGCTTACGGTAAACGTAGGTTCATATATCATAAATAACAAATCGTGGGTAGTTCAACCCGCTTTGGTAGCCGATCGCAGCGGCGTAAGAATGTTTAGCTACAACCCAAGGATCAATATATTGATGAATAAGCTTCAGGCAGGCACAATTTACGATCGCACAGGTCGTATCCTTGCAACGAGCAAGCCTGAATTAATAAAGTCGCAAAGAGGACTTCTATCTCAGTCCGGGGCAGGTGCTTATGATCTGGACTCCGCCATGCATAAACGCCTGGACCGTTATTACCCTTATGAGGAGCAAATGTTTTTCTGGACGGGAGATGCTAATACGGGCATATTTAACGGAAGTACTAACGGATATTTTGCAGAGTATGAGCACGCAGCTGAGTTACGCGGATTTCATACTCCTATAACCAAATTTAATACGCTTGCTACCAGGTATCGTGAGGATCGATTTCTCCCCCGGGGTGTGAAGGAAATGACCGTAAGTAAGAAGAATTATGGTGAGTTGGCTCATTTGCTGCTTGCTGGTATTAACAGCAAAGCAGTTGACGAGTTTAAACAACGGAATCGTGACGTAACACTGTCGCTCGATGCGGCCTTACAGGCCAATATCCAGCGCTCAATTGCACAGGATGATTCCCTCAAAGACAATAGGGTGTCCGTTGTGATTATGGAAGACGCAACAGGTGATGTACTCACATCGGCCGTTTACCCTCTCCCGGTAATTAAAGACTGGGATATGATGACTATGAGCCAGGCAGAACAGAACAAGTTATCAAATTGGGTTACTACTTCTGATCTTGGTTTCACTTACGCAACCCAGCCCGGTTCAACCGCTAAGGTTCTTACGGCAATGGCTTCATTTAATAAATTAGGGATGGCAGCGGTGGATAAGAAATATCAGGTTAGCGCATCTGAACGGATCCGGACAAAAGGGATTGAACCGGATGAAACAGGTTTAATTAGCCTTGAACGGGCTATCGTTAAATCGAATAATGTGTATTTCATAAAGCTTGCGAACGAAGAACAGCTTCAGGAGAATATGGCCGACCTCTATTTGAAAACAGGAATGTTTCTTAGAGGTGTCGGAGGGTATTTTTATTCAAAAGACGGTAATAACACTGCTCAGGAGAACAAATGGAGGGAAATGTGGCGCCAGACCGAATTTAATACAAAGCCAAGATATAATCCGGCCAATATCAGAAGAACCCGTGCAAAGGGAATTTCGGGAATGTCTTGGGGCCAGGGCGAACTGATCGCAACTCCAGCCGCTGTAGCACGACTTGCTTCCGCAGTATCAAATCACGGTAGCCTTACGGATCATCGTTATGTGCTGAAGGTCAGCGAAACTGAAATGCCTGTCAAATCGACTGTGCCTTTAACAAGCCCGCAGCACGCCGCGCTGCTAAAGCAATTTATGATAATGCAAAGTGCAACTAAAACTCCGACTCTGGGTATTGCTGTGGGAGGAAAGACAGGTACCCCGGAACGGATCTGGAAAGGGGAGAGAATCAATGACGGGTGGTACGTATTTTTTGCTCCGAAAGCCTCAGGAAGCGGTAATATTGTAGTATGCATCAGGGTAGAATCAACCAAAGGCTCAAGCGATGCAGTAAAACTGGCAGGCCAGCATGTAATACCACAACTTTTGAAAGCAAAATATATAAAGAGCCTGAGCATTGCAGTTCCCATACCGCCGGGTCAGCGTCAGGAAACTGAGCCGGCTTTGGAGGGGGAGGCAGAACCTGATGTAGATACTGTCAGGTTCTAGCACTGGAACCGCCGAATGCAAGATTGGACTATTTTTTGAAGTAGATATAAAAATAATAAAAAAGATGTTTGAAATATTTAAGGGCGATCAGGATGAACAGATGGATGTGAAGGGAACACGCGACGCTGCTATTAGGTTTATAAAAGAAGAGCTTCAGAGGTTAGAAGGGGGAGAAGGTAAAAATATAAGAGGTCTGCAGCTATTCGTGTCCTCTTCGAACGATAAAAGACATATTTACGAAGCAGCCTTATACGCAGAGGCACCGGAAAAGCTCAAAGACGAAGTTCAAAAGATTGCTGATGACTTTGATATCGAATTACCCGGCAACTGGATTCTGGAGGTGGAGTTTATAGATATTTTACCACCTCAGGCGAAGAAAGCTCCCGACCTTGAAATTGGTCTATTTGTAAAAACGCGTCAGAATCTCATTCAAAAAGAGTTGAAAGCTTGTATCCGGATTCTAAACGGCGAAGCGGAAAGAGAAGAATATATATTAAATTCAGGAACTGATAAAATTACCATCGGACGTGAAAGAAGTGCGCAAGGGCCTGACGGTTTTATTCGCGTTAATAATATAGCATTTCCCGGTGACAGTGCCAATGAGGCTAATAAATACATCAGCAGACAACATGCCCATATTGCATGGAATTCTGAAAACGGTAACTTCATGATTTTTGCTGATGACGGCGGTGTGCCTCCGCATAATAAAATAAAAATAAAATCATTGAATGATGAAGCCGTTGTTAAGCTGAATTCAACCCAGATTGGTCATGTTCTCCGCGAAGGCGACCAGATTATCCTTGGGGAATCTGCTGTTATTGAGTTCAGATCTGTAGATAAAGAAACCGCATTATAATGGGAAAAGTATTTACCATAACTGAAGGTTTAGAAAATATGGGTGCGCTGCGCACCGGTGGCCAGGGTTCGGTGTATAAAGGCCGACGACAAGGTGAAATTATTAGCGCCGTAAAACTACTTCCCACCCCCATTCATACAGAGGATAAGCAGGATAAGAATTACAGGGATTTTAATAATGAAGTTGAAAAGCTAAAAAAGGTTAATGAAGTTCCGAATCCCAATGTCGTAAAGATCCTAAGTTCAGGACTGACTGAGAGCGGTTCATTTCCTTTTATTGAAATGGAATTTATAGAAGGGCCCGATCTTGAGGAATTGCTTCAAGCTCCTAATGATCCGATTTTTAGTATCCAGGAACTTATAAAGATCGCCAATCAGTTGAGTAATGCACTGGCCCATTGTCACAATGTTGGTGTTAAACATGGTGATATAAAGAGCAATAACGTAAAATTTAATGTTCATACGGGTAACTATATCCTGTTAGATTTTGGACTGGCAATTATGTCAGACGAGCAGCGGCGTACCAGCCTTCGGCATGCCGGAGCTGTCGAATTCATGGCACCGGAGCAGAATGAGGGACAAATGCTCTTTGAAAGTGATGTTTATAGCTTTGGGGTGATCCTTTATGAACTTGTAGCAGGCAGGGTTCCATTCCCGCTTAATGACAGGGGCGAGACAGCAAGAAACAAGGTGATGCTCTCCCACATGGAGGCCGATCCGCCGGACGTGCTTGAAATAAGAAAACAAAATCTCCCCAAGAGCTGGTCGCCGGAGCGACGGGAGAGTGAGATGCGGGTTCCGGCCTGGCTATTAGAGATCATCTCTAAATGTCTCAGAAAAGATTCTTCACAAAGATTTAAAAACGGTGTGGAGCTGCACGAAAGTATTGTCCATAATTTCACTACGGAGGCCGGCAATTCTGATGTTATAGCCAGGAAATATAATGCACTTGAAAAAGAAAATAAGAATCTCAAAGAAAAGATTCTTGTACTTGAAGGCCAACATATAAATGAGGAAAACAGAACACCGCTTTATTACAGCGACCCGGATAAAATAAGCATTTCAAAACCTTTGTATTATGTGATTTTGATTTGCCTGTTCGGGCTTCTTGGATTTGCAGCATATTCCATTTATCTCAGGAAGCCCGATACTCAGAGTATACAGGTATCTAATTCTGTTGACTCGGTAGCGAATGATTCTTCCTCTGTATCTGATGAAACTGAACGGAAAGTAAAGGACAATCATGATAAGGAAATTAGGGCTATGATTGATTCGGTTCAAAGAGCTGAGAGTAACTCCGACACTGCAGGTGCAAATCAGCAGGAACAGGCCGATGAACAACCACAGGATCCTGAACCTGCTAACGCTGATACTCCCGTAGACAATGCCGAAGGTGATCAAACTCAGAAGTCAGCGAAATACACACTTTCGGCGACCCGGGCCTATTTTTATAGTGATGCTAACGAAAATACCCGAAGGGATAATTTCCTTGCTAAATGGAACAGCCCTGAACTAACTGCAATTGATGACAAAAACGGTTTCATTTATGTGGAGTTTTTTACGATAAACGGCGAAATTACAAAGGGATGGCTTCGCAAGCGTGATTTGCGAAGAATCGGAAAGTAATGAGAATTGGGATTTGCTTTTTTATCGAACTCCAACAGTAATTTTCAAATTAATATAATAACATGAAAAGACAAAAAACTACTTTCCTGGCTGTTATTTGGGGGGGATTTGCGCTCATCTCTTCATGTGCCAAGACTAGTACGCAGGGGACTTCTTCACCAGCTAATGTTAATACTACCCCTGCTACTAAGGAGTGGAGTTTCGAAACTATCCCCGCCTGGTCTGATGAGTTTGACTACTCAGGCTTGCCCAATACAGCAAAATGGAATTATGACATTGGTGGCGGTGGCTGGGGTAATAACGAACTTCAGTATTATACAGATAACATAAAAAATGTAGAGGTTGCAAATGGCGTTCTCTCAATTACGGCAAGGAAAGAAAGCATGGGCGGCAAGGATTATACATCTACCCGGCTTATTTCAAAGAACAAAGGCGACTTCTTATATGGAAGAATAGAGGTTAAAGCAAAGCTTCCCACAGGAAAAGGAACATGGCCGGCGATCTGGATGCTGCCTACCGACTGGGCTTATGGCGGCTGGCCTAAATCAGGTGAGATCGACATCATGGAACATGTAGGTTACGATCAGGATAAAGTTCACATAAGTGTTCACACCGAAGCATATCACCATTCAATTAATACTCAAAAAACTGGAACCAGGATGGTACCGGGCGCGAGTACGTCTTTCCATACTTATCGGATCGACTGGACTCCCAATTCTATCAAAGGCTTTATTGATGGAGAACAAATGTTTCAATTTCTTAATGAAGGGAAAGGCTCCGCGGTATGGCCTTTCGATAAGCGTTTTCATATTTTAATAAATGTAGCATTTGGTGGTAATTGGGGTGCGGCCCAGGGGATCGATCCGTCTGTGTTACCTCAGAAGCTTGAAGTAGACTATGTTAGGGTGTTTAAGATGATTGAGTAGTAAATACCTTATGAGATTCTTCCTGAATTTCTTTTTAATTTGTCTTGTAGTGTCCTCGTCGTGTTCAAACACTATAAAACCAGAGGAACTTCATGGCAGATGGAATTACATAAAACTCGACAATACAAATCCACAGGACTCTCTCCCTGACGGCGAATTAGAGCTTCAATCGCCGGCAATTATTTTCAACAATAAACAAGACCTTATTATTGAATGGGGAGGTAAGACATTATCCTCCGGAAAATTCAGGATGGAAGGTAAAATGATCAGGTATACTGAAGATCTTCCGGGTGGCCAGAAAAGAGAATTTCCCTTTTTGATTAAAAGTCTTAATGGGAAGGAGCTGGTGTTCCAAACTATGGAGCAGAATGCTACGACTGTTACGGCAAGAAAAGAACGGTAATCATACCGACATCATTTGCCGAAATGGTACGCTTCCTCCGACTTCCGACCTCCGACCTCCGATATCAGTTTATTTTTTTTTCCCGCCCTTCAAAGCCGGTGTTTCTTTCCCCTTCACCTGCTGTTGCTGCCTCATATAGTCTTCCATTCTTTGCTGGAAACCTGATTTTTTCTTATCGCTTGCGGGTTTCTTTTTGTTTTCCTGAATCTGCGCATGGATCTTATCATCGTTCACAAACATCCTGATAATATACTGCTGAGCGAATGTGAGCATGTTGGCCAGGAAGTAATAATAGTTCAGTCCCGAAGGATAACTGTTAAGTACTCCAAAGAATATAATTGGAGTAATATAACCAATGTATTTCATCTGCCCTGTCGCACCCGAAACCTGATTGTTAAAATAGGTGTAGATCAGGGTAGAGATTGTCATTAGGATACACATCAAGCTGATGTGATTTCCGAGGAATGGTACGGCAAATCCGAGCTGGAAAAATGCATCATATGTCGACAAATCTTCCATCCACAGGAAACTACGTCCGCGAAGCTCAAAAAGGTTAGGAAAAAAGAAGAAGAACGCCATAATGATCGGCAATTGAAGGAGCATAGGCAAACAACCACCCAGTGGATTTACACCGGCCTTCTTATATAATTTCAAATACTCTTGTTGTAGCAGCGTAGGATTGTCGTCGCCAACCTTGCCTTTAATTTCGTCCATTTCCGGCTTAAGTACCCTCATTTTTGCCATAGACAAATATGACTTGTATGTTAAAGGAAGTAAGACAGTCTTAAGAAGTATAGTAAGAACCAGGATTATTAAACCATAACCCCATCCAAAACCTTCCAGGAAGTTAAATACTGGTAATACAATCCACCTGTTAATATATTTCAAAGGCCAGTAACCCAGATCTATTTGTTTTTCTATATCGAAGCCCTGTTTTTCCAGAATGTTAAGTTGGTTGGGTCCGAAATAGAATTCCATAGGGAAACTGGTTAATTCCTGTCTGCCAAAAGGAATCTGCATATTGGCCGAAAAACTTTTAACAGTGTTCGAATCGGGACTGGTATTTACCGCCAATTCACCTTTATCGAAACTGTTTTTGGCAATAAGTACATTTGAAAAAAAGTGCTGTTTGAACGAAAACCATTTGATCTTTCCTTCTGTAAGGTCTTTCTTTTCAGATTCGGTCAGACTTAGATAATCAACACTTTCATCTCCCAGTTTGTAGTAAGCCGAAGAATACCGCTGTTCGCTAGGGAGATCTTTCTCTTTTTTCATTAATACGGTTTCCCAGTTCAATGTTAGCTGCTGCTGGGTCGGCGCAACAACGTCCTGCATGCCCTTGGTTACTATCGTCAGCCCCACATTATAACTGTCGCCCTTAAGCGAATAGATATAATCAATGTATTTGCCTTCGGAGTAGGCAAGGCGCATGGTTAAAGAAGCGGAATCCGATTTCGCAACTGATAATGAGCTTCCGGAAGGCGTAAAATAGAGATCGTTAGTGCTTATATTCTTGCCCGCAGCACCAAAGATAAGCCCAAATCTGTTTCCTTCTCCACTAAACATGATCAGCGGCTGTTTAGTATAGGTTTGGAAGCCTTTTAGTTGTACCGAGGATATGCGGCCACCTTTAGGGCTGATCTCAACTCTAAGTTTTTCGTTTTCAAGAATAACCGGCGCTGATGATCCTGAACCAGCGGCACCGAAAGGGCCGGCCAACAGGAGAGTAGAATCCGTTTTTGGAGCTGCGGTGGTCTTTAGGGTATCTGCGGCCCGGGATTTCACGGGCTGTTTAATGCGTGCGAGGGAATCCTGTGTGTTTCTGGCTCTTTCGCGTTTGATATCCTCATCAGATGGCTGCATTAACCAGGTGGAGCCAACTAATATGATTAATATCAAAAAGAGGCCCGTAAATGTATTTCTATCCATTCTTTTTTAAAAGTCAGTTTACTTCTTTTTTGCGTGTGCTAAAGAAGCGGCGACAAAGTTAACAAAAAGTGGATGAGGATTATCAACTGTTGACTTTAATTCCGGGTGAAACTGTCCTCCTACGAAAAAAGGATGATTTTTTAGCTCAATGATCTCCACCAGGTTATTCTCCGGGTTAATTCCTGAAGGAATCATTCCGGCTTTTTCATACTGATCTAAATACTTGTTATTGAACTCATAACGATGACGATGTCTTTCAGAAATTCGTGACCTGCCATAAATCGCGGCTGCTTTACTTCCTTTTCTAAGCTCGCATGCATATGCTCCCAGCCGCATAGTCCCCCCTTTATTTTTGATCTTCTTCTGCTCCTCCATCATAGAAATGACGGGGTTAGCAGCATTTTCATCCATTTCGGAGCTTTGAGCATCCTTTAATTTAAGGACATTTCTTCCGAATTCAACTACCGCGCATTGCATCCCCAGACAAATTCCGAAAAAAGGAATTTCGTTTTCACGCACATATTTAATTGCGGTGATCTTTCCCTCAATACCACGGCTTCCAAAGCCCGGCGCGACCAGTACACCGTCAAGGCCTTTTAGCTTCTCAGCAACATTGCCTTCAGTGATGCTTTCGGAATGAATGCACTTTACTTTTACTTTGCACTCATTTTTTGCGCCTGCATGTATAAATGACTCTGTTATAGATTTATACGCATCTGGAAGTTCAACATATTTTCCAATTAGTCCTATAATCACTTCAGATGTAGGATTTTTGAGGTGACCGAGAAAATCTTTCCAACTTTCCAGATCAGGATCGTTCTTTAACGGCAATTTCAATTTGCCTAGCACCGTGCGATCTAATTGTTCCTTTAGCATAAGCAGAGGTACGTCGTAAATCGTCGAAGCGTCAATAGATTCTATAACCGCATTAATATTTACGTTACAGAAAAGCGCAATTTTCTTGCGAAGCTCCTGTGGAATGTGATGCTCTGTACGGCAAACTAAAATATCGGGTTGTATACCATATTCAAGCAGCATTTTTACCGAATGTTGGGTGGGTTTGGTTTTTAGTTCACCTGCCGCAGCCAGAAAGGGAACAAGAGTTAAATGAATTACCAAGGAATTGCTGGATCCCAATTCCCACCGTAGTTGTCGTACTGCTTCAATAAATGGTAGGGATTCAATATCTCCCACGGTTCCGCCAAGTTCAGTGATAACAATGTCAAAATCACCTTTTTCCCCAAGAATCTGCATGTTTCGTTTGATCTCATCGGTAATATGAGGCACAACCTGCACGGTCTTTCCAAGATAAGCTCCTTCACGTTCTTTATTGATAACGTTTTGATAAATACGTCCAGTAGTAATGTTGTTTGCCTGAGAGGTCGGCACATTCAGAAAACGCTCATAATGACCCAGATCGAGATCGGTTTCTGCACCGTCTTCAGTTACATAACATTCGCCATGTTCATAGGGATTTAACGTGCCTGGATCAATATTGATGTATGGATCGAATTTTTGAATAGTAACTCGGTAACCCCTTGACTGAAGTAATTTGGCAAGAGAAGCGGAAATAATACCTTTTCCTAACGACGAAGTAACGCCGCCCGTAACAAAAATGTATTTGGTCATGATATCTGAAGGATTTGCAAGAATGTGTTACCGTTTAAATAGCCGTTGAGAGCTCCTTTCACAATAAAAACATCGTTTTGTACGGGATTCAAAAGTAGGAAATTATTCGGGATAGATGGTATTTGTTGAGAAAAAACGGAGGTGTTGAAAAGTTAACGGTTGATAGTTGACGGTTTACAGTGGCAATGCGCCTAGTCCACCCAGCTAACTGTCCATTGTCCACTGTCAACTGTCAACTCTTTTACCTAACTTTGTAATTATTAATAATTAATTCTTATCGTTTGACTTTCAGTGATTTCAATTTCGACCATCAATTATTTGAAGGTCTTCAAAGCATGGGTTATTTGAAACCCACACCAATTCAACAGCAGGCCATCCCCTTAATTTTAGAACATAAAGATCTGATTGCCTGCGCCCAGACCGGAACCGGCAAAACAGCTTCTTATTTATTGCCTGTATTGCAGCATATCAGCATTACAGATAAGAAACATACAAAAGCGTTGATATTAGCTCCCACGCGTGAGTTAGCACAGCAAATCGACCAGCAGGTTGAGGGCCTGGCTTATTTTGCTGGCATCAGTTCCATCGCTGTTTATGGAGGTGGCGATGGCATGATCTACGAACAACAGCGCCGAGCAATGCTCGACGGTGTTGACATTATAATTGCAACGCCCGGCCGCCTGATTGCTCAACTCGCATCAGGAGCAATCAAGCTCGACCATCTTCAATACCTGGTTCTAGATGAAGCAGACAGAATGCTGGATATGGGATTCTATGACGATATCCTGAGGATAATCAGCAGTCTCCCGAAGGAACGCCAGACCTTACTTTTCTCGGCAACAATGCCTCCAAAGATCAGAACTCTGGCAAATACAATTCTTAGAAACCCTGAACAGATCAATATCGCTCTGTCACAGCCTGCCGAGGGCATTTCTCAGCAGGTTTATATGGTACATGATCCTCAAAAAGTTAAACTGATAACTACACTTCTTAAAGACGGAGATTATAAAAGCGTCCTGATCTTCTGTTCAAGGAAGGAAACTGTAAAAGATCTTAACAGAACCTTGCGAAGAGAAGGGGTAAAAGCCGAAGCGTTTCACTCCGACCTCGAGCAGGAACAGAGAGAGACTATTCTGAGAGCCTTCAAAAGCAGGCAATTACCGGTAATTATTGGCACTGATGTTCTCAGTCGCGGTATAGATGTCACCGGTATAAGCCTTGTAATTAATTTTGATGTACCACCTGATCCTGAAGATTATATTCACCGCATCGGGCGGACAGCCCGTGCGGAAACGAAAGGCACGGCTATTACTTTCGTGAACGAAAGGGACCAGCGTAAATTTTCTTACATTGAAACACTTATTGCTAAAGAGATTCCGCGCATCACATTGCCGGAAGGCATTGGGGAAGGGCCCGCTTATAACCCGACCTTGAGAAGACCATCAGGTGTAAGAAGTAATAACAAAAATGGGAGAAACAAAAAGCCATGGCCTAAAAAACAGGCCTAAGAGACTCCTGGTTTTGATCTTATCTTAATTTGCTCTTCCCCGACTGATCCCGAGCCCGTGCAGATGATGAGTCTCGTTCAATGCTTTATATTGATTTTATTGTAAATTTACACCAGGGTAAATCCTCCTTTATCTTTTAATGACCTGCATTAATTAAAACAAAGCGATTGGAAATGTTATTTAATAGCTATCTGCAATTATTATGGTAACTCTTCAAAACGAATTTTTAAAAGTACAAATCAGCCCGTTAGGTGCTCAGCTTACCTCACTTTTTAATAAACTCAATCTTACAGAACATCTTTGGCAGGGAGATCCTTCATTTTGGAGTTTTCATGCGCCGAATTTATTTCCCGTGGTAGGATGTTGTATTAATAATGAGATCCGGGTAAATGGTCGGGCATATCCTATGGAAAGGCATGGTTTCGCGCGGACTTCTGAATTTGCATTGCATGACTGCTCCGAGATACATGCAAAGTTTTCGCTTGGCCATTCAGAGTCGACCTGGAAATCTTATCCCTATAAGTTTACTTTTCAGGTACTATTCGATCTTTTTGATTCGGAGCTTAGGGTGAGCTACAAAGTGATTAACCAGGATGAAAATGCAATTCATTTTTCGGTTGGCGCCCATCCAGCATTCAATATTCCATTCTTCAAGGGCGAAAGTTACGATGATTACTATATCGAATTTAATGAGGACGAGAAACTGGTAAAACATTCATTATCTGATCAGGGTTACTTCAACGGGGAGACCGAAACAGTCGTTCAGAGCGGCAATAAAATCGATTTGAAAAAAGACCTGTTTGCCAATGGTGCATTAGTTTTTAAGAGGCTGGCTTCGAGGGAGGTTCTGATAAAAAACCACACCACACCTAATTTTATTTCGGTTTCTTTTCCCCATTTTGAATCGCTGGGGATATGGGCTGCACCAGGAGCCGACTTTGTTTGTATCGAGCCGTGGTTAGGATATGCCGACAGCGAGGGCCAGTCTGTTGATTTCCGAAACAAAGAAGGAATAAGGACACTGGAACATGGACATGTGTTTGAAGTGGACTACACTATTGGAATCAACTGATAGGAGTAAGCCGGGCCAGATATTGATCCATTTCATCTTCGAACAACAGTTCAGCGAGAAATCCGTGTTCGTGTGCGATGCTGGTTAAGCGCTCAAAATCAATATAAAGCCACTTGAACCAGTCGCCTTTAACTGATTGATATTCATATTGGTAAGAAATTTCTCCGTAGTAATTCTGTTCAGGAAAATTTTTCTGGGTATACAGGTATGAGATATCCGATGAATCAAGTAAAATCTGTCCATTTTTAAAAAGAAACTTTTTTAAATGAGGGATGAGCCTATGTAATCCATCAATGTCACCACAGAGCCCCACTCCGTTCATCAGCAGGAGCAGTGTATCATATTTTTGTTGCTCCGAAAACACATCACCATTGATCACCTTAGCCAGACCCCTCATCTTCATAATGTTACAGGCGCTGGCAGAGATTTCCAGTGCTGTTACATCCTCACCTTTTGACTGAAGCACCTGGGAATGTGCGCCGACACCAGCGCCAATATCAAGGATCTTCCCTCTGCAAAGGCTCATAGCATAGTACTCAAGATCTGATATGTCTTCCCCTGATCTGAAAAAAACCTCGACTGGCATGTCCTCCGCAGCGCCGTAATTATTGTGAAGCCATAGTTTCCCGGTCTGACCAAACTGATAGAAATCCTCTAATGCCCTTCCAAATACATCCATATTACTCCCTTTTAGCCCCGGGGGTGACGTGTTACATTGTTAAACTAATTTTGCTTAAAAATACCCTTTTCACTCCTTAGTCCGGCGACCACGTGGCACTTCATTTTTAATACTAATTTAATTAGTATATTACACCCGAATTATTCACTGACCCCTTATTAAACTACACATCATGTCTACAGAAGTTAAATGTCCCTCCTGCGGTCACTCTTTTCCTCTCGAAGAAGCTATTGGCAAAGAATACGAACAAGAGCTCAGGGACAAAATGATTGCCTGGCAGAAAAAAAAGGATGAGGAATTTCAACGAAAAGAAGAGGAGTTAAAAGGCCAGCAAAAAGAACTTGCTTTAAAATATGAGCAGCAATTAGCAGCTGAACGGAAAAATCTGGAAGAAGGCGTCAGAAAAAGCATTGCAGCAGACTTCGAAAATAAATTGGTTTTGCTCGAGAACGCTAATAAAGAGAATGAGGAAAAGCTGAAACTTGCCCGTGAAAAAGAACTCAGTTTTTTACAGAAGGAACTGGAGTTAAAAAACAAGGAAGCAGAAATAGAGCTCAGTTTCCAAAGAAAACTTCAGGAGGAACGTGTGGTTATTTCCGATCAGATTCGGAAACAGGAACTTGAAAAAAATCAAGTGAAAGAAACTGAACATCAGCTGAAGCTGAAAGAATACGAGAAGCAGATTGAAGATCAGAAAAAGCTGGTTGAAGAAATGCGCAGGAAGGCCGAACAGGGATCGATGCAATTGCAGGGTGAAGTGCAGGAGTTGATCCTGGAGGAGCTCCTGAGGAATAATTTTCCTTTTGATGAGATTGGTGAAGTAGGGAAAGGAATCAGAGGGGCAGATTGCATTCAAACAGTCAGGAATAAGTTCGGACAAGATTGCGGAAGAATTATTTATGAAAGTAAGAGAACTAAGGATTTTGGTAGCGACTGGATCGACAAATTAAAAAAAGACATGCGGGGAGCAGGAGTGGATGTAGCGGTAATAGTAACTCAATGTTATCCCAAAGGGATGGACTGCTTTGGGGAGAAGGATGGTGTTTGGATCTGTTCGTTTGAAGAAGTGAAAGCTGTAGCCTATGTACTCAGGGATGGCATTATCAAGCTCTCAAACGCATCAAAATCACAGGAGAACAGGGGCGATAAAATGCACATGCTGTATGATTATCTGACTGGTACAGAGTTTTCAGAGCAATGGAAAGCAATCCGGGAAGGATACATGAGTATGCGCCTGTCAATTCATAAGGAACGGGATGCGATGGAAAAGATGTGGAAGATGAGGGAAAAGCAACTGGATAAGGTGCTCATCAACGCCTCTGGCATCAAAGGTTCAATTGAAGGGATAGCTGGTGCTGATACGATTTCGCTAAGTTTAACCGATGATGAAGATGAGACTTTATTACTGGAATAGATTCACCTGTATCGCCGCTCACTTCAATTCATTACCTTTGCATTTCAAATTCAAAGCTTTATAGTGCTATTAGACAAACTTAAACTCAGCAAACCTTTAATACGTTCCATGACAGAAGCCGGGTTTCTTGGACCGAAGGAAATCCAGTTGAAAGCAATGTCCCGTATTTTAGGTGGACAGGACCTTATTGCGGTAGGACCTGAGGGTTCCGGAAAAACCACAACCTATGTTTTGGGTGTCTTGATGCGTCTGAAGTATGGGTTTGAGGAAGCACCGAGAGCACTGATTCTAGTTCCTGACAAAGAAAGAATTATAGAACTAACAGAGCGTTTTCAGCTTCTGAATCGTAACGATACTATTCGAATCGTAACTCTGCATCCGGATGGAAACATGGAAGCGCAGATAAATGCCGTTACCGATGGTGCTGATATAGTTATCGCAACCCCCGATAGGGCACGTGCAGTGTATCTAAAGCTGGGACTGAATCTCAATAAAATCATCATGTTTATTGTTGATGATGCCGCGGAAATTATAAAACGGGGAATGCAGCTTCCTGTTGCGGAACTTGCACGGAGTATTGTCAAATGCCAGCAGTTGGTTTTTACAGAAGTGGTGCACGAAAAATTGCACTTACTGATTGATCAGTTTATGAATCGGCCTGCAGAAATTGAAGTTTCCGAGCTGGCAGAACAGCAACTTGAAACGCTTGATCAGGCGCTTTATCATGTACCGGATTACAAGACTAAACTGAATCTCCTTAATTTGTTAATGGAGGATTCAGAGGTATTCAGCAAGGTCGTAATTTTTGTAAACACAAGATTAACGTCTGAAAAGGTCTTTAAAAGCTTGTTCAAAAAGTTCGATAAGCAGGTTTCTGTATATAAGCCTCTTTTCTTTGATCACCCTGGTTTTGACCTGGTCTCTGATTTTAAGGAGTCTGATGAAACCAGAATATTGGTGGTAGCCGATGACCTTAAAGAAAATATCGACCTAAGCGGGATACCTTTTATAATTCATCTTGAAATTCCGGCGGAAAAGGAAACCTTCATCAGCCGTATTGTTAAAGGAACGGATAAGGGGGAGGGTTTTGCTATCAGTTTTGCAACTGATATCGAACTCGCTACAGTGAAGAAGATTGAACAATCAATTGGTCAAATTATTACTGTAAGTGAGCTCCCCGAAGGGCTTATCATTGAAAAAGATACAACAAAAGGTAAAAAAACTAAACCTAAGGCCCCAATTGAAGAAGAAATGACGGGTGCGGCTTTTCATGAGAAAAAAGAAAGCAATAATAAGGATTACAATTACAGTTCCCGCGAAAAGGCCAAGATGAAGTTTAAGAATCGATGAGGAATGAATTCAGAAAACTGCCGTTGAAGTTCTGAGTACAGCTGTGCCGGGAACTTATACTTAATTCAATACAACGTTATAGATAGGCACCCCAAGCGTATGTACTAGGTACATCTACACCGCTTTCAGTCTCCTATGGCAATCATTCTTGTAGTGCCTGCCAATAAGAAGCTTTTTGCCTGAGATCTCCATACACCTTATCCATTGCTTCTAAAAATCTATCCATCGATACGGGCTTCAAAAGATAATCAACTGCTTTCAGCTCCAAATCTTCTTCTGCGTAATCGTTATGCCGTAGGGAAAAATACTTTGGGAGGATTTTTGATACTCTTTAATAAATCGTTTACGTTTAAACCCGGCATTTTAATATCCGGAAACATCAGGTCTGCCTTTTTTTGCTGCAAGCTTTGAAAAGCCTCCATTCCATCCAGACATTTAGCAATAATCTATATCTGCGAAGTTTTTAAGATAGGATTCAATTTTAAGATCAAAAATGATTGAAAATTCGAAAACAAACCTGTGAAAATATTCCTGGAAATTTTTAGCAAAATATCATCTCAAACTATTGTTAAATAGCTCATAAATAAATATATTTGTTTTGCCTCTTCCAAGGGGCATGTTTTTCATAGATAGATGTAGGGTCGAATACTTGTATTCGGCCCTTTTTTATACCATTTAATAGAGAGATATTTGCTGTGCAATCTCAAAAATCGGGACCGGGGTATTCGTTTGATAGTATGAAGAGAAAAATAGCAATCGCCATAACAGGTGCAAGCGGGTCAGTGTATGCAAAGGTATTACTTGATAAAATAGTAGCACTGAGAAATCAAATTTCTGAAGTAGGTGTAGTAATGTCCGACAATGCCATGGATGTCTGGAAACATGAACTGGGCAATACGGTATACGAAAATTACGAACTTAATTTTTTCAACAAACACGACTTTAACGCGCCTTTTGCCTCGGGCTCGGCCGGATTTGATACCCTGATCGTGTGTCCATGTTCTATGGGTACCCTTGGACGTATAGCAAGTGGCCTGTCAAACGACCTGATAACGCGTTCGGCAGACGTTATTCTGAAAGAAAGACGTAAACTCGTTCTTGTTGTCAGGGAGACTCCTTATAACCTGATCCACATCAACAATATGAAAACAGTTACTGAGGCAGGAGGGATCATTTGTCCGGCAACTCCCTCATTCTACAGCCTGCCAAGAACAATCGAGGAATTAGCGGCAACTGTTATTAGCCGGGTAATAGATTTGGTGGGGCTTGAAGATGAGTCGTATAGGTGGGGAGCAAATAATTGATAATTGAATGCTGAAGTGTGAAATGAGCGAATTTGGGCCTTTACAAAGATTACTCATGTGATTTAGCAAATTTTACTTCATTTTACACCTTCAGTTTCACCTTTCACCTTTTAACTTTTCCGTATCTTTGTATCTTTCCATGAACAAGAAAGTTGCCTTTTATACCCTCGGCTGTAAATTAAATTTCTCAGAGACTTCTGCCATTGGACGTCAATTCAAGCAGGCTGGTTTCGAGACTGTTACTTTTACGGATACAGCTGATATCTATATTATCAACACCTGTTCAGTAACAGATCATGCGGACAAAAAATGCCGGAAAGTAGTTCAGGAAGCTTTAAAGCATTCTCCGGGTGCTTATATTGCAATTGTTGGTTGTTATGCCCAGCTTAAACCTGAAGAAATATCAGGAATCCCCGGGGTCGACATAGTGCTGGGAGCTGCGGAAAAATTCCGGATCATTGAGTATATCAGCGATCTGACCAAAGAGGCTAAACCGAAAGTCTATAACCAGCCCATCGGAAACACGAAGGAATTTGTCCCATCGTTCTCGTTCGGCGACAGAACCCGGACATTCCTGAAAGTACAGGATGGATGTGATTATATTTGTACATTTTGTACTATTCCTCTGGCAAGAGGAAATAGCCGGAGCGACACTATTGACCACGTCATTCAACAGGCCAAAGAAGTTGCTGCCTCCGGGGTTAAAGAAATCGTATTAACCGGAGTAAATCTGGGCGATTTCGGAATCCGCAACGGCGAAAGGGAGGTTAGATTTTTTGACCTGGTGCAAGCCCTGGAGACTGTAAAGGGGATTGACCGAATACGGATCTCATCTATAGAGCCAAACCTTTTATCTGACGAGATCATTGAATTTGTTGCCGCTTCAACGAAGTTTGTCCCACACTTTCATATTCCATTGCAGTCAGGATCGAATAAGATTCTTGGACTGATGCGCAGGCGGTATCGCAGAGAGCTTTATGCCGAAAGAGTAGCTTTAATTAAAAAACTTATACCTGATTGCTGTATAGGGGTTGATGTTATTGTCGGTTTTCCCGGCGAGACCAGGGAAGATTTTATAGACACTTACAATTTTCTTAATGATCTGGAAATATCTTATTTGCATGTTTTCAATTATTCGGAAAGAGATAATACGCCGGCCAAAGCCATGAAGGGAAAAGTCCCGGGATCTCAAAGATCTGACAGGAGCAAAATGCTTCATATACTTTCAGAAAAAAAGCGCCGCGCTTTTTATGAAACCCAGGTGGGTAAACCAGCCTCTGTGCTTTTTGAAGCGGATCATAAAGATGGATTTATGCATGGCTTTAGCCGTAATTATGTTAAAGTTAAAACCCCATACGACCCCCTCTTGGTCAATGAGTTAAGAGAAGTTAAATTAGAAAGCATTGCTTTTGACGGCGATATGGAAATTAGTGAAGAAGCTGTGGTGTTTATGCACTCATTGAGTCGCCATCATTAAATGTCCTGCATTTTATTGTTCCGAGCACGTATATTTGACCTATGTTTCCAACCATAACCCACCTAATCGAATATCTTACAGGTATCCATATTCCTTTACCCATTCAAACTTTTGGCTTTTTTGTAGCTCTGGCTTTCGCAGCCGGCTACTGGGCACTTTCGCAGGAGTTTAAAAGGAAAGAAAAACTTGGACTTGTGCATCCCTTTACCCGCGAAATAACCATAGGAGAGCCTGCATCATTTGCAGAGCTATTTTTCAACGGTTTTTTTGGCTTTCTTATGGGCTTTAAGCTACTCGAAGGCTTACTTCATTATTCTGATTTTGTTTCTGATCCTCAAAACTTTATACTATCCGGTCGCGGTAATATCCTTGGCGGGCTCCTATTGGGCGGACTGTTTGCTTACTGGTCTTACGCCGAAAAGAAAAAGGAAGCCTTACCTCAACCTAAAATCATTAAAGAATTGGTCCACCCTCACCAGATTATGGGGAGCCTTTTGATGTGGGCTGCTGTGGGTGGTTTTCTTGGTGCCAAAATCTTTCATAATCTTGAGTATTGGGATGACTTTATGAAAGACCCAATAGCGGGATTGCTTTCATTCAGTGGGTTAACATTCTACGGAGGGCTCCTGGTTGGGGGGGCTGCGGTTCTTTATAAAGCCAGGCAATATGGGATCAAATGGATTCATATGATTGACATAGCTGGTCCAGGACTTATGCTTGCTTATGCAGTGGGCCGTATAGGCTGTCATTTATCAGGTGATGGCGACTGGGGAATAGTAAACCAGGCATCAAAGCCCGGCTGGCTGGGATGGGCTCCCGACTGGGTTTGGGCGTTTAAATATCCTCATAATGTAGTTAATGAAGGTATCCCTATTGCAGGTTGTGTTGGTAATTTTTGCAATGAACTTCCTTTACCCGTATTTCCAACTCCATTTTACGAAGTCTTGATGGGTCTGGCAATTTTTGGATTTCTCTGGTCGATTCGCGACCGTATTAAGGTTCCAGGAATAATGGTCTCTCTATATCTCGTCCTCAACGGAATTGAACGTTTCCTTATAGAAAGTATCCGTGTAAATTCTAAATATCACGTTGGAGGAATAGACTTTACACAGGCTGAACTAATATCTGCCATTTTGATATTGACAGGTATTGCCGGACTTATCTGGTCTATCACTCATGCCAAGAAACAGCAGAAAATCGCACCTCTTAGCTAATATATGGACCTTTCTGGCCTTATAGACAGAGTCATTAACCTTACTAAAAGCGTGGGTGAATTTATACGCACAGAGTCACTCACGTTCGATAGGGAGGAGATAGAGTATAAGGGACTCCACGACATGGTGTCGTATGTCGATAAGAATGCGGAGAGAGATCTTGTTGATGGTCTGGCCCGCATCCTTCCGGAGGCGGGTTTCATAACAGAAGAAGAGACAAACACAATACTATGTGAAGTTTATAACTGGATAATTGATCCGCTTGACGGTACAACGAATTTTATTCATGGAGTGCCGACGTTTTCGATCAGTATTGCTCTTCAATATAAAGGGGATTTAGTACTTGGCGTGGTTTACGAAATTAACCGCGACGAATGTTTTTCGGCGTGGAAAAATGGCGGCGCATATCTCAATGGAAGGCGAATTTTTGTTTCAAAGGCTCCAAATCTCGAAAATACCCTGCTTGCAACAGGTTTTCCATTTTATGAATTTTCAAAGATGGAAGACTATCTGAATGTTCTGCGTATTTTGATGCAAAAGTGTCACGGTCTCCGGCGGATAGGATCTGCAGCTGTTGACCTGGCATATGTAGCATGCGGCAGGTTTGACGGATATTTTGAATACAATCTTAATTCATATGATATCGCAGCTGGAATTGTTCTAGTACGGGAGGCCGGTGGGATAACATCCGACTTCAATGGCGGGGATAACTTTTTTGCCAGTCGTGAAATTGTTGCGAGTAATGGACTCATTTCTGAAGAGTTTCTTGATATCATTCAGAAGGGGTTCAAAGTCTAAGTCTCTTATAGCCTGATCGATAATCGTCATGACTAATAAAATCTTATTAGGAATGCTTTTAGCATTGATATTGATTCAATTTATCGAACCCGTTCGAAATGAGTCTTCTGCGTCTCAGCCAGATGATATTTTCAGTCGATACGCGGCCTCAGACACCATCCGGGCAATGATCAACACTTCCTGCTACGACTGCCACTCTAACAATAGTGAGTATCCCTGGTACGCTGAGATTCAGCCACTGGCATGGTGGCTTAACTATCACATTAAAGAGGGAAAGGATGAACTTAATTTCTCTGACTTCGCAGCCTTCAATACGCGTTTCAAATCACATAAATTGGACGAAATAATGGAGCTGGTTGATAAAAAGGAAATGCCGCTAAAATCATATTTGATCACACATTCAGAAGCGCGGCTGAGTGAAAAGGATAGAAAAGAAATTATTAAATGGGCTGGAGAACTGAAAGCCCGGATTAAAGGAACGGAACCTTAAAGCAAAGACGTTGGGGCGGAAAGTGTACTTTGAGCTAAGAACCCGGAAACACAAACGAGATAACAGGCTGTTACAAAAAACTGCCTTACAATTCTTAAAATATCCTTTAGTCTTGAATCGTAATGTTAAGTTCTTGATTATTAT
The DNA here is from genome assembly GCA_040385405.1 of Bacteroidota bacterium. GTDB lineage: Bacteria > Bacteroidota > Bacteroidia > Sphingobacteriales > Sphingobacteriaceae > Daejeonella. Next base: position 19,027 of record JAZKHM010000247.1, on the reverse strand, counting down.
TACAGTGCTTCTGACACCACTTCTGTAACTTCAGGAACCATACGTTTTAATAAATTCTCAATACCTGACTTTAATGTTATTGTAGAAGAAGGACAACCACTGCAGGATCCACGCAACTCTACAGTGACAACTCCTTCATGATATGATTTGTAGCTTATCGCACCGCCATCCTGTTCAACCGCGGGGCGAACGTAATCGTGAAGTATCTGCTGAATTTTAATTTCCGTTTCTGTTCCTTCAAAGTTTACAGCGGCATCTGCTTTCTCTTGTATATTCAGCTCCGATTCAACTGCTCCCTTAACAAATTCCTTAAGAATAGGCTCGATATCCTGCCAGTCAGCACCTTCCGATTTCGTAATGGTAACGAAGTTGCTTGCGAAAAATACACCAGTAACAAAATTGAATTTGAACAATTCCCGTGCAAATTGAGATTTTTCAGCACTTTCCTTAGTTGGAAAGTCAACGCTGTTATTAGTCAGCAGTTTATTGACTAAAAATTTACGTGTAGCTGGATTGGGCGTACTCTCTGTATAGACGTTTGTTGTTGATGTTGCAGTGCTCATGGTCAAAAGATATATATCTGCAAAAATACAATATTTTACATTTACGAACGCGAACTGATAAGTTATGACATGGGCATGACGGCTTACACACCTGTATAATTAAACGGGCTTATTGCTTTCAATTCTGCTTTAACTTCATTACTCACCTCTAACGTGTCTACGAACTGGCCTATAGTCGTCTGATTAACGCTGCTATTCGTCCTTGTTAGTTCTTTTAATGCTTCGTATGGGTTAGGATAACCTTCTCTTCGAAGCACAGTTTGAATTGCTTCGGCAACAACAGCCCAGTTTGCTTCCAGGTCCGATTTGATAGCTTCTTTATTGATCAGGAGCTTTTTTAATCCTCGTACGGTCGACTTAATAGCTATTAGAGTATGAGCAACTGGGACGCCAATATTTCGAAGCACTGTTGAGTCGGTAAGGTCACGCTGAAGCCGTGATACTGGCAGCTTCGCCGCAAGATGCTCGAAAAGTGCATTCGCCAGACCCAAATTGCCTTCGGAATTCTCAAAATCTATGGGATTTACTTTATGAGGCATTGCGGATGATCCGACTTCTCCAGCTTTAATCTGCTGTTTGAAGTAATTCATCGATATATATGACCATAAATCGCGGTTTAAATCGATAAGTATGTTATTAATTCGTTTTAAGGCGTCGCATTGAGCCGCAAAATTATCGTAATGTTCAATCTGCGTTGTAAACTGTGATCGGTTTAGATTTAACCTGTCATTTACAAATCTGTTTGCAAATTCAATCCAGTCTATTTTAGGATATGAAACATAATGAGCGTTAAAATTGCCGGTTGCTCCGCCGAATTTGGCGGAGAAAGGAATGGCCCTTAGCTGAGCCAGCTGCGCTTCAATTCTTTCTATAAAGACCTGCAGTTCCTTGCCCAGCCTCGTTGGTGAAGCAGGCTGACCATGGGTATGCGCTAGCATGGGTATTTCTGACCACTCTGAAGCACGCTTTTTTAGTTCCGCTGAAAGCTCAATTAACGCGGGTAGATATGAATTCTCAAAAGCAAGCTTAAAGGAGTGCGGTATTGCCGTGTTATTTATGTCCTGCGAAGTCAGACCGAAATGTATAAACTCCTTATAGCCATCGAGGCCTAATTTCGAAAATTCATCTTTAATGAAATACTCAACAGCCTTGACATCATGGTTAGTGGTTTTTTCTATGATTTTGACAGCTTCTGCATGAGTATTGTTAAAGTTCAGATAAATGGACCTTAAGGCTTCAAATTTTCCTTTTTCAAAATCGGCAAGCTGAGGCAAAGGAAGCTCACATAGGGAAATAAAGTATTCTATTTCCACATACACCCTATATTTTATTAGTGCTGCTTCAGAAAAATAGTCTGTAAGCTCAGATGTTGCGTTGTGATACCGTCCGTCGATAGGAGAAATGGCTGATAATGGTGACAAGTTCATTAGTAAATTTATTTTGCGCTAAGGTAAGGCTTTTGTATTAAGTGAAACGGCAAGGACGTCCATAGTTAATGAAATTAAATCTAGACTCAGACTCTCACTCAATTGTCATTTAAGCATAAATTAATATTTTTTTCGCAGGAAACTTTGGCATTAAAAAAAGTTTCCATAGTATTGCGTCGAAATTTAAAAGGAGTAAGCAATTGGAAGTTAGGGAGTATATTATCACTGAATCAGACAATCTTTTTTGTCAGCATGGATTTAAGAGTGTAACGATGGATGATCTTGCCAAACACCTTGGAATGTCCAAAAAGACCATTTACATGCATTTTAGCGATAAGAATGAGATTGTAAACGTGGTTATTGAAAAAAAGCTGGATTCTCAAAAATGTCTTATTAAAGAAGGTGCGGAGAATGCTGAGAATGCTGTTCACGAAGTGTTTTTTGCTGTAACAAATATGAAGATACTTCTCTCTAACATGAACCCTAATCTGTTCTATGATCTTCAGAAATATCATCCCCAGGCTTGGTTATACTTTAAAAATTTTCGTCAGAAGAACGTTTACGAAACCATATATAATAATCTTATACGTGGAATTAAAGAAGGTTATTATCGGAGTGATATTAAGTGTGATATTCTAACTCAGATGAGACTCGAACAGATTGATCTGATATTTTCTAACAGTTCCGAATATACAAACGGCAAATATGGAATAGCCAAAGTCATGGCAGAATTAACGGAGCATTTTCTTTACGGAATATGTTCACTCAAGGGACACAAATTGATAAATAAATACAAAGAGATTACCGAAGAAGAATAATATTACTATGAAATACAAGTATCTAAGTTTAATGATATGCCTTTTCCTGGGGCTGTCTGCTAGGGCTCAGCAATCGGATACGGTTGCAGCATTAAGCCTGAAACAGGCGATTGATTATGCGCAAAACCATCAGGTATCGATTCTCAATGCCAGAATTGATGAAGAGATAGCACGCAATACTGTAAAACAAACAATCGGTATCGGGCTTCCCCAGGTAAGCGGCAATGCCAACTTCCAGGATTTTATCAAACTACCGACCAGCCTCCTGCCAGGAGAATTTTTTGGGAAACCCGGTACTCAGGTGCCGGTTCAATTTGGCGTGAAATATCAGTCGTCTGTGGGCCTTGAGCTGAACCAGCTTTTATTTGATGGTTCATACCTTGTCGGACTTCAGGCGTCAAAAACCTATAAAGAGCTGTCGAATAAAAATCTCACCCGGACGCGTATTGAGACAGCTATTGCAGTAACCAAGGCATATTATTCAGTATTGGTTAGTAACGAGCAGTTGAAACTTCTGGACGCAAATATGGAGAGACTGAGAAAATCGCTAAGCGATACGGAAGCTCTTTTCAAGAATGGCTTTGTAGAGAAGATTGACGTAGATCGCCTGACAGTACTCAGAAACAATCTCGAAACTGAACGGGAGAATGTCATAAGACTCCTTGCTTTGAACGTTAATCTTTTAAAATTTCAAATGGGAATGACTGTGAACAGCATTCTCACTTTAACGGATTCAATCACAAGTCTCCAGGCAGACCAGGCGGTGCTCGCGCGTGATAGCAGTGTGTATCGCAACAGAATTGAATACTCTCTGCTTGAAACTCAGAAAAAATTGAATCAATTAGACCTTAAGCGATATAAGAGCCAGTTTCTTCCATCACTGTCAGCTTTCGGAAATACCTCGCAAAGTTTCCAGTCAAATAATTTCTCGGAGTTGTTCAATACAAATTTTCCCAGTACTATAATGGGATTGAGGCTGTCAGTTCCTATCATGTCCGGCGGTATAAAGCTAAACCAGATGCGCAATGCAAAACTGATAATACTTAAAACGCAAAACGATTTGCTGAATCTTCAAAACGGGATAAATTTGGAAGTTGAGCAGGCTCAAACGACTTATGCGAACAGTCTTAAATCCTTAGATAATCAGAAAAGGAATATGGAGCTGGCACAGGAGGTTTTGAGAGTATCTAAAATTAAATATGAGCAGGGGGTTGGATCGAGTATTGAAGTTACCACTGCTGAGACCTCACTAAAAGAATCCCAGAATAATTATATAAATGCGCTGTATGATCTCATGATCAACAGGGTTAATGTCGATAAAGCATCTGGCAGAATCATCTATTAATAACTGAAAACTGTATCTGAAATGATCATCTCTATTATAAATCTGCGAGGTAAGAAGTTGGCCAAGCCGTCCCTGGGGCAGACTAACCTCATTTTTAAAACCAACACCACTTTCATGAAAAACTTAATATTTATCGGCATAGCTGTTTTCTTTATAGCCTGTGGAGGAAAAACCGTTGATAAGAAAACTGAACTCGAAACGCTAAAAAAGGAGCGCGTTGAAATTAATTCAAAAATAGCAGCTCTTGAAGCTGACCTGGGAACAACGAAGAATGCTGAAGACGTTAAGATGGTAAGCATACTGGAAGTGCAGGAAAGTACATTCAGTAATTTCCTGGAGGTTCAGGGAAGGATTGATGCAGAGGACAATGTTCAGGTTAGTCCTGAAGCGCAGGGAGTTGTTACAGCGGTATACGCATCTATCGGCCAGAATGTAGGCCGGGGACAAGTTCTGGCGCAGATTGATGATAAGGTTTTAAGGCAGAATATCTCCGAACTTCAAACACAGTTGAACCTTGCAAACACTATGTTTCAACGCCAGAAGAACCTTTGGGATCAAAAGATTGGAACGGAGGTTCAGTATATTAATGCTAGAACTCAAAAAGAGGCTGCGGAACGTCGAATTGCCACATTAAGGTCTCAAGTTGCCATGTACAAGATAAAGGCTCCGATTTCAGGAACCATTGATGCAATGGACATGAAAGTAGGTTCGGTGGCTTCTCCCGGAATGTCCTCGATACGTATTATAAACGCAAGTAAGTTGAAGGCTAAGGCGCAGGTTGCAGAATCTTATGCCGGAAGGGTTAGCCAGGGCGATAATGTTCAGGTTATACTGCCTGATGTCCCCGATACGATCAATACTAAAATATCTTTTGCCTCGAAAACAATTGACCCGGTGTCGAGAAGCTTTAACGTTGAGATTAAGCTTCCTTCAAATTCCCGGTATCGCCCGAATATGCTAAGCATTTTGAAGATCGTTGATTACAAGAACGATAGGGCCCTGGTGGTTCCTGTAAATGCTATTCAGAAGGCAGAAAACGGTGATTATCTATTCATTTCCGAAAACGGTAAAGCAAAACGCGTGAATATTCAAACTGGTAAGATTTCGGATGGCAAAGCAGAAATTCTATCAGGTCTAAAGGCAGGTGATAAAATAGTGATAGCCGGAACTGACGGTCTGAGCGAAGGTGACATTCTCAAGGCAAACTAATTTCATTCCGACCGCCTTTTAAGAGATCATAATTTAAATACAAATGGAAAACACTAACAAAGAGTTTAAACCATCCAGTTGGGCTATCGAAAACCGGACAGCAATATATGTCCTGACGGTTATTATAGCAATTATTGGATATTCATCATATTTAGGCCTGCCGAAAGAAAATTTTCCTGAGGTAATTATTCCAAAGATTTTCATACAAACCGTCTATCCTGGTACTTCTCCTGCGAATATGGAGAACCTGGTGACCAAGCAGATTGAAAAGCAGTTAAAATCAACTTCAGGCTTAAAAAAGATAACGTCAAATTCATACCAGGATTTCTCGATCATCACTGCCGAATTTAATACCAATGTTGATATAAAGGATGCGAAACAGCGGGTCAAAGACGCAGTCGATAAAGCCCGGCAAGATCTGCCGACTGATCTTCCAAGCGATCCCAATGTGATGGATATCAACCTTTCGGACCTGCCGATCATGTACCTGAATATTTCGGGTGATTATGACCTTAAAAGTTTGAAAAAGTATGCAGAAGATATCCAGGATCAAGTAGAAAGTTTAAAGGAAATATCGGGTGTTGATATTGTGGGCGCCCTGGACCAGGAGGTCCAGATTAATGCAGACCTTAATAAAATGGCAGCCGCGCAGGTTTCTTTTGGTGATATCGAGCGTGCTGTCGGCTATGAAAATCTGACCATTTCTGGGGGTACTATTAAAATGGACGGCGTACGGCGTACGCTTAACGTTAAAAAAGAGTTTGCAAGTGCTGATGAAATTGCAAACCTGATTATCAAGACCCCTACAGGCGCTTCAGTTTATTTAAGAGATATTGCAGAAGTAAATGATTCATTTAAAGAACAGGAAAGTTATGCCCGCTTGTTTGGAAAAAACGTAATTACCCTCAACGTTAAAAAAAGGAGCGGTGAAAACCTTATTGATGCCTCTGATAAGATCAATGCCCTTGTTAAAGAGCTTAAAGCCACCTCGTTACCCCAGAACTTGAACGTTACAATTACAGGTGATCAGTCAAATAAAACCCGTGTTACACTCCATGACCTTATTAACACCATCATCATAGGATTTATTCTGGTAACTCTTATTTTAATGTTCTTTATGGGCGTTACTAACGCCATATTCGTAGCGCTTTCGGTTCCATTGTCCATGTTTATCGCTTTTATGGCAATGCCGGCTCTGGGAGGCCTTTTTGGCTTTAGTTTTACGATGAATATGATGGTTCTGTTTTCCTTTCTGTTAGGATTGGGTATAGTGGTGGATGATGCTATTGTAGTTATTGAGAATACTCACCGTTTGTTTGAAAACGGTAAAGTGCCAATCAAGAAAGCAGCGAAAGAAGCCGCTGCAGAAGTGTTTCTTCCAGTGCTTTCGGGAACGCTAACCACACTTGCACCTTTTGTTCCATTGCTGTTCTGGCCTGGTGTAATCGGTGAATTCATGTTCTTTCTTCCTATGACCCTGATAATTACTCTTCTGGCGTCGTTGATAGTTGCCTATATTATAAATCCAGTATTTGCGGTTGACTTCATGAAACCGGAAGATCATAGTCCAGTTAAACCCACATTTGATAAAAGTGTTAAGAAGACTTTGTTAGTTTTCGGAGCTGTGGCTCTACTGGCATATCTGATAGATTTCGGGCTGGGTAATTTCGTAGTGTTTTTGGCTCTTTTATATTTATTGCACCATTTTTTCCTGGCGAAAAGCATACAGAAATTCCAGACGGTTACATGGCCGGGCGTACAAAACAGATATGTCGCTATTCTCAACTGGGCATTAAACTGGCCGAGGGCAATTCTTTGGGGGACTGTCGGATTATTCGTTTTTACCATCGGCCTGATGATGGTAGTACCGCCGAAAGTTGTCTTTTTCCCTACAAGCGATCCTAATTTTGTATTTGTTTATATCCACTTACCTGTTGGTACTGATCAGTCATTCACCAATGAGGTGGTTAAGAAAGTAGAAAATGATGTAACCAAAGTGGTTGGAAGAAGTAATCCCGACGTGTCTTCTATTATATCCAATGTTACGATCGGGGTTACCGATCCGCAAAGTGAGGATCAGGGGCAATATACTAACATGGGAAAGGTTACGGTGGCATTTGTTGAATTCGGTAAACGTACCGGAGGGAGCACATCTGTTTATCTGGATAAGATACGTAAAGCTGTGAAGGGAATCCCGGGAGCTGAGATAACTGTTGCCCAGGAGCAGGGTGGACCGCCAACGGCGAAACCTATAAGTATAGAAATTACCGGCAATAATCTTGACTCACTGGTAAAGACTTCCGAAAGTTTGAAGCAATATCTGATAGAAAAACAAATTGCAGGAGTTGAAGAACTTAAGTCCGACTTCCAGAACAACAAGCCAGAGATTATTTTCGATATCGATCGCGAAAGAGCTAATCGTGAAGGAATATCATCTGGCCAAATAGGTATGGACCTGCGCACGGCAATTTTTGGAAAAGAAGTTTCTAAATTCCGTGATGCCGATGAAGATTACGAAATTAACCTTCGTGCTGCTGAATCACAGCGGAATAATCTTGAGGCATTAAGGAATATGAAAATGACCTATCGTGATATGGGTATGGGTGGGATAATTCGTCAGGTCCCTTTATCATCTTTTGCATCTATTGATTACGTTAATACCTATGGGGCAATTAAGCGAAAGCAGGAGAAAAGGATTATCATTCTGTCATCAAATGTGCTTGGGGAGTTTAATCCGAATGAGGTTGTGGCTAATATTCAGAGTGAAATTGATCAATATAGCCCCCCGGCGGGGATAGAAGTGAAAATGGCGGGTGAGCAGGAGGAACAGCAGGAGACTATGAACTTTCTCGGCACTGCATTGATGATCTCAATGGGTCTTATCCTGATCATTCTCGTTGCACAGTTTAATTCCATCTCTAAACCCTTAATTATACTGAGCGAAATTGGGCTTAGTATAATAGGTGTATTGTTAGGTGTTACAATTTTCAGAATGGACATGTCAATAGTAATGTCAGGTGTTGGAATCGTCGCTCTTGCAGGCATAGTTGTTCGTAACGGAATCCTTCTGGTTGAATTTACTGAATTGATGATTGAACAGGGTATGAGCGTACGCGACGCCATTCTTGAAGCTGGACGTACCCGTATGACACCCGTTTTGTTGACCGCAACAGCTACAATGCTGGGACTCATCCCTCTTGCTGTAGGTTTAAATATGGATTTTACAACGTTGTTCAGTGAGTTTGACCCACACCTGTATTTTGGTGGAGACAATGTTGCATTCTGGGGACCGCTTTCCTGGACAATGATATTCGGGCTAAGTTTCGCAACTTTCCTCACACTCGTCTTAGTGCCTTGTATGCTTCTGCTTGCAGATTCAAATAAGAAAAAAATCCGGGGCTTATTTAAGAAAGCCACGCCGGAGGAAGTTTAGTTTTAGTTTAACTTACGTTGATAGAGCGGGCTTCGAAAGGGAGCCGTTTTTTGTAAAAAGAGCAAAGAACAAGGAACAAAGGATAAGGACTGGGGCGCATAATGATAGAAATCGGTGGTTAACCTAAGTCAGGTCCCAGCTTTTTTAGCATTATTTCTATTCTAGATTAAGAGCCGCGAGCAGAGAATTAAAAACCAATTCATGTAAGTTTTAGATATCAATCTTACCTGAACTCTTGTCCTTGTTCTTTGCTCTTTGTTCCTTATTCTCTCAAAAAGGATTTTGCGGATTTGCTCATTAACTTATTTGCTAATTAATAGGTTAGCTATCTTATTAAAGGTCGAAGTTTGGTTTTGTACATCGCTTGCCGATTGGGAGATAGAAATATCCCTGCCAGCAAGCCTTGTATAAACATGCAGGTTTGATGGAACCATGCTTACATCAACGTTGCCACCAGTATTGGTTTTTATGCCTTTGTATATCATAACCGCACTTACGGGATCTGAGACATCATCTTTTTCAGATTTAAAAACGTTTAAACTGCATCCGGGGGGTAATGCAAAGCCATTTTGCAAATCTTTTCTTACCACATTGATCACGTTACGCAATTCTTGTAATGTTTCATAAGGGCGGTAATGATAATAGTACTTCGCTTCACCTTTCGTATTATCAACAGTCGTATAGCCAATTATTGGCCCTAAGACACCCACCAATGTTAATAATTTATCCGAAGGAACAATGATCGGATCTATCAAAAATACATGCTTGGGCTTTATATGTCCATCAAAATAACCATTGGCCAGCATTTCTAAAATCAAAGTGCTTCCCGTTGAGGAACCTGCAAAACTTATATTATTATAACCCATCCTTTCCAAAGCTTCAAACTCATTAATAATTGGTTGCCGCCAATCTTTCCATGATGAATTCTTAAATGTCTGGTAATCTCTTCCATGTCCTCCGAGTAATACTTGTGAAATAGAAAAGTCTGTCCTCGTACCAGACCATGCACGAAATTCATCCCATTCAAAATTGGTGGCTCCATAGCCATGTATGGCTATAACAACAGGTATTTGCGCTTCTAATGCCGTCGGATTTGGCTTAGCCATAGATACTAGATGTTTCTCAGGCTGATATATAGATTGGTCAAAAAAAATTCCGCTTTCTAAGTCAGTATCAACCAGGTCGGGCTCTTTATTACAAGATCCTGAAACTAATGCAACTGCAATAATTAATATAAGCTTTCTCATTTTGAACGAGTTTTTAACATGTTCCAGGTTATACTTGTTTGATAAAAAACAGGATATAAAGTACCTGCCCCCGCATCTCCACTTCCTGTAATGGCATTATATCCAAGAGAGAAGTTCAGCTTTAATGGTATATTAAAATGATAAACTAAACCGGCATCCGCTGAAACTAAAGCAGAAGTATGAGTTAATTTTTCAAAGATATCACTTTCGTAGTCAGCAGTAAAATAACCTGTATTAGCTCTTATGAAAGGTTTGAGTATTCGGTCAGGACGAAAAAAGTAAGCAGCTGAGAATATGAAATTATCCTGTTTTATGGCATTTGAACCCATAGCGGATCCCAACCTACTGGTGTAATAGCTACTTCCAAGGCCCCAACGCTTAGTTAGTTGATATTGAGCGGTAATGCCATTCTCAAAATAAAGGTCTTGTGTTTTTTGAAATCGAAGTCCAACATCAAAAGTATGGATCTGACTATAACTTCTTTTGTCAAATAAAAGAAAAGTAACCAATGCTAAAATAATTAATGCCTTTCTCATTTATTTACTAATCTAGCTAATTTGGAGTTTAAGTGTGCATAAATCAATTGTATCGATTTGTTTTTATATCATACCAAATAAATTTATAAAAAAAAAGCCCTCTCAATTTGAGAGGGCTTTCTTGTAATTTTGGTTAATTAGTTTTCAACTGAATCAACAGCAGCTGCAGCAGCTGAATCAACAGTATCGATTTGTGCTTCTAAAGAATCAGTAGTCATTTCTGCTGTAGAATCAATTGTGTCAGCAGCAGCTTCTTCAGTTTTGTTTGAGTTACAAGCAGCAACTGATAAAGAGATAGCTAAAGCTAAGAAACCGAATTTGAATAAATTTTTCATTGTTTAGTGGTTAAAAGTTATTTAAATAATTTACACTTAATACCCGTTAACTAAAAAGGTAACCCTCGAATTCAAAAAAATAAAGAAAAAATATTTTTGTTATCATTGGGTTACAATTCCGAATAAAAAGTATTAATAGTGAGAAAAGAGATAAAAAGTTCAGTTCCAGCCGATAGTGAAATAATTCTGGGAATACTGAATGACTCTAAAGATATATTAAACCGGCTTTACAAGATGTATTTCCCAATGGTACTTCAATTAGTACTAAATAACAATGGGAATGAAGATGATGCAAAGGATGTTTTCCAGGAGTCGGTTATCGTTCTTTATAATAAAGTTAAAAGTGGAAATTTTGAGCTCAATAGTAAGCTTAAAACTTTTATTTATTCTGTTTGTCGTCGTTTATGGCTAAAGCGCTTAAATGCCCAAAGCCGGAACGTGCGAAATATTGAAGACTACTCGGAATATATTCCTGTCGAAGATGATCTGGAGAAGCACGAGGAGAAAGACAGGCAGTTTACAATGATGGAACATGCGCTTACCCAATTAGGGGAACCATGTAAGACTATCATTGAGGATTACTACTTAAAAAATAGATCTATGCAGGAGATCTCTGAGAAATTTGGCTATACCAATTCGGACAATGCTAAAACTCAAAAGTATAAATGCCTGCAGCGCTTGAAAAAGATATTTTTTCAGGGATAATCGAAGGAAATGGACAAGGATACTGAAATAACAAATTTGATTGATTCTTACTTAAGAGGGGAACTTTCATCATCTGAGCTTGCTGATTTTCAACAAAGAAGAAGTGTCGATCCTGCTTTTGATCTCCGTGTGGTTGAACATGAGAACCTGGTAGGCTATCTGAAAGCTTTTGGTAAAAGAGTGGATCTGATTTCTGAAATGAATGCCATTCATGAGGAGATTGATGTAGAAGCCATTAAACGCGAAGTTAGACCTGAACTTCCTGTGGTCCACAAAATGTGGAACAAGTATCGTGTAAGTGCCGCTATTGCCGCCACTGTGGCGATGATTGCTGTATTCGGTACGTTATTTTCAACCGGATATTTCGATGAAAAGATTTCAAACAGCTTTTTGAGAAGAAAGCTCAGCAGCATTGAACGATCGCAAAATGCTATAAATAAAAAACTAACGGACAAGCCTTTTAAGGGCCCTGTTGATCCGGGACAATTTGGTGGAACCGGCTTTGCGATAACCTCTAATGGCTATGTTGTTACTAATTACCACGTTGTAAAAGACGCTGATTCTATTTATGTTCAAAATTCAGCAGGGGAATCATTTAAAGCTAAGCAGATCTATATTGATCCTACTTACGATCTGGCGGTACTTCAGATTATTGACCCAGCTTTTAATGATCTTGCAACATTACCTTATACCTTCAAGAAATCTGCTTCCAGTGTCGCGGAAGGTGTATACACTGTTGGTTTCCCTAAAGATGATCTTGTTTACAACGAAGGTTATGTAAGTTCCAGTAATGGTTATCAGGGTGACACGGTTGCCTATCAGGTTTCTATTCCTGTAAATCCCGGTAACAGCGGAGGCCCTTTACTGGATAATAGGGGTAATGTAGTAGGGATTATCAACAGGAAACAAACTTTAGTAGACGGCGTTGCATTTGCTGTTAAATCAAGTTATTTACTGAAATCTATTGAAGCAATTCCTCAGGATTCGCTCGAAGACAAATTGATTCTTAATAAACGTAATTCGCTCACAGGGTTAAAGCCTTCAGAGCAATTCAAAAAACTGGAGCCATACATCTTTATGGTAAAAGTATATTAAACCTACCTGTCCACTTCACCCAGAACTATATCAATCGAACCCAATATTGCAACGAGATCTGCGATCAATACTCCCCGTGCGAGTTCTGGAAGAACGGATAGATTATTAAAACTCGGTGCCCGGGCTTTCACCCTTTTAGGTATCTCTGTTTTACCGTCAGTAATAAAATAATACCCCAACTCACCTTTCGGGTTTTCGGCACGAATGTAAAAATCCTGCTCTTTCGGTATAATTTTCTTTGGAAGTTTTGCCCGGGGATCAAACTCCGGCGTCCGCTTTAATTCCTTTTGAAGCCTCTCAAGACACTGTTCTATAATCTTCACCGATTGAACAACCTCATCAACGCGAACTTTATAGCGATCCCAGCAGTCCCCGGCTTTACCCATCTCTCCTTTGCCTATAGGTATTTCAAACTCAAGTTCAGGATAAACTGAATATTCGTCAACACGCCTTAAATCCCATTTTAACCCGGAGCCCCTTAACATTGGGCCACTGCATCCGTAATCTATTGCTACGTCAAGAGGGAGTACACCAACGCCTGCGGTCCGGTTTATGAAAATTTGATTATCAGTCAGCAGTTCATTAAGTTCCTTAAGCTTTGGCTTGAAATAATCAATGAATTCCTTGCAGCGTTCTTCAAACCCAACAGGCAGGTCATAGAATAATCCTCCAACCCATATATAATTATACAGCATACGTGAACCGGACGCCCACTCCAGCATGTTCATGATATGTTCCCGGTCCCGGAAACACCATAAAAAGGGAGTAAAAGCACCGATATCGATGCCGTAGGTGCCAATTGCTATCAGATGGGATCCGATCCGGTTAAGTTCGCATACCAGAACACGGATATATTCCACCCGTCGTGGAATGTCCTTATCAATTCCAAGCATGCGTTCGACGCCCATAACAAATGCGTGATCGTTGTTCATCGAGGCCAGATAATCCATCCGGTCAACGAATGGTATGATCTGCTGGTAACTCAGACTTTCACAGTGCTTTTCAAAACAACGGTGAAGATAGCCCATGTGAGGAATGACTTCCTTAACTATTTCCCCATCAGTTATCAACTCAAGTCTTAAAACACCATGTGTGGATGGGTGCTGCGGACCCATATTGATAATCATTTCCTCCGGTTCAAGATGTCCGGTAAGCTGTTCGTATCTGGTCTTCGCTGCAAGCATTTTTATTTGATTCGGATATTAAGCGTTTAGAGATTTTTTTTCTACCCTTAACTTATTTTAATGCCTTTGTATTCTTCAGCAGCAACATAGTCTTTGCGCAGGGGATAACCTTCCCAGTCATCAGGTAGTAATATCCTTCTCAGATCCGGATTTCCCTCGAAAAATATTCCGGTAAGATCATAAGCTTCACGTTCATGCCACTCAGCCGTTTTCCACACTGATGAAATACTTTTGAAAATTGGCAATTTATCGCTGCTGCGATCGTGTTGTTTGATTACTTTTAAAGTCAGCTGCGATTTGAATGGGATAGAAGCAAGATGATACACAACGCCAAACTTATTTTCTTCGGTTCCATAGTCTACGCCTGTGAGACAGGAAAGGAAATCAAAATAGGTAAGTTCGTTATCCCGCAATTCAAAGCAGACCTTTTCTATGAGATTGGGTTCAATTACTAATGCTGGTTGAAGGCCTGCTAATTGTTCACTAACAACCACCTCAGCACCATATTTTGCCGTCAGAAGATTTTTGATACCGATGAAATCCATCATTTTAAGGCGCAAGCCGAACGATCTTCCAGCTTTGTTTATCAGCTTTTTTATACACTATTCTGTCATGAAGCCTGCTTTCCCTGCCCTGCCAAAACTCCACTACCTGGGGCTTCACTACATAACCGCCCCAATAGGCTGGCTTAGGAATATCCCGGTTTTCATATCTGGTCTCGTTTTCTTTCCAGCTTTTTTCAAGTAAATCGCGACCCTCAATGACCTGGCTCTGAGGAGAAACAACTGCCCCGATCTGACTGGCTTTCGGGCGAGTCTTAAAATACTTTTCAGATTCTTCTTTGGTCAGCTTTTCCACAGTTCCTTCTATACGAACCTGCCTGGCCAGCTCTGGCCAGAAGAAAACAAGAGCAACTACCGGGTTTTTAGCCATCTCCTTGCCTTTTGCACTTAAATAATTGCTGTAAAACAAAAAACCTCGTTCCTCATATCCTTTCATTAAAACAATACGTGCCGACGGTTTTCTGTCGATACTGGTTGTTGCCAGTGTCATTGCATTGGGCTCCATAATATTTGCGTCCATTGCTTCTTTGAACCACCTCCCGAATTGCTTTACAGGATCTTTGGCCACATCTTTTTCTGATAAGCTTTCGGAACTATATTCCTTACGGAGATTTTCAATAACTTCTTTTTCTACTGACATTCTTTAAATTTAAGGACGAATTGGTCGGGAATGTTTTCCCTTTGCAAACTTAATAAATGCACATTGGAATCTACCATTTAACAAAAATTTACGTATATATTTATAAGAGAATTAAGAATTAAGTCTCAAGTTTCAATCTGTCTGCGGCAGACAGCGATTGGGGATGTGAAGTATCATGGAAATACTTCATTCCTATTACTTGATTCCTGATACTATCTCACAGGGCAAACCAATAACCGAAGTTCTTGTTTAACCATTATGCTTACTCCCTTAAAACCACAAAAAGGAAACCTGCTTGTTTCAGAACCATTCATGCTGGATCCGAACTTTAAACGATCTGTTGTACTCTTAACCGAAATTGAAGAGCAGGGAGCGCTGGGGTTTATATTGAATCAAAGAAGCGACTTCCTTGTAAGAGATCTTATTACGGACTCCAACTGCAATCTCCCGGTTTTTATAGGCGGACCCGTAGCGAACGACACGCTTCATTTTGTTCACTCCTGTTATGATAAGCTCAACAGCGGCATTGAAATAATGGATGGCATTTACTGGGGAGGGAACTTTGAAGCCTTACAGGTCTTGTTAAATACCAACCAGATAGACAAATCTGAAATAAAATTCTTTGTCGGATATTCCGGTTGGGGTGAAGAACAGCTTGAAGCGGAATTAGACCAAAACTCCTGGCTGGTAGCAAACAGCTTTAATTCAGAAGTGATTTTTGTCGAAGATGAAGAAAACCTTTGGAGAGAAGTAGTTATAGGCCTGGGGCCAAAATATGCTCATATTGCTAATTTTCCGGAGAATCCGCAATGGAATTGAATAGGCTTGACTTTCAGGTGCTTTAGTACCTGAAAGCTTATAACGCGTACTTCCTACCACGTGCTTCCTGCCTCATACTTCCTTCTCCATTTCTTTTGCACTCTCCTCAACCTTTTTCCTTAATTCATCTTTAAAATCAATTAATTTCTGTGATAAGGTTGTATCAGCCGTTGCAAGAATCTGGGCAGCAAGTATACCTGCGTTTTTTGCCGCATTTAATGCTACTGTAGCAACCGGAATTCCATTAGGCATTTGAAGTATTGAAAGGACAGAATCCCAGCCGTCGATAGAATTCGATGATTTGACAGGAACCCCGATAACCGGAATATGCGTGATCGAAGCCACCATTCCCGGAAGATGGGCGGCTCCCCCAGCTCCGGCGATAATTACCTTTAATCCGCGCCCGGAAGCCGACTTAGCGTAGTCGAACATTCGTTGGGGAGTACGATGAGCTGAAACAACAGTGATTTCAAATTTTACCCCTAGTTCTTTTAAAACATCTGCTGCATCCTGCATGATCCCCAGGTCTGATTTACTTCCCATAATAATTCCAACCCGGGCCATACTAGTTATATTTGTATCTGTCATGTTATTGATAGTCAAGTCGTTATTGTCATTTATTAAATCTTTACTTTAATTGTATCCTGAACGTGTTTCGCTTTTTGAATCGCTTTTTCACGGTCATCGTCCATAATAGTTACATGACCCATTTTGCGGAAAGGCTTTGTAATTTTTTTTCCGTAAAGATGTACATAGACTCCTTCAATTTTCAGTATTTCATTGATGCCTTCGTATTCTGCAAGACCCTCAAATCCCTTTTCTCCCAGCAGATTAATCATTACAGCGTTACTTATAGTACGCGTGTCGCCCAATGGCAAATTAAAAATTGCCCTTAGGTGTTGTTCGTATTGCGAAGTATAGTTTCCTTCGATACTCTGATGCCCACTGTTGTGAGGGCGGGGGGCAATTTCATTTACAAGAACCTCCCCAGCTTTTGTCAGGAACATTTCTACAGCCAGTATTCCCACTATTTTAATATCCTGTGCAATTTTTATTGCCAGTTCATTTGCCGTCTTCAGGACTTCTTCAGGTAGTGAAGAGGGAGAAATTAAAAACTCAACCAGGTTAGCTTCGGGGTTGAACTCCATTTCTACGCAAGGAAAGGTTTTAATATCTCCGTTTTCGTTTCTTGCCACGATCACAGCTATTTCCTTTTCAAAATCTACCCAGTCCTCAATCAGGCTTGGCGCGTCAAATGCCTTTAACATATCTGACTCGCTATTCATTACCTGAACTCCGCGTCCATCATAACCGTCTTTTCTAAGCTTCTGAATAAACGGATAAGCGAAATTGCTGTCGAGCAGCTCGGCTTTGTTCTGTAAAAGCCTGAACGGCGCGCTCGGAATATCGTTCTCTTTGAAAAATTGTTTCTGCACTCCTTTATCCTGAATCAATCTGATCACGCGGGATTGAGGATAAACCGTGACGCCTTCATTTTCAAGTTGCTCAAGGGCATCAACATTCACCTTCTCAATTTCAATGGTTAAAAGATCCAGCTCTTTACCAAAATCATAAACTGTTTTATAGTCTGTTAAAGAACCTTGGACAAACTTCTTGCATAAGTCCTTACAAGGAGCTTCAGGGTCGGGATCAAGAACATGGGTAGTTACATTGAAATTGATGGATTCCTGGATGAGCATGCGTCCTAATTGCCCTCCGCCTAAAATACCAAGTTTAAGATCTCCGTAAAACGACTTCATCTATATTTTTTTATTTTTATATTTTATCAGATACTCGAATATTTAACCATACCGCTCAGACCTCGAACTTCGGAGTTCCCACCCGGGCCTCAGCTCTGGCTGTTTAGAAGGCTTTCCCGCTCAATTTTTTTCTGTAATTCGAGTATACCTCCGATTAAGGACTCCGGTCGTGGAGGACATCCCTGAACATATACGTCAACAGGAATTATCCGGTCGACCCCCTTCACCACGTGATAGCCGTGCTGCCAATAAGGTCCACCGCAGTTGGAGCAGGAGCCCATGGAGATCACATATTTTGGTTCCGGCATTTGTTCATAAAGTCGTCTGATGCGTTCAGCCATTTTAAACGTTACCGTGCCAGCAATAATGATCACGTCCGATTGCCTTGGTGAGGGCCTTGGGAATACCCCAAAACGGTCTAAATCATAGGTAGAAGCCATCGAACCCATCATCTCAATCGCACAACAGGCGATCCCGAAACTCATAGGCCATAAGGATGAAAGGCGTGCCCAATTGAGCAGATCGTCCATCTTTGTAATTACTACCCCACCGTCTTCGCTTTTTAGTTCTAAGCTCACTCTGAAGGTTTTTTAAATTGTGGTTTGAAGGCGGGCCCTGGAGAAGCGGGTTTGGTTTCCGATATTACTTCCATATCTCCATTTATATTACTGTTCTCAAAATCCCTCACCTTATATATTGTACTATTTATTTTTTGATACATGGACACAGGCACTTTTCCTGGTCCGACAGGAACAATGTTCTCGGGCCTGATCCAGTTAAGGTCGCCTTTTTTCCAAACATACATTAGTCCGATAAGAAGAATTCCTATAAAAATGAACATTTCGATAAGGGTTAACCAGCCCCAGCGTGAATCAGCTGCAAGGAGCGTCTCCTGGCTAAAAATCGTTGCCCACGGGAATATGAAAACCATTTCCACATCAAATAACAGGAAGATTAGAGCCACAACATAAAACCGCGAATTAAACTGGATCCATGAGCTTCCGGTTGGTTCCTCACCACATTCATAAGAACTTAATTTAACAGGGTTGGGTTTCCTGAGTGCCACCAACCATCCCAGAAAAAAAGTGAAAAACACGAATAATATTCCCATCACGAGGTAAATAAATACCTTTCCGAATTCCGTTATCTGAGATGGTTCAATCATTTGCCCAAAAATAGCAATAATTCGCTCATTCTCCATTCTCCACTCTCCATTCTCCACTCACGAAGTGTTGATAAGCTTTTTTTGAATTCCGATCACATAAGCGCAATTTCGCATCACCATAATGAAGGGGAATGAGTCAGAACAAATTTAAAAAGATAGCAACCGAGCTATCAGTGCAGGAGA
>JAZKHM010000246.1:0-7591 GCA_040385405.1 Bacteroidota bacterium | reverse complement strand
TGATCTTTATGTTTTCAAGGCTGAAAGTTTTAGTACTATTTGATGCTCTGTTCACGATTACCTTCCCTGTGAAAAATGAAGTCTTTTTAAAAGGGATAAAAATAGTGGTTTCTTTATTAACATCAACAGATTGCCTGAATGTGGATCGCGGCACCCAGCTTTTTTGCGCACTCATTGTGAGATCCAGATCATAAACTCCTCTGCTGACGTTTTTATAGGAAATCTTACCTTTCTCATCACTTATGAATGACTTGCCGTTGATACGAATCGTTGCACCGGGTAAAACTTCGTCACTTTCATTATAAATACTGTCTGCATTGAGATCTTTAAAGAGAACTACTTCCATAGTTTCAAACTTCCTGATCCCGGGGAGGGGAAGATTTAGATTTTTCCTGATGCTTAAATTAATATTTGCCCGGCTTATATTATTGAAGGTTTTTAAATAGGAAATTCTAAATTGTGCATTCGACTTTCTGAGATTATAGATGATGTCCGACCGAAGGGAAAAGTTCTTTGTATTGCTGCTATAATTTATATTAAAATCGCCCTGGTTCCTGAGCTGTAAATTCTTATTGAAAATCGAATTTTCGATAAACACGTTGCCATTTAAGCGTTCTGGTATTTGCCCCGTTTGCAGGAATGAATAAATATCGCCCAATTGAGAAAAGCCATAATCATAACGGGCATTGATTCCAACATTTCTTCTCTGGAAAGTGCCTCCACTGCTAAAACTAGTTGACTTGACGCTATCAAGACCAGGAAGACTGATTTTCCCGGCGTTCACCGTTAGATTCAAAAATGCAGTCTGACCAAATCGTTTGTTCATTGCAAGCCCCAGCCTGAACGTTTCGCTCTTAATTGAGTCAGCGCCTGCTTCTGTTTGGTCAATAATAGACGCTGTTAAAAAATTACTCCAGGTATTCCGTGATATACCATACTTCAACCCATATTCTTTACTGTTAAGACTTAATAATGCTTCGTAAACCCCGGAATCTGGTAGCGCACCTCGATAGTTAATATTTGCAAAGGCTGATAGAGACTGTACTTTCCCAAAGTAACTAATGTCGTTTGTGCTTGTAAATAAACCTTTATTAAACCCTGGGTAGTATTTGGAGGCTCTATCTGTGCTGGATCGAATACTGAAGCTTTTTAATTTACTGTTAATCTGAAATGCTGTACGCGATGATATCCTACGGTCAGATAAGGTGGGCTGGTCAATATCTTCCAAGCCCCCGGCCTGGAAAAGGCCGAATGTTGTGTTTTTACCCAGGGACCTTTTTAGCATTAATTCCGAGATATAACTGTTTATACCCTTATCCGGATTGAAGAATCCAAAATTTTCGACGGTTAGGGAGCCCCTTTTTGTATTAAACTGGTGTTGATATGTAAACTGGGAAGTCCGGTATTGCTTACTCTTTATTGCTGCCAGCTGTATTTCCTGTGTTTTATTTCGCAGCGGGATAGTCCCCCGGATGCCATAACCAATCATCTGAAAGTTTTTAAACCCGGTTTGATCTCCGGCGCTTAATTCTAATCCCTTAGACCGATAATGGCCTTGAATAAAAGACTGACCTCCCCTTGCTCCATATAGACTTTCGCTCTGATAGTTCAAAGAAAATTCTCGATCATTCTTGAAACCGAGATTTAATTGACCATTCATCATGAAGGTTTCGCCAGGGGTAAATGCATTTTGCCCAACCACTTCTAAAGTAAGCGGTAAATTAAACCACGGTGTTTTATTTGCTCTCATGGATGAGTTCAATGCTGATATCAATTGTTCAGCGGATTGCTTGTCTTTTGATTTGCTGCTTGCTTCAACAATAATTCGCACCTCTCTGGCATTCTGGAAACGATCGTCAGCGGGGATATTGACTTGTAAAAGCGTGTCGCTACCTGGTGGAACGGTAACATTTAAAATGTCGTGGAGATTCAGCCCGACATTGTCTTTAAAACTAAGTGAAATTTGTTCTGGTAGACTTCCTGAATTTCGCAGCAAAACAGGAAATAATGCATTTTCTCCAGTTACCTGTTTAAGGATACTGTTGTTTGGCAGGCTCATTTTCCATGATGAACGGGATTGAACCAGGCATACCATTGATAAAGTGTCACTTATATTTTCCGCAGGCATCGAGAATTTTAATGTGGCTCTATAGGTCTTATCGCTTTGAGACCCAGCTGAAGCAGCTATGCGAAATGGAATGATAAGATTCTCACCCGGCTGAATAGTGAACAGTTTTTGGAGCTCAATGATTTTTGACCAGTCGGAAGGTAGATCGACATCAATGTTAAACGACCTGGCTATCTGTCCGGGATTGTTTATTCGTATATTATTAAAAGTGAAAGCATTGCCCTCAAATCTAAGCGTGTCTCTTAATAAAGAGACCTCCAAACTGGAAATTTTCTTAACAGCGTTCTGGCTGTATACTGATGTCGGGGTAAATTGAAGAAATGCAAAAGTTAATAATAAGAGGAAACTATACTTACAACTTTTTTTGGAAAAAAAAGGGGAACTATCCTTAATCATTAATTATCCTCAAATAAATTACCAGATCAGACTAAATGATAATCAATTAGTTAGTAGCTTACTCTGGCCGGAAAACAATGAGAGAGAATAACCACTTACATTAATATTAACAATATCTGGAGTGGTAGTAAAATAAGGATTTTTATTCGAATTAAGGCAAAAAATGAAAGGTTATTCGATGCGAATTGAGCAAGCCCTTTTTTTCTATCGGTGGTACAGGCTATGTTTCCAGTATTTCCTTTGAATTATATTGCTACAAGTGTATACAATAAGTTGATTTTATAATTCCTGAGGGTTCGGCTTTTTTTGAAAGTAAGTTCATAGTCAATGGAGAGGCTGTTCCCTGGCGACCCATAGGCTCCTTTACTGCCTTTGCTAAGATTAATTTCTTTCTCATCAATGGCTATGAAAGATTTGCCATCTGCCCGGATACGTAGGGATTCTGCGGGTAGTTTTCCGTCCGGGGATGTGCCTTCTCTGTTTAGGTCTTTAACATGCAAGATCCAATTCCGGTTAGTTTGAATATCGATTTGTACAGCTTTTGAAATTCCAATTGTTTCCTGCTCTGAGTTTGCGGGAACATGAAAATTGGTAGGAAACTGTTGGTTCATACGCATCTGCATCTGAGACGAGATAGAACAATTAATTGGCGAAATGACTTTGTCTTGGGCGGAAATGATTCCACTTGAAGATATAAGTAACAATACAATCAGCACTAATCTATACATGCATCCTGTTACGGGGTGCAGTGAATTAAGTTACAGAAACCGTAGATGGTGATGTTGCGAAAAAGGAAATTGACACTGATACTTTCCGCTATTTGTGTCAAAGCCGACGTATAGTAATTGATTCAAGCAATGGCCGCCAGAAGAATTAATGACTTTAAATTAAGTTGAATAATTATTGTCCGCTTAGCGTAAGTATTATTGGTATCGTGTAATTTGCAGGATCAACCTCGTAGCCCGGAGTGATCTTCAATTTTAACTTGAAAGTATTGCCGGAAACAAACTCATTTCCTAGAGTGCCTGTCTTTGTAACTGCTTGAAAGTTAATATCAAACGGCGTAAATGGGCCGAAAACAAGGTCATTAGCACTGGTGGTAGCAAATTTAAAATTTGCGAATGTTAAAGGAGAATTAATCAAAGAAGGGCTATCGCCATTTGGGATAAACGTAACAACACCTATTTCTGTTGTAAGTTTCCAGTTCACATTTGATTGTACTACCAGGTTAATTGGAGAGCTTTCCAGGCCATTTTCAAGTTCGCTGGCATTGGTGAATGATGGTAGGGAGAGCGAAGAACTGGTGGATAGTATCAGAGTTGGATCAATTGTGGTCGAATATTGATTAGAATAGATCGTCTGATCTATTCTGCGGTTTCCCTGCGCTGCTCCCGATAAAGCCCAAATGCAAAGCCCTATGCTTAATAGGTAAGTACGTCCCTTTTTCATAATATTAGTCTGGACTGATAGTGTATATTATTGGAATCGTATATGCTGCCGGATCAACTGAAAAACCCGGAGTAATTTTGAATTTAATGCTAAAACGTTTATCAAAGCCGGTTCTTGTCCCTGTAAGTACCGTAACGAGAGGTGACGAAAATGCTACAGGAGGATTATAGTTGTTATTGTGATTAGGTGACACTATGTAACTGAAGTGGCTGTAAGTTAAAGGATGGAGGATGGTGCTGGGACCATTTGGAATAGGTGTTGCAACGATGGTACCAATCTCTGTATCCACTTTCCAGTCTTTATTCGCCTTTATTTTAAACCTTACTACGGAAGTTTCAAGTCCGTTGGTTAGATCAGTTCCAGATGAGAAAGAAGGAACGGTAATAGCCCCCGACTCAAGCTGGATATCTACAAATACCGGAATACCAGCATTCATTTGTCCCTGTGCATAACAAAGCCCCATTACCAATAGGGTAACAGTGGTCAAAAGCCTTTTTATGCTTTGAGTTCGTTTCAATTTGAGTTTTATTGCGCGCTTAACGTATATATGAGAGGTACGGTATAGGTCGCTGGATCTACTTCAAACCCCGGAATTATCTTGAATTTCAAATTGAATGTATTACCGGCCTTTTGCACGTTTCCCTTAAAGCCCGTTTTAACATATGCCACCGGTCCAGGAAAAGACGTCATATTGCTATAAATCTGATTATCCTCTGCTGTGGTGTAATATTTAATATGATTATAAGTCAATGGTGAAGTAATTGACACCGGTCCGGCCCCGCCTGACAGGGGATTAGAAGTAATGGTTCCGATTTCGGTAGCCAATTTCCAATCTTTGTTAGACTTAATGGTAAAGCGAACAGTGGAAGTCTCCAGCCCTCCCTCTAAATCAAACTGGGTAATAAAGGGCGCAATTGTTATCGCTCCGGAAGTAACCGACATGCCCATTGAGCCTGGAATATTTGATGAGCCGGATCTGTTAATAAAATTCCCTTGTTGGGCATTGGCTCCGGTCACCAACATAAGTATCCATAGAAGGGCAATCAGACTTTTCATGGTGTTGTGTCTCGACTCGCTAAAAGAATAGCGTGCTTTTAAGGTTTAAACAAAAAAGGTGGGGTTTTTGAAAAAAACCCCACCTTCCTGAAAAAATAAAAGATCGGATAGAAGCTTATTGAGCGCTTATTGTGTTCGTCACAGTAACTGCATAAGTTCCCGGATCAACTTCAAACCCAGGGATCACTTTGTATTGTAAAGTGAATGTGTTACCAGAGACAGCAGGAGCGCCCCTGTTACCTGTCTTAGCTTCAACAGCCGTAGTGGATGTTCCGGTTCCGCTGAAAAGATTGAAGGCTGTTACAGTGCCCGCAGAGCCGTTTATTACTCCCCAGGAAATGTTTAGGGGTTGTAATGGAGCATTAATAGTTGCAGGGCCGCCGCTTATTGGGGTACCTACGATGTTGGTGATGGCAGTCATCATCTTCCATAACCTGTTTGATTTTACAGTGAAGGTGACCGGTGCGGTTACAAGGCCGCTTTCGATTTCAGCATCTGTGGTAAAAGGCGCTAGTGTAGGTGTTCCAGTTACAGTAGAATTGACTACAGAATTGATCGTTGCGCTGAAGTTTTGTGCCTGAGCCATTAAACTCATAACTGTTATCAGTGACAACGTAAGTAAACATTTTTTCATGAGACGTGGGTTTTTTAATTACGACGAATAAGACAAAACCAATGCCATCCAACCGATTGTGCACCAGCGCTATATAATCGAAGATTTTAGGGTTTTATTGGTTTTCCCCATTCTGTATATTGTGTAATAAATTCTACAATATGGGTAAAGTTGGGGAAAAAATTGCCAAACCGTACAGTTTCGTTACAATGCCGTTAGGGTATAAACTAGTGTAATGAAATAGTACCCCTCGCTATAGTTAAAACCAGGAGTGAATTTTATGTCAGCCTTAAAGTCATTGCCAGGTGTATAATTTCCGCCTCTGTTGCCAGTAAATAATGGGACATTAGAATATGACACTGGAATAAAGTTCGTACTGTTAGTTTTCCTGATTTCTAGCACGGAAGGAGGCATGTTCTGACTTGCATACGGCCCACTCCCGCTAAAATAAGGCGTCGTTGATTTGACACTAAGCGTCCATGGACGAGTCGCTTTTATTCGGAAACGAGTAAACTGATTCTTTATGACCCCTTTTTCGATGTCGTCAGCGGTGGAAACATTAAAGGAGATATCGGATTGGGAATCAAGTTCCAATTCTAACGCTGGGCTAAGATTAAGTCTTACCTGAGTGTTTTCATAATCTTCTTTTTGCTTTTGCGCAAAAACAGGATCAATGCTGCACCATAACGCGATGAGTAAAAATACCGGAGAATATTTCATATCAGTCGCTTGTTAAAGTAAACAGGATGTTAACCACATAGCTGCCAGGATCATAATCGTAATATAAAGGGGCAACTATGAAGTCCACGTAGTAGGTTTCATCATCTCTATCATACCTATCACGAGAAAGTAAAAGCCGATCGTCGGTTGCAGATAAGGGAATTAAACGAAATGTGTTTTGTAAGCGAAGAAAAAATTTTTCTGCCGGGATACTTTGACCGCTACTTGTTCTTATTTGACCATCAGATCGGAATTCAATTTGATAACTTCTCCATTTTGTATCGACTTTCAATTTAATTGCATTACTTGCCACTTTCGGTTGTTCATAATCGCTGATGGTGGTATAATTAAAATCAGGAGCCGTACCTATGATTTCGAGGCTCATTTTTTGGGCTTTGGAATCACCTGCCAGAAAACAAATCAGTATACACAGAAGAAGTTTTTTCATGATCCATGATTCTAACTTGTAAAAATAACGGAAATATATTCTACTTTGTATTTTTTTTACTCTATTTGTAATATGACAAGATTGGTTTGTATTCTGTTGGTAAGTATATTATTTCTGCCTTCGCTTGCTTTTGCCCAGCAGATGAATGTCAACCCATCAACTCTTACGTTTAATTTAGCTCCCGGAACTACGGAAACTAAATACGTGAGTGTAAGAAATATAACTACCAAAAAGCATACTTTTCAATTAACGCTGGCCGACTGGTATCGTGATTCGGTGGGGAATCACGTGTATCTGAAACCTGGTGCAATAAAGCAAACGTGCGCGTCATGGGTTAAACTAGGGATAAATGTAGTTGAACTGGCTCCCGATCAGGTTGTGGACATCCCCGTTACACTAGAAGTTCCAACTGATTTCAACGAAAAGGATGGTATGCGATGGGCTATGCTATTCATTCAAAATTTTGTTTCTGATGATTCTACAGTTCAAAAAACTGCGAGGATAACCACTACTATCCGGGAAATATTCCGGGTTGGCCTTCATATTTACCAAACACCTCCTACCGTGACGACCAAATCGGCCCTTGCAGTTTCTTTAAATAAAGATAAAAAGAATGCCGATACGTATGTTTTTGAAATGCAGAATAATGGTCCCACCATGTTAAATTGTTATGCTCATATGGAGCTAACTAATATTGAAAGTGGCCAGGAGTACAAGCTTGACGTTCAGGATTTTCCAGTCTTTCCCGGCGGGAAGCGACTAGTCGATTTTAAATTACCGC
>JAZKHM010000245.1:0-1514 GCA_040385405.1 Bacteroidota bacterium | reverse complement strand
CAAGGAACATATTCGTATATGCAGACTGGCATGGCCTACAGGGGGCAATCTTAATCGGGCTTACCGGAACAGGTTTAACATTGAACATTTCCGAAAACGACAACTCTCTTAGCCTGGAGCTAGCGCTGGAAGTGGCTCAGCATTTTAGAATTAAGCCAAAGGAAGCATCCGCAATAATGGATGACATGAAGAAAAACATTTCCACATGGTGGAAGATTGCTGCTCAATATAAATTATCTGGCCGGGAAGTGGATGAAATGGCGGAGGCGTTCTATGCTGCAGACCAATAAGGTTTCTCCCTTGCGGTCGAAATGAGGTCCCTTGCTTCGCTGCGGGATGACGGTTAAATTTTTAGAAAATGGAGATTTCTCCTCGCGTGACGAAGATTAATCATGATGATATCCGTCGCTCGTCCCCGGGGCTACCCGCTCGTGAACAAAATTCCCTTTTTGCAATGCTTCTCCGTTCGATTATTTTAAATTCATTTCTCGAAGATTACGTCCGACCCCGAAGGGGTCGAATGTTTATAGGCAGTCGCGTTGTCTAGTCTTTTTCGACCCCGAAGGTGGTCGCATGTTTATAGAAAGAATCCCTTCTGGTTTCCTGACCCCGAAGGGGTCACATGTTTATAGAACTTTGATTTCTGGTGTTTTGACGACCCTGAAAGGGTCGAATGTGAGAGTAACTATCACATGCGGCAAACCCCGGGTCGGGTACCCTTGTTAACTAGAGGCGGTTCTCGTTAAATACCCTGTGACTGAGGGCCATATGTTTATATAAAAAAGAGCGGAATTCGATTCCCCGACCCCGGTGGTCGCATGTGAAAATCCATAACACATGCGACCGCCTTCGGGGTCGGGAGAAGCATAAAATTTTTTCTATAAACATGTGACCCCTTCAGGGTCAGGAATTCTCACCAAATGCTTCCATGTCCGTTAAAACTTGTTTTCAGCTTCTTCAGTCACTTTTTGACTGAGTCAGTTCTGAATTGACTCAGTTAGTCACGGTATTACTGATTTAGTCAGCTTTTGACTAGAGATCTCCGCTCGCGGATACCACTTTTGACCATCGAACACATGAAGTGGAAACCGAACGCATCATAGAAATCTTAGAACGTATGGAAAAGAACCAACGCGACTCCTTTGCAAAAATGGAAGCAAAGTTGTCTTCCCTGGAAAAGGGAAACCCGGATTGGATCGACTCCCTGGAAGTACAGGAAATCCTCGGAGTTACCCGCAAAACTGTTTACCGTTTAACCGAAAATGGATCACTAATCGCCAAAAAAATCGGCCGCCGCAAGTACTATTCCCGCAAGTCCATTTTCGAGGTCAGGAATAAACATCTCAAATGATCCTGTCCCGCAAATCGGGGCCAAATTCAGCAGGCTTCCGCACAGGTCTTGGATAGGCCTTAGAAGGGGTCTGGAAGGGGTCTTGTTTGGCTCTTTCTTGGCCCACGTAGCCAAAAATGCCCTTTTACCCAGAGAATACCCAAGGAAGACCCAAGGAAAAGGC
>JAZKHM010000244.1:0-1482 GCA_040385405.1 Bacteroidota bacterium | reverse complement strand
GCCTCCTATGTTTGCAAATTGTAACACTAGTTCTTTGAGATTAGAATATTTATACCTTTTAGCTTTGATATTTTAAGTGAAAAAAGGGTGAGAGTATAAGGCGCCTAAACAGCTTTCAAGCATGTTCGGAAAGAGATATCACCTCACTCTTTTTTATCTCTTCGAGTTTGTACAGAATGTAAGGAGTTATGCAAGTTGTAACATCCAGTATATCCAACAGGAGGTAAAACGAAGGGAGATTTTTCACTTATCACTTTTAAATTAACTGGTATGAAAAAAGTCTTAAAACAAGTTGTAGGGATTGATGTTTCCCAGGATGAGTTAGTAGTTTGCCTCGGAAAAATGTATGATGATCTGAGTCCAGGTTTAGTCAGACATAAAGTCTTTAAAAATGACCATAAGGGTTTTAGCAGTTTGACGGATTGGGTAAAGGGATTAACGGAAGCTGATGTGCCTTTAGGCTTTGTTATGGAAGCTACCGGTGTTTATCATGAAGGGTTAGCTTACTTTTTGGCAGAAGCGGGTTTAGGAGTAAGTGTTATCATGCCTAATAAGATCAGTAATTATGCCCGTACGCTTAGCATAAAGACGATAACTGATAAAACAGCATCCGAGGCAATCACCCTGTTTGGTTTAGAAAGAAAATTAGAACCCTGGGCACCACCCAAAGGGATTTATAAAAGACTACAACAATTATGCAGGGAACGTAACCAGTTAGTGGCGGAAAGGACGATAGTAAAGAATCAGTTGCATTCCGAAAAGGCAGAAGCCAGGCCTAATAAAAAAAGCATAGACCGGGCTGTTAAGCGAATCGCCCTGTTGGACAAACAAGAGGAAGAAATTGTCCTGGAGTTAAAAGTTTTGATAAAAGAGGATGCAGAAGTAAAGAAAGTAGTGTTGCTGCTTTGTACGATTCCGGGCATCGGAGTTTTAAGCGCTGCTACGGTATTGGGAGAAACAAATGGATTTGAATTAATTCGCAGCAGATCTCAATTAGCGAGTTATGCAGGTTTTGATGTAAAAGAAAAGCAATCCGGGACATCTGTAAAGCAGAAGCCCAGTATATCAAAAACAGGAAATAAACAGCTGAGAAGAGCCATGCATTTTCCAGCATTGGCAGCCATCCGGAGTGATGAAAGATTTAAAGCAATATTTGTAAGGTTAGTCTCAAAACATGGTATAAAAATGAAAGCAGTGGTAGCAGTACAACGGAAGCTGCTGGAGATGACATACACAATCTATAAAAGCCAAAAACAATTTGACAAGAATTATTTAAGGGTTACGACAGATCAGGGACAATTGGCAGAGGACATAGTGTAAAAAGTTAGCGGGCAGTTATAAAATAACCACCCACTAAACAGGCTAACATAAAGTTGCCTAAGAGTGTAAAAATAATTGAAAATTCGTTTGAAAATGAACACAGAATCTCTTTCGGTTCGGTGACGACGAAGTCGGCATTGAAAACATCGAGCGCAGCGAGAT
>JAZKHM010000243.1:0-2588 GCA_040385405.1 Bacteroidota bacterium | reverse complement strand
TTGCGGAGAAAAAAGCACGATTAGTTCTGATTAACGATATAACAGAAAAAATAAAAGCTAAAAGAGGATTGGAATTAAGTGAAATGCGGTTTAGGGCCCTCGTACAGAAGGGTTCCGATCTGATTAATATTATTGATCCGTCGGGCCAGTTAATTTACGCAAATCAATCATTTGGTTCTCTTATTGGGCAGGAGGCAGAGACGGTAATCGGAAAGAATGCTTTAGCATACGTACACGACGAGGATAAACCGCTGTTGGAAAAAGCTTTGAATTCGGCAAATCGACATAAAGACGTTAGTTATGCAACCTTCAGGTTAAGAGATTGCAATGGAAATTACCGTTGGCTGGACGCAACGATTACAAATCTCTGTAATGAGCCTGCTGTACAAGGGATCGTTATAAATTCCAATGATATTACCGAAAAAACCCAGTATATTAACGCAATCGAGCTTCAGAATACTAAATTGAAAGAAATTGCCTGGATCCAGTCACATATTGTCAGAGCACCTCTCGCCCGGATTCTAGGCCTAAGCAATTTAATACTTGAAAATCCGGATGATGATAAGAATGAATTATTAAGATATCTCAATATCTCTGCTTTGGAGCTAGATACAGTGATTATGGAGATCGTTAAGCGAACAGAAGAAGTTGAGCGTTTTGAAACTTAGGAAATTCTTATGATATTAAAATTTAAAGCCTGCAGTCCGCCGCATTTACATGGCAAAATAATGGGAAAACCATAGAATGAAAATCTTCAGAATATTCAAATTCCTTACTTTATCTGGTTTATCCATTCAGCAGCGACTGCCTATTTTAGTATGCTTTCTCCTCTGCGGCACTATTCTGGCAATAAGTTTAACATCGTATTATGAGGTGAAAAAGGCCGCGATGAAAATGGGTGAAACGCGGATAAGAACTCTGACGGATCAACTAGGCGGTATGTTTGGTAAATCCTCTCAAACGCTGACTACCAGTATTTCCCGGTTTTCACGTAATGATACACTAATAAGTTTTTTAGATTCTAAAGGTGTTGAAAAGAAACTTGAGTTACAGCTTTTGTTGAAGGAACTTCAAAAAGATAGTACGTGGGTTTTAGTACAGTTATTAGATGGAGAACGAATTCCCATTCTTAGCTCTGGAAATATGGACGCCGCCAGGAAATTACCGTTAAAAACGATTTTTTCTGATTTAAAAATAACTGCAGATACCGCCTCGATCGGAAAACTTTACGCAGTCAATAAAGCGGCGATATATTATCCCATAGTTACGAGGATCAGTAATAATGGGAAGCTTTTAGGATACCTGGTTATTTGGAGATTATCGACATCAAATAAGCAAAGGATTGAAGAACTTTCCCGGTTGTTGGGAGCGGGGGCTATTTTACAAATTGGTAATTCGGATGGTAGCCTTTGGACTAACCTGCTGCATCCGGTAAGTGCACCTCCGGTTGATCTGCATCAGGCAAATAGGATCTTCAACTTCGTTAATAACGAGGGCATGGACGTAATTGGTGCTATTTCTCCAATTACTAGCACACCATGGTGGCTGCTGATTGAGTTTCCTGAAGATAATGTTCTGGAACCTGCGTTAAAATTTTTGAACTGGCTTATACCCATGTGTCTGCTGTTTATCCTGCTGGGTATTTTTTTAACGTGGCTAATGAGCAGGAATATTATTGAGCCTCTGGACCAGTTAACCAAAGCGGCAATTGCAATTTCTGCCGGCAAGCAGTCGGAACATGTGGTCGCTACACGTATAGGTGAGCTGGGAAAGCTGGCTGATGCGTTTAACAAAATGGCCGATCAGATTAATCTTACTCAGATTGAGATGGAAAATAAGGTGGTGGAAAGGACTTCTCAGTTGCAGGCAGCGAACGATGAATTAGAAGCTTTTTCCTATTCCGTTTCCCATGATCTGCGTAGTCCGCTGCGCGCCATGAATGGGTATTCGAAAATACTATCAGATGATTTCGGACATTTGCTGGATAATGAGGCAAAGGGTTATTTGAACGCAATACAGAAAAATTCAGCAAAAATGGGTGAGCTCATTGATGATTTGCTGGATTTTTCAAGACTCGGGAGAATGGAGATCGTCAATACTTCCATTAATATGAATGCTCTGGTAAAAACTATTCAGGATGAGGAGATGCAGGGGTACGAAGATGTTAAAATTAATATTCACGATTTGCCAGAGGTTAAAGGAAGTATTCCAATGATCAGGCAGGTATGGAGAAATTTAATTTCGAATGCATTAAAGTTTTCGAAAAATTCGCCTGCAGCGGAGATTGAAATTGGTTCTAAAACGGAGAACAATCAGCTTGTTTATTTTATTAAGGACAATGGTGCCGGGTTCGATATGGAATATTACGACAAGATATTTGGTGTTTTTCAGCGACTGCATTCACATGAAGAATTTCCGGGTACCGGAATAGGACTGGCAATTGTGCAGAGAATTATTCATCGTCATAACGGCACGATCTGGGCAACTTCAAAGGTAAATGAAGGCTCAGTTTTTTATTTCAGTTTGCCTCCGGGATTAACAAATTAACTAATGGAAAATACACCGATTGAGTAAAAAGATTGCTTTTT
>JAZKHM010000242.1:0-3516 GCA_040385405.1 Bacteroidota bacterium | reverse complement strand
CGAATGTTGCGTTTGCTGATTATTTTGCGAAGCTGCAGCGGGAAGCGAGGGGGAATAAAAGAGGCTTGTGGGGAGAGGGAAGGTAGCCGGACGGGATGGAAGATAGAGCGTGTGGCGGCCGGACATTGTACATGTCAGTTTGCTTTTTCAGAATTTATTAGTGAATACGGTGATAAGTTTGACCATGCTGGCCTTGGATCAGTTATTAGCCTGCCGTCCACTAATTAAATATGTTGTCGTGTTTATACTCCTGGCCCACTCCTTTTTAAACCAAAGGCTACAGGCTACAATATTCCCTTGAAGATCAAAAACTTACAGCACCAATTAATTAAAAAAAATAACTAATAATTATGTATTTTTAATAGAGGATATTATAGGCTGGGCAGAAAACCGGAGTTGAAAATTATATAGTTAGCCATAAAATCCGTCCTGGATTGGTGTACTATGTTATGAAATCAGAAGCCCAGCAAATGGCTGGAGTAATCAATTAACTCTATGCTGAAAGTTATCCTGTTGCTGCTCCTCACTTTCTGCTTCTCAGCGGATAGTTATGCTCAATATAACCTAAAAGACAGTCTGAAAACCTTGCTTAAAAAGGAAAAGCAGGATACCAAAAGGATGATTCTATATACAGTGGATCCTCAAACTCATATTAGAGATAGTCTGAAACTATTACTGCAAAAAGAAAAGACAGACACCGGACGTGTTTTGCTCCTGGCTGATCTATGCTACGAATATATAGTCTCAAAACCGGATACCGTAATGATCCTTGCCCTGGAAGCTTTATCACTTTCTCGTCAAATTAGATATGATAGAGGAGAGGCAATAAGTTTAAACAGAATTGGAAATGCTTTCGATGAATTGGGTAATTATCCCAAAGCAATGGAATCATTCTTACAGGCATTAAAAATAAATGAAAGGATCAGAAATATAGAGGGAAAAGGAAGGAACCTTGGAAATATAGGTCAGATTTACAATAATCAGGGAGAATACAAGCTAGCCCTGGAGTACCTGTTCCAGGCCAAAGCAATATTAGAAAAGTATAAGAGCAAGCTTGTACTGTCTATTACCCTTTATAGAATAGGTACGACTTATCTGAACTTAAAAAAATTCAATTCTGCAAATCTTTTCGCGCAAAAGGCTCATGATTTAGCGCGCGAAAATCATGTTCCATTGATAGTTGCTGCCTCATTAAATACATTAGGAGATATCCATTCCCAATCGGGTCAAAATAAACTTGCTCTGGAATATTATCGTCTAAGTGTTCTTCAATCTGAAAAAATAGAAAATTATTTAAGCCTCGGTCATTCCTACCTGGGCATGGCAAAATTGTTTGAAAAAAACGGCGATAAGGATTCAAGTCTAATTTATGCAAGACATTCTTTTATAATAGTGAAGGAAACGGGATTCAATAAACAGATACACGACGCTAGCAACTTCCTGGCCTCTAAGTACAGAGGCACGCGGAACTTGGACAGCGCCTTCTACTACCAGGACTTTGCCAATGCCGCTTACGATTCATTATTCAGCCGGCAAAAGGTTATGCAATTTCAAAGTCTTGCCTTCGATGAAAAGCTAAGACAACTAGAAATCGCAAAGACTGAAATTGTAGAGAGAGAAAATAGAAGGCATAATCTTCAATATGCAGCCATTGCCATAAGCCTGATCACGTTCATTATCTTATTCTTTTCCCTGAGCCGCAGCATCATCGTTAAAACCAAGTTCATAGAGTTCTTTGGCGTACTAGGTTTGTTAGCTGTATTTGAGTTCATCAATCTGTTCATTCATCCCTACCTGGAACAAGTTACGCATCATTCGCCAGTGCTGATGCTCCTTATATTGATAGCTATTGGCTCTATGTTGGTTCCATTGCATCATAAACTCGAGAAATGGATCACAAAGGTTATGGTGGAGAAGAATAAGAAAATACGTTTGAATGCAGCGAAGAAAACTATAGCAAACTTGGAACCGGCCTTCGCTGAAACTGCTGCAGGTAAAACTGAACAAACCATTTAGCTTATGAAAAGTATCATCCTTTTATTGGCAGCTTTCTTCTGTGTGACAAGTTTGGACGCACAAACCAATAACCTACCAATCCGAAAAGACAGTCTAAAAAGTTTGCTTAAAAATGAATTGCGGGATAGCGCAAGAGTAATTCTATTAGGCGACCTTTCGTTTGCATACTCTTCCAATTATCCTGATTCGGCTATGCAAATTGCATTGGAAGCTTTGTCGCTCGCCAAGAGAATTGGATTCGTTAAAGGCGAGGCCATCAGCCTAAACAGAATCGGAAATTCATACAATTTGCTGGGAAACAAATCGAAAGCGATGGGATCATTTTTAAGTGCTCTAAAATTATTTGAAAAAATTCATGATGTTGAAGGTACCGCGAGATCTCTGAATAATATAGGAACGGTTTATTCTTCTCTGGGAGAATACCAAAAGGCAATTGAGTATTATAAAAAGGTCTTGAAACTTCGCGGACAACCTGGTAGTGGACTAACGGGTGGTGTAGCACACAATAATATTGCAAGAAGCTATTTGGCATTAAAAAAATATGCTTTGGCCAGGACCTATTCTAACCAGGCCTATGAATTAGCCGCCAAGAACAACGATCGTCTGCGAACAGGAAATGCATTATTTATAACCGGCTCAATCTATTCCGAAACCGGGCAGAAAAACCTCGCATTAGAATATTACCGCCTTAGCATCCGATATTCGGAGATGACTGAAAATCATGTGAATTTAGCCAATACTTTTTTGGGCATGGCACAAGTGTTCGAAAAAAATCGGCAGATTGATTCAGCTCTATATTATGCAAGGAAAACTTTCAAAATTACTCGAAAAGCAGGTTTTACGAAAGGAACTCTCGAATCAAGCAAGTTCCTATCTACTATTTATGAGGAAATGGGAAATCCAGACAGTGCCTTCTTCTACCTTAAAGCAGCTACGTTGGCTAAGGATTCATTATTCAACCAGCAGAATATTAACCAGTTCTACAATCTTGATTTTGAGGAAAAGCTCCGGCAGACAGAAATTGCTGCTGCAGATATAAAAGACAAGGAAGAAAGATCACACAACCTCCAATTCGCAGCTATTGCTATAGGTCTACTAACCTTTATCATCTTATTCTTTGCCCTCAGCCGTAGTATTATTGTAAAGACTAAATTTATAGAGTTTTTCGGTGTGCTTCTGCTGCTTGCTGTGTTCGAATTCATCAACCTCTTTATTCACCCTTACCTTGATAAAGCAACAAATCATTCACCTGTATTGATGCTGCTCGTACTTATTGTTATCGGAGCCTTGCTTGTTCCCCTGCATCATAAACTGGAAAAATGGATCACTAAAATAATGGTGGAGAAGAATAAGAAAATACGGCTGGAAGCGGCGAAGAAAACGATAGCCACCCTGGAACCAGGTTGACGTTCAATAACTTTACCGTATAGTAATTTACCGTTTTCTCAGTTCCATTTGGTAATTGTTTAATAATTATACTCCCGGGCAATAAATTTTTTA
>JAZKHM010000241.1:0-28343 GCA_040385405.1 Bacteroidota bacterium | reverse complement strand
AGCAGAAAGATGATCCTTCTACTCCTTTAATTATAGGACTTTTTCAGTGGTCTCCATAATGGTGCACCCTTTTTTTTGGAAAGTACTAGAAGGACAGTCCGCCCTTTAACGTAAGATAACTGCCCTCTTTTGAAAAGCCGTAGCCGCCCGAAATGAGCATTTTGTTATAGAGATTAAACCAGACTCCTGGTCCATATCCTTTATGCCATTCACTTGAATCTGGTCCGTCTGAATAAACCCTGCCTGAATCAAAAAATCCAAATAAGCCCATATCACCTGTGAAAATGTAATTTCTGAAATAGGTTACTTTGAAACGCACTTCCGTATTTTGGTAAAGATACGATCGTCCGGAAAACCGATTATTTCTAAACCCCCTTAAATACGAATTGGTTCCGAGAGCGTTTGCCTGAAAGAATTTATAGTTTCCAATATTTACCGCTCCGCCCAGACGAAATGCAGCAGTTACCGGAAAACTAAAATTCGGAGTGGCATAGAATGAAATATCAGTTTTCAGTTGAAGGTATTTGTGTTTGGTATTCTGAATTTCATTAAAGTAATTTACCTGATTAAACCACCGTACACCGGAGGAGGGCATTAGTTTGTTGTCAACAAAGTCGATATTTGCGAACGATCTTAAGGTTGCATACCTGGAAGGTTGTTCAATATCACGAGCCTCAGGGAAGGCAGGGGAGGTTATATACCTGTTACCTGGTTTTTCGACGCGGAAGTATTCAAATCCAGGGCCAATGCCCATACTGAAAGCTTTGGTAAAACGATGCTGATAATATGCAGCAAGGCTCAAGTTTTTAGTTCTGACCCGGTAGTAATCGATGTCATCACCCAGGTTTAAAGTTGAGTTTCCCTGCCCATAGTAATTAAAAGTATATAGAGGGCCATTAAAAGTACCTCTCGCAAGGATATCATTGTCTTTTCCAAATATTGAATAAAAATCGCCTTTATACTTGATGGAGTATGCACCGGTTTTTGGCGCATAGTTTCCCATAAGACTTTGGATATAACTTGCAGGGTCTTTGCGAAAACCATAATGCTTCATAGCATACCCGCCGCCGATAAAAATCCGGTCGTCTGCATTGAAGTCTACAGATGGCACAAAGCCTTTCGTATCATAGATAAACGAGTTTGGTTCATAACTATTTACGTACGGCTGTTTTGACAATCGCAGGGCTGCGTTGCCAGATACTGAGTTATTCTCGCTCTCCAGGTCGTAATATAAAGTTCTGCCTGAGGAAAGATCGGTAAATGAATCTTTTTTATCGCCCCCCACAACGCGAATCTTGATGGCATTGCTGGACGTTCCATCAATCAGGATACTGTCGCGGCCATCCAGTGCATATATATTAATTTCGTCCGTTTCTGAATTGACAAATGTTCTGTTATATAATGGTCTTGTGACATTTTCATTAGAGTCAATTTTATGAACTGTAACCCTTGTTGTATTCTCAAATCGTTCTATTTTAAAATATTCCTTTTTATCAGATCCTGTTATAGTAACCTCATTGGCGAGAATATTGAAATACTCTTCTGCAACTGATGCAAGCTGGCCTCTTCTCGATTTTAGTTTAGTGATAATTTCCTGGCCGGCTTCACTGTATACTTCGGCGGGCATTTTGCTTACTGCTCCTTCGATTATTTGATCGGTAAGATCGGCCTGTATTTGAGTGGCAATACGCAGCCAGTCTTCTTTCGTTAATTCTGTTAGAAGATTCCGATCCAGATTTCGGGCCGCAATTGACAACTCTGCCGGATTACCAATATTCATCTCAAAGGATTGTATGTCAGGTATTACCTTACTTACCAGGCGGGGGATTAAACCATCAAATTTGGTAAAGGCCTGGTCGCGGTCACGGGGGATAGGCCGGTAAATAACACCCTTTTGTTTTTTAAATTCAGCCCATCGCCACTGGTCCTCATGCCGGTCCCAGTCGCCAATCAGGATATCAAACAAGCGTGACTTAAGGAACATTTCCTGATCAACCTCGTTATCGTTGTCATCCTTTAATTTCTCATACATTTTAGGCGTACCTACGGCATTTTTAGCATTTCCAAAGGAGCTAAAATCAGAAACATCCTCGTCCGGCCGGGCTTCGATGATTCCAAGTTTTCCACCTACCTGTTGAATATACGGCCCCAGTAAAGTTGAATAGGGCATATATACCAACTCAGGGTTCGTGTGGTAAATGCCAATCGCCTTGGCCATATCCGGAATCATAAGTGCGCCATATGGGTGGGCAGAGGAAATTTGATCCTGAACGAAATCTTCCGCAAAGGTTTTCAAAAACCCGTCGGGCAGCAGAGCCGCCGGATTTTTCTCCACTGTGCGGAATTGGTAAACATTTTTATCTTTACCCTGAAGTTGTAAACTTGTAGTTTGCTTGCCACCACCAAGTTTGATTGGCGTCAGGCCCCCTCCGAAGGTATTTAGGTCCAGGTACTTTACATTGATAGGAATTGCCCAGGTGTCTCTGTAGTGTTCGCCAAAAAGCTGGCGTTTGAATTTACCTGCTTTGAACTTGTCTCCAGCAACGATAGTCTTAACGCTATCCGTGTAACTTATCAATTTTTCCTCCGCTGTTTTATCATCGACTTTTGCTGGAATAGCATAGAGAGGCGTGCGATATGCAATTTTTCCCGTCGAACCGTCATCGATTGGTTCCCAGAATTCCAGCCATGCCTGCCCGTTGTCATAATAGTTAAGCCTTGCAAAGCCCTGCATACTTCCACCGCCGTAGGAAAACAATGCTTCATTACCTTTGATCATGGTAGTAGATTTCGCGCCGGCCCCGCTAATAATATGATTTACGTCATTGTACTTGTTGAACTGTAAGGCATGTTCATGGCCAGTTGCAATAACAATGTTCTTCTCTTCTTCCAGAATAGAAAGCAGGCCTCTTTTCAATTGCTGGTAATCTTTATTTGACAGATCCTGACGGGAGATACCATATTGTCTCATCAGGGGGTAGATTGCTCCAATTATTGGAAGCGGTATGTAATAATTGTCACGCACAAGAGTCAGGGGGAAAAGATAATCCTTGAGGGTATAATAACCTCCGTGACGCCCGTTGCTAAATAAGGGATGATGCATTGCAATGATGACATGTTTGCCCTTGTTCCGTAAGATGATGTCCTGCACTTGCTGGATTAGTTCTAACCGGGATGATACAGTACATCCGTTATCAGGGGCAATGGACTTCTCATGTTTGGTAAGCCACCATTCTGAATCGATAGCTATTATAACCAGATCTTTATTCAACTGGACCTCGACAGGACCGCCGCAGCCATTGCTGGGCATCATTATGTCACCCGCGTTGAGATACTGTTCTATATACTGCTCCTGCCGCATTATCGCTGCGAGCCCTCCGGAACGGCTTTCATTCCAGTCGTGGTTGCCCGGTACAAATATTTTTTGCCCTTTAAAGTTTTTAACAACATTCATCTGTTCGTTAATCCGGCGCTCTTTTTCTTCTCGGTCGGGCGCATCCGGTTCAGGCAGACCGGTTTCGTAAATGTTATCACCAAGGAAAATGACGACGTCTTCAGGGTGGGAGTTGTTAACTACTCCAGTATCAGGCAGGGGATACAAGCGGGTTGTATCGTGGTGAAACACCTGAGACTGCAAGAGCTTTAAGACCGGTTCCTGCATTTCTTTATCAGGCACACCTCCATCGCCAAACAGCCAGACAGAATATTTTAATTTCAGGGAATCGGGAGCTTTGGCCTCCTGCCAGTTCAGCTGAGTTTTCTCATAAAAAGGTTTCAGGCTAGTGCAAGCTTGAAGAATAGCTATACTGAGAAGGAAAAGTGCAGCCTTGTAATATCTAATTTTCATGTGTAAGTTCTATAATATTCCCCATTCCTGATTGACCTCCTTCATTGGAGATGTGAAGTTTTCCGTTCGGCGCAAATGCGATGCCCTCAGGCTGCTTGTATTCTACACCCGAAAACTGGATAATTTTTGTTAATGCCCCTGCGGGGCTTAATATTATTATAAGCCCATTCAGTGAGGAAAGAACATATATTTCACCTGTTTCCTCTTTCACTGTAATAGCTGATGACCGGAATACTTTGTTCATATTTTGATTACCAATAGCTTTCAAAAACTTTTTTGAACTCTCCTCCAAAGCACTGCCGCTAAATTGGGATGAAATTTCTTCAAGGCGGATCGAAAATACCGGTTTGATTTGAAATTGCATGGTCTTTAGGTCGAAACCATAAATTTCTTTCGTTGTTTTATTTTCTTCTAATCCATGTTCTTTCGGAGCAATAAGCAGACGATGGTTCTTTGCATCATAGGCCATTCCTTCGATATCGTTCTTTTTAGTAAAGGGTGTTTCAATAATGGTTAAAACCGGATTAGACGATTCAAAGTTTTTTATTTGTGAAAGAATTCCATCGCTGGTGATTACATACATATCGTTTCCAGCTTTTACCAGATCCTCATAGTCCCCTGATCCCGCGAAGGTCTGTTTTCTGATAATTTTATTTTGCGGTAGATTGTAATAATATAATATTCCTTCTTCATCCTGTATGGCAACTAAGACAGTATCACTGAGGAATGTAATGCCTGAGATCTCACTTAACTCAGCGGGCAACTCGTGGATCTTATTTTTCGTGGGAGAAATTACTTTTGTTTTGTCCTCGCCATCCGACCTGGAATCCTCATCAATAGGGTTATTACAGGCTGCAAATACTATAAAGGCTAAAATAGTAGTAATTCTTATCATAATTTGTTAATTTCAGTATAGTTAGTTTGCTATAATCATACCAAAAGCATGTAAGTAAATAATAATATTAACGCATGATGGCATAGTTTTTACTATAAAGCATAAGAATTAACAGAACTTATATATGAGAAGTAATACCATTGTTAAAGATGCTGCTGAATATGTTTTCAACTTATTTAAAGAAAAACTTCCGGGTGATTATGTATATCACAATTATAATCACACCGCCGAAACAGCGAAAGCATGTAAAAAACTTTCTAAGTCATACAACTTAACGAGCCGTGATTATGAAGTTTTGATGCTTGCGGCACTGTTTCACGATACGGGGTACATTACTACATATGAAGATCATGAAGTTGAAAGTGTAAAGTTCATGAAGGATTATCTCAAGGGTAATTATGCGGACGAAGATATACGAGAGATTGAATCCCTGATACTGTCGACTAAATACAAGGCTGTGCCTGACGGTTCGCTGCAGGAAATACTTCACGATGCTGATTATATTAATCTGGGCAGTAAGAATTTTGACCACCGTGCGGATTTACTCCGGATAGAGTGGGAGAGAATTCTACAGAAAACCTACACCGAAGAAGAGTGGGCTCAAATTCAGCTCCAGTTCCTGATCGACACGCAATTTAAAACTGAGGATGCTGTACTGAAGTATAATGAGCAGAAGGAACAGAACATTCTAAAACAACGCAGCAAAATTGACAAGTTTGACAGTAAAGCAAAGAAAGCTGATGAATCCGCAAAGACAAAGCCGGTTAAGGACGGAAGAGGGATTGAAACTTTATATCGGTCGGTTTATGCATATCACATAAGTTTGACGTCAATTGCGGACAATAAGGCAAACATGATGATAAGCATAAATACTATTATCATTTCGATAGTGATAACACTTTTTGGAACGGGATTCACATTTGCAAGCCAAAGCCAGTTTAGCAGCGTACGTTTCGTCTTTCCGATGGCCTTTTTGTTGCTAACGAGCTTACTCGCGGTCGTCTTCGCTATTTTATCAGCCCGACCAAACGTTACCACTAAAGAAAAATACGAATTAAGCAAGAAAGATAGCAGTATTCTGTTCTTTGGAAATTTCGCTCAACTCGAGCTTCGGGAGTTTGTAGATAAGATAAAAGCACTTAAGGCACAAAAAGAGGAATTGTACGACAGCATGACGGTTGATATTTTCTACCTGGGTAGCGTACTTGTGCGCAAATATAATTACCTGAGCTGGTCTTATAATATTTTTATGTTCGGTATGGTGTTTTGCGCAGTTGGTTTTGTTGTTATTATGCTGTTCTCTTATTAGGCTTAAGGATAGCTGCGATTTCGGTATTGACAAGATGATCCATTTCGTCAAGCGTAATGAAACGATATCCGACGTCGCCCATGAATTCGTAGCTTTCCGTACCTGTACGTAATTTTTCCCAATGGAACCAATGTGCAAGATTATCTCTGTCCTTTATCTTGGACAGATATTTATCCGTTAGGAGAATATAATTATAGTCGGGTATTTTGTTTTTCAGGAGTTTGTGAGCAATAATTACGTCCTGTCCGAGGAGTTTAATCCTGCCCTTGATGTTATGAAGGCTGATCTGGCCATAATGAATAATAATTTTCAATCCCAGTTGACTGTCCGCAAGGTATTTGTCATAGTTTTCAGGATCATTTTCTTTTATTGAACTTATAAAATCTGAAAAGGTTGTGTATAGCGCGGTGCACTGTGCTGCCACCCTTCCAACCGAAGGTAAACGCCCCGTTTTATAGAAAAAGATTGCATCACCTTCTATTTCTCCAATTTTTAATTTAAGGACATTGCAGTCGATAAGCTTTCTCAATAGTGAGGGAATAACCTCTCGCGCGAAACTTGCATCCGTTGTTGCTATAAATTTTGTAAAACCTGTAATATCCGGCACGCAAAAGAATGCTGATTCAAGTCCGTCTTTATTTTTCATATCAGGTATTCACCATTTTAACAATGCAACTAATATACTATCTTTCATCTTAAATCGTCAACCGACTCTTTCGATTGCAGCAAGGAGATCTTCCCATCCATAGAAGCGACGATTACTTTGTTATTTCCGATTACATTTACGGTATTGATCATCGAATTGTCCAGCTTGTACCCCCAGTTCACTTGTTTTGCCTTCGGGTCAATTGAATATGTTACTCCGCTTTTTGTTCCAAAATATACCTGTCCACGATTTTCGATAAGCATTGACGGGACATGTTCATAGCCGAATCCGCAGTTGAGTCGCCAGGCGAGTTCTGCCTTTGTTCTGTCGGTTCTAAAAGCTACAATTTCGTCGTTCATGGTTTTGCCGTAAATCAACTTTTTATCTTCAGAAATGCCTATGGATTCGCGAATTGTTGCTTCGTCAGTACGCCATAAGGTTTTCCCGGTAAGGGCGTCTATTGCAGAAAGAAATTTATCAGGTGCTACAACGTATATAACGCCATCATGAGCAACCGGATTACACATAGCCGGTGATAGGTGCCGCACTGCACTGCCATTATTCCATTTCCAAATAAGGGAACCGTCAGTTTTGTTCAAGGAATACAAATGAGTATCCCAGGATCCAAAAATAACTTTGCCCTGATAAATCAGGGGTTTACTGACTACGGATCCGTTAAGGCCGCTGAATTTCCAGATTTCTTTGCCCGAAGCCACATCGATAGCCCGAAAATTGTGATCGCTGCCGCCGACGTAAGCGATATGCTGTTCTATTGTGACGGCACCGAGTACAGAAGCCCCGGTCTTTCGTTTCCAGATTAGGTTTCCGTTTTTAATGTTCAGGCAATAAATGTTTCCATCACCCGATCCCATGACAACACTAGTGCCATCTACGGCAGCTGAAGAGTATATACCTCCGCCGGTTTGAAAAACCCATTTTAGCTTGCCGCTCTTAACCGATATTGCCTCAATCTTCCCAAGACTATTTCCAAATATTACAAGCCCATTGGCATATGCCGGAGTGGAAACTACATTCGCATCAGAGTGATAAACCCACTCCGGTTTGACATTCGGGAACTTTTTATTGATATCAAATGAGGGCCGGGGATAATTTCCGGTTTCATAAGTGCGTAAGCCTAACGGAATACTTCTCCACCGGCGCAGGTTTTTTGTTAGCGGATTACGAACTGCGAAGTGCACGGAATCTTGATTTACAGTAACAACATTATAAGCTCCGGTTTCTGCTTTTGCGCGAAGATTGGAGCGGC
The DNA here is from genome assembly GCA_040385405.1 of Bacteroidota bacterium. GTDB lineage: Bacteria > Bacteroidota > Bacteroidia > Sphingobacteriales > Sphingobacteriaceae > Daejeonella. Next base: position 20,379 of record JAZKHM010000241.1, on the reverse strand, counting down.
CGTGTGTGGCAGGAATACCTTCAAAGTCTGCTGCCTTATTGGAATGATGATGCCCTGCCAGTACGAACTGTGTGTTGAATTTCTTTAAACGGTCAGTGATTTCATACCAGTTATCGAGTTCTTTGGTAAGGGGATAGTGATTCAGAAAAACCAATGGCTGATCTTTGGGCGTTTTGGTTAGTACAGAATCCAGCCAGACCACTGCGTCGCGTGGTATATGACCATCCGACATACGAACATATGGACCGGAGGCGCATCCTATAAAACGGTAGCCTTTGTGGTCAAATACAAATTTATCATACCCGAATTCCCGGATGAAGCTTACCCCCCCGGATTCTGACCATCCACTGTCATGATTGCCGGGCAAGATATGATAAGGTATTTTCAAGTCATTAAAAATATTTTTGGCCAGTCTAATCTCTTCATCAGTGCCCATTTCTGTTATATCTCCGGTAATAACTACAAAATCGAGGTCAGATTGAAGATTAAGATCAGCAATTGTTCTCCTGAGATCATCCGCAGGTACTCCAGGGTCCGTAGAAATATGAGTGTCACTAAGAAAAGCAAATTTAAACGGCTGCTGAGCATACAAAAAGCTTAAGTGGCAGGTAAGAAGTGCTAATAGTATTATTCGTTTCATAATATGCGGCAGCTTTCAGACGAAACTAAGGATATTAAATCAAATTAGATTGAAATTGTTCCGGAGCCCACACGCTTCGACTTCACTATTAGCTTTGGGTCAGTGTGTTAAATAAATAAACACTGATATTACAGATTCAAATTTTTTAATTCAAAGTATATTAATTGTTATATTTATGTTACGAAAAGGTTATGTGTAAAAGAGGATAGTAATCGAGGTAAATTAAAATTCGATTTTATGAAAAATCTCACTGCATTATTCGCATTCCTGTTATTTTTTAACAATGTTTTGGCAGATAAAGGGATCACTCTTACCTGTGTACCGAGTCAGGCAACGATTTTTAAAGTTGCATCTGATAATTCTGAAATCCTTCTGGGGACGGGAACAGCGATGATTAAAGTGGATAAAGACGAGCCCATTAAGATAGTTGTCCGGCTCGAAGGGTATAAACCGCTAACTAAGACATACGTCAATTCCAAAGCGGCTAATTTACCTAAAGAGGATCGTTTGGTACTGGAAGATCGGCTGGTAAGGGTGAACGCACAACCTCATGATTCACGCATTTTTATCAATGGCATAGACCAGGGAACAAGCACAGCATGGGTTGAAGTGAAGAAAGACGCTTCCGTCACCGTTGAAGTGAAAAAAGCCGGATTTTATACAAAAGTTAAGACCTATCATAACAGACAAGGTATGGATGTCCCGCCTATCGACGAATTTATCCCTCTAACGGACCGGGCGATGTTCGTGCGAACAGTTCCTTCTGATGTCCAGGTAGTTGTAAATGGAAAGAAGATTGGGGACGGTAATACAGAGGTAGTGATACCTCTGCAAACTTGTGTAACCATTGAATATGTAAAAGAAGGATATGTAACTATTGAAAAGCAATATTGCACGAAGGATGGACAGCCGGCGCCGCCGATAACTGAAAATATTGTCATGAAAGACCGTCAGGTCGCTGTAAGAACTACGCCGGGTGATGCGTCAATTAAAATAGACGGCCGGGTAATGGCAAACGGCGAGTATACAGTAAGAGTTCCCTTCAATGCGGACAAATGCGTCCAGGTAATCGTTGAGAAAGCAGGCTTTGTTGTTTTTAAAAAGAACTATTGCAACGATGGTGTCGCCTCGCCTCCTGTTGCTGAACATATAATCCTGCCAGTTGATGAAGCCTTTAGCAGTTCAATCCAGAGCGATCAGGCAAATGTGAACTTTACTATCGAAACAGGAAAACCTGAAGCGGATGCCTGGAAAGTTCTCAGTCAAATTACAATGACTTATTTTGATAATATTGAGCTTGCCGATAAAGAAACAGGCTACATACGAACCAGCTGGAACGTGAAAAATTTTCTTAATAACACGGTAAGAACGAGAATAATTGTTAAGCAGGCAGATGTCTCACCCCTCAAATATACCATTAAGCTAATAAGTGAATCAAGTGGAGCTCCTATGACAAGCGTTAAGGAAGACGAGTCTTATTTCCCCTGGGACCGAATTTTAAATACCTATAAAGATGTTATTTCTGAATATCAGTCGAGATTACGGTAATAAATAAAAAATGAATAAGAACAAAATCTTCTCCTGTGGGTTTTATTTGAAATAAAATGATGGTATGCAGGAAGAGATAAATACGTCTGCGGCGCGGAATAAGCATTTGACCAAAGAGGAAATTGGAGATATACTGAGCAGGGCAAAAGAGCCCGGTCTCAGGTTTACAGTGGACTTATATCTTTTAGACTACATTAAACATTGTTTTCTTGAGGATGAGCAGTTGAATATAAGCATTAATAAACTCCAGTATGCGCTTGGTCATCTGGATAATCCGGAGGCTAAAAAAGGTGTGGAAGACGTCATAAATGTTTTAAAGTGCGTCCAGGATGAATACCAGGAATATACAGAAGATATGCGTGTCCTCGGCAATGGAGGATATCCTGAACCACGCGGAGCCGGCCAAAAAGAAGAAGAGATCCGCTGAGTATAATAAAATTCTATGTGCGGCCAGTCCTTTTTTGCTTAATCCGCTTTTTTAAATTGCATCGTCCTGCCGATTATCTCAAACTGCCAATACCCTTTGACATTAAGTATTCCGTATTGGTCCAGATACGCTACTGAACTCCAGGTTCTACCCGACTTGGCATCATAAATCTTTCCGTTTTCCCATCGATTGCTTTTCGTGTTATAAGTAAGCCGGGACAGAACCTCCATCCCGAGCACTTTACGCTTCCTTAGTTTTTGATTAGGGTTGTTCTCATCTGTACGCGTAGCCATTGGCTTTCCCGGGTTATCAGAATCTTTAAACCAGATTACACGGCCTTTAAATTCATTTCCATCTTTATAAACCTGCACTTTCACGTTTCTGCGGGTCGACATCCACTGTCCCAGGATATCATCAGGACCCGGGTTGGCAAATATGGATGACCAAATGCACATTAAGAACAGACACAGGTTTATTCGAGTGATGATCATATCGCAAAAATAAAGAATATGGGCAAAATGATAAAATGATATGTTAAGGCCTCTTGTTTTCAGATAACCTGAATATTTAATGTAAAATATTTGAGATTTTTTACCTGTTAGCCTGGGATTTTACCTCATTGCTCAGAATAAACAGGAATTTCCAGATTAAACTAGTAAACCCAGGCTTTTAACCTTGACTTATAAGCTTTTTTAGTTTATACTTGTTTTGTATCTTGACGCAATGGCTTACAAAGGAATATGAATGACGAGGAATTAGTTGAGTTATTAAAGCTTAATGATGAAGTCACTTTTTCAGAGATATTTAAACATTACCGGAAGTTAGTTTTTTATACAGCACGTAAGGTCACTCAAAGCGAAGAGCCGGCGCAGGATGTTGTTCAAAATGTTTTCTTAAATCCGTGGCATCGCCAGCATGATGTGGAAATTGTTCGTTTGAAAGCTTACCTGCGGCAAGCCACCCAATTCACGTGATGCCAAAATATATACTATTATTTATTTTTCAGTTTCTCCTGACGAGGCCATCACTGGCGCAACAGGAATCCGCAACAGCTAATCCTGCGCGTGTTTACAAAATCTCAGAGCTTAAAGTTCCAATTAAAATTGATGGTGATTGGAATAAACGTCAATGGCGTTCGGTTAAGCCGATATATATTAACAATCCCATAAATAATCAGCCGCATTTTATTCCAGTTGTGAGAGCTAAGATGGCTTATGACAAAAACAACGTCTATTTGATTTACCAGGTTCAGGATCGCTATGTTAAAAGCGTTACTACGGAAATTGGCGGGCCTGTATGGAAGGATTCTGCCGTCGAGTTCTTCTTTTCTCCGGATTCTTCGTTACCTGCTAATTTCTTCAATTTTGAAATTAACTGTGGAGGTACTCCACTTCTTGGTTATAGGTCTATACCTCGAACCAGGATCGATACGGCTGATATTAAGAGAATAGAGATCGGTCATTCACTCCCCAAAACGGTACAGTCCGAGATCGAAGAACCAGTAACATGGACAGTTGAATTTCGCATACCGCTGGATATGCTGGCAAAGTATTCAAATGTCACCCGTCCCAAAAAAGGAGTTGTATGGAGGGCTAACTTCTATAAAATCGCTGAAATTACGTCTAACCCGCATTATTTAACCTGGGCAGAAATTTCTCCGCCAGGCAAGTCATTCCACGCACCTGAATTTTTCGGCTGGATCCAATTTAAATAATATAAAAGAAAAAATAGATCAATAGCTTTCTTTACCGGTGAGAGCTATAGATAGTTGATTATTAAACATTAATGAAAAAAGCAACATACCTGTATATTCTGACCGGGTTTTTCGGTCTCGTATGCCTGTCCTTCAGGGCAACGAACAACATTCAGGACCCATGGAAGGCGCCGGCATCGGCGGATACTCTTAAAAGCCCTTTTGCAGCCAGCCCTCAGGTGTTAAGGGAGGGCGAAAAGCTTTATAACATATTTTGTGTCTCATGCCATGGTCCCAACGGTCTGGGTGATGGTTCGCCCGGGAAATTTAAGATCGAGCCTGCCAACTTTCATAGTAAAGAAGTTGCAGCTCAAACAGAGGGCGCATTATTCTGGAAATTAACAACCGGACGGGGCCGTTCCATGCCTGCGTTTGCTGCGGCCCTTTCTGACGAAAAACGCTGGCAACTGATAGCTTATATCCGCCAGTTTGCTAAAAGAGGAGCCGTAACTGTTGCAAAGGCCCGTCCTGCATTGCCGTTAAGCAACTATCGCATCGATGCGAAGGCAAGCAGCCAATATTTCGCACTCCCTGCAAGAATAACGAATGTCACCAATTCAGAAACCCAGGTCTTTATGGTTGATACGGTTATAAAAGGATTGGTCAGACCATGGAGTATGGTGTTCCTGCCAGACAACAGCATTTTGATTGCAGAAAGGGCGGGCCGTCTGGCCCTGGTGCGTAATGGAAAGATTCTGCCCAATTCAATTGGAGGAAATGTTCCGAAGGGATTGCGTGACCTGAAGTTGCACCCAAATTTTGGACAAAACAAACTGATTTACATTTCGTACTATGAAGATGCCACCGCCTCGGTGCCAGGCTATTCTATATTGATGAGGGCCAGACTTGAGGGTGACAAACTAGTGGACGAAAAAGTTCTTTACAAGGCCGGCCCGTTCAAAGGTGACGGTGAATGGTATGGAAGTAAAATTGCTTTTGACAATAAGGGGCATGTGTTCTTCACTGTAGGCATAAAAGGATCCAGAACAACGGCTCAGGATCTAAGTGTGCCTGACGGAAAGACAATGCGATTTAATGAAGATGGTACAATTCCTTCCGACAACCCTTTTGTGAAAACTGAAGGAGCCTTGCCGGAAATTTTCACTTACGGGCATCGGGTCCACGAAGGCCTTGTTCGCGATCCTAAAACCGGCCGGATCTTTTCCACAGAATTTGGAGAATTGGGCGGAGATGAGTTGAATGTCATCAAAGCCGGGGCAAACTATGGTTGGCCGCTGGTGTCGCATAGTCTTGAGTATAATGGATCGATTATCTCTGAAAGCCCATTTCGTGAGGGTGTTGTAGCACCCGTTCATCATTATGCAATAGCTCCGGGTGATCTCGAATTTGTATATGGAAACCGGTACCCTGCGTGGAATGGTGATATTTTTATTGGCGGGCTTGCCGCAAAGATCTTGTATCGTGTTGTGATAAAGAATGATTCTTTTAGTCATGCGGAAAGACTACTTGAAAATATCGGTAGAGTCAGGGATGTAAAGCTGGCTCCGGACCAACTTTTATATGTTCTAACCGAAGATAACGGGCTTTTAGTAAGACTTGTCCCTGTTAATAAAATTCAAATGCAAACTAAAAAAAATGAATAATAAACTAAACTTAAACAATATTATCCCAGGGTCAATGAAGACATTCGCTGCGCTATTAATGCTATTTTTCGGGGGGAGCTTGCAAGCTCAGGAGATCGATATCCTTTTAAAAGGGGGACATGTTATCGATCCTAAGAATAATATCAATTCTAAAATGGATGTTGCCATTAAAGATGGTAAGATATACCGCGTTGCAGCGAATATTCCTTCAAATACTTCCAAAAGAACTGTGGATGCCACCGGTTTGTATGTATCACCTGGATTTATTGATATGCACGTTCACGTTTTCGCGGGTACGGAGGAGCCAGGCTTCACAGGTTTCGGAATTACTAATGGTTTCGGAAGTGTTGCACCCGATGATTTTTCTTTCCGCTCTGGTGTTACCACTATGGTAGATGCCGGCTCATCAGGCTGGAGAAACTTCCATACCTTTAAGAAACAAACCATAGATAATTCACAAACCCGCGTACTTGCGTTTATCAGCATAGCAGGTCATGGTATGTTAGGAACGGTACATGCCCAGGATACAACAGACATGAATCCCGTTGCAACCGCATTTGTGATGAAGGAATACCCGGATATTATTGTTGGTATCAAGGCACATCATTATCAGGGACATAATTTTGCACCGGTTGATCGTGCAATTGCAGCCGGAAAGCTTACCGATAAACCAATTATTGTAGATTTTGGTTCAAGCACACCCAAATTGTCCATCGAGGAGCTTTTTATGAAACACTTCCGCCCGGGTGATATTTTCACGCATACCTATTCAGGAGGGGCTGCTTCAGAACCAGCACCAGGAGGTCGTGAGTCTGTGGTTGATGTAAACAATAAAGTGAAGCCATTTATTTTTGAAGCTCAAAAAAGCGGACGAATCTTTGACGTAGGTCATGGAGGAGGCGCATTTGTTTGGGCCACTGCTATAAATTCAATAAAACAGGGCTTTTTGCCTAATACGATCAGCACTGATCTTTACCGAAATAGCAGAAATGCAGGCATGAAAGATATGGCGAATGTTATGTCAAAATTTTTAGCGATGGGCATGTCTGTTCAGGATGTGGTTTTAAGGTCTACATGGAATCCCGCGCAGGTGATTAAGCGTCCGGAATTAGGTAATCTAAGTGTTGGATCAGAGGCAGATGTTACGGTTTTTAGCCTTCGGGATGGAAAATTCGGTTATATGGACGCACGAGGTTCTGTTTTGAACGGGACAAAGAGATTAGAGGCTGAGCTTACAATTCGGGCTGGGCGAATTGCCTGGGATATGAATGGGATTAGCGGTCCTCAATGGGATGCTGTGGTTCCAGCCCGCAGCAGGTAGCTGTCAGGCAATAAAGATCTAAGAACTTGCCTGTGCAAATAAACTGTTTAGAAAAGGTCTGCTCAGTAGATCAAAAGGTTAGCTGCACCTGGAGAATACCGCACTGCTAAATTTACCGCCAGGCGTAATACTGCAAAACCGGGCTGTCAGAAAGGGATTATTCCAGGCGGTTCTCCTTTGGCAACTTGATAAAAGTTTGTATTTTCATATGGAGATTAATCAAGTCTCAATGCACCGTTGCAATTATTTCACAAACCTGGCACCTCTATATGAAGAAATTCGGGATTAAACTCATTATTCTAATCATCACCATCTTTTCAGCTTCCTGTACGGAAGAGAAGTTGAAACTCTTTTCTAAACTCGATGAAGGGGAGACGGGTATCGACTTTCGAAATATCCTGGATGAAAGTGATGAAATGAATGTGCTGAAATATTCATACTTCTATAATGGCGGTGGTGTTGCCATAGGAGATATTAACAACGACGGGTTGCAGGATGTTCTTTTTACTGGTAACATGGTTAAGAATCGTCTATATTTAAATAAGGGTGATTTTAAATTTGAAGATATTACACAGTCAAGCGGGATAGCGGATAAGCAGGGGTGGTGTACCGGAGCTACGATGGTAGATATAAACGGCGATGGCAAGCTTGACATTTACATAAACAGATCAGCAGATATAAGTGCCGAAAAACGTAAAAATTTGCTTTTCATTAACAATGGTGACCTGACGTTCGCGGAGAAGGCTGGCCAGTATGGACTTGATGACGGAGGCTATTCAACACAGTCGTCATTCTTTGACTTTGATAAGGATGGGGATTTGGACATGTTCTTGATAAACCATTCTTTGCAGGAATACACAACAGGCGTACAGGAAAATATAAGTTTGAGGACACAGCAAAATCCCGACTTTGCCAATAAGCTGTACCGGAATGACAATGGATATTTCAAAAACATAAGTGCTGAGGCGGGTATTACATCCAATGTGCTCACGTTCGGGCTTGGGGTTGGCATTTCTGATATAAACAGCGACGGATGGCTAGATATCTATGTTTCGAATGATTTCAATGAGCGGGATAATCTATTCGTTAACAATGGTAATGGAACTTTTACTGATAAATTAACCGAAAGCATGAATCAGATTTCTATGTATTCAATGGGTTCTGATGTTGCAGATTATAACAATGATGGACTTATTGACATTGTTACCCTCGATATGCTTCCGGAGGATAATCGTACACAGAAAATGCACTCCGGGGCAGAGAACTTCGATAAGATGCAGTTTCTTTTTGAAAAGGGCTTCTATTACCAGTTTAGCCGTAATATGCTTCAGAAAAACAATGGCGATGGAACATTTACAGAGATTGGCCAATTTGCAGGAGTATCTAATACCGACTGGAGCTGGGCAGCTTTGTTTTCAGATTTCGATAATGATGGCAATAAGGATCTCTTCATAACCAACGGTTATGTAAAAGATTATACGGATATGGACTTTCTAAAATATACCGTAGATCGGACAATCAAACAAAGACAGGAAGGCCGTGAAATAGTCGTCTCAGAATTCATCGAAAAAATGCCTACAAATGCTATTTCAAATTATATTTTCCATAACAAAGGAAACGATCGGTTTGAAAAGAAAAATGCAGAGTGGGGGCTTGATCAGAAAGGAGTATCGGCTGGAGCAGCATATGCCGACCTTGACAATGACGGGGATATGGATTTGGTCGTAAATAATACCAATGAGTATGCGGCTGTTTATAGGAATAATAACGAACGATTAACTAAAAATAATTACCTAAGAATACAACTTAAAGGTGATGCTAAAAACTCATGGGGTATAGGCGCGAAGGTTGTGTTATATTGCAAAGGTGTAAAATACTATCAGGAGCAAATTCCGGTCCGGGGTTTCCAGTCTGCTGTTGATCCGATATTAAATTTTGGAATAGGATCTAATAAGATGGTTGATTCCATTTTGGTTGTTTGGCCGAATGACAAGAGTCAAATAATGGAGAATGTCAAAGTAAATCAAACGCTCCTGGTTGATCAAAAAAAAGCAGTTTCCAATCTGCAGTTTAATCCCGTACCAGTCAAAGGTGGTTATTTTGTTAATACATCCTCTGTTAATTATGCCCATAAAGAAAATTCATTTAATGATTTTACCGTTCAAACGTTAATGCCTAATTACTTATCCCGCCAAGGGCCGTGCATAGCCAAAGCCGATGTAAATGGAGATGGCATGGAAGATATGTTTATTGGTGGTGCTGCCGGTCAGACGGGCGCGATCTTTATTCAGCAAACTAATGGAGGTTTCGCGAATAAGCCTGCTGCCGCTTTAGCCGCTGATGCAATGTATGAAGATACTGCAGCCGAATTTTTTGATATAGACGGCGATGGAGATGCCGATTTGTACGTTGGAAGCGGTGGATATGAATTTGCCGCCGGTGACAAGTTATTACAAGATCGTCTATATATGAACGATGGGAAAGGAAACTTTTCCAAAAAGATGACTGGTTTACCGGCAATCACACTAAGCACCGGAACAGTCAAAGCAGCGGATATCAATATGGATGGATATATAGATTTATTTGTTGGTGGAAGAGTAACTCCTGGTATGTATCCTGTTACTCCTGAAAGCATGTTTTTGATGAATGACGGAAAAGGCAATTTCACTAACCAGACAACTGATGTAGCTCCGGCAATAAAGAACATCGGAATGGTTACGGACGCAGTTTGGCTTGACCTGAACAAGGACAAGTCCCCTGACTTGGTAATAGTAGGTGAATGGATGCCCATTAAGGTTTTTTTAAACAATAAAGGTAAGCTGACTGACGCTTCATCCACCTTTATAAAGTTTGCATCTTCGGGCTGGTGGAACCGGATTCTTGCAGATGACATGGATGGAGATGGAGATAAAGATCTGGTAGTCGGAAATCTTGGATTAAATGCACAATTTCACGCGACCGAAAAGGAGCCACTAAGTTTATATTATAAAGATTTTGATGATAATGGCTCTATCGATCCAATCTTTTGCTATTATATCGATGGTGTCTCATATCCCGCGGCCTCGAGGGACGATTTGGTAGATCAGCTGCCAGTCCTTAAAAACAAATTTCTTGAATATCATAAATATTCGACGGCGACTATCGCCGATCTCTTCAAAGCTGAGGAATTAAAAGATGCTAAGGTTCTCCAAACAGAAATTTTAGAAACCATTTACCTGGAGAATAGCGGAGGCGGATTTAAATTGAGAAAGTTGCCTTCGGAAGTTCAATTTGCGCCAGTGTACGGTATGGCCTCTTTGGATGCAAATAAGGACGGAAAAAAAGATATTGTTTTTACCGGCAATAACTCATGGACAAGAATCAAATATGGTCACTTCACTTCCAGCCGCGGCACATTAGTAAGCGGCGACGGATCCGGAAATTTCAAATATATTCCCCAGTATCAAAGCGGCCTGAATATTCGTGGTAATGTGAGAAGTTTAACCCAGATCTCTTCCGGAAAAAGTGGCCCGGGTCAATTGATATTCGGAATTAATAATGCTCAAGTTAATACAGTAAAAATAAATTAATGCACCCGATTATATCGAAACAAATTATTTACAGTTGCTATGGAAATTCATATAAATAGTTTATTAAATTGGTGGTTATAACAATCTTACACGGTAGCAGATCAATAACATATGCCTGAGGAGTAATGAAGAAAGTACTGTCCATCTTAATTTTAACTCTGGTGCTGGGTGCTTGCTCAGGGGAAAAGGATTATGAAAAGGTTTTTAAAGACCCCTTGTTGTATTCGAAAGCGGTAGGGTCTCTTACGGATGTAATAACACATGATATATTCTCCCCTCCGGTAGCCAGCCGAATTTATGCTTATGCAAATCTGGCGGCCTACGAAGTAGTCGCCGCACATGCAAAAAAATACAAGTCGCTCGGAAGCAAGCTGAAAGAATTCCCGCAAACCCCGCTACCTGAAGAGCCGGTCAACACCGAATTAGCTTCCCTTTTAGCTTTTATGTACGTAGGCCAGGAATTAACTTTTTCCAAGGATTCTACTCAAAAAATCATTGATGGTTTTTTCCAGTTAGCAGAGGCAAACGGAATGCCGGTCGAGATCAGCGACAATACGAGAGACTACGCCCAATTAGTAAGCAAAAATGTTCTGGCATGGAGCAAGAAAGATAATTACAAACAGACTCGTTCAGCAATTAAATATACTGTAAGTGTTGATGAAAGCAGATGGACTCCTACACCTCCTGCATACATGCCGGCTATTGAGCCTAACTGGATGAAACTGAGGCCGGTAATGATCGATTCCGCCAGTCAGTTCCTGCCTAAACCTCCTGCAAAATTCAGCAAAGAAAAGAACAGTGATTTTTACCGGCTAGCTTCAGAAGTTTATAAGATGGGCTCTGAGCTAAGTGAAGAGCAGAAAGCAATTGCCGACTTTTGGGATTGTAACGGGTTCAAGATGAATGTCTCGGGGCATGTCATGTTCGCTACCAAGGCAATGACACCTGGCGGACATTGGATGGGCATAACGGGCATTGTTTGCCACAACCAGAAAGCGGATTTTGAAAAGACGGTTTATGCGTTTACTGGTGTTTCATTTGCCATTATGGATGCATTTATTGCTTGTTGGAATACGAAATTTTCATACAACCTGGTCAGGCCTGAAACTTATATAAATCGGTACATCGACAATACATGGACGCCATATCTTCAGACTCCGCCTTTTCCGGAGTACACAAGCGGACACTCTATTATATCAAGCGCTTCAGCGACCGTTTTAACAAACATTTTTGGAGAAAAGACACCTTTTGTCGACACTACTGAGCGGCGTTGGGGATGGCCGGACAGGAAATACGAAAGTGTTAAACAAGCAGCTCAGGAAGCTGCTATAAGTCGGATGTACGGGGGAATTCATTACCGGGAAGCGATGGAAGAAGGTTTAAAAGAAGGTGAAAAAGTAGGACAATTTGTTTTTAACAAACTAAATTGATTCAGCATCCGGGATGGGCTTATCAATTTTAAAATCCATTTGATTAAGACTTATTTACTCCCTGCCTTAAGAGTAATTTATGAAACTTAGAGCCATTTTTGTGTCCGTAATGATCTCTACACTGACAACTATGTTGTTTGCACAAGGTCAGAAATTTCATGTCTTGATTGGTAACAACGCTGGAATTCATGTATATGAGTTCAATTCTCAAACTGGGGAGATGAACTTTAAAACCAGAAATATTGAAAATAGCGCCGGCTATTTTACGGTTTCATCTGATCGGAGACATATCTATTCAGCAAGCTCAGCTGCCACCATTTCTGCATTTCGGTATGATCCTGCTTCAGGAAATTTAACCTTCCTGAATAAACAGCCTACTGGTGGCGGCGGTTCTGCCTATGTTTCAACTGATGATTCAGGTAAATATGTTTTTTCCGCAAGCTATGGTGGCGGATCGTTATCCGCATTGCCTGTTGAGTCCGATGGTTCATTGGGACCGGATGTTCAGGTAATAAAGCATGAAGGCAGAAGTGTTGATACTTCACGACAGACCAGGTCTTATGTGCACTCTATTGTCGTGTCGCCAGATAATCGCTATGTTATTACTGCTGATCTTGGCACGGACAGAATGAATATTTACCGCTTTGATCCAAATAAGCGCCCTGCACCTCTTGCACCTGCAGTACAGCCTTTTTTCAAACTGGAGCCAGGAAGTGGTCCCCGGCATTCCACTTTTCATCCCAGCAAGAGTTTCTATTATGTGGTTAATGAATTGAATTCCACAATCGATGGATTCCATTATAAAGATGGACATTTAACCCATATTCAAACTGTCAAGATGCTTGATAAGGATTACACCGGAAAAGGGGATGCAGCAGACATTCATGTTTCTCCTGATGGTAAATTTCTATACGGCAATACACGCAACAATGCTAATGAAGTAGTAGCTTATTCTATTGATCAGAATAGTGGTAAGTTAACTTTCCTTGGAAGACAATCATCCTTAGGTAAAGGCTCACGGACATTTGACATTCATCCTGCGGGGGATTTTATGGTAGTGACAAATCAAGCAAGCAATTCGGTAGTCGTTTTTAAGCGGGATCAAAAAACCGGCTTACTAACAGCTACAGAACATAAGGTTGAACTTGAGAGGCCATCAAGCGTGAAATTTGTAAGGACGAACTGATTTGTTGATCGCCAATCGTATTCAAGCCCCAAGGCTGAGTTTCCGTACAAAGTCTTCATGTTTGAGACTAGTAAAGAATTTTATTACCTGTTGTTTCATCTGATTTTCAGTGAGCTTGTCCGCAGCCTCAATGCCGGTTACTTTACAGCGGGAATGAGTTCCTCCTTTTTCAATTTCGTTTTTTAGTCCCTCTTTTGCCGATCCAGGCCCAAAGAGGTATACATAGTCTACATTATTAACGCGTGCCTTGACTTCCTGAAAAAAAGAGTGAAGTTCATGCTGAGTATGTTGCTGAACCTTATCGTGCTTGTTGGGGTCTGTTCGTGAAAGTCTCAAGAAAGGTTCTTCTTTAGCCGCGGAATCCGGGGCCTTAATTCCGGATTTCATTTCCTCAATGATTGGAGAATGATCAGCGGAGACTTTGATGACATAGGCGGTTTTTTGGTCTATCCATATTCCGGCACGTTCCGGAGTTGTTGTTCGAGGTGTCATGGTCTGAATTTTTATATATAGGATAAAGCTAAACTCTTTCACGATACGTGGTTATGAGAATGGTCAGTGTGATGACTGATTTCCGTCAATTAATTCGCGCTGAATGTCTGAGTAAAAGTCACAAAGCGCCCGGCTCAAACTGCTTGTTTATATCCGGCGAGAAATAAGGAACGCATGAGGAAAATCACCATTTTCTCTGATCTGCATCAGCTGCAAATAATGAGTTGCTATTTACATTAGAGTTTACATTAAATGATATGAAAAATTCAGAAAGAATCGCGTTGAGCCTGGCAGCCGCTTTCACTGCAGGTGCCGTGGCCGGTATTTTATTAGCACCAGCAAAGGGTAAAAGAACCCGGGAACGTATTGGCCTTAAGGGAAGACACATTGTTAAATCCCTAGAGGATACAATCCAGGAAGGGAAAAGTAGTATTACGGATATCCGGGATAATGTTAAAGACAGTTTCCATTCACTCAAGAAGGACGCTGAACAATTGATAAAGTGCTAGAGAACGAAATTCGTTCTGGCGTGGTAGCGTGGATACTTGTATAATGGCCCAGATCCTTACAGTTACTTTCAATCCGGCAGTAGATAAAAGCACTACAGTACCGGAACTCATTCCAGAGAAAAAACTCGGGTGTGCGATGCCTGTATTTGAGCCTGGAGGGGGTGGTATTAATGTAGCCCGGGCAATCCACAAGCTGGGGGGACAGGCGATGGCGGCTTATCTGGCAGGTGGATGTACCGGCCAGGATTTAACTAAACTGCTCTTAACCGAGGGAGTACAAAGTATTATATCAAAGATTGAATTGAATACGCGTGAAAACCTTGTTGTATATGAGGGATCTTCTGGCAAGCAATACCGCTTTGGAATGCCAGGGCCGATAGTGAAAGCCAGCGAATACCAGACACTGATCAATTCGATCGAGGACGAAAAGGGTGTGGCGTACATCGTAGTTAGCGGAAGTATACCGGAAGGGATACCTCCTGGTATTTTCGCTGAGCTATCGCGTATTGCAAATGCTAAGAACGCACGCCTGATAGTTGACACCTCAGGTGCGGCACTCAAGTATGCTGTTCGCAGCGGAGTATATCTGATTAAACCGAATCTTCGTGAGCTGGGATCCCTGTCAAATCAGGAAAAGGTCAAATCCGAAGATGCAGTTAGCCTTGCAAAAGAAGTGATTAAAAGCGGAGTCTGTGAATTTATTGCATTATCAATGGGTGGGGAAGGCGCTATACTGATCAGTAAAGATCTCGAATTAAAAGTTTCACCACCTCCTGTGTCAATTAAAAGCACTGTGGGCGCCGGAGATAGTATGCTTGGGGGTTTGGTTTACAGCTTATCGCAAGGTAAAAGGATAACTGAAGCCATGCGTTATGGAGTGGCGTGCGGGACTGCTGCTACCTTAAATCCCGGGACGGAACTTTGCAGAAAGGAAGACGCGGACAGACTTTACAGGCTGATTATTGAAAAGTGATTAGGTCGTTTAATCGGAAGTGCGTAAGAGAATTAAAATCACGTTTATCATTGACCGAGGTCACCTCCCTTGTTTTATTACATATATACCTTTGAATGATATACGTTAAGCCAGATCCGAATGTTGATCAGCTAATCGAATAAAATAGTATAGTTAATGCCCTGAATGTTTTGGGAGATTTGAAATCTATAAATACTTAGGAATGAAAAAGATTATTATTGCTTTTGATGGGGACAATTTCTCCGAAGGCGCATTTGAATTTGCCAGAAGAATTAACGATCTGCAGCCCATGTTACTTACCGGTGTTTTTGTGCCTCAGGCAGAGCTGGCAGGCTTATGGGGATATGCGGGCGGAGTTGCTGGTTTGGCCGTTCCACTTGTTGAACGCTATGACCCTGACCAAAATCGGGAAAGTATAAGCAAGTTTGAAAAACGATGTCTGGCCAACGGAATTGATTTTCGAATACATAAAGATTACCGCGATTTCGCATTGAACGAGTTAAAGCAGGAAACAGCTTATGCCGATCTTTTGATCCTTGGCAGTGAAATGTTTTATAAAGGTTTGGGGATCAACTCGCCGAATGATTATCTGGAAGGCGCGCTTCATAATATTAAATGTCCTGTTATTGTTGTTCCTGAAGCGTTCGATTTTCCCGATGGAATTATTCTCGCTTATGATGGGAGTGAAAATTCGGTTTTTGCAATTAAGCAATTTGCCTATTTGCTGCCGGAACTAATTTCAAAACCTGCTTTGCTGGTCTATGCAAGTTCCGACGACCAACAGGATTTCCCGGAAAAGGTTCTTATTGAGGAGCTTGCAGCACGGCACTATAGCGATCTTACCCTGTATAAGATGGACGTAAATCCAGGCAATTATTTGAATGCCTGGATAGTTGGCAAAGGATCAGTTATGCTTGTTTGCGGAGCATACGGCAGATCGGGTCTGTCTCAGCTATTTAAGAAGAGTTTCGTGCGTGAAATAATTGCCTGTCATAGTCTGCCGGTATTCATTGATCATCGATAGTATTGGAATGTGAGCGTTTATTCTCATCTTCATATAGCCCGGCAATGAGTGGGACGTAATCTGCAGCTTTTGCCTCTCAAACAAAGATAATTATGAAAAAGATCCTCGTTACTACTGATTTTTCAGCCAGCTCAAGATCAGCAATTTATTTCGCGATACAACTGGCTTCACAGGATAGCTGTAGCTTAACTTTTTTTCATTCATACCATGTATTGATGCCTACTTCATGGAATGATAAAGTATTTGAATCATTTGAAAAAAGCGAAATTTTTAAGATAGAAAAAAAGCTGGAACGTCTTGTGGAATCTATATATAAAAGATCGGGATTAAAACGCGGAGACCACCATTACGTTATATCAAAATCGCTATCTCCCGAAAAGAATATTATTGAGTATGCTGCAGGTAATAGTTTTGATTTTATTTGTGTTAGCAGGCGGGGACAGGCGGTTCATAGGAATATTTTCGGAACCATTACTTCAGGGCTTATCAATAAATCAACAGTACCTGTAATAGCCGTACCCCCCAACTACAAGCCGTCAAAATTGTCAAAACTGCTTTACATTTCAGACCTTACAAATTTAGACAAAGAGATAATCAGGATCATTTCTTTTAGTGAGCAGCTTAAGCTGGAACTTGAACTGCTCCATTTCAGAGTGCCATCAGATCGTAATCTTGATGATAATTTAATAGATAAAGCCAGCAAAAAGTTTTTAGGCCATCAGATTAAACTGCACTTGCGAGATTTTAACTTCTCGGAAACGCTGGTTAAAAACATCGATAAAGTAATTAGTGCTTCAAAACCGTCTATGGTGGTGATGTTTACACAACAGCACCGGGATTTTTTTTCCAGGTTGTTTCTTCCGGGTGTTACGCCCTCATACGCATTTAAGGCCCGGATTCCATTGTTGATTTTTCCAAAAACGGAAGTCAAGAAAGGCTGATCGCCATGGGCAAATACAACTTCCATTGACCGGACGAGAGCAGCGTGGAGAACTGCTCTGTAAAAAAGACCAGACTATTTTTCGTTAGTGTTATCTAAGCTGATCAAAGCCGTTTTTATCTCTTTCCATTTTCTCGACTCCTTCCTTGTAGTTAACACTGGGTTGGCGAAAGAGTAGAATTTGACAAGATTATCTGTAACTGATGAATTTACATTTTCAAAATTCTGCTTATGTAATTTTAATAGTAAATCTGCGTGGCTCGCGTCTGCAATTGAATAATTGCCGAAAACTGTTTTTTCTCCAGTATCAAGTGTCTTATTAGGGAGATGCGGGAGATTAGAATCAAGCATTTTAAGAGATGCCTGGTAATTAACTAAAGTGCTGTCAAAGCTTTTAATAAACAAACCTTCAGCCTCAGCGGTAGGGGGTTTATATTTTAATTTTGAGAGTGGCCCCAGCTTAGGTAAAATCGGTATAATTAACGATACGACCGTTGGAATAAAGCCCGCCTTTTGAAGATCCCTTCCATATTCGTGATAGTATGTGCTATTTTTCATTTTGAAGGAAAATTTTTGCTGGGTAACTCCTGTTTCTACATTTTTCAAATCTGACTTCTTATTTGCCCAGGCAGCTCTTACGATATTTGGAAGTAATGACTTAATAACCCACCTGTAAGTGCTTATTGCAAGCGGCAAACTCCGAAATACATCCTTGACCTCTAAACCATAGGTTTTAAAGAATGCCCTTTCGATAACAGCTTGTGATACCTTAAACCCAATAAAATCATGATATGCTTTCGTTGCGTAGTTTCCCCGCGCTGTTTGAAGTACATCGAACGACAATTCCACCCGGGAATGGGACTTATGATGATCTGCGTAAGTCACTACGTCGCCAAATTTTGCCCTTAATTTTTCATAAGTGACGGGCACTGCTATATTAGTTCCCACAGAATGTCCGTATATATCCGCCATATAATGAGCAAGAGAACCTAAAGCAAAGGCGTATTCATTTATATTTTCGGCCTCATCTATTAAAGCCTGTATATAATCTCCAGTACTAATATTATGTACAAAGTTTGTATACAACATGCTTCCGAACGGAGAATACCCGATATCAGGCATAACAGCGCCGCCATAGGCATAGGCATGCGCCGTAACTAGTTGTTCAGCACTTGACTCTGGGTATTTCTGTAACAGTAAGGGCTCAATTGACTTTTTCCAACTCACATCGATTATTGCTTCATGAGTTAATAAGGAGTACGCATTGGATTTTATTGTGTTGGATAGTATTGCTAACAGAATTATAAGCGGATATTTTATCATAGCTGATATGGATATCTGTTGCATCTATTGGCGTTGAATTGGTATATTATATCTAAGTGATAAATTATAAACGCATTATAACACTTAAAGTTTGTCTTTTTCCCGACTTATGGGCAATATTAATGCATCATATTCATATCTTCTCGTTTACCCAACTGATCCAAAGCAGTTCTAAAACCTTGTGCCAACGTCGCTGCAGGCCCGTTACCCAGGTAATGAAGAAAAATCATTCTCGGTTTATCTCCAAGCATATGATTATGAAGCGCGACAACTTCAATATTATTCGAGCGGAGGGATTTAACCACGTCGTTCACTTCATGTTCCTGCATAGCAATGTCTCCAGCGATATACGCTCTATCCATAGTTCCTGTAAAGGATGCCCAGGAGTTTAATCCGATAGACGCTGTCATCTCAGCTCCCATAGCCGTTATGGTTAGATCATCCCTTCCTATAGTGTATTTAATGGTGGGTCCGTTTATTGCCGCTTCATACTTTACGATTCCGTTAAGCTGAGCTACGTTAAAATTATCATTGCCCATTTTGGCCGGAGGCGGTCCTGCGGCAGGCTGATTTTTGGGTGAGATTTTGGTCTGCGCTATCGCACCCGCATATTTTTTTGCGAGCTCCTCGGGTGACCCTATTCCATGAATATGCATGTAAAAGATGCGCGGTTCTTCATAAAAAAAGTGATTGTGAATAGCACTAACTTCCAAACCATTTGCATGAGCTGCAGATATTAAGGGGTTAACTTCTTCCTGCAAAAGAACACAATCACTCATTAATACCGCTGATTTTCCATTTAATGTTTTTTTGATTGAAACCCAGCCGCCAAAGCCAAATGGAATAGGAACGGGTTCGCCTTTCAGTGTTACTTTCAAATCGTTTCGGGGCAGGGATGTCGTATGGGTAGCCTCAGTTTCTTTGTATGTTCCCTTTTTCCCAATGGCAGACTCTATGGATGCAATTTCTTCTTTGCTCAGTGGGGGTGTTTTCTTTGCCAGTTCAAGATAGGAGGCGTCGGCCGACTTTACATCAATGATACTGGCTCCCATAACCAGGGCGCTTGTTCTGAGCCAATTTCTCCTCGATAGTGGTCCAATAGGGTTAGTTTTCATGTTTATGTTTTAAAAATAAAGACGATGATTAGAAACTTTTGATGAACATGCCAATGATGGCTGCAACAAGAATAATGGAGGGTTCCTGCAACTTTTTAATATAGATTAGGGCCAAAACGGATGCAATAGCAATTAATGCTGTAGTTAGATCAATTATTGATCGTGTGGCGATGATAATAACAGAACCTGCCAAAGCCCCAATCACTGCAGCCGTTATTCCATCAACAAAGGCTTTGATACTATTGTTCTTAGCTATTTTATTAAAAGAAGGTGCCAGTAGAACAGTAAACAGGAAACATGGTAAAAAGGTTGCTAAAGCAGCCACCGAGGCGCCCGGAAAGCCCGCTACTAAATAGCCGATAAATCCCACTGTAATAACTACCGGGCCAGGGGTGATCATAGCCACTGCCACCGAATCGACAAATTCGGCTTCTGTTAACCATCCGAATTCCCGGACAACTCCCGAATGAAGAAAGGGGACTATTGCTAATCCGCTTCCGAAAACAAAAGCTCCTGCCTTTGTAA
>JAZKHM010000240.1:0-1381 GCA_040385405.1 Bacteroidota bacterium | reverse complement strand
TGTCGATGCCTAAATAGTGTTGACCGTTTTTAGGTTATATTATCACTATTATTATTTTGTTCATAGCGGTAGCTTAGTTTGCCTCAGAACTACTTGTTAAAGGTAGTATATTTTCAAAGTTGATCGGTGTCATTCTTGCTAAACCTATATGTGGTTTTTCCACGTTGTATAGTTGCACACTTCGGTCAACTTCTTTTTGAAGATCTTCGAATGATTTAATCTTTCGGTGTATCAGATAATTATTTTTTATTACTCCATTAATTCGTTCCGCTTTACCGTTTTCCCAGGCATATTCACACATGCTGTTCAATAATTTATGACTACCGGTAAGCTGAAGAAAAGCTTTTTCGTAGTATTGACCACCACCATCCGAATGGAAGATCAAACCTTCTAGTTCATGACCTGACCTAAGCTTGAGAGCCATTTTTAAAGCAGGTAGTGTGGTTTGAGTGGTTAGCAATCTCTGTGAGGTACTATGCCCCACAATCCTTCTGGTATAAGCATCGATAATAAACGTGATATAATAAAACTTACCCTGTACATCAAAATAAGTAATATCGCTTTGCCAAACTTGATTAATTCTATTAATTACCAGATTCTCCAGCAGGTTATCAAAGCGAATCACACCCGAACTGTCTGTGGTGCGGCGCCAGTTCCTTAAGCGTTCTACCACCAGGCCCTGATCTTTACAGAACCTTTCAAAGGCATCTCTGCCCATGGATTCTACGCCCAGTTTGTAATACATATCCCGACAACCCATGGTGGGATGATCACCACGCACCTGGTATATAATGGGCAACAAATTCGCCCGCTCCTGTTCCTTTAGAGCGCTTCTGTTAAGCTGCTGATGAAAGGCCTGCTTAGTAATGCCAATACTTCTGTATAGGCTATTCATACTCCAGGAGTATCTTTCCCGGTATCTCCAGAAGTACTGGGCGGTTGCGTAGAAAGCTTTTTTTTAATATCTATCCCGTACATCTCCTCGGCAATATCGATCATCTTATCCTTGAAGTCCAACAGGATCTGCTTCTGGCCAACGATTCGTTCCAGTTCAGCAACTTTCTTTTTCAATTCCAGCAATTCACGCGTGTCACTCTGAGTCTCCACGATAAGACGCTCTTTTTTATCTTTCATCAGTCCGAATTGATCAAGCCAGCGATAAACACTTGTATTACTGACCTCATATTGTTTACAAATATCGGAAACTGTCGACTTGCCCGTCTCTATTTCCCGGACTTTCTGAAGCTTGAAGTTATCACTGAAGGCGCGTGTGTAACGCTCAGACCTGCTTAATTTATGGATTTCTCTAACTGCCATCTTTATATATCGTTAAGTTTAATTCTCAGAATTAAACGGTCAACGTATTTCAGGCATTAACAAG
>JAZKHM010000239.1:0-10698 GCA_040385405.1 Bacteroidota bacterium | reverse complement strand
AAACTGGTGGTCAATTTGCACTGGAATTGGGTGGTCAATTTGACCGGTTTTTCCACTTTGACAAAATTTAGAGGTAGAAATACTGGTTGTGGAAACGTTCTAATACTACCAGCCCATGTTTGAAAACGATTAATTTCCTTTCTAATAAAATTTTTAAGTTCAAAAAAATCAGCTGGAACATTTTCTAAAAAACTACTAAGTATATTAAAATTAAAAGATTTTAAATCATCTGTGGAAAATGTTTCAATTGATGACATCCCTATACTCTCTAAGCTTTTTAATATTTCACGCGATATCATTAATACTGAAAGATGTTCAAAAGCACTATTCCAAATATGATCTTCCAATCCTCGCTGTGATAAAATCTTGGCAAAATTTGTGTCAATTCTCCAATAAATACCAATATTTGCAAGCTCAGTATTATTAATTAAACTTCTTTTTTTTGAAAATTGAGTATCATGGCATAGGTATCTAAGCAAACTAGTCTTGCCACATCCCCTTCCACCTACTATTACTCTTGGTTTTTTTGCTGATAGTAAATCGAGACTGTTAAAAAAGGGAGGAATAACAAAATCTTCCCAAAGGTCATATCCAAGTTCTTCCGCTCTATTTTGTGCTAATGAATTTTCCATTGTAATTTTTATCAATTTAACGATTGAACAAAGGATTCCAATTCTCAGTTCTATATGTCAATATTTGTAGAGAATTGTCGGGAGCTGCATGTTCAAAAGCTACTGTTAATTCTAAATTACCAAATCCATACTCGTTACCTTCGCTAAGAGTAATTCCTCTTTTTTGAATCATTTCTGTATAGAAAGATTTAGCTCCCATTTCATTTTTTACAAAATAATTATTAAAAAAAGAATGACTAGAATTTGAAAGTCTTTCGCTTTGTACAATTTTAACAAGTGGATGTTCATTTTCTAAAAATTTAATCCCATTTTCATGCGCTAACAATGTAGCATAAATAAATGTGCTGTTTTTCATTGTTTTATCTAGATTTGAGTAGGTTATAGCATCGTCAAACTGTTGACCAGTTCCTAAAAAATCATCAATAAAAATGAAAACTTTGACCCCTTTTTTTACTTCTTCTTCAATGTTCCAGGGGTTAATTATCCATTGTTCGCAAATGTAAAAATACCTCTTCATAAATCTTAAAATTTCATTTGAACTTTTAGTAACCGGATCAAAGCGAGTTATCACTGGCACAAATCTAATCAAAGGGTCTGTAATATGTGTTGTCATATTATTTGGAAAATCAGTTATGTCACTACATCCTAAAGTTCTAAATAAATTGTTTAAGTTTTTAAACAGCATATCTTCAATAAGGGAGTATGTTTGTTGATTTGATCTGTAAATTAGAGAATCGAGAACACAAGCCGAAAAATACTTTTCTTCATCGGTTTTGAAATTATTTCTCCATTTATTAAACTGAACTAATTCAATACCACTCCATATTTTGTGTTGAATTAAATCTCGACACCTATCTCTTATAGAATTAGAATAAATTTTCCAATCTTTTGGTAATTCAATCATCTTTATACTGCAATAGGGGCTTTAATACTAGGATAAGAATCGTATCCTTCTAAATTAAAATCTTCAAATTTAAAAGAAAAAATGTCTTTTACCTCTGTATTAATATTCATTTTTGGGTATGGTTTAGGTTCTCTTGTTAGCTGTAAATCTACTTGTTCTTGATGATTTAAATAAATATGTGTATCTCCTAAAGTATGGATAAATTCACCCAGTTCAAAATTACAAACTTGAGCTACCATCATAGTTAAAAGAGCGTATGAGGCAATATTAAAAGGAACTCCTAAGAACAAATCTGCACTTCTTTGATACATTTGACATGATAATTTATTATCTGCCACATAAAATTGAAATAAACAATGACATGGTGGAAGTTTCATGTTTTCAATTTCTGCAACATTCCAAGCACTCACTATAATTCTTCTAGAATCAGGATTATTTTTTAAAGCATTTATAATTTGAGTTATCTGATCAATATGTTTTCCGTCTGCAGTTGGCCAACTTCTCCACTGTGAACCATAGACTGGACCTAAATTTCCATTTTCATCTGCCCACTCATCCCAAATTTTAACTCCATTATCTTTTAAATATTTAATATTACTATCTCCTTTCAAAAACCATAAAAGTTCGTGAATTATAGATTTTAAATGTAATTTTTTTGTAGTTATTAATGGAAATTCCTCATTCAAATCAAATCTCATTTGATAACCAAAAATACTTTTGGTACCAGTTCCCGTTCTATCTGTTTTCTGTACTCCATTCTCGTTTACATATTTCAGTAAAGTCTCATATTGATTCATAACTTAGAGTATAATTTGGCTTTTACAAATCTATTTCTTTTTTATAAAAAAAGAACATATAACTCATTTAAAAATATTTATTTCGGTAATTTACAAGAAATAGGCTTTTACTTGCTCTTAAATCAATAATTAAGAGCTTTCAGATTGCTCTTTTTATTTTGTTATTCTCTCAATTTTCTCCACCAACATTTGAAACCGTTCTTCTCTAATTAACGGATGGATGTGCATGGCTAAAATTTCGTTTGCTTGTGGATGGTTTTTAATGGCTGTAAGTTCTTGCTTAATGTATTTTTTCAAATCTTCTTCACTCGCTAGTATTTCTTCAACTATTGTTGTTCTATTGTCAATAAAATAGATTATATCTTCGTAGTCATGGCTACCGTAAAAATCATTTTGTCCTCGGTCTTTAAATGCTTCTAATTTGGTAGCCAGAAAATAAGGGGATGGTAATACGTTGATTTTAATTCCTTCTGGCAATTCTATATGTTGCAGGTATTTGAACCCAGGCTTGTACCATTTATTGGATATCCCAATACTACTGTCATCAGCAGGCATAATGTCTATTGCTATATTTTCAAACTGATACGAACATATGGATTGTCCTTGAGGATCTGGGTAGAAATTAAGTTCTGCTAATCGTTCTTGCATTTGAGTCCATTCATAATAATTAGCTAAATTAATGGTCATGTCTATATCAGAAGTGGGACGAATTTCTTCTGCAGCAGGATCATCAGTATATAAGCTAATTACTGCTCCTCCAATGAAGACCATTTTTTCATTTAATTCTTTTAAACCTTTCGCCACTTGAGCTACTAATGCCAGATTGATTATTTTATTATACATTCAGTATTCTTTTTTCTAATTCTCGTTTTGCCATTTCTTTTTCTCTTACTCTTCCCACTCTAATGGCATCCACTAAAGTTAATAATTCGTATAAATCTTTGTCTTTTAATGAAGCTGTTACGAGAGTAGGGTATAAAGGTTCTATTGCCTGGCCACGGTCTAATCCTTTTGCATAAGGCCAAACATATTGATTAGTTGCCTGAATGATTTTATTTAAAGGTTCTGCTGAATGAGCTGTTAACATTCCTCTAACTAGTGCTCCTGGTTGTTGCGGAAAAGCATAGCCTACACCATGAACTAAAAATTCGTTAAAAGCAATTTTGTTCACTTTTTTTCTGGCATCATCAATAAGTCCTGCATATTTGGAACGATTTAAAGATTGGCTTACTTCCGATTGACTCATGCCTAATTCCTGAGCAATAGTATGGTGAAACCAAGATTTTTCACCAAGTGCAATTATTTTTAACAAAATTACAATGTCTTGTGGTTTGAGATTATTTTTTGCTTGTGCCATTCTGATATTTCATATTGCGATATGCAATATTAGTTATAAATTTTATAATAAGCAATTTTTTATTTTACAATATCGCATATTGCGATTTGCAATATACGAAATGTTTATTTAATCAAATCTAATGATTTTATTGTCAGAAAGTAAATCATCACGTCTTCTTCTTCCAAATAACTCCTTTTAGCGACAAGTCATTATTATGTTGCTGTTTCCAAAAGACATTTGCCATGAAATCCTGCAACGAGCAGGAGTGTCCAACAAATTAATTTATTAAAATCATGAAAAAACAAAGAAAAAAAATCCTGCTTTCAGCAATGGTAATGCTGACAGGTTTGGGTGCAATTGCACAGGGAGACGGATCAGCTGGTATCACCGAAGCCACTCAAATGGTTACGTCCTATTTCGATCCTGCCACACAACTCATTTATGCTATTGGAGCCGTGGTAGGTCTCATTGGAGGGGTCAAAGTGTACGGCAAGTTCAGCAGCGGAGATCCCGACACAAGCAAGACGGCGGCAAGCTGGTTTGGAGCCTGTATCTTCTTGATTGTTGCGGCTACCATTTTGCGTTCATTCTTTCTTTAATCTCTTGCCTTATGAATTACAATATCAACAAAGGCATCGGAAGAACGGTAGAATTTAAGGGACTGAAAGCACAATACCTGTTCATATTCGCAGGCGGACTACTAGGAACGCTTATTCTGGTCATGATACTTTACATGGCCGGGGTCAATTCCTACATCTGCCTGTTTTTTGGAACTGGTGGTGCTTCGCTGATAGTATGGCAGACTTTTTCACTGAACAAAAAGTATGGAGAACATGGGCTGATGAAAATTGGTGCAAGAAAAAAGCATCCCAGATACATCATCTGCCACAAGGCTGTACATCGCTATTTAAAGTTGACCCCTAAATCGAATGCCGTATGAGAAATGTAGCCAAGACCACTACACTGGAAAATAAGTTTCCCTTACTAGCAGTGGAAAACAATTGTATCCTGTCAAAGGATGCAGACATTACGGCCTGTTTTGAAGTGCGTTTGCCGGAACTGTTCACAGTGGCTTCTGCGGAATATGAAGCCATTCATTCTGCTTGGCACAAAGCCATCAAGACTTTGCCTGATTATACGGTTATCCATAAACAGGACTGGTATATCAAGGAAAATTATGCACCCGAAATTGCTGATGACGGTTTGAGCTTTTTGGGCAAATCCTACCAACAGCATTTTAACGAACGTCCTTTTCTTAACCATTATTGCTACCTGTTCCTGACTAAAACCACTAAGGAAAGAATGCGTACGCAGAGTAATTTTTCATCACTTTGTAAAGGTGCTCTCATACCAAAAGAAATCAGGGATAAGGAAGCGATTCATCGTTTTATGGAAGCGGTTGCACAGTTTGAGCGTATTGCAAATGACAGCGGATTTATCGGGTTACGACGCCTAACGGAAGAAGACATCATCGGTACGGATGAAAAACAAGGATTATTGGAACAGTATTTAACGCTGTCAAGGGAAGCCGGAACACCAATGCAGGATATAGCAATCGGAGCTGAAGAAGTGCGCGTTGGTAACAAAAGATTGTGCCTGCACACTTTATCCGATACGGACGATCTGCCTTCAACTGTATCAGCAGATACCCGTTATGAAAAACTATCTACCGACCGGAGTGACTGCCGTTTGTCGTTTGCTGCTCCAGTGGGATTGCTCTTAAACTGCAATCATATCTACAACCAATATCTGTTTTTGGATAACAGCGAAGACAACCTGCAAAAGTTTGAGAAGTCCGCAAGGAATATGCACTCACTGGCTCGATACAGTCGTGCCAACCAGATCAATAAAGAATGGATAGAGCGGTACCTGAACGAAGCACACAGTTTTGGACTGTTGTCCATCAGGGCACACTTTAATGTTATGGCTTGGTCGGATGACCCTAGCGAATTCAAACAGCTAAAGAATGATAGTGGTAGTGCTATGGCACTGATGGAATGCAAACCTCGTCATAATACCACCGATGTAGCTACGCTCTACTGGGCAGGAATGCCCGGTAATGCAGGTGATTTTCCAAGTGAAGAAAGCTTTTACACATTCATTGAACCGGCTTTGTGTTTTTTTACCGAAGAAACCAACTATCACAATTCGCCATCACCGTTCGGTATCAAGATGGCTGACCGCCTGACCGGAAAACCCATCCATCTGGATATTTCTGACCTGCCCATGAAGCGTGGTATTATCACGAACCGAAACAAGTTTATATTGGGTCCATCGGGAAGTGGTAAATCTTTCTTTACCAACCACATGGTTCGGCAATACTACGAGCAAGGCGCACACGTTTTGCTGGTAGATACGGGTAACTCGTATCAGGGATTATGTGAACTTATCAAAGGAAAAACCAAAGGCGAAGACGGAGTTTATTTCACTTACACAGAAGACAATCCCATTGCCTTCAATCCTTTCTATACCGATGATGGTGTGTTTGACATAGAGAAAAGAGAAAGTGTCAAAACCCTGATACTTACACTTTGGAAACGTGATGATGAACCACCAACCCGTTCCGAAGAAGTGGCATTATCTAATGCGGTAAGTGGCTATATAGAGCGTATCAAACAGAATGATGTATATCCTTCTTTCAATGGTTTTTATGAATATGTTCAGGGCGATTACCGTAAGGTATTGGGAGAAAAACAGGTTCGGGAAAAAGACTTTGATATTGCCAACTTCCTGAACGTACTGGAACCTTACTACAAAGGAGGTGAATACGATTACCTGCTCAATTCTGATAAACAGCTAGACCTGCTTTCCAAACGCTTCATTGTGTTTGAAATTGATGCAATCAAAGACCATAAAATCCTATTCCCAATAGTGACCATCATCATCATGGAGGTGTTCATTAACAAGATGAGAAGATTGAAAGGTATCCGCAAGCTTATCCTGATAGAAGAGGCTTGGAAAGCCATTGCCAAAGAGGGAATGGCAGAATATATAAAGTATCTCTTCAAAACGGTGAGGAAGTTTTTCGGCGAGGCTATCGTAGTAACACAGGAAGTCGATGACATCATTCAATCGCCCATTGTCAAGGAAAGTATCATCAACAATTCCGATTGTAAAATCCTGCTCGACCAGCGCAAGTACATGAACAAGTTTGATGACATACAGGCAATGCTTGGCTTGACTGATAAAGAAAAGGCACAGGTACTTTCCATCAATATGAACAATGATCCATCACGGCTCTACAAGGAAGTTTGGATTGGTTTGGGAGGAACCCATTCGGCGGTATATGCCACAGAAGTGTCAGTTGAAGAATATCTCGCTTACACCACCGAGGAAACGGAGAAAATGGAAGTAATGAAGCTTGCCGGTGAACTGGGTGGAAATGTAGAACAGGCCATCAAGCGGATAGCCCTGCAAAGAAGAGAAAAGTAAATATAATTATTAATCATTAAAAAATCGAAGAACAATGAAAAAAATACTATTCATGGTGTTGACAGCACTAATATTGGCTGCAGCACCGTCCGCAAAAGCCCAATGGGTGGTTACGGATCCCACAAATCTGGCTCAGGGAATTGTTAACAGTGCTAATGAAATGGTACAGACTTCATCCACGGTATCCAATGTCATTAAAAATTTCAAGGAAGTGGAAAAGGTATATAAACAGGGCAAAGAATACTATGATAAGTTGCAAGCTGTCAACAATCTTGTAAAAGATGCCCGTAAGGTGCAGCAGACAGTACTGCTGGTTGGCGATGTTTCCGAAATGTATGTTCAGAATTTTGGCAAGATGATGAACGACCCCAATTTTTCTGCTCAAGAATTAATAGCTATCGCCAATGGTTATGCAGCACTGCTTAACGAAAGTACCGAACTGCTGAAAGAACTAAAGCAGATTGTAAGTTCTTCCAGTTTGTCATTGAATGACAAAGAACGTATGGATATTATTGACCGTGTGTACAAAGAAGTGAAGGAATACCACAGCCTTATACGCTATTACACGAACAAAAATATCTCAGTAAGTTTTCTAAGGGCAAAAAAGCAGAACAATACTAAAAGAGTATTCGAACTGTACGGAACAGCTAATCAAAAATACTGGTAAGTTATGGAATTTAATAATCTTCACGAGGTTCTGCGCTCCTTGTACGATGAGATGATGCCACTCTCCGCCGATATGGCGGCAGTGGCTAAAGGAGTGGCTGGTCTGGGAGCCTTATTCTATGTAGCTATTAAGGTATGGCAGGCACTAAGCCGGGCAGAGCCTATTGATATGTATCCTTTGCTCCGTCCTTTTGCATTGGGTCTTTGTATTATGTTCTTCCCGACCATGGTACTTGGAACCATCAATGCTGTGTTAAGCCCGGTGGTACAGGGGACACATGCCATTCTAGAAAATCAGGTGCTTGACCTGAACGACCTACAGACAAAAAAAGACCTGCTAGAGCGTGAGGCAATGCTACGCAACCCTGAAACCGCGTATCTGGCATCGAACGAAGAGTTTGATAAAAAACTGGAAGAACTGGGTTGGTCGCCATCCGATCTGGTCACGATGTCGGGCATGTATATGGAAAGAGGGATGTACAGCATTGAGCAGTCCGTAAAAAATTGGTTCAGGGAATTGCTGGAAATTCTATTTCAGGCAGCTGCTCTGGTAATTGACACCATACGTACTTTCTTTTTGATTGTGTTGTCCATTTTGGGTCCGATAGCTTTTGCTATATCGGTTTGGGATGGTTTTCAATCCACACTTTCGCAATGGCTTACCCGATACGTTAGTGTATATCTATGGCTACCCGTTGCCGATCTGTTCAGCTCCATGCTTGCCAAGATACAATCCCTGATTATAGAAAGGGATATCGAAATGCTTGCTGACCCGACTTTCATTCCCGATACGTCAAATACCGTGTATGTGATTTTTATGATCATTGGAATTGTGGGATATTTTACTATCCCAACCGTGACAGGCTGGATTATTCAGGCTGGTGGGGCAGGGAATTTTACTCGTAATGTAAATCAAACCGCAATGAAAACCGGAAATATTGCTGGAGCCGGAGCCGGCTCGGCAGCAGGAAATATCGGCGGGCAATTACTCAAATAATGTAGAACGATTAATCAGTAAAAAATGGAATTTAAAACGCTAAGAAATATCGAAAACAGTTTTCGTCAAATCAGGTTGTACGCTCTTGTATTTGCGGTTCTCTGCATCAGTGTTGCAGGATATGCAGTATGGCAATCCTACCGCTTTGCAGAAGAACAACGCCAGAAGATCTATGTACTGGACAATGGCAAATCACTGATGCTGGCACTTGCACAGGATGCGTCCATCAACCGACCGGTCGAAGCAAGGGAACATGTAAGACGTTTTCACGAACTGTTCTTTACGCTGGCTCCCGATAAGAATGCTATCGAAAGTAATATGAGCCGGGCGTTTAACCTTGCCGATAAAAGTGCTTTTGATTATTATAAAGACCTTTCGGAAAAGGGATATTACAATCGTATTATATCGGGTAACGTACAGCAACGTATCGAAGTGGATAGTGTGGTCTGCAATTTCGACACCTATCCCTATTCGGTACGTACCTATGCCAGACAGTTTATCATCCGTTCCAGTAATGTGACCAAACGTAATCTGGTTACTTCCTGTTTTCTTGTGAACTCTGTCCGTTCGGACAATAACCCGCAGGGCTTCAATATCGAAAAGTTTGCTGTTGTGGAAAACAAAGACATCGAAGTCATTGAACGCTAAAAACGCAGGATATGAAAAAATTACGAACTGATATGGACAAGTGGTTTGAGAAACTAGATGAACGTTGGCGAACACTGCCTTTAAGAAAACAGCACAAGTACACGCTTTACTTTTTTGCGGGGTATATGTTGCTTAGCGCAGGGGTTATTTTCAAAGTATGGTATGATACCAGCAAGTCCAATAACGATATGGTCATCGAGCATATCGAAAATCCTGTTCTCAAAAAGAAATGAAGTCCTGCACTCTTGCAGGATACAGTATCAACAATTTTAAAAAATAAGATTTATGAAAGAAAATGAGAATAAAAAAACGGTTGTTCGGGTAACGGAAGGTAACCCAGCAGCAACCGAAGATGTACTGCAAGACTGTACACAGAGCAAAGCCCAAAAGCTTAAAAAACCGCTCATCTTCGGTTTGATGGGTGTTGTGTTCCTCGGCTTTATGTATCTGATCTTTAAACCGTCTTCCGAGAAAAAGGAAATCGAGAAAATCGGACTAAATGATGTCGTACCTCAGGCTACGGGTGCAGGAATGCCTGACGATAAGGGTAAGGCATATGAGGAGGAAATGCTGGAACGTAAGAATCAGGAAAAACGAAACACTCTCATATCTCTTTCTGATTACTGGAATGCAGACGAAAAAGGAGAAGCGGGAGAGGAGCTGCCTGACGAGGAAGAAAGCTACAGTAGTTCCAACGGATCTGGAAAACACAGTAATCCCGCTTTGAACAGTTACCGCAACGTGCAGAGCACATTGGGCTCTTTCTATAAGGATGATAATTCTGAAACGCTGGAGCTCCGTAAGCAATTGGAGGAATTAAAGGAAACACTGGCTGAGAAAGACGTTCCAGCCAGAGTAACAGTAGATGACCAATTGGCATTGATGGAGAAATCCTATCAGATGGCTGCAAAATATCTTCCTTCAGGTGCAAATACGGGAGAAGTTGTACCTGCCAATGGTGCTGTTTCTAAGTCTTCTTCGTCTACACAAAAAGAGCAGTTTGTGGTATTCACTTCTACAAGAAAGAATACCGTATCCTCCTTGTACCGTGAGCCTAGCGATAGTGTCTTTTTAGCAGATTGGAGTCAAAACAAAAACAGCCGTTTTTATACTGCCAGTGCTTTAGAACAAGTGGTACAACCCAAGAACAGTATCAAAGCCTGTGTACAGGAAACCCAGACCATTATTGGTGAAACTGGAGTACGCTTACGGTTACTGGAACCTGCTAAAACGCCTAATCGTACCATTCCCAAAGGAACAATTTTAACGGCTAATGCCAAACT
>JAZKHM010000238.1:0-1526 GCA_040385405.1 Bacteroidota bacterium | reverse complement strand
GACAGATCAGAAACGATAAGGTCAATTGAAACTGCAGAAGACACAGCTAAAGAGAAATACACAAATATTATTGCTGATAGTGGCTATGCTTCCTATAGCCATTTTGAAACTTTACATAATAGTAATAGGAACATTTATATGCCCGACCAGGCAATGCTTACTGAAATAGAAGATGAAAAAAATCCGTACCATAGAAACCATTTTATTTACAACAAAGAGAAAAATACTTTTACCTGCCCCGAAAAGCAAGAATTAATATACAGCAGAGAATCTAGTAGTACGAGAAGAAATCAGCAGGCTGATATTTATGTTTGCAAGTCATGCCCGGCTTGCGATAAACAGCAAATATGCACTAAGGGAAAATACAGACAAATCAATGTAGAGAAACGGGAATGGCTTCGTAAACAGGTCAGGGAGCGACTAAACAGTATTGAAGGAAAGGGAATCTACAGAAAACGAATGCTCATAGAAACAGTTTTCGGAATCATAAAACATAACTTAAATTATTTTAAACTTCATTTACGTGGAATTGAAAAAACAACAGCCGAATGGCAGTTGATTTGCATTGGATACAACATTAAAAGACTACATAAACTGAAACTATCCTAATAGGATAGTTCTTTTCTTTCTAAGAATTAATCTGTCATGGTTACTGAAGTGAAAACTTCATTAGAATCTGATGAAAAATATTCTCGGTCATCCTCAAAAACACCTGCAGCGGCCCCCACGAGGGGAGGGTTAGCTTTGCGAGGGGCCAACGCGAACAACGGCAGAAAATGTTGTTATACCCGGCAACCGTTTCGTGCAAGTAACTGCTAATGCCATTTGCAGATCAATAAGAATATTCCCGGGGAGTACTGTTAATGTTCAGCAGGGTATAAAATTCGTCGTTACTAATTAACAACGCAGATTTTTCCAGCCCAGGACTGCGCCGGTATCGCGCAAGTATCGTACTTTTTACCTATTAAAAAAATTCAGCTGTATGAAGATTTCAAGAACTAAATTCGTCATTGCCTTCCTTTGTTTGGCTTTTGCCTTTCAATTTATCTCCAATTCAGTTTTGGGATCCGAAGTCGGGCTCTTTCCCGGAAACGGCGATTGGTTCCCCGGAACCGGATCGCCAATAGGCTGGAAAAATACCCTGGCCACAATTCTATACCCTGTCAAATTTGTTTTGATAGGCCCCTTGTCGTTCCTGGCCCAGGATCCGGATCCCGCGCCCCCCGTTTTGGTTCTTGCGTTTGCTTTGTACTGGACTGCCATCGCATTGGTTCTTCATTTTCTTCTCAGTAAAATAATCACCCGTAAAAAAGCATGAATTTTAGGGGATCAACCTATTCCGCTGGCCTGAGGCCTGCTAATGGCATCCCCAGGACGCGGGATAAATAAAGGACGGCTAACGATGAAGCGGAACACCTGCCCCGGTATCGTGCGTAGGATGACTAAGGAACGCTAGCGGTTATCCGGATGTAACCCGGGGAAACCAGCAGGCATCAAGTGACCCGCTAAGGGGGAACATTTGCGCC
>JAZKHM010000237.1:2868-3097 GCA_040385405.1 Bacteroidota bacterium | reverse complement strand
TGGTTACTGAATCTAAAGCTTCTGCCAGTGAGCCTTTGGCCCAGGCTGACATGAGCCGATTATATTTTTTCCATTTATTCCGATTTACAAAAGGCTTTGTCAGCTCTTCTGCAATAACCTCATTTGCAAGATCAACGTAAGCGCCCCACGAATCGACGTCTAGAAAACTTCCACGCCTGATCCTATCCTGCCTCATCACCCGCAGCTGGTGATTTGATCTTTAAACATT
>JAZKHM010000237.1:400-2858 GCA_040385405.1 Bacteroidota bacterium | reverse complement strand
GTTTTTTATTTGTTGTAAATGAACAGTTGGTTGAAACCAAACCTTCGATTTTACTTGCCTCGATAAAAGGGAGATCGTCGAGGGATTTAAGATCAGCCAAAGCCTCGTTGCGAAGGAGTGCAAATGAGAAAGTGGACTGAGCAAGTTAAGGCTACAATACTTAATGAATGGGAGCATAGCGATCTGACTCGTGCAGATTTTTGTCAGAAAAAAGGGATGTCGATTGCAAGTTTGAGCGCATGGTGCAAGAAATCCGGTTTAAAGAAGGAATATTCAAAGAGGCAAACGCTAGCAGCAGAAAATGAATTTTTGGAACTATCGACTGACAATTTTCCGACTTTTTCAGAAAAGCCTAGGGTGCTACGAATCCAAACATCTTACGGATCGGTGATAGAGGTGCCGCTATGAAGGACATCGGAAATTTTTCGAAAATATTTCTGGCGATAAAGCCTGTCGATTTCAGAAAACAGATCTATGGTCTGGCAGCTATTGCCAAAGACACATTGGAGGAACAGACTTCTGAATCTCGGTCACTTTTCATATTCACGAATAGAAATAAGTCAGCTATCCGCATTCTCTATTGGGATTTGACGGGTTTCGCTCTCTGGACGAAAATACTCGAAAAAGACAGATTCAAATGGCCGCGTAGATCCGAAGAAGCCAAACGCCTGATTTCTCAACGAGAACTCAAATGGTTACTTCAAGGAATCGACATCGAAAAAATAAAAGTTCACGAGCCCTTAAAAACTTCGGGCGTTATCTAAAAATATCCGTTATAGATCAACGCATGAAGACTATTGCTGAACGCGTAAAATCAAAATATTCGAGAAACTCTCAAGAAGAGCTTCTCGAAGTTATTGCTCAGCTGATGCTCAAAAATGACAAACTCACGCACAAGCTTTTCGGCTCTGCGAGAGAGCGTTACGTCGGAGACCCTGAGGGCGCGACGTTACTTTTTGATGAAGCGGAAGAATTATCGGCTACAGCTGAAGAAATCTGCGAATCCGGATCGTCCGAAAAAGTTCCAAACTCCGATAGAAAAAATAAGCCAAGGGGAAAACGAAAACCTCTTCCAGAGAATCTTCCTCGCGTCGAAAAAATCCTTGATTTAACAGAGGAAGAGAAACGTTGCGCGATTCATCACATTGATTTGGTAAAGATTGGCGAGCAACACAGCGAGAAACTGGAGATTGAGCCAGCAAAGGCTTATATCGAAGATACTATAACATACCGATACAAGTGCCCTTGTTGCGACGATATCAAAGTCATGAGAGCGCCAAGGCCGCCGGATTTGATTCCAAAAAGTTTTGCCTCGGCAGGTCTTCTCGCTTTTATCGTCACTCAGAAATATGAGGACGGACTTCCGCTTTGTCGTCAGGAGAAAATCTTTGAAAGAGCGGATATTGATCTCAATCGAACCACGATGGCGCGATGGATGATTAAATTAGGCGAAGCCGTATCGCCGCTTATAAATCTCCTTCATGAAGACCTCATCAACTCGCCAGTCATTCACATGGATGAAACGTATTTGCAGGTCCTTAACGAACCAAATAGGCCTGCGGCAAGCAAAAGCTACATGTGGACTATGGCTCGCTGCTCAGACTCACCGATCGTCCTTTATAAATACTTTGATAATAGAAGTAAGCGGGCAGCCGCTGAATTGCTCGTCGACTTTAAGGGAACACTGGTTACTGATGCGTACAAAGTATACGACAGTCTTCAGTCTTGCTTAGGCTACACCCTTGCGGGATGTTGGGCGCATGCACGTCGAAAATTTTTTGAAGTAGAAAAATTCGCAAAAAAATCACTAAGTGGTTCGACGAAACCCCTTGCTTCGACGGCATTGATCTTCATCCGAAAACTCTACGCGATAGAGGCCGATATAAAAGAATTTTCTCCTGAGCTGAAGCTAGCGACGAGGCAGAAAAAGAGCGTTCCAATACTGGAGGAATTTCATAACTGGCTCGTACTGAATCGAGATGAAGTGGTACCAAAATCACCGACTGGCAAAGCGATAAATTATACGCTTTCGATCTGGGGGAAACTCGTCGAGTTTTCTAGAGACGGCTGTGTCCCGATTGACAACAACTACATGGAACGTCACATCCGACCATTTGCGATTGGAAGGAAGGCATGGATGTTCGCAGCTGTTCCAGCGGGCGCACATGCAAGTGCAAATCTTTATTCTTTGGTTGAAAGTGCAAAGGCGAACAGGATTCAACCCTTTGACTATCTCAAGCTTATTTTCAAAGAACTACCGAAGGTGACAATGCTCGAAGAGTACGAGGCTTTGTTGCCATATAACGCAAGTAAAAACTTCCCCCTGAGACCCTACAATCCCTCCAAAAAATAATGACCTAACATGATCTTTTAACCCTTCAAAAATGGGTCAGCTAAAGAGCTTGCCCTGCCTGCTTTTTGCAAATGCACCAAGCACTTTTTCTGACGGTCCAAATTC
>JAZKHM010000237.1:0-244 GCA_040385405.1 Bacteroidota bacterium | reverse complement strand
AGGATAGGATCAGGCGGGGAAGTTTTCTAGACGTCGATTCGTGGGGCGCTTACAAGCTTTCGGACTTTGAGTCAATGTATTCGGAGAAGGGTCGACCTCCGGTCTCGCCTGTTGTTCTTATAGTCATTTTGATTCTTCAATATATTGAAAGACTGACTGATCGCGCAGTGGCTAATAATTTGCGGTTCCGTCTGGATTGGAAGATAGGTCTGGAGCTGGACTATCAGGGAATTCATCCGACGAC
>JAZKHM010000236.1:0-4865 GCA_040385405.1 Bacteroidota bacterium | reverse complement strand
GACCCGGAGAGATTAGCTGCGCTGATCGTCTCCTAACCCGTGAAGGGAATCAAAATCCAGCTTCGCTGCGCTCAGGCATCTTTCGCAACGCAAAAAAACCAAGCCTTTCAGGACTTGGTTTCTTTTGCTTTTGCTCAAGCTGCTGCCTGGCTTTTGATCATCAAGTGGACCCGGAGAGATTCGAACTCTCGTCCAAACATGGGACAAATTATGCTTTCTACATGCTTAGCAGTTGTTTTATTGTCGGGAAGGGGAAGGCCAACCGCTCGCCTGTACCTTCTTCCGTAGGTGTTTTGTCTTGCCGGGTTATCACACCATTAAACCCTGGCCAGCTTTGTTGTTCGATGCCCCTGATGCTAAGCTACAAAGCGGAACCCAGCGGGACAAAAGCTATGCTAATTCTAAATTAGGCAGCTAAGGCGTAGTTATTTTCGCCAATTGTGGTTTGAGAGTTCAGATTTAAGCGCTAGTCTCACAACGCGCTGCATGCTTACATACCTATCTCCATCCTGTCAATTCCGGTCGGGCCCGTGAATTTTTGGTGGTAAAGTATATACAAAGATACGCAATACCACTCATATCCTTGTCTAAAATCAGTCGGTCCGGCCCGGATAAACCTGTAAAGCTTTCTCCAGACATGTCATGGCTGATTCCAGATCATGTATATTCAAAACGTATGCCAATCGAACTTCATTAGTGCCTGATCCTACGGAACTATAAAAACCAGTCGCCGGCGCCATCATTACTGTCTGATTGTCATGTTCGAATTCCTCAAGCATCCACTGGCAGAATCTATCCGCATTGTCAATTGGGAATTTTGCAACGACATAAAACGCACCACCCGGGTTGGGGCAGAACACTCCCTTAATACTGTTCAGTCGTGTTACCAAAGTATCCCGGCGAAGTGTATATTCTTTATTTACCTTTTCAAAGTAACTATCCGGAGTGTCGACGGCTGCTGCAGCGGCAATCTGTTCAACCATGCCGGGACTTAATCTGGCCTGGGCGAATTTTAATCCTGCGGCAATAACATCCTTGTTTTTAGTGATCAGGCATCCCAAACGAGCGCCACAGGCGCTATAACGCTTGGAAACAGTATCCAGAACTACGACATTTTCTTCAAGACCCTCAAGGTGCATCGGTGAAATAAATTCCCGTCCATCATAACAAAATTCACGGTAGGCCTCATCAGAGAAGAGGAACAGGTCATATTTTAAGCACAGAACTTTCAGCGCTTCAAGTTCTTCCCTGGAGTAGAGATATCCTGTTGGATTGTTAGGATTACAAATTATGATAGCCTTGGTTTTGGGTGTGATCAGTTTTTCAAATTCGCTGATCTCCGGCAAAGCAAAGCCATTTTCAATATAGGACAGGATAGGCTTTACAACTACATTACTCATGCAGGCAAAACCATTATAATTTGCGTAAAATGGTTCAGGAATTATAATTTCATCTCCCTCATTTACACAGGCCTGCATAGCTATAGTAATCGCTTCAGAGCCACCAACGGTAACCAAAATCTGTCCCGGGTTTATATTGTAATTAAGTTTATTGTAGTACTCAGTAAGTTTGGTTCGGTAAGCTAAAGTGCCTTCTGAAGGCGTATATGCCCAGACTTTAAAGTCGATATCCTTAATAGCATTTAACATGCCCTCAGGCGTTTCTATATCAGGCTGACCGATATTTAAATGGAAAACTTTCTTTCCATTTTTTTTTGCCTTATCGGCGAAGGGGGTAAGTTTACGAATAGGTGAGGCTGGCATCTGCCTGCCCTTACTTGATATTTGCGGCATGGCGCAAAAATAAAAAACCTCTCCGGTTGGGGAGAGGTTTTCTGTATAAAAATTTTTCGTGTTTATCTGGTGCTGGACGCGATTACTTCCCCTTTTATGTAGAGAACTTTAATAGGAGTTCGAGCGTTTGATTTTATAGTAACGGCTTTGGTGAATCCGGGCTGAACGGCAGCAGCATTGAATGTGACTGTAATGGTTCCTTTACCTCCTTTTAGCACCGGCGCAGTAGTATATTTAGGGACCGTGCATCCGCAGGTTGATTCAACGTTGGAAATAATCAACGGCTCGTCGCCTGTATTGGTAAACACAAAATCGACACTAACTGGTTTACCCTGAACAATTTTCCCAAAATCGTGAGTTTCCTTCTCAAACTTAAAATCAGCTTTCGTTCCATCCTGCATCGCAGTTAAGCTTATGAAGCCAATAATAACGGCGCATAATTTCATTAAATGTTTCATATTGTGATTTCGTTTAATTATATAAACTAATATACATAATTCAAAAATCATTCCAACAAGCGGGATATCACTTAATTAGCAATCGGCATAATTTTATATTTGGCATGGCGCTAAAAAATCGAATTAATATTTTGTCTGTCGATTACAAATTCCTGATGTCTTTTGTTATTTTTGACCCACAAGGTGTGCTATGAAAGGAACCCAGGAGGTAGAGAACAATATGCCGGATCAGGAAGAACTAAGCTTTGAAGATTTCAGGAGCATTATAATCAGTGATTATAAAATTGCTTATGAGAGTCGTCAGGCTAGCCTTTTAGGCCGGAAAGAAGTTCTTACCGGGAAAGCTAAGTTTGGCATTTTCGGAGATGGGAAAGAAGTGGCCCAGCTTGCGATGGCTAAAGCTTTCAAAGCAGGGGATTGGCGTTCAGGATATTATCGTGATCAGACCTTTATGTTAGCTTCAGGCATGCTTACAATGCCTGAGTTCTTCGCACAGCTGTACGCAAACACCGATATCGATGCGGATCCGGCTTCCGGTGGCCGTCAGATGAATTGTCACTTCGCTACGCGCCTGCTTGATGAAGATGGCGATTGGATGGACCTTACTACACTTAAAAATTCATCTTCAGATATATCACCAACCGGAGGGCAGATGGGTCGTTTAGTTGGACTCGCCCTGGCATCTAAGATGTATCGCAATAATCCTGCTCTTAAGAGTCTCAAGAAGTTTTCAGTAGGAGGCAATGAAGTCGCATTCGGAACAATTGGGAATGCATCTACATCTGAAGGAATATTTTTTGAAGCTATTAATGCTGCAGGGGTTTTACAAATACCGATGGCGATCTCTATTTGGGATGATGCGTATGGAATTTCAGTTCCTGCAGAATATCAGACTACTAAACAGGACATTTCTGAAATTCTTAAGGGCTTCC
Source organism: Bacteroidota bacterium (assembly GCA_040385405.1). Lineage (GTDB taxonomy): Bacteria > Bacteroidota > Bacteroidia > Sphingobacteriales > Sphingobacteriaceae > Daejeonella. The sequence goes on along the minus strand of JAZKHM010000236.1, from coordinate 1,682 downwards.
AGCGTGATGAAATGGGCGAGGGATATGAGATTTTCAAGGTTCGTGGATGGGATTATCCGGGATTATGTGAGACTTATGAAAGGGCTATCAAGATTTGCCGCGATAAACATATTCCGGTAATGATTCATGTTACTGAAATGACGCAGCCCCAGGGCCACTCCACTTCAGGATCGCATGAAAGATATAAAAACAAGGCCCGGATCGACTGGGAAAATGAATATGATTGTATGCTTCAGATGCGTAAGTGGATGATCGAATCCGCTGTAGCGACAGATGAAGAATTGAATGAGCTTGAAAATACTGCGAAAACCTACATTAAGAATTGTCAGAAGAAAGCCTGGGCCGACTTCAACGCCCTAATGAAAATGGAACTGGAAGTAGCTGCAGGTTTGATCGAAGAAACCGGCAATAATGAATTGGTTGCAGAAGCGAGGGTTTTATTGGCCAGTCCGGAACCATCACGTAAAGATGTAATTAGCCTGGTGAGACAGGCAGCACGGACCTTAAGGAAAGACGATTCAGAAGCAAGAGCTAATTTGTTAAAATGGTACAAAAGTCAGCATGAGAGCAATTTTGATCGCTATAATTCAAAATTGTTTACCGATTCGGCTGACTCTCCACTGAAGATACCTGTTATCGCTCCGGTATATGAAGGTGAAAGTAAAACCGTTGATGGTCGTGAAATACTAAATGCCTGTTTTGAAGCAAATTTTACCCGCGACTCACGGGTATTAGCATTTGGAGAAGATGTAGGCGCCATTGGCGATGTGAATCAGGGGTTTGCAGGTTTGCAGCTCAAGTTTGGGAAAAACAGGATTTTTGACACAGGGATCCGGGAAATGACTATTGTTGGGCAAGGTATCGGACTTGCCATGCGTGGATTAAGACCAATTGCAGAGATTCAGTATCTCGATTACCTTTTGTATGCCTTGAATATATTGAGTGATGATCTGGCCACGCTGAGTTACCGGACCAAAGGAAGGCAAAAAGCTCCGCTTATTGTTCGTACCCGCGGGCACCGTTTAGAAGGGATCTGGCACTCGGGCTCTCCGATGGGAGTAATAATCAACGCATTGCAGGGAATGCATGTTTGCGTACCGCGTAATATGACACAGGCGGCAGGAATGTATAATACCCTGTTACGGGGAGATGAGCCTGCTTTGGTAATTGAATGCCTGAACGGATATCGCCTGAAAGAAATAATGCCGGCAAATATTGGAGAATTTACTGTTCCGCTTGGTAAAGCCGAAATTGTACGTGAAGGAACTGATATAACTATTGTTTCTTACGGCTCCACGCTGAGAATTGTTCAGGAAGCAGCCGAGGAGCTGGAAGAGATGGGCATATCTGTGGAGATTGTCGATCCTCAGACGCTTTTGCCATTCGACCTTGAAAGCCTCTCAGTAAAATCGCTTAGCAAGACCAACAAACTACTGGTTGTTGCCGAAGATGTTCCCGGTGGCTCGACAGCATTTCTGATGCAGCAGATCCTTGAAATTCAAAACGGTTATCAATATCTTGATGGCAAGCCGCGCACACTAACAGCCAAAGCCCACCGTGCGCCTTACGGATCAGACGGTGATTATTTCACTAAGCCTTCTTTAGATGATATTATCGAGATTGTTTACGAGATGATGAACGATAGCAATCCGGGGAGATTTCCGGGCTTGTATTAGACTACT
>JAZKHM010000235.1:0-1520 GCA_040385405.1 Bacteroidota bacterium | reverse complement strand
ATTAAGATTGCCCCCTGTAGGCCATGCCAGTCTGCATATACGAATATGTTCCTTGCCATCGGATTACTTTTTAGGAGCGCGTTCTTTAACCAGCAATCCCGCATCCTGTAACTTACGTCCTAATTCATCGTCTGCACCAAGCTTTAAGAAGTCTTTTTCCAGACCCAATACAAAAAGAACTTGAAAGTACGCACCCATAGCTACAGAAGGTACTCCTTTTTCAATTTGCCACAGCGTAGCCCGGCTGATTCCCGCACGCTCCGCTACCTGGATAGTGCCTAGTTTTCGTCTTAGCCGTGCGAGCTTAATATTTTCACCCAGGTCATTTAAAACTCTTTGTGCTTTAGGCAAGAGAACGAGTTTTTGTTTCATTAATGTTTTATATAATATACAAATATAAATAAAATGTTTAATATATAAAACATTAATTAGGTTGACATAGCGTCTCACGAAAAAATATGCCGCCGATCAAGTTGTTCTAAGTGGGTACGTTAGCGTTCCCCTTTTTATGCCCGCCCGGCCAAACACCGTTCGGACGGGGAAGCTTTTCCGCGGGGCTAAGGGGTTACCTATACCCCCACTAAATCCCTTTTAACTATTTGAAATTTTGGTTTATTTAAGCTTGCAACGGTTTTTAAAATCCGACGAATAATCTGGGTGTTTAAGGTTGTAGGTATAAGATGTGCGAGATCAATATTCAATAGCCTATGTATTAGCACCAGATCATTTAGTGTGAACGGACTCATACCATTGATAAGTTCAGACATGTATGTTTCACTTGTGTGCCCCAAAATCAATCCCAGGTCTTTTTGTGTCAATCCTCTTTCTTTAAGCCTCGTTCTGATTAGTTGTTTTCTGTGCATGTTAAAGTGATATTCATGCTCAGCTATTTGCGAAGCCAAGTCACTTTCATCAACTTTCAGATCTGTAATTTCGGAATTCATCCAATGCCTGTCCTCAAAATCCTTTAGAATGGCACGCAATGCTTTTCTGTCTTCTGAAAGTTCAGGATGCGTTTTTACTAGCAATCTAAGCTGACGATCAATAATTGATGCCCGCTGAAATTCAAGCTCATTACCCAAAGAACCTTTTTTTAAAATTTTTCTTAAACTTATTTGTAAGTCCATGACCCCTTTTTAAATCCAACCCTTATCTCTAAGATATTTTCTGATGCTATCTTTTGAATTTTTAAAAATTCTTTCATAGTCATCATGTGTTCCAGCCCAAACTATTGTAGCTTCCCCATCCAGACCCATCTCGATGAGAACAAGTGTACGGTGAATATTGATGTTAAAAAAATAAAAACCATCGTTATGGACCTGATCTGCATCGGGCCTGTCACTCAAGAGTTCCTCTCTGTTTTTCCAGTTTTTTTCTTCGACCGTTGCAATAAATTCATCGATGGCCTTACACAGTTTGATATTGCCTTTATTTTTATGCTTTATTTTAAGCAAAATAGCTTTCTGAGTAAGTCTCATAGCTTTAACAAAATTAATAAAGTTCTGTTTATTTCCGAAGTT
>JAZKHM010000234.1:0-1458 GCA_040385405.1 Bacteroidota bacterium | reverse complement strand
GCCAGCCTGGCAGCGCCTGTGTGTCGGCCTGGGCTGGTGTGCCAGAAAAATTGCTAATGATTAGAATTAATTAAAGCTTTTTTTTGAGGATTAAAAGAGCCCCCCCGGCCAGCCCGAGCCTGGAAAGGACCCCAGGGGTCTTTTCTAATGGTATTTTATGGATTATCTGCCGGGCTGGCCAGCCTGGCAGGGCCTCTCTCTGGCTGGGACGCTCTGAGGAAGACCATCACTTATGGATTTTCTTCCTTTTTCTTTTTTTTTTTTTCAACCAAGATTTTTTTGCCACGCTAGCAAATGTAATGATTGTCCATAGTGTTTCCCAGCAATGGGAGGCCAATGGTGCGCTCGCATCAAGGTTTCAAAATTTTGGCCCCACAGCATTTTTTCCAGCTGGGTCGGCCCCGCAAATCAAAGCCACTGACAAACCTATGTTTCCTACCTTGTGGGGGGTAACATGAAAGGCAGAAATGCCGAGACCGAAGCAGCAACGCAGCTCAGCGGCTTTGATTCAATGGGAAACAGGGTTTGGCTGATTGAAACTCGAGGTTGATTAATTTCCTTCTTGATTCAAAAGGCTTTGAACTTTTGTTTCCGGGAGCTTAGGATCGGAACCTGCAAGGGATCCTTGAACCGGTGACTCCGTTGAATCATAGCAACTTGGCAGTGATGCTGGGACAGTCTTGAATGATAGCCATTCATGCCTCATCCAATAGCACCACGTGTTTTCGCCACATGAAGGAACAAGGGCCCGTGGGGTTTCAGCCGCGCTTGATGCCGCAGCTGGCCCCACAACCTACCCTGAGTACTCATGTTGCGGAATACTCCGAGGTGATAACTCGTTAAACTAGTTTGATTTTGCTTGTGACTGAAAAGTTACCCCATCCTTACCAGTTTCTCGAGACGCAAAAAGCCTGGGATATCATTGAGATTTCTCAGCATTGGAGATGTGGTGCGGATTTCTACCTGAAAAGGTATAATTCAAACTTATTCTTTTGCAAGAATGTTTTTGTTTGTTTCTCTGCTTTCGAGCTGATGGATGAACGAACGCAGCTTGCTCCAATTGACGCTGTTTGGCGACATTATCTGATGCTGAAAAGTATTCATGTGCTGTCCTCAATCAACGTTGAAAGATCCCTTTAGCGAGGTTTCTTTTGCGAAAGTGTTTTAGTCGCCTGCGCAAGCAGGATGATCTCCGAGCCTGCTCACCTCTCCCAGAGAGTGAGTGCGATCGGAACAAAGATCACGATTAACAAAACACTTTTTCAGGATGAGTTTTTCAATGCTCTGCATTATAAAAACTCTACGCTCAGGCGTTGTTAGCAAGGGCACGTTGGATGGCAACAGGTGTTTGGCAGGTGCGATGTAAATCATAGCTGCTGGACGTTGGAGCCTCCGACTGTGAACTTCACGACAGCTACCTGGTTGATCCTGCCAGTAGTCATATGCTTGTCTCAAAGA
>JAZKHM010000233.1:0-3820 GCA_040385405.1 Bacteroidota bacterium | reverse complement strand
TTGAAATCCACAGAACACGCATGGCGATAGCAGCGTCTCCTGCACCGCGAAATATTGCATTGATGACGAAGAGCAGCATAATAACCATATTTCCGCCAAGCATCCACTGAGTATAGCGATATCCATTGTCTATCGACCATTGGTCGGCGCCCATTAATGCAAGCAGATCCTTTGCAAAAAATATCCCTGCCAGGGAAAAGGGTAATGAAGCTAGAATTGCTAAAATAATAGATTGGACTGCCGTTGTACCAGCGCTTTCCTTATTCTTTTCACCAATCCTTCGCGCGATAATCGCTGTTACTGCCATAGCGAGGCCCATAGCAATTGAATAGAGCAGGAATAAATAGGTTTCAGTAAGACCCACAGTTGCTACTGCAGAAGCGCCAAGTTTACTGACAAAGTAGATGTCAACTACGGCAAAAGTCGACTCCATCACCAGCTCCAAAATCATTGGAACAGCCAACAGGAAGATTGCTTTTTTCATCGGGATCGCAGTATAATCTGCTTCAGTGCCACTGATAGCATTTTTTATATGCTGCCAGCTGGAAACTCTGGTATCTAATGCGGTCGCATTATCTTTTACATCCATAAATCAATGTTAACTTCTGTATCTATCCTGTTTTAGTCCATTTGATAGATAAAAATAATAAACATTGATCAACCCGAAAGGTGAATATTTGACAAAATTACGTGGCATTCACGACATAGCGGGAACCGCTGCTGTTAGAAATCTTTTTTAAGAATGGTTACATCTCCTGCCAGAATCCTCGCCTTACGCTTTCTGCTGGCAGGAAGTTTATTCAGATCGATAATCCGCACGGAGAAATCCGAGGAAGCGACTTTATTAGCTTCAGAGTCAAGAATGTATATCCGGTTGTCTACAAATTCTATATTTATAGGGTTTTTGTATTCCCATGCATCCGTTCGCAAAACTTTACCCGCCAGCCAGCTATTAGAGGTGTTAAGGATATGAACTTTACCGTGTTGCCCCCCTTCTGAAACGACCAACAGGTATTCTTTAGTAAAATGCAGGCTGTTTATGGACTCGAACTCAGTGTCTACGTCAACCATGAATACGGCACCTGTTTTAAGATCTACTTTCAATATTTCCCTGTCAACGGCTACCAGCAGATATTCATGTTTATGGTATGCAATGGCTTTTACCTGGCCGTTTTCACTTTTTAGAAAATCACTTTCCAGAAAAATTGAACCGCGACCGCTCTGATCTATTTTATATATTACTGGCGAAAGTGCATCTACAATATAGACGATGCCTTCAGGATCGATAGTGAGATCTGCCACGAAATGGGCACCTTTAAACAAGGAACCAAGTTCGACCACTGATTCGACCTTCTTTGTTGTTAAATTTAGTTTAATTAACCTGGGCTGATTTCCATTTTCATTTGCCGCATTTAGTCTGTTTGTAACTGCATAAAGCGTATTGCCGCGGATTTTCATCGCCGTGGCACCAATCAGGAGTTCCTCTTTCAGCAGGGGCCTGTATTGAGCTTCACTATTGATATACCCTAGCTGCCCATCAGTAATAGAATTGATCATAAACTGCTTTTGGGCAGCATGATAAACCAGATCCTGCGCCCCTACATTGAACCCATAATAATTGACAATATAATTTTGAGCCCTTGCCTGCCCCGAGGCTAGTGCTGCCAGAAGTAAAATCAGAACGAAAGGATATTTATAACGAAGAGTATACCGAAGTCCTTGGCTCAGGTTCAGCACTTGAAAACTTTGAATCAAGATTGTGATGCTTTTCATAACAGAATAAATCTAAATTTATTTAGGGAAAGAGAAAATGATTATCATCACAACAAAAGGCGTTTCTGATCATTTAATTGCAGATATTATCATAGTGCAAATACCGAGCCCCATTAAGGATTAGCAAAAAAATTTATCTCTTTCTACGTACCCACGGAAATTTAGACACAGCGGTCGTAAAGAATAACACCACTTACGATCAGATTTCCGACTTCAGATCTCTGACTCAGTCTACACCAACAAAAAGAGCCGGCCAAATGGCCGGCTCCTTTACCTTTGAACAGAAGCTTCCTTATAACGTCACTGTAGCAGCAACAGGAAAATGATCTGAAGGAAATTTTCCAAAATATGTGTCCGTAAGAATTCCCCATCTGCTGGCAGAGAAGTGCTTTGATATAAAAATATGATCAATAACTCCCATGCCGCGTGGTGTACGGAAACCGTTCGTAGAGGAGTTATTCTCGTAAGGATACTTCACATCCTTATAAGTATCTCGTATTATCCCTGAGTTTGCAAGGGTTTTATACCATTCACTTTCACGGTTGCCATTGAAATCACCGGTTAATAGAACAGGTGCACTTCCGGCGATCTCTTTTATCTTTTGAACGATCAGTTTCCCGCTTTCCTTCCGTGCTACAACACCCTGATGATCAAAATGCACATTGAACACGTAAAACTTCTTCCGGCTTTTCACATCTTCAAGATAAACCCATGAGCAGATCCGGTTACAACAGGTAGCATCCCAGCCCTTGCCAGGAACATCGGGAGTTGCCGAAAGCCAGAAGTCACCGCTCTTCAGGAGCCTGAACATATCTCTTTTGTAGTAAATCGAAGAGTGTTCACCAGCGTCTTTACCATCGTCACGGCCTTTACCATAAATGGCATATTGAGGGAGAGCAGCGCTGATATCATTCAGTTGGGGTTTTAAAGCTTCCTGGACACCGAAAATATCAAAATCGTGATATCGGATCAGATTGGATACCACCGGAGCCCGGCTCACCCAAAGGTTCCCCGAGTCACGCGGATTATCAAACCGGATATTGAACGAAGCGACCCTGTAGGTCTGGGCATCGGCATTGATTCCCGCTGTAAGAATCACTAAAAGGATTAAAATTCTAAACTTCATAATTCGGGTTTTAAACTTCTTATTTAAATTTTACCAACCAGGATTTTGCCCGAGTTTCGGGTTTCTCAACAGATCCGTTTGTGGAATCGGATAGAAATATTGTTTATCATTCCATTTGCGGGATATCTCATTCATCCAGATTAATTCGCCAGATGTGCCATTCTTTAGCTGTTGTGAATTTGTTGCACTTCCAATCTTTGGTGATACGTCTACGAAAGTGACACCCGGAATGGCTGCTGGCCTTGTACCCGAAAAGAATAGTACATCCAATACCCCATCCTCGTTCAGGTCCATAGGCGTGTTGAGTGCAGGAACATAAAAACCGTTCCACGGCTTCTCCATAAGCGGCCCTCTTTTCCAGCGCAGGATATCGGGGAATCGAAGCCCTTCAAGGCTTAATTCGATCCCTCTTTCGCGCCGAACTTCAAGAATTGTCGGGTCAGATATGCCAGGGAAATAGTTTGCTACAAGGTAAGGATCAACAAACGTTGGCTTAGTGCTAAGTCCGCCGGTAATACCTCCCCTTGCACGCAACATTCCTACTGTACTGGCCCATTCTGCATCTGTCAATGTATTCAACTCTGCTTTAGCTTCAGCATAATTCAGCAGGATTTCTGCATAACGCATCAGTGCGACAGAGTTAATATTCAGATCCCTGGTATCATAAAGCATATCATCAAGTGTCCATTTGATGGGCTGGTAACCTGTAAATGTATAAGAGAACAATGGCGGCGCAGCAACCTGTACTCCCCCATTTATCCTTTTATAGTCTCCTGAGCGAATAGTTTGTTTTAGCCTTAAATCCCTGTTCTTTACCTCATCTTTAAACAACATGGTCGTATAAGCTGGATTGTTGGTATAAGGCGTTCCGTCAATATTGAGGTAAGTGTTAATAAACATTCTGGTGAAACTAGCTTTGGC
>JAZKHM010000232.1:0-5780 GCA_040385405.1 Bacteroidota bacterium | reverse complement strand
GTTGCAGAAACCGTTCAGTACCTGGCATTTCTGGATGTGAATCCGCTTGTAGAAGGCCATGTATTAGTAATTCCAAAAATAGAGATCGATTATCTCTTTGATATGGACAGTGAGGAATACGTTGGTTTAATGATGTTTGCCCAGATCGTTGCGAAGGGCCTCAAAAAGGCAATCCCCTGTAACAGGATTGGCTTAACAGTTATGGGAATGGAAGTTCCGCATGCGCATATACATCTCATTCCAATGAATAGTATGGATGATATGAACTTCAGCCGGCCGAAACTTAAATTTTCTGAGGAGGAAATGGAAGGGATCGCGGAGAGGATTAGAAAAGAACTCTGACTTCATTTAATCCGTTTCACATTATCCTTCGCAAACGCATCCCATCCCGTATAGTTCTTTTTGTTTCCCGAGGTACTTATTTTCTGGAATGAATGACAAACAGCTACGGCTAGTCCGTCGGTTGCATCCAAAAACTCGGGTGTTTCGGTAAATTTTAAAAGGGTTTTCAGCATTGCACTTACCTGCTCTTTTGATGAGTTCCCATTACCCGTTATCGATTGCTTGATTTTCCGTGGCGAATATTCGAAAATTGGAAGATTTCGGGATAGTGCGGCAGCCATTGCAACTCCCTGTGCCCGACCCAGTTTTAACATTACCTGTATGTTCTTGCCGTAAAACGGAGCTTCTACAGCCAGGCAGTCCGGGTGGTACTGCTCAATCAACAGCACAGTCTTCTCGAAGATATGTTTTAGCTTGTGGGGATGATCGTCCAGGTGATCAAGCTTAACCACACCCATGCATAAAAGATCAATGTCGCTCTTTACTTCTTTCACAATCCCATACCCCATGATACTAGTACCCGGGTCAATTCCCAGAATAATCCTCTCCTTCGCTTTCTCTTTTAACATGCCTCAATATTAGTAATTTGCACTCAAAGCTTTGCCAAAATTTAAATTCTGCCTAGGTTTTCATTAACATTGCAGAAAGAAGTCCATTGAATAACCAGGCGAAAAAGAATATTAGTATAGTTATTAAGATCACCGTCCTGGTGCTGGCCTTTGGGTTTATTTTTCAAAAACTCAGCAACAATCAGAATATTGCCAGCTTCAGATCGCTAACCGATTCAATTTCCGCTTCAAGCGTCTGGACAGTGATCATTACCTTATTTCTTTTAATGTTATTGAACTGGTTTCTTGAAGCATTGAAATGGAAATACTTACTTCGTGGCGTCGAGAGAATCAGCACCTGGAGAGCTGTGGAGTCGGTTTTTTGCGGACTTACCTGGGCCGTTTTTACGCCAAACCGAATCGGGGAATACGGCGGACGGGTTTTTTTTCTTTCGCCGCGTAAGCGCGTCATTGGGGTAATATCTATGATCGTGGGTGCGATTGGACAGATGGTCATTACCAATGTTTTAGGATCCATTGCCTTATTGTGGTTTGTGTGGAGTTATATGAGTCTAAATGTGATCGTGAATTTTGCCCTTACTTTTCTGGTGGCAATTTTCTGCGTATTTTTTCTTCTTTTCTATTTTAATATTCAATTGATCGACAATCTGTTGGCTCGAGTTAAGATCATAAAACGCTTTAGAAGGTTTTTCAGGATTCTGGCAAAATACAGGAAAGCAGAACTTGTGCGTATACTTTCCTATTGTTTATCCCGATTCACAGTGTTTACAACGCAGTACTGTCTTGTAATTCTGCTTCTGATTCCGGAAATGCCGATTTTTTCGATGGTGATGATACTATTTATTCTTTTTTTTGTTCAGTCAGCTCTCCCTTCTTTAGATATATTTGATATTGGCGTCAGAGCTCTTACTTCAGGTTATTTTTTCAGTTTTCTTACAGATCAGGAGCTTGCTATCATGGCTGCTACAGCATGTATATGGCTTATTAACCTGATTATTCCCGCTATTTTAGGGTCAGTATTTGTTTTTAAACTTAATTTCTTTGGTAATACTCGCGATTAGCATCCTGACAGGCTGCCTTACATTATTATACATATTCATGATCCTTTACCTGAAGCTAGGCTGGGGAAGGATACCGTTGTTTAAGGAGAATTACCGCGATCCAACGACTTTTGTAAGCATTCTAATTGCTGCGAGAAACGAAGAGGGAAAGATCGAAAAGACTATTGAAGATATCTTAGCTCAAAATTACCCTGCTAAGTTGTTCGAACTAATAGTTGTCGATGATCATTCTACTGATTGCACCCCGGAAATTGTTTCCTCCTTTTCATCGCGTGGTGTAAAACTCATCAAACTAAACGAAACTGAAAAGTTAAATTCCTACAAGAAAAAAGCCATTACGGAGGCTATCAATCTCGCCCAGGGTGAGCTAATGATCACAACGGATGCAGATTGCAGAATGGGCAAGTCATGGCTGAAAACAATAGTTGGGTATTACGAATCAGGTGAGTTTAATATGATATCCTCGCCAGTAGCATATTTTGAAGAGAGAAATAGCTTTGAAGAAATGCAGACTCTTGAATTCCTGTTTCTCATCGGCCTGGGAGCGGCTGGTATTGGAAATAAATTGCCCGCAACCTGTAACGGGGCCAATCTTGCCTACCGGAAGGATGTCTTTATTAAGCTGCAGGGATTTAATGGAATCGACGACCTTGCTTCAGGAGATGATGAATTGTTTCTTCATAAAGTTGCTTCGGCTTATCCGGGCACAATAGGGTTTTGTAAATCCCGTGAAGCGGTTGTTTACACCCATGCAAAAGAAAATCTCAGGGAATTTATCCAGCAAAGAAAGCGTTGGGCCTCGAAAAGCACCCGTTATAAAAATAAAGGCGTCGTATTTCTCGGCTTATCTGTTTGGTTGTTTAATCTTTTGTTTCTTGTAAATTTCGTTTTTGGGTTTTCTGAACCATTTTTCTGGAAGATCGGACTGATCAGCCTGGTTTTAAAAATGTCCATTGAACTGATATTTTTATATCCGGTGTGCTCATTCGCCGAACGGAAACGGCTTCTGTACTATGTACCTTTATCAACTGTAGTTCATATTTTTTATTTAGTTTTCATCGGTATTGCCGGTAATTCGGGGAAGTATGATTGGAAGGGGAGGATGGTTAGGTAGTTATGAGGGATGAGTTATGAGGGATGAGTTATGAGGGATGAGTTAGGAGGGATGAGTTATGAGTTATGAGTTATGAGGGATGAGTTAGGAGGGATGAGTTATGAGTTATGAGTTAGGAGGGATGAGTTATTTGGAAATGAGTTTTTTCCTCGAGGTGAGGATTGCACTCTTTATCATCATTAATATCTCCATAGCTTCTGACGATAGACCTTTCGAAGCTGTGTCATTAAGGTAATCTGTAATTTTCAGAAGATCGACCCAGTAGATTGTTTCATCACATTCTTTTTGGGCGATACTCAATTTATGAATGAAATCCTTTGTGCTCTCCGCGTTCTGAGCTTCTCGGACCAAAGCACCAATTGCGGTTCCACTTCGCACGAGCTGTTTACTAAGAATATATTCTTTTTCCTTTTCCACTAAACATTTATAGGTCTTTATGATACTTATTGCGAATAGAAAGCTACGGTTCTCTATTATACTTCTTCTGCTATACATACTATCAATAATAAAAAAACTTTTGAGAAAGACATATGAAAAGTTAGTGACCGATACTATTTACCGATTGAACGGTCAATGTCCCTCATAACTCATAACTCCTAACTCCTAACTCCTAACTCCCTATTGGATTTTCACAATATTTCCCTATTTTTATCAAACACCATCACCAATAACTATTGTATTGGCACATATTCCAACCTCAGTAATTAATGATGAGAGTGAGTTAATCCAGCTCCTGTTAAAAAGGCAGGCAGAGTTAAATTCCTTACTTGAAATCACTCAGGCTATTAATAAGAATAGTTCCTCGAACGTACTGTTCGAGATGCTTGAAGTGATTTTGAATGTCCATTTGAAGATTGGCAAAGTGCGGCTGCTCATCCGGGAGGGGGAACATTTTTATTGTGCAGCACGTTTTGGCGGAGTGTTCGAAAATGCGAAAACGCTCCAGCAAACTTGCCAGGCACTGTCCAACTACAAGTATATAACGGCACTAAAGACAAATCAGGATGAATTGTTAAGCAAATACGAATATTTTGTGCCCGTTTTTCATAAGGATGAATTTCTGGCATTTGTCCTGTTAGGCGATTTTGACACGGGTCACGAATTGTTAAGCAATGACCTGAACTTTATCGAGACATTAATCAATGTTATAGTTGTTGCTCTTGAGAATAAGAAGTTATTTAAGGAAAGAGTCGACCGGGAAAGATTGCAGAGGGATATGGAGCTGGCCGTTGAAGTACAGGGAATGCTGATCCCGCGAAGCCTGCCGAAAACAGGTTCGGTTGAAGTTGGGGCCACGTATTTGCCAAATGAAAACATTGGTGGAGATTACTTCGATTTTATCAAACTTGGCGCTGATGAATTTTTATGGTGCATAGCCGACGCCTCGGGCAAAGGTGTTTCTGCTGCATTATTGATGGCAAATTTACAGGCTAGCCTCCGCGCATGGTCATCGGTAGAGAGTGATCTGGTAAAAGTGACTGAACGGCTCAATGAAATCGTAGTGTCAAATACTAATGGGGAAAGATTCGTAACTCTTTTTCTTGGCCTTTACAACGAAAAATCCCGGGTACTGAAATATGTGAATGCCGGCCACAATCCCCCTATCCTGATTAACGACAAAAAAATTAAATTCCTTAAGGAAGGAACAACAATTATCGGCGCTTTTGACAAACTTCCATCTGTAAAGGTGGGAATGGAAACCTTATCGCCCGGCAGCCTTATTTTTAATTATACCGACGGCCTGGTCGAAAGCGCAAATGAAGATGTTTATATTTCTGATGATGAATTGGTTGATCATCTGGTAAGACATAGCAATTCGTCGGTTGACGATCTCAATGAGGCAATACTCCGGAATATCCAGCTAAATAATAATGCAAGGATGAATTCAGATGATATTACTATTCTGTCTATTCGTATTCTCTAAAAGTATCAATTGAATTTCTAAATTTGTCGGACAAGAAATCTTCTTTTTACCACCCATGTTATTACCGTTTTTTCAGGATGAACTTATTGAAGCAGGTTGCGATGAAGCCGGACGCGGCTGTTTAGCTGGGCCGGTATACGCAGCAGCAGTGATCCTTCCTAAAAGCTTTACGCATGAAGTGCTTACTGATTCCAAACAGTTATGTGAAAAGGACCGATACCAGCTGCGGGAATGTATTGAACGCGAAGCACTTGCATTTTCAGTCGCTCAGGTTGACCACGAAGAGATAGACAGGATAAATATCCTGAATGCCTCTTTTAAAGCCATGCACCTTGCGCTCGAAAAGCTTCATATTTCTCCGGGCTTTATTATTATTGACGGAAATCGCTTTAAAGCTTACCAAAAAGTTCCACACCAATGCGTGATTAAAGGGGATGGTAAATATTATTCCATTGCCGCTGCGTCGATTCTGGCCAAAACTTATCGTGACGATCACATGCACAGGCTCGCTGAAGAACACCCGCAATACGACTGGAGCAGTAACAAGGGTTATCCTACTATTAAACATCGTGAGGCAGTAATTTCATATGGTATGTCGCCGTATCATCGAAAGACGTTCAGAGTTACGGATCCACAGCTGAGTCTTAGTTTTGAGGAATAGCGTTTATCGGATAAGTGTGATATAGGGCGACCTCTGCGTTTCCTCTTTTTTAACTACTTTTGCCCCAACCAATCTTTTCCCTTTAATGAAGAATGTAGCTTTAAATGAT
>JAZKHM010000231.1:0-4416 GCA_040385405.1 Bacteroidota bacterium | reverse complement strand
ACGAATCGAGGCTTTCCTGGTTCTGCATGATGGTGGCCACGGGTTTAAAAGCAACGCGGAAGGTTATATCCATCCCATTTGAGATACCACCCTGGATCCCGCCTGAGAAATTCGTCAGCGTCTGGAATTTATTTTCCTGATTTGTTCCTGGCACCACGAAGAGATCGTTATGCTCTGAGCCCTTCATCTCAGAACCCGAAAAGCCTGATCCATAGTCAAATCCATGAACCGCATTGATGCTCAGCATAGCCTTCCCCAGGTCAGCATGGAGTTTGTCGAAAACAGGCTCGCCTAATCCTACCGGACAGTTTCTTACCACGCACGATATTTTACCGCCTACGGTATCACCATCCTTTCTGATGGAATCAATTAACTCTATCATTTGGTGTGCCGTTGCCGGGTCTGCACATCGTACAATATTGCTTTCCCTTACTTCCAGCAACTCGTTTAAAGAATTCAGGTCGACATTTGGTGCGTCGATATTTCCCACTGAAGACACATGTGCGAATATTTCTATGCCGGCCTGCTTTAAAAGTAATTTAGCAATTGCCCCGGAAGCAACCCGTGCAGCGGTTTCCCGTGCTGATGACCTTCCGCCTCCGCGATGGTCACGATGCCCGTACTTCGCGTCATAAGTATAATCAGCATGGGAGGGACGATATGCGTCTTTAATATGGGAGTAATCCTTTGAACGCTGATCTTCATTAGGAATGATCATAGCTATAGGAGTGCCTGTGGTTTTACCTTCAAATATCCCTGAAAGGACTTTTACAGTATCGCTTTCCTTTCTTTGGGTGGTTATCTTAGATTGCCCCGGCTTGCGTTTATCCAGTTCCGACTGAACAAAATCCATGTCGACCCCGAGATTTGATGGACAGCCATCAATAATCACTCCGATAGCCTCACCGTGTGATTCTCCAAATGTTGTGATGCGGAATATTTGTCCAAATGAGTTACCAGCCATATTTTTTAAGTTGAGAGTTGAGACCCGATAGCTATCGGGTTGAAAAGGGTAATTTACTTTTTGCTATTCACTATCTCTATATCGTACCCTACACTTTCCAGGTCTTTCCAAAAATGTGGATATGACTTTTCAACCACTAAATGATCTTCAATTTCCATTTCATTAAGAACCAGTGCCAGGGGTGCAAATGCCATTGCCATCCTATGATCGTCGTAGGTGTTAATGCTAACAGCTTTGTTTAAGTTTCTTTCCGAGCAGTCCAGTTTATACGTCTGGTTTTTTTCGATCAGCTTCACTCCGATCTTCGAAAGTTCTGCCTGAAGTGCATTCACACGGTCGGTTTCTTTAATCTTCAAAGTTTCAAGGCCTGTAAAAGAAGCATCGTGCCCAAGGGCAGCACAAACAACTATCACTGTTTGAGCCAGGTCTGGGCATTCTTTGAAATCAAAGATTTTCCGTTCCAATTTCTTTGGCTCCTTTTTGATGTAAACGCCTCCATCTTTGAACTGCGAAGTTATGCCGAAATTAGCCATAATCTCTGTGATTTTGCTATCGCCCTGCAGACTGTAGGCGTTCAATCCTGGAAGAAATAACTCAGCTTCTTCAGCAAGCGCCGCAATGGCGTACCAGTAAGATGCGGCACTCCAGTCGGGTTCAACACTAATTACCGATTTAGCATAAGGCTGGCTTGCTATCCGGATGATATTTTCATCCCAGAAATGTTTTATTCCCGCCTGCGATAACATTGCCAGCGTCATTTCGACATAAGGTTTCGATGTTAAGTCGCCTTCAATAATAAGCTCCAGTCCGTTTTCGAGCAAGGGAGCCGCAAGTAAAAGGGAAGAAATATACTGGCTGCTGATATTTCCTTTGATAGAAACCTTCCCGGTCTTCTGTTTAAATGGCCCCCGGATTTTCAGTGGGGGGTATCCTTCTTTTTCAGAATATTCAATATCAGCACCGAGTTCTCGGAGCGCATCGACAAGTATTCCGATAGGGCGCTCTTTCATCCTCGCAGATCCTGTTAAAATCACTTCTCCGTCCTGCAAAGCATAATATGTGGTCAAAAACCGCATAGCCGTCCCTGCCGGGCCGATGTCTATGAGATTTGAGATCTGTGTATTCGTTTCACTTTCCATTTTCCACTCTCTACTTTCCACGCTCAATGGTTGAAGTATCCCTAACAATGTTACCGTATCGGCAGCTTCGGAAACATTATTGACCTGTACGGCGCCTTTACTCATCGCCTGCATGATCAGTGCACGGTTACTCTCACTCTTAGACCCCGTGAGATGAATAGTGCCCGAAACTTTCTTGTTTGCAACAGAGATTTTTATACTCGCAGAACTCATTTTTCTTCAACAAGCGGTTTGTCGTTCATGATCTCTGTCTGCTTGCGTATAGACTCGCTGTGAATTAATTCAAGAAATTTCGCAGTGAAATTTAAATCGAGTTTAAGGGCACTGGCAAAAGCACTCCGTTTATTCATGATTTGATCCCAGCGGTTTACCTGAAGAATGGTAACTCCGTTATCTCTTTTGTATTCACCGATCTTTTGAACCACTTGCATGCGTTCAGCAATTTTCTGAATGATCTGATCATCAATTTTATCGATGTTTTCTCTCAGTGAAGCTAATTTGTCAGTAAATTCCTTATCTCTGATCTCAGGTTTACGTAAAGTAAGATGGTCCATTAGTTCAGACAGGGCCGAAGGCGTTAACTGCTGCTTGGCATCGGTCCATGCTATAGACGGGTCCATGTGCGATTCAATCATAAGTCCCTGCATATCCATATCCAGAGCTTTTTGAGATATATACGGGATCAATTCCCTGTTGCCGCAAATATGGCTTGGATCATTGATTATCGGTAATTCAGGACAAAGGGTTTTAAGCTGAATAGCAATCTCCCACATTGGTTCGTTTCGGAACGCTGTTTTTTCGAATGATGAAAAACCGCGGTGAATTGCTCCCAGTTTAGTAATACCTGCATTGTTGATCCGCTCAAGTGCGCCAATCCACAACTGGAGATCAGGATTTACCGGATTTTTAACCAGCACCGGAATATCAACACCTTTTAAAGCATCAGCTATTTCCTGCACAGTAAAGGGGTTCACCGTTGAGCGTGCACCAACCCAAAGTATATCAACTCCAGCTGCCAGGGCCTCCTCAACATGCTTGGCTGTTGCAACCTCAACGGCAGTTGGTAATCCGGTCTCTTCTTTAGCGCGTTTTAACCACTGCAGACCAATGCTGCCAATACCTTCAAACTCTCCGGGACGTGTACGAGGTTTCCATATACCTGCTCTTAACACTGATGCCTTCCCGGTTTTGGCTATTAGATGGGCTGTAGCTATTAATTGATCTTCGGTTTCTGCACTGCACGGCCCTGCAATTAATAAAGGCTCACTTGTTTGTTTAAGCCAGGTGTTAATTGGCTGTAGGTTTAAATTAAGTTTCATTTTTGAGTTGTAAGTTGTAAGTAATAAGTCTTGTTGTTAGTTGTTAGTTGTTAGTTGTTGGTTGTTGGTTGTCAGGCTGGATGCCCAGCAGTCCGTGATTTGTTGTTAGTAGTTCGTTGTTAGGCTGGGCGTCCGTCAATTCGTAATTCGTAGTTCCTAATTATTTTCTCCGTCCAGCAAAGTCAACTGTCAACTATCCACTGTCCACTTGTTAAACCTTATCGTTCTTCACGTATTCCCCCATAATTGTAAAGTTCACGGTATGCTTTAAGACTTTACGGATCGCGGCGTCGTAATCCGGTTGGTTTTTCCATTCAATGTCTACATAAAAATTGTATTCATTCCTTTTTCCCAGCACAGGCATGGATTGGATCTTGCTTAGGTTTATATTATGGTCGGAAAGGATGTTTAATACCTGGGCTAATGATCCCACAGAATTTCCAACCTGGAAACTTAGGGAAGCTTTGTTATAGGCTATGCTATCGTCGGCCTTATTAGTAAGTATCAGGAAGCGGGTATAATTCTTCTTATTAGATTCAATTCTGCGTTCCATCACTTCAAGATCGTAAAGTTGGGCTGCTAGATTATTTGCAATTGCTGCAGTATCCTTAAGGCTTTCCTCCCGGATCTTCTTAGCACAAGCTGCTGTGTCAGAACTTTCGATAACTTGCAGTTCCGGGTAATCATCCAGAAAATCGCTGCATTGGCGGATAGCAATAGGGTGGGACATGACGTATTTTATTTCCTCAAATTTTACCCCCGGCAATGTTAAAAGATGCAGCTGGATAGCCAGATAAACCTCCCCGACAATCGGGAAGTTATATTCGCGCAGCAGCGTGTAATTGGGCAGTAAGCTTCCGGCAATGGAGTTCTCAATAGCCATTACCACGTAGTCAGCCTGCTTCTGCTTAAGTACGTCGCAAGTACGTTTAAATGACTCGCATTCAATCGTTTCGATATCCGTACCAAAAAACTTGAATGCCGCTTCTTCGTG
>JAZKHM010000230.1:0-2033 GCA_040385405.1 Bacteroidota bacterium | reverse complement strand
ATCATTCGAATGCTGAACTTAGTTTTGTTTGGCCCTCCGGGCGCTGGTAAAGGAACACAATCCGAAAAGTTAATTCAAAAATACAATTTGGTTCATTTATCAACTGGGGATATTCTCAGGTCAGAAATCACTCAGGGAACTGAATTAGGTCTTAAGGCAAAAGAGCTTATGGATCAGGGGATACTTGTCCCGGATGAAGTGGTTATCGGAATGATAAGCAATAAGCTGGATTCGAATAAGGATGCCAATGGATTTATCTTTGATGGCTTTCCCCGAACCGTTGCTCAGGCTGAGGCCCTGGACGAACTATTGAACAGCAAGTCGTCAAATATTTCCGGGATGGTGGCACTGGTTGTTGATAGCGAGGAACTTGAAAAGAGGCTCCTTAACAGGGGTAAGAATTCAGGCAGGCCTGATGATGCTAATCCTGAAATTATCCGAAAACGTATTGTTGAATACAATTCTAAAACAGCACCTGTAGCGGATTACTACAGAGACCAGAATAAGTTCACCAGTATTAATGGAATCGGTACTGTGGATGAAATTTTCAGATCAATCTGTACGGTGGTAGATACCTTTTAAATTCAGGGTATCCTATATTGCATCTTTTCTTGAATTTATTAGCATGCATTTTGCTTTCTGTAAGAATGAAGCCTGCATGGCGTACTATTCGAACAACGAAATGATATAAGCTCATATAGGACTTATAGCCATTAAAAATTATTCTTAAATAGAAAAATGTCTCAGGGATCAAATTTTGTTGATTATGTTAAGATTTGCTGCCGTTCAGGCCATGGCGGGGCGGGCTCGTCCCATTTACACAGAGATATTCTAACTTCCAAAGGCGGTCCGGACGGAGGTGACGGGGGGCGTGGCGGTCATATCATTTTAAAAGGAAACAGCCAGCTTTGGACGCTTCTCCACCTGAAATATCGAAAACATATTATTGCTGAAAACGGTTTGCCAGGTTCGAGCGGACAAAGATCGGGGCGTACAGGTGAAGATGAATTCCTTGAAGTGCCTCTTGGGACTATAGCTCGTGATGCAGAAACAGGCGAGATAATCTTTGAGATAACTAAAGATGGTGAGACAAAGATTCTAACCGCTGGCGGCCGTGGCGGGTTGGGAAACTGGCATTTTAAGACTTCTACGAAGCAAACACCAAGATATTCCCAGCCTGGCGAACCCGGCAAGGAAGAATGGATGGTTCTTGAGCTGAAAATCTTAGCGGATGTGGGCCTTGTGGGCTTCCCTAACGCAGGAAAATCTACCTTGCTTTCAGTTCTTTCGGCTGCTAAACCGGAGATTGCCGACTATGCGTTTACCACCCTGGTACCCAACCTGGGAATAGTATCCTACAGGGATAACAAGTCCTTCGTAATGGCAGATATACCCGGGATCATCGAAGGGGCGTCTAAAGGAAAAGGTCTGGGGATCCGTTTTCTCAGGCACATAGAGCGGAATTCAGTGTTATTGTTTCTTATTCCAGCAGATACAAACAGAAGCATAAAAGAGGAATATCAGATACTTCTGAACGAGCTTGAGCAGTATAATCCGGAGCTGATGCAGAAGCCGCGTGTTCTGGCAATAAGCAAATCAGACATGCTTGATGATGAGCTGATGGATGAATTAAAACTGGAACTTCCCGACTTGCCTTGTATATTCATTTCCTCCGTTGCCCAAAAGGGACTGGTTGAGTTAAAAGATCTTTTGTGGAAAGAAGTAAATGCTGATCGTTAAGGACCGGCTTTTCGAATGTTGATCTGTCTTCGTTGTTCAGTTACAATAAATTCCAATGGTTTAATTTCTGCCTGACTTGCTAAATCAGCAAACAGCACGCTTTCTGCAACCTGGAAACTGGAATCAAAAGATGAGCTGAAAATTCTCACTTCGT
This sequence comes from Bacteroidota bacterium, assembly GCA_040385405.1. GTDB lineage: Bacteria > Bacteroidota > Bacteroidia > Sphingobacteriales > Sphingobacteriaceae > Daejeonella. The sequence continues at coordinate 139 of JAZKHM010000230.1, read as the reverse complement.
ACCGATCCTCGGGCACACTAAAAGAAAAAGACCCGTTTTGAGTGGTTAGTGTCGTAAAAGTTTCACCTTTTGAACTAATAGCCATGATCTTTATGTTTTCAAGGCTGAAAGTTTTAGTACTATTTGATGCTCTGTTCAC
>JAZKHM010000229.1:0-4633 GCA_040385405.1 Bacteroidota bacterium | reverse complement strand
ATCTGAATCAGGCTATCTGGACTGCTCTGGAGGAGCATAACAACACCTTGCTGCGCGGCAGGCATTATAGCCGGAGAATGCAGTTTACCGAAGTTGAAATGCCTGTGCTCAATGCGCTGCCTCCGCTTAAATACGAACATAAGAAGCAGGTCTTCGCAACTGTTATGAAGAATGGGCATGTGTGCCTTGGCCCGGATAAGCATTATTACAGCGTTCCTTACCAGAATATCGGTAAGAAGGTAAAGCTCCTGTATACCAATCATCGGGTGGAGGTGTACTACAACTATGAGCGTATTGCATCTCACGACCGTATGCGGAGTCCTTATGGTTATACCACCCTGACCGAGCACCTGGCATCCACCCATCAGTTTGTTGGTGGCTGGACACCGGAAAAGTTCCTGTCCTGGGCTGAATCTATTGATACGGCGGTCAGACATTACATCTATGTCATTCTTAATAAGAAACAGCACGTTGAGCAGGCTTATAAATCATGCGTGGGCATACTGGCCCTGAACAAGAAATATGGAAGCCAGCGGCTGATCAATGCCTGTAAACGCGGAATAGAATACGACATGTACAACTACAAAAGTATCGAGATGATCCTTAAGCGCGGACTGGACCATCCCGAAAAGCAGGAAACCCTTCCATTGATGCCCCTGCATGAAAATATCCGCGGAGAACAGTATTATAATTAATCCCTAACCCCTAAACAAATGAATACAGAAACGTTAGAAAAAATGCGCAAAATGAAGTTTTATGGAATGGCAAGAGCCATGAAGATGAGCCTGGAAGCGGGTAAAGATGAACCCTTCACGGCAGATGAACTCGTATCCCACCTGATTGATGCAGAATGGGACGACCGGCATAACCGGAGTATTGACAGGCACATCAGCAATGCCCGCTTCAGGTATAAGGCTGCTGTGGAGCAGATTGTTTATGACGGAGAACGAACCCTGGATCAGAATCAGGTGATGAGGCTGGCTGAATGCGATTTTATCAATCGAAAGGAGAATGTTCTGATTACCGGAAGTACCGGTATTGGAAAGTCTTTCCTTGCCTCAGCCCTGGGGCATCAGGCATGTCTGATGGGCTTCCGGACGATGTACTGCAATGCCACTAAACTCTTTTCTCACTTAAAGATGGCTAAAGGTGATGGGTCATATAACAAAGAGATTGCTAAAATTGAAAGGCAGCACCTGCTGATCATTGATGACTTTGGGATACAACCACTCGATGGGCATAATCGGTCAGCGCTGATGGAAATCATTGAAGACAGGCATGCCAAAGCCTCTCTGATCATTACTGCACAAGTACCTGTAACGATGTGGCACGAGATCATTGGGGAACGGACTATCGCCGACGCGATCCTTGATCGCATTGTACATGGATCTCACCGGGTAGATCTGATTGGAGAATCAATGAGGAAAAGAAAGTCGTTGCTGAACTGAACAAATAAATCTATTTTTATCACACCAAATCAGCACTGAACTGAAAATCTTCGCCAGCAAAATTGGGAAGTCTACGCCAGCCTTTTAGGTGGTCAATTTGCTCCGGTTTAGGGTGGTCAGTTTCACCGGTATTTCCAAGTAACTGGCCCTTGTAGAAGTTTTCTCTATTAGTTGCAATTAACGTCCCATCTCTAGAAATTGTGGCAACGATTTCCTTTGTCTTAAGATTTTTTAGCTCAATTACGCTTGGCTCGGAATTGAAAACCTCTTTAAGTCGAAAAGAAATAGAATATTGCTTATCCCCTTCGGTTGTTGGGAGGATTAGCCCAATCGTGGGATTTTGCTTATCTAATCGATCGAGAAGTTGAAACGCCTTCAATATTTTCAAATTGTGAAACGGCAATGGAGGCAAGGAAAGACAATAATTCAAAACTTCTTCACCATATCTTCTATATGCCGTCATTGCATAATTATGAGCATCTAGGATATCTAGGTCAATTATTGATTGCTTAAGAAAGAACTTTTGATTCAATTCAAAAGCATGCTGCTTTTTGATTCCCCCACAAATTGCAAATGCTTCTTCGTCAGTAAATAGACTTTCTATCTTACGATCACCTAATTCAAGCTTATGTAGTTGCCGACTTGCTTCCCATTTTGGGTTAGTTTCAAACAAATAATTCGTCTCTGAATTCAAATGAAACTCAATTTCAGGGTTCAGCGCATAAAGTATATCAATAGTTATGATCGAGTTAGCTTTAAGATTTCTTCTTGAATATGGGTCCAATAATTTTATTAATGATTGAACTCCTACGTTGGAGCCTACTGCATATTCCTTGAGTGATGCACCAATAAAATCCCGAGGCTTGAAATTTGAAAGTCTATCAGCATTTTTTTGAACGACCAAGGCAATTCTTGGCGTAACGTATTCCTCACTTGGAACAATCTTAGCAGCTTTCTTCTTCTTTTTTTTCTTCTGGAAAGGAAATTTCATAAAAAATAATATCCTAAGAATTCAAATTACTTAATTATTTCAACTCCTCAAATTTATACTTGTCAACACACTTCAAATGGGAACTATGGGACACGAAGTCCCTAATAGATACGTGAATATAGAATGCAACAGCGATATACCTGTTGGAGTCAAATTTAATAAGCTATCATTTAAAAACTTATATTCAATAATATTTTCCAATTATTGGGGAGGCTATTCTAAGGATTCAAGCCGACGTCTGAAATGAACACATATTATAAAATTAGTATCTACGAGAACTTAAAACTCATAAACACTTCAGATGAAGTTGATAATTATATTGAGTACCATGAATTAGCAATCAAAAGATGTGAATATTGGCATCGAGAAAAACTCTTAAACAAGCAGCTATTAGTCATTAAAATAACCGATTCAAAAAGTGAGGTTACTAATATTATTAATCCTCCCATCGTTTTCGCAGTAATTACCAAATCGACCAAGGGATTCAAGAACTTCTTAAAAAATAAAAAGCGAACCCACGGTAACTTTGTGGGCGTCCACATCAGATGCTACGACGACATTGGTGACAAATTTTTTGACTATTCTTCGGCTGAAAATGACTCGGAGACCATTCCAGATATTGAGAAAATTATAACAGAGGTCACGTGTCGGTGCAGGAGTGCAGAAAGGCAAATCCGCTCCGAAGATAATTACCGTAAACGAAGAGACATAGAAGATTGGTAGCTGATTATATTGCTTAATTAAACTCCACCAATAGTGGTTTTTATCTCAACATCCTCAACATAGTCCCTTGATCAGGAAGAAGAAGCTAATATTTGTTTTCAAATTATTAGGAACTTAGACAAAACCCACAAAGGGGTTATATAGACACATATTGAAGATTTTCTCTACGTGGTCTATCAATCTAAATAGTGTGGGAGATTTTTCACACAATATATAATAAGTGTAGTTTTAAATAGAAATCTCCCCAATAGACTGTAACAGCTTTATAAGATGACCACTTGATTCCGAAACTCACTTACCATGTAAATGTTGAATTGACATCAGCAAAGCCATCTCACCATATTCTTCTAAAAGATAGTTGCAGTAATCATAGTTATAAATAATTACAAAAGTTCAGTATATTTAATGTAATAAACAGACTTAAGAATAATTAACTAAGTAACGAGAACAATGGGAACATTTGCAATTACTAAAAGAACAAACGGGGAATTTCAATTCAATCTTAAAGCAGGTAACGGTCAAACAATATTAGCCAGCGAAGGTTATTCGTCAAAATCAGGCTGTGAAAATGGAATTGATTCTGTAAGAACCAACTCACAGGATGATAGTAAATTTGATAGCAAAACATCCTCCAATGGAAAGCATTACTTCAATCTAAAAGCTTCAAACGGACAGATCATTGGAACAAGTGAGATGTACGAAAGTTCGTCTTCACGGGACAATGGAATTGCATCAGTGAAAACCAATGCAAAAGATGCCAAAATAGACGATCAAACAACATAAATCTATTTCCTTTATTTCATCCTGTCTAAGGTTTAAGATGAAATATCTTAAAGCCATTGGCTAATTGTGCCTTCAATGCTTTTATATGACAACAATGCTATTGGTTTCATTTCTAAAGTCCATTCCATTATAAAATGATGACTCAGGAAATGACGAAAACAATGTAGGTCTAAAAGAATCAGTCCAATTTAGACAAAACTCAAAAAGGGTCTAATCGTAACACACTTCTTCATTTTTGTCTACGACTGCCAGACCTTAACAATTTATTCTATTAGATATCGCAACAAAAATATGCTGTTTAGCTCAATTCGCTAAAAGAAATTCCGGCATAAACCCACTATACTACCCACTTGCCCATTTATTACGTTGCTTCTTTGCGAAGTTGATCTAAAAGCATGATTGAGTTCCATATTAATCAAATAAAGAATTATATGGAATTTAAAAACATGACTGTGGCTGAAATTCAGATCACGTACAAAACGAAAGTTAAAGCATCAGAAAGACCTAAAATCGACAAGGCCGAGGATGCCTATTTAATCCTACAGGAGCATTGGAATTTTGAAATCATCGAGTTTATCGAAGAGTTTAAAATAATGTTACTAAACAGAGCTAATAGAGTTTTGGGGATAGTTGATTAGATATTCCGACGAAAGTACGCCAGTGTTCCGCGATAAAGTACCCCATTTAT
>JAZKHM010000228.1:0-1989 GCA_040385405.1 Bacteroidota bacterium | reverse complement strand
GGTCTGAGGTCTGAGGTCTGAGGGTGACCGTTCAAGTTACGATTTTTCCTTTAAACGATTTGCATCAGACTTCCGACCTCCGACCTCCGACTTCAGTCTACTTTATTTCAAAAACGGCTCTCATCTGATACGTCAATTTAATCTTCTTAAAATCAATATCAGGCATTGGGGCTGAATCCATAGCAGCTTCCGTCTTCATCATGGTATTAGCTCGGTAAATAGGCTGTGGATAATATTCGTTGTTAATTTCCTGTATGTCTAACGGACTTCCCAGAGTGCCTCCAATAGAAGTGATCAGGTAATCAGCTTTGTCTCTGGCTGCCTGTAATGCTTTGATCTTAAGGTCCTTTTTCAGGCTTTCGATTTTAGAGTAATCGTAGCTTTCGATATTGCTATATTCTATTCCTTTGGGATCGACTGCGCTCATAATCTGGTTGAACTTTGTTAAGTCCGTAACCTTGATGCGGTATTGCTTCCGTGCTAAAAATTCCGGGCTCTTTTTCTTTTCCCACCAGGTGGTATAACTGGAGATATTGTTGATGGTAAAATTTTCCGGCGGAATGCCTGCAGCCAAAACCGCTGATTGCAGTTGTCTTTCTAATTCCTCTATTTCTACTTTCTTCTTATTTGCTGCATCTCTAAAATATTCTTTCAAAGACATTCCGATGTAAAGTATGTCGGGGGTGACTTCTGCCTCAGCAGTTCCGTTTACTTCAATCTTTTTGCGCGTGTCAATGTTCTGTGAGAATGCAGTCATACTGAACATACTGATCAGCGCTGCAGCGATTATGGTTTTCATCTGTTTATTTTTTGTTTTTTAATGGTGATGAAGCTATCATGATTTAATAAACATTCCCCTGCGGGTTTTGGCAAAATCATGATGGTTTCATGTTATTTATCATCATGTGGTTGCTCTTATGTTTCTTTTAGGATGTAATTTTCGTGCCAATTCCATAAAGCGATTTGTCGATGAGGCAACATGTCAATTTGTCGATGAGGCTGGGCAGGAAATTTAGTCCCAAAGATTGCTTCGCTCCTCTACCATTGACGTTTTTTATTCAATAGAGTCCGGTTAGAATTTAAATCTCAATAAAATATCATTTATTACTTCTCATTGAATGTTTTTTTTGCCGATTTCTTAAAGCAAGCCCCCCCTTTAAAGAACCTGGTAGGCTTGACCCCGAAGGTGGTCACATGTTTATAGAAGAATTCATTTTAGCCCTTTTCCCGACCCCGACGGTGGTCGCATGTGAAAATTTCAGACACATGCGACCACCTTCGGGGTCGACTTATCGGGAATACCCATTACTATAAACATGCGACCGCCTTCGGGGTCGGGAAGCAAACCTTTTAACCGAAAACTAAGCCTTTTATTTAACGTCATTTATATTGATTTTTATAAAATAAATTACCCCCTCTCAATGACAGGGCAGCTCACAATCACGCCTCTAAAGTGAGCCGGGGAGAGGAAGTACATTTTTACTTCAGTTTACCGGGGTAAATATGCGGAAAGTGGATTAGAGAGCGTGGAGAGACGATAAATTAAAGAAAACTTTACTGCGCGCGGCCAGTTCTGTGCCAGCGTGGCGCCAGGTGTAAAATTTTAGCACTTTGCAGGCCTATGAACACACATGTTCCTCAACCACTAAAATCAGGTGATCGATATCAAAAGGCTTAGGGATGACATCCTCCGCACAAATTTCCTTTACAATTTCAGCACGGGTGTGAGTAGAAAGAACAATAACGGGAATATCCCGGGTCTTTGGGTCTTCCTTTAAGCGGCGGCACAGTTCCGTCCCCGCCTCTGTAACCGAAAAAATGTCCAGAAGGATAATGTCCGGCATAATAAAGACGATGTTTTCGAACATCCCTTTTTCATTTTCGTAAGGAATCACTTCGAAACCACGGTCAGATAGAATGTGACCTACAATTTCCCGGATATCAAGATCTGGTTCAACAACAACAATTCGTTTTTTCATTAGGATATAG
>JAZKHM010000227.1:0-13766 GCA_040385405.1 Bacteroidota bacterium | reverse complement strand
GTTATTTTCTTCGTCATCGACATACAGGATATCAATCTTTTTATCAGACATTTGTTGCAGGCATTATCTTTTTGCAAAAATACGGATTATTAATAAAAAGAAACTAATTATCAGTTAAATTACTCCTTGGATAACCAGATGGAAATTCGTACCTGATATGAAAGAAATACTCAGCAAAATTAAAGAGGGTATAATATTATAGATGGAAATTCAATTCAATAACGGTAACCCCGTTGTAAGGCTTAGGGCTTTCAGAGCCATCGATGATCCGCGATCATGTGAATTATTTGTAGAAGGTCATAAACGGGTTTTAACAAGCATTGGAGTTGAAAAAGTTACGTCATCCAATAACGAATGGGTTCATAATCCTGCTGCTTTCGTCATGATCGTTGAATCGCTCGATAAGGAGCATATATATGGTGGTGCACGTATTCACGTAGCGGGTGGAACAGAACCCCTACCTATCGAACAAGCGACAGGCGCCTTGGATCCATCAATCTATGATATGGTTTTTGATTATGCACAAAAAGGCACGGGAGAAGGCTGCGGTTTATGGAATTCCCGGGAAATAGCTGGCTACGGGATCGGTAGTATTTTTTTAACTCGCGTCGGAGTTGCTATGTCTACTCAGATTGGTTTAAATTCTCTTTTTGGTCTGTGCGCCCCCTATACTGTTAAAATGGCTCAAAGTGTAGGCTACGAAATTGAAGAAGGCATAGGAAACAACGGTACCTTCTACTATCCTAAACTTGATCTTGTGGCCACTGTTCTGGTTTTGCGCGACCTAATGCACCTTAGCGCAGCCGACGAAGAAAACCGGGAAGCGATCAGTGCACTTCGCGAGAATTTACATTGTGTCCGAATTGAAGAGCTCAGGAAAAAAAAGATCGAAATCCACTACGACATAGAAATACCGAATATGAAAGACTGGGATTTGAAGGCTGTGATAGCCAATGCCAAAAAAGGAACGTCAGTGGGAACTATCGATGAAAGCACAATAAATTTACTCTGATTTTACACCTCATATCTTGATGTCATCTGAACTCTTTATCAATATTTAAATTATTACTCGTTTATTATGGAAGCCAGATTCAGGGCACTTATTGAAGCATCAGAACAATTACATTTGATTTATCATCCTGTTTTTTTCAGAACAGGCGACTCTTCCGACCATACTTCGCTCCAAGAATTATTAGAGTCGGGTAGAATAATTTTTGTTCATGATGAACTTCAGGGGCAACTGCGCGAATTAATGAAAATGAAAAGTCCTTCGGTTAAAATCAAAGAAGAAGAATATTCCGGACTTATCAGCAATCACCTTGAAGGAAAAGATATTGACACTTATGGGGTATGGGTCTACTATCCCTGGAACGGACGTTTGGTACATATGCTTGATCAAATGGAGTTCATAGAGGTGCGGACAAACCGAAACCAATATAAAATAACGCGTAAAGAGCAGGAAATTCTTAGTACAAAAACCATCGGTATTATTGGCCTCTCCGTTGGACAATCAATCGCTCTAACCCTGGCAATGGAGAGAGGTTTTGGAGAACTCCGTCTCACAGATTTTGATATCCTTGAGTTGAGTAATCTAAATAGAATACGCACTGGAGTACATAATCTTGGGGTTCCCAAGGTTGTGATAACGGCCCGGGAAATTGCTGAGATAGACCCTTTCCTAAACGTAAAATGCTATTTCGATGGCCTTAGCGAAGAGAACATGGAATCTTTCTTTATCGAAAATGGCAAGCTTGATCTTTTGGTTGATGAATGTGACGGATTAGACATCAAAATCCTCGCCCGTTACAAAGCCAGAGAACTTGGAATTCCCGTTCTGATGGACACAAGTGATCGGGGTATGCTCGATGTTGAGCGATTCGACCTCGAACCAGAGCGAGCTTTACTCCACGGCACCATCGACAATCTGGATCCCAGTACAATTAAAGACCTGAGCACGGAAGACAAGATTCCGGTAATGCTTCAGATGCTGGGTATTGAAAATATTTCTCTCAGGGCCAAAGCTTCCATGCTTGAGGTAGAACAGACAATAAATACCTGGCCTCAGCTAGCCAGTTCGGTCGCATTAGGTGGCGCAGTCGGAACGGATGTATGCCGAAGGATACTGCTTAACCAGTTTCATGAATCCGGTAGATATTACATTGATCTGGAAGAACTGGTTGCAGATAAAAAATCGCTAAAAGAAAGTGATTTAGACAGGCAAAACCCCTTTCTTCCAATTTCGGAAAACGAAATGCTATCTCTGGTACAAGGACTAAATCTCGAAAATTCGCAGGCTTTCATTCATCCCGATAGGGAAACTATCAGCAAACTGGTAAGCGCGGCTTCTGTTGCCCCCTCTACAGGAAATGATCAGCCATGGAAATGGTTATATATTAAAGGTGTTCTCTACCTGTTTCACGACGAATACCGGTCATTTTCCTTTGGTGATTTCCAGAAAACCGCTTCATTTATAAGCCTGGGAGCTGCTTATGAAAACCTAAATATTCATGCAGCACATTTCGGGCTTGAACCATCTTATGTACTTTTCCCCAATAATTCGACCCCGAAGCTTGTGGCTGCGATTCGGTTCAAAGAACTTGTTATAAGTGATGAAACCAGGATTTTAACATCACTGAATGATGCTATTTTTAAGCGTCACACGAATAGGATTCTTGCCCCAAAGAAGGTAGTTGATGAGGGTGTATTTTCACGACTTAAGATTCTTACAGAAACTATTCCAGGTGCAAAATTACAATATTTCACATCCGATGATGATCTGCGGGCGCTTGCGAGGATTATTGGAGCGTGTGATAAAATTCGACTGCTGAACCCTGAGGGGCATTATGATTTTGTGCACCGCGAGATGAGATGGACGAATGAAGAAGCAGAACGAACCCGCGATGGGATTGATATCCAAACCCTTGGTCTCGGACATTCACTGATGGCTGCCATGGGTGTGATAAGAAGTGAACAGGTAATTAATGCCGTAAAAGAAATCGGTGGCGGAAATGCGCTGGGAATGCTTGCCATCCGAACGGTGTCAACAGCCTCAGCGCTTTGTATGATCAGCCTTCCAGGTTATAACCTTAAAAACTTTTTTGAGGGAGGGCGGGCAATGGAAAGGTTCTGGCTTGAAGCAACGAACTTCAACCTTGCTGTTCATCCCTTAATTTCGCCCCTCTATCTTTTTTCTCGCATCTTACACGGGAACGGCGAAGGTCTGGAAGATAAAGACATCAGGGAACTTCAATTTCTTCGGGAGCAGTTTAACAAAATAACACAATCTGGAAACGAAAATGCTGAGGTGTTTCTCGCAAAGATTGCTATTGCTTCGGAGCCCCCGCTAAAAGCCCATCGATTACCGCTTGAAGATATTTTAGTGGTCTGAAGTGATTTTTAAGATTAAATTACAGAAAATTGTAATCTTTATTTGAATGACCAACCGCTTTAAGTGATGAAAAGGTATTTCTTTATACTCTTTTTACTGTCTTTGTTATTTTCTGTAATTGCAAACGCACAATCTCCTGTAATATTTAAAGGTGAAAATATGGTTATTGGCAGCCACGTGTCAATTCTGGAAGACCCCACAAGTAATTTGGAATTGAAAGACATAAGAACTTCCAAATCTTTCGTTCCTTCGGCAGTTGCCATACCAAACCTTCAACTTAGCAAGTCAGACTTCTGGCTAAAATTTTCCATAACGAATCAAAGCAATCAGGAGCATTTAATTCTTGCACTTGAATACCCCATGCTTGGTAAGTGTGAATTTTATGCGCTGGAAGATGGGCAGGTTCAGAAACTAAGCTATAATTCCGTATTTTCTAATAGAAAATATAAGCATCAGAACTTCCTTTTTGATGTTCGGATTCTTCCCGGAACTACGGAGGATTTTTTCCTGAGAGTGAAAAGTACCGAGCAAATGGTACTGCCTTTAATACTGGGCACTCCAAAAACCATTGCTGAAAACCTTGCCACGAATGATCTCGCATGGGGATTATTTATGGGATTGATCTTTGTGATGGTTTTGTACAACTTTTTTATCTATTTATCAGTAAAAGATACCAGTTATTTATATTTCGTATTATATAGTTTATTTATAGGATTAAGTTCTATAACCTTAAGTGGCTACACCTATAGGCTCATCCTTTATAACCACCCGGAATTGAACCACCTTGGAATTATAATTTTTCCCGGGCTGGCGGGTATTGCTGGAAATCTCTTTATGATGCACTTTCTTCAAACGAAAGAGAACTCTCCGAGAATGCACAAGTTCATCTATCTTCCAATTCTGCTCTATTTTATTGCTGTGATCTTAAGGGTAATCGGGTTCGATCAGGCAAGTTTCAGAGCTATTGACTTTGCGGCTATTTCAACTGTCATTATAACATTTACGATCACTATTTCATTGTCGTTAGCAGGATACCGTCCTGCAAAATTATTTCTTCTGGCCTTCACTCTTTTCTTTACAGGATTGCTTTTGTTTGTGTTGAGGAATCTGGGTGTTGTGCCTTACAACAACTTAACTAACTATACTAAAGAAACGGGAACTGCTCTTGATGTAATTTTGCTTGCTTTCGCATTGGCTGATAAAATAAACACGTTCAAAAGAGATAAAGAACGATCTCAGGAACAAACATTGCTGGCTTTAAAAGAGAATGAACGAATTGTTCGCGAGCAGAACGTGATTCTTGAAATTAAAGTAAATGAACGTACCTATGAATTGAGCGAAGCAAACACTGAACTTCATCAGACTTTAATAGAATTGAAGGAAGCGGAAGGGCAGTTGGTGGAAGCTGAAAAAATGGCTTCTTTAGGCCAGCTTACTGCGGGGATAGCACATGAGATTAATAATCCAATTAATTTTGTGACTTCCAACATAATGCCACTCAATAGGGATGTGGATATTTTGATTGATTTCATCCAGAAGATGGAAAAAATTGGACTATCGGATTTGCCCACTGAAGAAAAGCAAAAATTAATTGATAACCAGAAAGAAGAAGTGGACTTTGATTACCTAAAAATGGAAATTGGCCAGTTACTAAAGGGAATCCAGGAAGGAGCCTCGCGTACTTCAGAAATAGTCAAAGGTCTGCGCGTTTTCTCGCGACTTGATGAAGACGATCTCAAAAAAGCTAACATGAACGATGGGCTGGACTCTACCTTAATTATCGTCAACAACTTATTGAGTAACAAAATCAAGCTGGAAAAGTCATATGGAAATATCCCACTGATTGAGTGTTATCCGGGGAAACTTAACCAGGTTTTCTTAAATATCATCTCGAATGCAATATTTGCTATTAATAAAAAGTTTGAAGATAGGGAGGGTGGAGTGCTCAGAATAACGACTTCTAATGACGATACAAAAGTGACCATTCGGATAAAGGATAACGGAATTGGAATGAATGAGGCCACTAAGAAGAAGATCTTTGAACCGTTTTTTACAACAAAGGACGTGGGGGAAGGTACGGGTCTGGGGATGTCAATTGCCTACAATACGATTCGAAGGCATCAGGGAGAAATTAACATTAATAGTACACCGGGAGAAGGTTCAGAGTTCATTCTGGAATTACCCATAGTGTTTGAAAACACTGCAGAAGAAATCTAAGTGGAAAAGCAAGAAAAAATAAAGATATTATACGTTGATGATGAAATTAATAACCTAACGGGATTTAAAGCTTCATTCAGGATCAATTACAATGTTATGATTGCGGTAAATGCGACGGACGCTTTGGAGCATTTGAATTCCCATCCTGATATCCGGGTGATTTTCTGTGATCAGAGAATGCCGGGTAAGACGGGCGTTCAATTTTTCGAAGAAATTCGCAGTCGTTACCCGAAACCCATTCGTATTTTATTGACTGGCTACGCCGATATCGATTCAGTAATTGATTCAATTAACCTCGGTAATGTATTCAGATATGTAAAAAAGCCCTGGAAGGATGCCGATATTCTGGCAGCAATAAATGAAGCGAATAAATTTTATGTTTCAAACTCACTTCTGGCCGTTAAGAACGATGAGCTTCAAAAAGCATATAACGAACTTGATAAGTTTTCTTACAGTGTAACCCATGATATGCGAGGCCCACTCCTGAGCATTCTGGGCGCAGTGGAGGCTGCGCAGCATATGGATGACATTAGCGAAATCAGGAAGATGCTCCTTATGATGAAAGAGTCCGTAAGAAATCTGGACGATTTTATTCAAAGCATTCACGACTATTATAATCTGAACAGAGGCGAACTGGAGATTAAGGAAATTAACTTTAACGAAATCGTTGGGGAGCAGGCGAAAATTTTTAACTTTACATACCTGGTAAGTGATGTTAAATTTAATACCATCATAGAACAGAAAGAGACGTTTAGAGGCGACGAAGTTTCCATTAAACTTATCTTAAACAATCTTTTATCAAACGCATTCAAATATCAAAAAAAGGAAAATAAAGAAAAACTAGTTGATCTTAAAATCCTGGTAGAAAACGGAAAAGCAATTCTAGAAGTGATTGATAACGGGGTTGGGATTGACCAGAATTATATCGGCGATATTTTCAATATGTTTTTCAGAGCTAGTTCGCAGGAAGTTGGGTCAGGCTTTGGTTTATATAATGTCAAGGCTGCTGTTACCAAGCTGAATGGTAAAATTACGGTCAACTCCGAACTTAATAAAGGAACCAGCTTTAAAGTAACAATTCAAAATAAGTGAGATGCCAGCTCAATTTCCGCACTTTATCATAATTGATGACAGCCAGTTGGATTGCTTCATTGGAGAAAAGATAATCCAGAATACTGGAACATACTCAAGCGTTAAATCATACACCCAGGCAAGCGAGGCATTCCAGATTATTAAAAATTCTGATCGCCGTCCAGCTGAAGCGGTGACCATCATTGTTCTGGATATTCAAATGCCCGTGATGAACGGTTTTCAATTTGTAGAAGCCTTTGAGCAACTTCCGGAAAGTATCCGATCAAATTTTGCAATTTTCATGTTCAGTTCTTCAATCAATGAAAATGATCTTAACAGGCTGGAAAACCATCCAAGCATTCGCAAATTTTACAGCAAGCCTATCTCTAAAGATATTGTTGCCCATATTGTAGCTTCGTTATAATTGGTTGAGTCCGGGCCAATTTAAGGGCTGATTTGAATACGACCAAAGAGTATTCATTTCTATTCAGCCTCTCTAATTAATGCCATTAAGTGCTTTAACAAAGATCCCATAATATAATTTATGCGTTCTGACGATTTAAAAAAGTAATGATGCCATTACTTATTGCGATTTATCAGTTTTGGCACTATTTTTTCAGTATCATATTGTATTTGTATCTAAAAAATGCCTTCAACTGTAATAGATTCTATTGAGTACTTTCCTGAACTTCAAACACTCAGGGTTAAGTATATCTCAGGTATGATCTATGACTATAAAAATGTCCCTCCTGAAGTATACACCTCTCTAAAAATATCCGGGACTAAGGGCCGTTTCTTAAATTTCCATATTAAGGGAAAATACGACTTCGTTAAGGTATAGTAATTATTAATCTAATGGTCGTCCAAACGAACTAAATTTGCATAAAAATCGTATATCTAAATTCAGCTCTCAACCCTGTTTCATTGAAATATATTTCTTTAATTTTCTTACTGATCCTGGCACTTGCGGAAGACAGCCACGCTCAGGAAAATTATACTGTTAATGGTATAGTTACAGATTCCCTTTCAGGAGAAAGCCTTATCGGTGTTACTGTTAAGTTCAGTAGTTCAACACAGATAGGTACCAGTACTAACGCATATGGTTTTTTTTCCTATAAACTAAGCCCTGGCGAATATTCGATGACCGTGAGCTATGTAGGTTACCGCACTTTCGTTAGGACAGTAAGAATTGATTCGGATAAACGCATTGATCTTGAATTGGTACCTGAGAACAGTATTGAAGAAATTGTGGTAACCGCTGAAAAAAGAAATGACAATGTAATCAGCGCTCAGATGGGAGTTGCAAAAGTTAATCTGAGTGAGATTCGAAATGTCCCGGTCATATTCGGTGAGCGCGACGTGTTGAAAACACTGCAACTGCTCCCCGGAATTAAATCGGCCGGTGAGGGCAATAGCGGCTTTTATGTTCGCGGCGGTTCAACTGACCAGAACTTAATCCTATTGGATGAAGCGCCGGTTTATAACGCTTCACACCTGCTCGGATTCTTTTCCACTTTTAATTCAGACGCAATAAAGGATGTCAGCGTATTTAAAGGGGGAATGCCTGCTCAGTATGGAGGAAGATTATCCTCGGTAATGGATATAAGGATGAACGACGGAAACAAAAAAGAGTATACAGCAGAGGGCGGTATTGGACTTATTTCTTCCAGATTGAAGCTTGAAGGGCCAATTGTAAGAGATAAGAGTTCTTTTATGATAAGTGGGAGAAGAACATATGCTGACGCCTTTCTGGCCCTCGCGAAAGACACTTCCATTAGAAATAACACATTGTATTTTTACGACCTTAATGCAAAGGCAAATTACCAGATAGACGAGAAAAATACTGTTTTCCTTTCAGGATATTTTGGACGCGATGAATTGGGACTTAATCAAACCTTTGGATTTGAATGGGGCAATGCCACAGCAACCCTTCGTTGGAATCATCTTTATAGTAACCGGCTTTTTTCGAACACGTCGCTTATCTACAGTAACTATAATTATGTAATCGAAAACTTCATCGAAGAGAATAATTTCAGGGTAAGTTCATCAATAAGAGACTTGAATCTTAAACAAGATTTCCAGCTTTCCTTAAATAATAGTCACAATTTACGTTTTGGACTAGACCTGGTAAATCATAGAATTGCACCGGGTAGCATTACTTCCGATGCTCGATCAAGCGTAAACGAAGAAACTATTGAACAGAGAAAGGGCAGCGAGGTTTCAGCCTACCTTTCGGATGAATGGGCAGTGAATGATAAATTCAACATCGTATACGGGCTCAGGATAAGCTCCTTCTTTTTACGCGGTCCGGGTATATTTAACCTTTACGATGCCGAAGGGCAGATTTATAGCACCAGGGAATACAGAAGGGGTGAACTTGTTAAAAGCTATTACAGGGTTGAGCCAAGACTTACCGCCAGCTATTTACTTACGGAAACTTCGTCCATCAAAATGTCCTTCACACGAAACAGCCAGAACCTGCATTTAATGTCTAACTCCACCGCCAGTTCTCCGACTGATCTGTATATCATGAGCAGTAATAACGTAAAACCAGAAGTTGCGAATCAAATTGCTGGTGGGTTTTTTAGAAATTTCAATGATGATAAATACGAGTTTTCTACAGAAGTATATTACAAAACTATGTCTAACCAAATCGAGTACCGCAGTGGGACGGATCTTCGGGGGAATAAAAATGTAGAAGCCGACCTGCTTTACGGAGTTGGAAGAGCATATGGCATTGAGCTTTTTATTAAGAAAAGATTTGGTAAATTAAATGGTTGGGTTGGCTATACACTATCTAAAAGCGAAAGGCGTTTTAACGATTTAGACGGGGGCGTGTGGTTTAATGCGAAGCAGGACAGAACACATGACCTGTCTCTTGTAGGGATTTATAAAGCGGGGCCGCGATGGACGTTTTCTTCGACGTTTGTGTACAACACGGGAAACGCTGTAACCTTCCCTGCAGGGAAATATCAGATTAATACCCAAACATATTTTTATTATTCCGCACGGAATGCTGACCGAATGCCCGATTATCACAGGTTAGATGTTGCTGCAACACTGGAGGCTAGACCGGGGAAAAAATTACAATCAAGCTGGTCAATGGGTTTTTACAACATTTATGGCAGGAAGAACGCTTACACTATTAATTTTCAGGATGATCCTGACGACAAAACAAAAACACAGGCCGTAAAAACCACTCTGTTTGGGATTATTCCTTCAATAACATGGAATTTTAAGTTTTAATTATGAGCTCAGTTAAAAGACGGCATAGCCTTTCAAGAAACTTTATCGGATATATGGCACTAGTATTAGCTTCGATATTTTCATCATGTGAAGAAGTTATAGAAACCGATCTGTCGAAAGCGGACCCGGTGATCGTTATTGAAGGAAGCATTTCTGATCAGTCGGAGGTCCAAACCATCAAAGTTTCAAAGACTATTGCTTTTGACCAGCCTAATTCATTTAATGGCGTTAAAGGCGCAAAAGTCACGGTATACTCAAGCAATAACCAAACCCTTTCTTTTAATGCAACCAGCGACGGGATTTACAGGAGCCAGCGTTTTCGGGGGGTTCCCGGAGTAAATTACATTTTAGAGGTTGCAGTTGGCGGTAAAACCTACAGGGCAAGTTCAGTAATGCCAGCCGCCGTCAAACCTGATTCAATAACCTTTAAGAGACTTTCAATTTTTGGAAATTCCAGGGTTTATCCCTCAATATACTTTAAAGATCCGCCGCGAATACAGAATCAATACCGTTATATCGTAAAGATCAATGGGGTACTGACTGCCGAACAGGTTAATGAAGATAGGTTCAGTGACGGAAACGCCACGTCAGATCTCATTACTTTTGACGGAGACGGGGTACAATCCGGCGACAAGACGGAAATAGAAATCCAATGTATTGATAGAAATGTTTTCAAATATTATTTCGCTATTAGCCAGATCGGTGGCAATGGAGGGCCCCCGGTAGCGCCTTCTAACCCTGTAAGTAATTTTGATAATGGTGCTCTTGGTATCTTTAGTGCCCATACTCGTTCCGTATATAACATAACACTTAAATAACCGGCGCTACATCCTATTCAATTTCATCATAAAATTTCCGGATTAAAACTGTGGTTTATACCTGGTTTTAGATAATAAATTTATGGTAATTTGAGCTTTGGAATCTTGCCGTATATTTGCAGTTCAAGCTAAATACATGAAGAAAAAAATTGTTGTAATAGAAGACAATCACGACATTCTGGAACTTCTGGGATTTATCCTGGAAAATGAAGATTATGAAGTGGTTGCATCGCTGGACGCAGAACCATTAACAAGCCTTGAAGAAATAAATCCTCATTTAATTTTATTAGATGAGAACCTGGGCAAACATAAAGGTCATCAGCTTTGCCTTGAGATAAAGGCGAATCCCGGTACGGCACACCTGCCGGTTATTCTGATTTCAGCAGTAAATAACCTGCCGGAAATTGCGAGCAAATGCAAAGCCGACAACTACATCGCAAAACCTTTTCTCATCGAAGACTTACTTAATCTAGTTAACCAGTATCACCGCCGGACTCTTTAATCAAATTCCAGCTAGCTATAACGTTATACAGCGTATTCAATAAAATGATATCCAAAACACTGTTACTCTTATTTAGTTCTGTAATCGCGGTCCTAGCTTCTTGTTCTTCGTCGCCTTATGGGCCAACAAATAAGGTCTATAAAAAACAAGTAAAGGTTCTTACAAATTCGATTCGACAAGCTCCTGTAAATCCTTCCGGACAAGATTTTGTTGGAACGGTTAATTTTGGGCTTCGCAAGCCAAATTATGTGATCATTCACCACACAGCTCAAAACTCCACTCAACAAACCCTGAAAACATTTACTACGCCATCCACACAGGTGAGTGCCCACTATGTTATAGGCAGAGATGGCATTGTATATCACATGCTAAATGATTATTTACGCGCCTGGCACGGAGGAGCTGCCAAATGGGGAAATGCAACAGACATTAATTCATCCTCGATAGGCATCGAATTAGACAACAACGGATTTGAGCCATTCTCCCAATCTCAGATCAATAGCCTGCTTATGGTTCTCGATACGCTGAAACGAAAACATGCTGTTCCCGCTGCCAATTTTATAGGTCACTCGGATATTGCGCCAGGAAGAAAAGTTGATCCAAACGTTACTTTTCCGTGGAAAACCTTAGCGGACAGGGGATTCGGCTTATGGCCTGATGCTGTCCTTACAGACACTGTTCCCGATGCATTTAACCAGGTAGACGCATTAAGAATTATAGGATATGACGTCAAAAATCCGGTGAATGCGGTTAAATCTTTCCAGCTTCACTTTATTCAGAAAGAAATCACGGGAATCCTAAATGAGGACGAAGAGAAGATTCTCTTTAATCTATATAAGAAATATCTCTGATCATCACTTTTTCACTTCTTTCGCCCACGTGTCCTTTAGAGTAACAGTACGGTTAAAAATCAGGCTATTACCGGAAGAGTCTTTATCGAGGGAGAAATATCCCTTACGAATAAACTGATATCCCAGGTCTGACTTAGCGTTTATCAGGTCTGGCTCTATAAAGGCCTTTTTTATAACAGTAAGGCTATCCGGATTAATATAATCCTTAAAGTCTCCTTCCTCATTAGAAGGGTCTTCAACCCGAAACAACCTGTCGTATAATCGAATCTCAGCAGTACATGCGTGTTTAACGCTTACCCAATGGATTGTTCCTTTGACATGGATACCGCTAGTATCTGAGCCGCTTTTAGATTCCGGGATATAGGAACAACGGATTTCAGCAACTTTTCCATGCTCATCCTTTACAAAGTCTTCACACTTTACAATATAGGCATTCTTTAGGCGAACCATTAAGCCAGGCCCAAGACGGAAAAATTTCTTCGGCGCTTCTTCCATGAAATCTTCACGCTCAATCCAGATTTCAGAGCTAAACGGTATTTCTCTTGTGCCACCCCCATCTTCAGCTTCTGGATTATTCTCGCCATGCATCACTTCAGATTGGTCTTTTGGATAGTTGGTGATTACGAGTTTCACAGGATCCATTACCACCATTCTGCGAAGAGCCGTTTTGTTAAGATCTTCTCGGATGCAGAATTCGAGTAAACTTAAATCAATCAGGTTTTCGCGTTTGGCAACCCCGATCCGATCACAGAAATTTCTAATCGATAATGGTGTATATCCACGGCGACGAAGGCCGCTAATTGTAGGCATTCTAGGATCATCCCAGCCTGTCACATAATTCTCATTCACCAGCTGAAGCAGCTTCCGCTTACTCATCACGGTGAAATTCAGATTTAATCGCGCAAACTCATACTGTTTCGAAGGAAAAATTCCTAGTTTGTCGATAAACCAGTCATATAGTGGCCGATGAGGGATAAACTCCAGCGTACAGATTGAATGAGTGATTTCCTCTATTGCATCAGACTGGCCGTGGGCGAAATCATACATGGGATAAATGCACCATTTATCACCTGTGCGGTGGTGATGCGCATGCTTAATGCGATACATCAAAGGATCACGCAAATGCATATTCGGGGACTCAATATCTATTTTTGCTCTCAAAACCCTGGACCCGTCCGGGTATTTTCCGGATTTCATTTCTTCAAAAAGCTGCAGATTCTCGTCGATACTCCGGCTTCGGTAAACCGTTGGCCAACCAGGCTCAGTAGGGGTTCCTTTTGCAGCAGCAATTTCTTCAGCAGTACTGTCGTCAACATAAGCCAGGCCTTTTTCGATCAATGACACCGCGTATTGATAAAGCTGATCAAAATAGTCTGAAGAATAAAGTTCTTTGTCCCACTTAAAACCTAACCAGTGAATGTCCTCTCGAATACTGTCGACGTACTCTGTTTCTTCCGTGCTCGGATTAGTATCGTCAAATCTTAGATTTGTTTTCCCATTGTATTTTTGTGCGATCCCAAAATTCAGGCAGATCGACTTAGCATGGCCAATATGAAGATACCCATTCGGCTCAGGAGGAAACCGCGTATGAACACGTTTGTTATTGATACCTTTGCTAAGGTCTTCTTCAATGATCTCTTCTAAAAAATTTAACGATCTTTCTTCAATCATAA
>JAZKHM010000226.1:0-21335 GCA_040385405.1 Bacteroidota bacterium | reverse complement strand
GCCAGCTCTCCGGGGGCAAAAGTACAAACTCCGGCTTAATCTGCAAACAAAAAACGCATTTTTTGAATCTTCACTCATAACTTCCAGACAGTGAATAGAAAAGAATTCCATTGAACCCCGCACCCTAGACATCTCAGTCTGCTTTCACACTCTGTTTTTTTTCTTTACTTTCAAAGAAAGAACCCACCCTCTGAAATATGGCCGCTAAACTGTTGATGAAAATTTGCCTTTATCTTTCCGGATTTACTTTTTTGATGAGCTTACTACTTTACTATCTGCAGAGGCCGGAGATTGCAAATGTTTTCATAATCGTCTTCTTTATCCTTTTCCTGATCGGGATGAACAGCATTGAGATGCTGAGGGGCTTTGCATTTACCATTTGGGTCATTGCTGCAGCCACCGTCAGCATGCTCTACCCCCAATATATTACAAATGTCGGACGATATAACACGGATATTCTGATCGTTCCGCTCATACAGCTTATAATGTTCGGAATGGGTACGACAATGGGAATAAAAGATTTTGCAGGGGTTTTAAAAATGCCAAAGGGCGTACTGATAGGCTTAGTTCTGCAATTCAGCATTATGCCCTTCATCGCTCTTGCTCTTACTTTAATATTGGATTTTCCACCTGAAATTGCCGCCGGGGTAATACTTATAGGATGCGTTCCATGTGGTGTCTCTTCGAACATTCTTAACTTTTTGTCAAAAGGCAACCTTGCCTTATCGATCACACTGACTTCGTTCGCCACGTTGATGGCTCCCCTGGTCACGCCGTTATTGATGGAGCAGGTGGCCGGCCAGTTTATCCCTATTGACGTCCCGAAAATGATCATTAGCATCAGTAAAATGATATTCTTACCACTGATTGCAGGAATTATTTATAATCGCTTCCTTGGGAAACAGAGCGGCTGGTTAAATGCTGCAATGCCGGTAATTGCTATGGCAGCAAATGTTTTTATAATAGCGGTTATCGTTGCAGCAGGGCGGGACAGCCTCCTAACTATGGGATTTCTCCTGTTTGTTGCAGCTTTCATTCATAATGCACTCGGATACTTGCTTGGATATTGGGGCGGTCGCCTTTTCAGGCTAAACAAACGTGACAGCAGGACAATTGCAATAGAAGTTGGACTGCAAAACGGAGGAATGGCAGCAGGAATAGCCCAGGAACTTGGAAGAGCCGCAACCATGGGACTCTATCCGGCAATATTTGGTACCTGGATGGATATCTCAGGTTCTTTCCTGGCCAATCTGTGGAGGAAAAACCCGGTAGATACGGGTAAGAACGACTAATCTACTTTTTTGATTTTTCAATCCCGAATAGTCCTTCCCGGATTTGATAATATTTAAACCAGGAAGGATTAATAGCGGTGGCACCCGGACTATCCACAGATAAAAGTATGGAGGCAAATGGTTCATAGGCTGCTCGCGGCGCAATTGCACCTTTAACTACCAGGATCTTCTGGCGCTCAACATATACTCCGTTTGATGTGAAGATATGCGCACTGTTAGGGCTTGCTCTCTTTGTAGTAAGTAAAACAAGATTAGGCTCATCCAGGCTTGACCCTTCAACCTGAATTACTGCTGTATTTCCCATATTCCAGTATCTGCCGCCGCCATGTCTTACCTCCGTTTCGAGATATCGGCCAACATTTAAAGATCTGACCTCACCTTTGATTCTTACCGGTTTGCCATGAAGATCATCAGTTTTTCCCCCAACTTCAAAGTCAAAGGTGTTCCCTACCCCTGCTTTTTCAGCCACCTTATATGCAGCGGGATCGGCTATAACCATAGCCCAGCCCTGGGCCCCCTGTTTCATAAGTTCTTCAAGTAGAAAAGTGCTGTCTCCCGTCGATCCGCCGCCGATATTATCACCCATGTCAATCAAGATAACCGGCCTTCCCTGATGCTGTATAGCCATTTTTACAGCGTCCCGGGGTGTAGGATTATTTACCCGGGTAGACTCGCGCGTATCCCAGAGCATATCGGCTAAACGTTTAGCCTCTTTATCTGCAAGTTCCTGATCATTATCGGTAACTACCACAATTGAAGGACCCATCCAGGGTACATCACCATACTGGTAACCTCCGGAAACGCTGACAGCCAAAATTCCAGGCATTTTTTCCAGTTCCTTACTTGCATCAACCACAGGAAGTAAAGGCTTCGCGAAAGTGTTTTGAAAAGCAATATTATAAACCATTGGAGGTTTTACGATACGCTGGACAGGCTTAACCTCTCCATTTACTATTTTCGACATGATTTCAGCCGCCTGCAAACCTCTTTCATAAGTATCCAGGTGCGGATTTTCCTTAAATGTGATGAGCACAGTTGAATATTCAATCATTTTTGGGGTAATATTGGCGTGAAAGTCATGTGTCACTACGATAGGCAGGGTTTTTCCAAAGGCTTCTCTCACCCTTCTAACAATTTCTTCATCGCCACTGGGATAGCTCTCCACAATCATTGCTCCGTGAAGATTCAGCAAAATACCCTGCAGTTTAGGACCTGATCTTAGGTCGCTTAATATTTCCTTCATCATTGTATTGAAGGCCTGGTCAGTTACCGGTCCTTTAGGCGTGGCACCCGTAACTATTGTTGGATAAAGTTCCATTCCGAAAAGTCTGGCACCTTCGATATACCCGGCGCTGGTTGTTTTAGAATTCCTGGCCGCATAAAAGCTATTCGCTTTTTCCTTTATATCTGCGCCCGTTTTTATATTAAAGTCTTCAATTCGTGTTTTATCAATATTAAAACTATTTGATTCATGCGAAATGCCCGCGACACCTATAATGGGTTTAATCTGAGTAAACCCCGGAACTACTATTAGTTGTATTATTATACAAATAATGATCTTTACTTTGCTTATCATATAATAGTCGTTTAACGTTAACTAATAAAATTAAAAACTTTCGTCATATAAACAAATGACCATGATCAAAGGATGATTACGGCAATCCTGTGGTCAGAAACATGTCATAATTAATATCCTCAAAAAAATTAAATACCTTCATCATACTTTCTACGTAAGTATATCAAAATCGCAGTATGAATAAGATAAAAAGTATAGTTTCAGCGCTTTGCCTGATTTCCATTTTCATAATATCATGTCAGCCACGGGTTGACAAACAGGGCACGGCAGTAAATACTGAGACTGCACCGTCGCTTGACGGAAAGGGTTATAATAAGCTCACAGCAGAACAGGAAGAGGTAATCGTTAATAAGGGCACGGAAAGGCCCTATAGTGGTGAATACGTAAAAGACATGGGCGAGGGATTATATACATGCGCCAGGTGTAACGAAGCCTTGTATACATCGAAGACTAAGTTCGACGGTCATTGCGGCTGGCCAAGTTTTGATGAAGAAATTGAAGGCAAGGTCAAAAGAGTTCCTGATCCGGATGGAATAAGAACAGAAATCGTCTGTGTTAAATGCAATGCTCATTTGGGTCACGTGTTTATTGGGGAAGGTTTTACAGCTAAGAACACGCGTCACTGTGTGAATTCTGTTTCACTTAAATTTATACCGGCTGCAGAAGTAAAACGTAGAAACACTATATAATTATGAAAAAGGCCACATTAATAGTTTTAAGTATTGTACTCGCAAGTTTCCTGGGATATTCCCAAAAAAAGCCAGTATTTAAGAAAGCGACATTTGGAATGGGCTGTTTCTGGTGTACAGAGGCTGTTTTCCAAAGGATAAAAGGCGTTACTAAAGTAGAATCCGGATATACCGGGGGCAAGATAAAAAACCCAACTTACGAGCAGGTAACCGGTGGCAAAACCGGTCATGCAGAAGTTTCCCAAATAACCTACGACCCGTCCAAAATAAGTTATGCTGAACTCCTCGAAATATTCTGGAAAATGCACGACCCAACTACCCTAAACAGACAAGGCGCTGATGTGGGCACTCAATACCGTTCCGCTATTTTTTATTTTGATGCGCAGCAAAAGGCCGAAGCTGAAAAATATAAAGCTGAGCTAAATAAAGCCAAGGTCTACCCTAAACCTATAGTGACACAAATCTCGGCTGCGCAAACTTTTTATAAAGCGGAAGATTATCACCAAAACTATTATAACCTGAACGGGAAGCAGCCTTATTGCCGCGCAGTGATCCTGCCAAAAGTTGAGAAGTTGGAGAAAATATTCAAAGACAAACTAAATTAAAACGCAAGGTTTACTATTAAATATTGATCTGGAAATTATTGGAACATAAATCAAGTCGGTTGTAGTTTTTAAAACACCCGGCGTTTTGGACTGGAATTTTTAGCGCATTTCCTGACCCAAGCACATCCTGCAAACTTCTCGCTAATACAGGAATGCCTTGCAATACGCGTCCAGTATAAATACAGCACAACGGCTCCCAAAAGCGCCCATTATGGAACGCATAAAAGTGGAAGTACGGTTTAGTGGTATACTTGTTAACCAACACCCGCAGGGTTGAGATATCCATGTCCACAAGATCGCACGCCAGCACCAGCAAGTCTGAAGTCTGAAATTGCTTGTGAACAGTTAAAATTCCTCCTATCGGTCCTGACTCGGTCCAATTATCCATAACCAGAGCATTTAGCGGAAAGTATTTGCTATACTCTTCTTTCTGTGAGTCATTAATAGATACAAGCACCCGCAAACCCAGCTCTTGCAGCTTTTCGGCGCATATCATGGCCCATGGTTTACCATTCATGAGAATAAGTCCTTTATCCCTACCCATTCTGCTACTTTTCCCGCCGCAGAGTACAACGCCGATTAGCTTCTCCATTTCGATAATTAGGTTTACAACATACATCAAACAGGTGCTACACTTACCTTTAATGGCTGGAAATTCTCTTTTGAAGAATCACAAACAGGGCAGTTGTAATATTCAAGTGATTCAAACGAAATACCTGGTTGCAAACCGTTTGCTGTATCTCCATATTGTTCGTTATAACAAGTAAGGCAAAGCTGGCATTGCCAGCTGGAGGCCACTACGGCCGGCAGTGTTTTAGATTGTTCGCTAGCCGGCCCTGATCCGCTTGCAAGCTTGTCGCGAAGTAAGTAATAGCTTTCGCAAATTGCTATAAGCTTAGAACCCAACTGGTGCTGCCTTACTTCGCGATCAATACTTACATAATCTTTAGAATTCGGATTAAAATCGCGGGTATGCAAAACTTCATATAAAATACTTCCCCCGCGGCCACGGGTACTACGTTTACGGATAACTACAGACCCAAACAGGCCCGTTCGCGGCTTTGTTTTAATTGCAAAGCATAAACGATAAGTTCTCAGATCGGCTTCTTCAAATTCTCTTACCAGTTGAGTTTTAAGGGTAAGGGCTTCTTCGCAAAGATCCTCCAACTGCCAGTTCAGTTCATTGGCCGCATGACGAACGTTGATCCGATAATTATTTAACAAGTTACTCCAGTAAATACGATCAAGTAAATCTATATTTTTAATAATCAGAGATTTCCATGCCGTAGTATACAACTGACCGATGCGCGTTTTACTGCAAAGAGTGCAAATATCCTTCAGGAATTCAACATTAAAGTCCTCCTGCCTGCGGTATATGCCCAGCCAAAGCTTATTCTCCCTGTACTTATTAAATCCCTCATAATAGGGAAGTTGAAAATCGGTATGAATCAGGGGATGATCAAATTCCTGCATCAGGAAGCCATTCTCTTTTCCCACTCTTTCGACCAACTGTTGTCCCTTTATATCAGGGTTGTTGTAAAACAGGTCCGGCGACCGGAAAATTACAGATTCAATAACTTCACTAATCCCCGCAATGTCCTCAGAATAAACCAATGACGGCCAGCAATACATCGTGGTTGTTTTTGGAAAACGGATATACAAATACCAGAAATTACTCACGGAAGAGGAAATAAAATTCAGGTTACCGGTGAAAAACGGGATCAGGTTCTGGGAATAATCTACAATATTGATCTTCAGACGGGGGCGATACGAAAAGCTGTCAAGAATATCCTTGTACACGCCTTCGCGAAGCCAGTTCGGGGTATATAAAACTTCTTCGGTAACGTAAGAGCTCATGATGTTCGGATACTCGTCGCTATCTGATTCGAAATCGATCTCATTAACTTCAAAACGTTCCACCAGATCGTCCATTTTTTCATGATCTATCGTAAATAGCAGCTGCTGCCGGTTTCCAATGTGCACGTTTCGCACGCCGCATCGTTCGGCTTGCTCTAAAATTGTAAACAGATCGCCCGGAGAAACGATTCCACCGGTGAGATTTATTTTGATGGTATGGGAAATGGTCTCAGTTTTCATGTCATAGCAATTGGGGCAATCCGGCTACTTTATTCAAGGTGGAATCGAGAATCTTTTTCACTTCTGGCCTACAGGAACCGCAGCCAGTTCCGGCACCCGTTAGTGCACAGAGTGATTGCAGGTCCTGGCATCCCGACCCGATCTTAGCCGTAATATTGCCTGACCCCACGTTATTGCAGCTGCAGACCAACTTCCCTAGAATCGGCTCGTGTTTAGTGCCGCTTCGCAAAAGCTGAAGGCGCTTATCACTAAGTTCCGTCCGGTTAGAAATCAGTTCCCTAAATTCCGCAAATTCGCTCTTATCCCCAATAAGTATCGTGCCCACGAGCTTGTCCTGATGAATAATGCATTTTTTGTAATACCGCTTTGCTTTGTCTATAAAAACAATCTCTTCATAGTCACCGTCGTCTGGACACTCCGGCAAACCTATGCTGCATAGATCAAAACCATGAATCTTGATGATGTTCATAAATACACTGCCTTCATAACAGGCGGCGACGTCTCCGCTGAGGTATCTGGCCATAATCTCAGCCTGCTGTTCGGCCGCCGCGGTGATCCCGTAAAGGACACCTCGAAATTCAGCAATTTCACCAACGGCGAAAATATCAGCATCACTTGTTTGCAGACGTTCATTCACGACCACACCCTGCTTGCATTCTAATCCGCATGCACGTGCAAGTTCCAGGTTAGGAGTAGTACCAATAGCAATGATCATCGCATCGCAATTAATCCTTCTGCCGCTTTTCAGCCCAACACCTGTCAGTTTGGAACGCCCGTAAAATAGTTCTACTTCATCGTCGTAGTAGATATCACATCCCTGATCAACCATTTCTTCGTGAAGCAACTGGCTGCCCAGCATGTCGAGCTGCCGGTTCAGAAAACGCGAGATGCGTTGCACGATGGTAATCTGTAAACCCATTCCACGCAGAGATGCAGCCATTTCTAATCCAAGCAGCCCTCCGCCTACGATAAGTACGTGACTGTTTTTTGACACATGTTTTTTAAAGCTATCTGCATCGTTACGGTTCCGCATTGTGAAAATACCCGTTAATGAAGGAACATTTCTGGGCACTGTTGCGCGGCTGCCTGTTGCAATCAACAAGATATCATAATCAGTTTTAACCCCTCTCGAATCGATGACCGATTTGCGTTCCCGGTCAATATGCTCGACGCTTACTCCCCGGTGCAGCTTGATATTGAAACCTGGTTCTTCTTCATCAGTCATTTTCACCAGTTGGTCCCAACGCTGGTGACCACTGATGTAGTCAGGGAGCATTACCCGGTTGTAAAAGGGAAAATTTTCTTTACTGAAAATAATGATCTCGTCATCCGGATTAAGTTCCCTGTAAGATCTTACAAAGCCATATGCACCAGCGCCGGCCCCGATAACTACAATGCGTTGCACGGTTTTTTTATATCTCGAAACGTTTACCGCACAGTATTTAAAATCTGGCTCTTTGGATATAGGGTCGACCTGGTCATTGGTAAGATTATTAGCACGGTTAAGGTCGCTGCCTAACGTTTTCCCCCAATGCATAGGAAGGAAAACAACACCGGGTTTAATGTCAGTGCTTAACCTGGCTTTTACCATGACTTCTCCCCGGCGAGAATAAATAGCTGTTACATCGTCATCTTTTAGCCCTAGTTTCCCGGCATCAGTGGGATGAATTTCCAGGTAAGCCTCTTTTATATGCTGATTCAACTTATTCACCTTACCTGTTTTGCTGCGGGTATGCCATTGGTCGCGAATTCGGCCCGTTGTTAGGATAAATGGGAAATCGCTATCCGGAAGTTCGCTATTAAAGCTATCGGAAACCGGATGGATAACGGCGAGTTTCGAACTTGTGTAAAACCGCTTATCAGTGAACAGCCTGGCTGTGCCGCCGCTGGTCTTTTTCTTATAAGGCCATTGAACCGTCCCATCCTTTTTGAGAATCTCATAGGTAAGCCCGCTGATATCAATATTAGTGCGGTAAGTCAATCGCACATGCTCTTCGAATATTTCAGCAGCACTGTTAAAATTGAAGCCGTGATAGCCCATTTTTTGTGCGAAACGGCAAATAATTTCAGAATCAGGGAGCGCCTCCCCGGGTGGATCGAGCACTTTGGAGAGATAACTGATTCGTCGCTCAGAATTGGTCATAGTACCCTCTTTCTCAGCCCATGCTGCTGCGGGAAGAATTACATCAGCGAAAGCGAGAGTTTCAGGTTTGTTGCTGATCTCCTGCACTACTACAAATTTTGCTTTCTTCAATGCGGCTTCTACCCTCCGTGCGTTCGGCAGGCTGGTAACCGGATTGGTGCACACTATCCAGATGGCTTTTAAGGTTCCTTCTTCGAGAGCCTGGATCATTTCAGTAGCGGTCAAACCTGGCTTACTATTGATTGGACCGCTGCCCCAGAATTTCTGTACTTCCAGGCGGTGCGCTTCGTTGTCGAGGCTTCGGTGTGCAGGCAGCAAGTTAGCTAATCCTCCAACCTCACGGCCGCCCATAGCGTTTGGCTGACCGGTTAACGAGAAAGGTCCGGACCCTGGTTTCCCGATGTGTCCGGTAATGAGATTAAGATTTATAAGGCTTAAGTTTTTATTTACCCCTACCGAGCTTTGGTTGAGCCCCATCGTCCACATGCTTATAAAACCTTTTGCATCACCGATGTAGCGTGCAGCCAGACGGATATCGGCTTCCGCGACGCCACATATCGCAGATGCATCAGTGATTGTACGTGCGAAAACACACTCTACATACGCATCGTAGCCTTGGGAATAATTAGTTATAAAGTCAAGATCAACATCACCATTCTCGATCAAAATCCTACCAATTGCATGGTTCAATATTATATCTGTACCGGGATTGAGCTGCAAATGCAAGTCGGCGACGGCACAAGAATCTGTAATCCGTGGATCAGCCACGATGATCTTCACGTTTGGATTGGCTGCTTTATGAGCCTCCACCCGCCGCCATAAAATAGGGTGGCACCAGCCGGGATTCGCACCCGTAACAAAAAAGCAATCGGCCAGCTCTATGTCGTCATAACATATGGGTACACTATCTTCACCAAGAGCAAGTTTGTGGGCCGCAACGGCACTGCTCATACACAGGCGCGAATTAGTGTCAATGTTATTACAGCCGATGAACCCTTTCATCAGTTTGTTAATTACATAATACTCCTCGGTGAGGCACTGGCCGGAAGCATAAAAAGCAACAGAATCGGGCCCATATTTATCAATGAAAGTTTTAAAGACAGAGGCTGTGCGCTGCAGGGCGTCATTCCAGGTAACGCGCTGCATGGGGATGTCCTTACTATATCGCATTTGGGGGTAGAACAGACGGTCACTTCTGTCATTCACGGTATAGTGCAGGTTTAGTCCCTTGCTGCACAACATTCCCCTGTTTACCGGGTGGTCTTTATCACCTTCCAGGGAAATGGTATGTTCCTTTTCCTTTGTTATAGACACCCCACATCCCACACCGCAATAGCAGCAGGTACTTTTAAACTCCGTTGCTCCATTTATTGCCATAATTAACTGATCTGAGGAATGATAGCTTCTTCAGGTGGCTCCGGGACAGCATCCGGGACCTTTTGAAACTGGACCACGGAAATGACGACGCCAATAGCTGTTACAACTAATCCCATATATAAGAAGGCCTGGGAATAACTGATACTGCTCGATTTGAACAGAAAGCCCGCCAGCATAGCCCCGATATTACCCCCCGCGCCAACAATACCACTCACCGAGCCAATAGCTTTTTTGTTAATGAAAGGAACAATCGAATATGTTCCTCCATTTGCCATTTTTAGAAATAAGGCGAAAAATAGCATGGAAGTTACAGCCCAGAACATGCTGCCAGCCTGTGCAAAAAGACACAGCCCTATCCCTTCAAGGACCAGCATGACGCTCAACAACCTGCCCTTTCCTTTTAATCCATAGATTGCACCTACTTTATCGCTTACAATACCTCCCAGGGCACGGGCAAAAATATTCATGAACCCGAACGTCGCCGCCAGGCCGCCCGCAAGGACCAGGCTGGCGTTAAAATTATCCACGAAAAATATGGCTGCTATATTGTCGATGGTAATTTCAATTCCGAAACAGGCAGCATAAGCAAAGGCCAATGCCCAGGTGCGGTAATCTTTTACAGCAATGCCAAATGATCCTTTTACTTTTGCCTGCTGCGATTTCGGCAGTTCGCTATAATTACCCGCGGGAGTATCTTTAGTATGCTTATAATAAATATAAGCCATCACCAGCAGGATCACTCCCGGAATTATCATCGCATAACGCCAGGAATTCGCCGTATCGGTATATCCAAGAGCCACGAAACCAGCCGCTACAAGCGGCATCACCAGATTGGTTACTCCTCCTCCCAGGTTCCCCCAGCCGCCGGCTACAGCGTTGGCTGTTCCAACAATGTTAGGGGCAAACATCATCGAGGTGTGAAATTGGGTAATGACGAAGGAAGCACCTATAATACCGATAACGAACCTAAACAAAAGGAAGCTTTCGTAGCTGTTACTCAAACCGATCCCGATAACCGGAATGGCCCCCACTATGAGCAGAAGCGTGTACGACTTTCTTGGTCCGAGAGAGTCACAAAGCCTCCCGATAATGAGCCTGGCAAAGATAGTGGCCGATACTGACGCAATAATAATATTCCCAACCTGATCTTTGCTCAGGTGCAGCTGCTCCCGTACAAGCGGCATAAGGGGAGCGATGCCGAACCAGCCAAAAAAACAAAAAAAGAAAGTGACCCAGGTGATATGAAAGGTTTTCATCTGGATGCCTTTAACGCTAAAAATATTAAGTGTGGTAAGCTGTTTCTTAGTCATAATTTATCATCTTCTATATTAACTATTTCTGGGTTTTGTGTGCTATTGAAGGAAATCAGGCTTGATATTAATCGTTAAGTAAGCCCACTCAGGTGTTTTATCATATACCGTGGTTGCTGCCTGGCCTTTTACGAGTGGTAGTGTACCCGTGGCCTTCATAATGGAATATCCCAGTTCAACTACGGTAAACTTATTAACAGTATAGCCGGCGGTCAGGTCGAGTTCGTCACCCAGCGATCTCTGGCTGGTAGCCGCCAGCGCATTGGCGACTGAAAAATGGTGATAATCGGCAGCCAGGAAAAAGTCATCGCGGGTATATTTTGTTTTCACATAGTAATTTTTCAACCCTGCAGCCGGGGAACCGGTTCCGGCATAGAAGAAATCCATGTAACCCCAAAATTTATGTGGAGTGCCATATAAGGGATCGAAGCGTCTGCTCTCCTGGGCTGAAGTGGTTGACTTGTTTCCCGACAATACGTCATATCCCGGCCCCGCGGCCCATTTTCCTTTGGACCATAATGCCGACAAGGAATAATGATAGGCGTTCAGATCGCGCCCATCGCGATCTTCGCCTTTCTGCTGATAATAGGCACCTTGCAGTGCCAGCCTACCAAAACCGGAGCCGATGCCATAAGTTGGACTTATCATGACTCCGTAAGTATATCGATCCTGTGTACCCTTTACGTCGAATGCTCTGCCATAAACCGTTCCGCCACCAGCCGGGACAAACGCCGGCCGGTATTTGGCAAAATCATCTTTAAAAAATAGTCCGGAAACTTTCGCCCAATTCAGCTTCTTAGCAATATACAGGCTTACGAAATTTTTATAATTCTGGTTAGCGCCGTTGGTGCCCGGGGGATTTGTGTACGCCGGGCTTCCGCCCGCCGCACTGTTACCGTTTGCGGCAAGTAAAGGAACTATCCCCCCTGGTGTGGGTACCAAAACCCCGATGTCGTTCTTAACGTATTGAGGGATATTTCCGGGGGTGTAGTCAACCCCTGTAAAATTTTCCGAATGCTGATTAAAAGCATAACCAAGATCAAACTGCCATCCATTATTCATTACCTTCATCAGCGCCATATCGAACCGCCGTCCCTGCTGCAGCCAGTCAAGATTGCCGATTAATCGCGAATCGTCGTAGATCAGTTCCTGCCGACCTATCTTAACAGAAAAATTATCTAAAATTTTAAAGCGAAAGCTGGTATCGGCCTTATTCGCCAATATAATTTCAGCCCAGCCCTCATGCAGCATCAACCGATTGCCATCGGTTGCAGAAATAGTAGACGCATCCTGGCCCCATAGCCGGATATCCTGTGCAGTAATCCCAAAGTTTAGATGGTTCCGTTTATAGCCAAACTGCAAACGTGTCCGTTGAGAAATAAAGGATGCCGCTACAGCCTCCTTGGTAAGAAGGTTCCCAAATCCTTGTCGGACTTCCCCGCGACTCCTCAGCTGGCCGGTGAGCGACAATTGTGCAGTGGAGGAAAAAGAGCAGAATAACAAAACAAGCCCAAACAAACCCGCCGGCCACCCGGGTCGCTTGGTATTTAATTTTTTATACATTTGTATAGGTTTTAAGTTTCAACGCAAGGAACCTGTTGCCCCAATCGAAGTACCACCTTCGGGCGGGGCTTTTTGTTTATTGACCTATTCTATAAATCTCTACATAATTAATTGCTAAAATTGCTATTTGTCAAATAAAATAATAAAAATTAGTCATATTATAAGATATAAATAGCTTACAACAGCATTTACACAATAAAATTAATCAATAAATACGCAAAAAACAATTAATAAATGAATAATATGTAAAAAAGAAGCTTTTTTTATAGAACAAAAGATAACATAGTTAGCAATAATTGAAAAATTATGATAAAATATCTAATTAATTGGCTAATTTTTACTCATTTTAAATAAATAATAACGGAATATCTAACAAATGTTTATATTTTTCAACGTTTTTCCCTAATGGAGTGGCTAACTATGAACAGAGTTTTAAGGTATTATTGAAGTTATTCCTTTAAAATAGTGGATACAAATGGCAACCTTATCCGGATATTGAACGAGGATTGCATAAGGAATAAACTGAGCAGAACGCCGGAAGCTGTATTTTTCCAACTTTATAGGTTTTTACCTCCGGGTTGAAAAATTGATAAGGTCATTTAAACCATGTACACTGTAACCTTTGCACCGGAGGGTAGATTCTCATCTTCGGCTGCATGTAAAGCAAACGCCTCCGCAGCCATTCCCAGCCGAACATCTCCTGAACCATTACTCCTGGATGAAATGACCTCCAACTGATTATCAAAGATCTTAACCGGAAAAAACTCGTCAAACCGCGTCTTTTTAAAATGGCCAGCACCAAGCCGAACGCTGTCGCCGGCAGGCAACTCCAGCCCGAAAGACTTGTTTATAAATGTTTCTACAAACAACTTAAACGTAACAAGGCAAGCAAACGGATTACCTGGTAAGGCAAAAACCATTGGACCATCTTTCATTTTCCCACACCACACCGGTTTGCCTGGCTTCATAGCTACTTTATGAAAAATGGTTGACACACCTAATAAGCCAAGCACCTCCGGTACAAAATCTTCATCACCAGCCGAAACGCCGCCACTAATAACGAGAATATCAGAAGACAAGCGATCGAGAAAAGCGTCTGTCAATGCTTCTTTTTCGTCTTTTACGTGTTCGAAGCTAACTGGCTTTATCCCCAATTGCATGAGCAGCGCTCTCAGCATGTGCCCATTACTATTCCTGATCTGTACCCGGGACGGCGTTGATCCTACATCAACCACTTCGTTACCGGTGGTAAACAAGGAAACAGAAGGCAATCTCTCGACAAAAACCATCTCTTTACCTAACGTGGCGAGTAAACTGATCAACGCGGGTGTGATCGTAACGGAAGGTTCCAGCACTACGACACCCTTGGCCAGGTCCTGTCCCTGGCGTGCAATATTTTGAAATTGTTTGCATGACGTGGCGCGAACACGAACAAGGCTGCTGTTAAAAGAAAGATCTTCATTCCGGATCACGGCAGTAGCGGAACCAGGCACTGCTGCCCCGGTCATGATCTTGTAACACTCACCGCGGTTAAGAAACAACTCGCTTTCCATGCCGGCGCTGATCGTTTCTATTATAGTGAAATCGCGAATGCCGTTTTCGAAATCCGAATAGCGAACAGCAATCCCATCCATGGCCGAGCGGTTAAATGGCGGATAATCACGGTCGGCCATAACCGTTTCAGCCAATGTCCTCCCTAACGCATCGTCGAGCGCTATTTGTTCTTTGCCAAAAGATTGGGTGTAAGGCAGAATTTTATCTATGGCTTGATTAAAATTTAACATAGGCATAACCATTTTCAGGTACCTTTTACATTCTCCATGAAATCATCATTCAATACCTATAAAGACCTTACCATCCTCTATCTTTACTGGGTATATCTTAATAGCACACTCATCTCCGCTAATGCATTCTCCTGTTTCGAGTGAAAATGTTTTCTTGTGGAAAGGACATGCTACTTTAGGTTCAAGGGTTTCTCCAGTGCTGCCAATCATTCCTCTTGACAGGGCCATTTGCTTTTTATGTGGGCATTCATTTTGTGCGGCATACCACTGATTTCTGCGGGAAAAATTAAATACCGCGATCTGCTCGTTGCCATATTTAATGCAAGAGCCACCATTTTCCGGCACATCATCTACATAACAAGCAGCGAACCAGGTTTTTACAATAGCTTTAGTTTCCATTGATAAGAGTTAGAATTAAGATGTATTAAACTTGTGGTGCCGACCATTCTTTCGCTTTTACCATTTCCCGCATGGGCTCGAATTTCACACTCGGATCTTTTTCGTCCGGAGCATTCACAAAATGGACAAAACGCTTCCGCAATTCCGGGTTGGTTACTACTTCCCTCCACTCACAATGGTAGGAGTTTACCAGGCCTTCCATCTCAATCTCCAGTTGTTCGCAAATACCCAGACTATCATTGATAATGACGTTTTTCAAATAACTTATACCGCCATCCATCTTATTAAGCCACGTAGCGGTGCGATTAAGCGGGTCACCGGTTTTGATATAAAACATCAGGAAACGGTCGAGGTATTTAATGCAGGTTTCACTATCTATATCGACGGCAAATAATTGAGCGTGCTGAGGCTTTGAACCTCCGTTGCCGCATACATAAAGGTTCCAGCCTTTTTCAGTTGCGATAATTCCGAAATCCTTTCCCTGCGCCTCGGCGCATTCGCGTAT
This sequence comes from Bacteroidota bacterium, assembly GCA_040385405.1. Classification (GTDB taxonomy): domain Bacteria; phylum Bacteroidota; class Bacteroidia; order Sphingobacteriales; family Sphingobacteriaceae; genus Daejeonella. The sequence goes on along the minus strand of JAZKHM010000226.1, from coordinate 5,995 downwards.
ACAGCCACTTACGCCTCCTTTAATCTTATGGGGTGCCCGAATACCACGGTACCGCTCCTCAATCTGAATAGCAAAGGAAACGCTGTCGTGCAACCCAAATCGACACCAGGTGCTTCCTACGCAGCTTTTAACAGTGCGAAGGGCCTTGCCGTAAGCATGGCCACTTTCAAATCCGTTATCAATTAACTCTTCCCAAATTGATGGGAGATCACCAAGATGTGCCCCGAATAAGTCAATCCGCTGTCCGCCGGTTATCTTGGTATAAAGTCCATATTTTTTTGCGACCTGGCCAATTATAATCAGTTTATCTGGTGTAATCTCCCCTCCGGGGATCCGCGGCACTACTGAATAGGTACCCCCCTTTTGAATATTGGCCAGGTAGCGGTCATTGCTATCCTGAATGGGCGCTTGCTTTACGATTACCTCATTCCACAAGCTCGAAAATATACTGGCCACCAATGGTTTACATACTTCGCAGCCATCACCTTTTCCAAAATGATCGAGAACAACGTCATAGCTTTTTACCTGATTCATTTTTATAAGGTCAAATAGCTCCTGGCGCGAATAATCGAAATGCTCACAGATGACATTCTTCACATATTGACCATTCGCCTTCAGGGTACCGGAAATCAGATCTTTCACCAGAGGCACACAACCGCCGCAGCCTGTACCGGCAAGGGTGTGTTTTTTCATTCCATCAACTGTAGTTATTTCCGAGTCGTTAACTGCGCAGCAAATGGCACCTTTAGACACCGACTCGCAAGAACAGATCAGCGCCTCGTCGGGCAGGTTCATTACACCAGCACCTTCGCTTTCGCCGCCGCGCGAACCCAGGATCAGGTCTTCTGGGTTGGGAGGTAGTACGATGCTATTATTGGTAGTTTGAAGTAACATATTGTACGCCTCGGCATCGCCAACAAGGATGCCGCCTAACAGGTACTTACCATCATTACTGAGATTGATACGTTTGTAAATTCCTTTGTGAGTATCTTCAAATATGACCGTCCTGCAATCGGGTTCTGTAACAAAAGCGTCTCCAAAGCTCGCCACATCTATGCCGATAAGCTTTAGCTTGGTACTCATATCAAAGCCAGTAAATGCTTTTTGCGCAGAACATAGATTTGCGGCTACTACTTCGGCCATTTCATAGCCGGGTGCAACAAGGCCGTAAATCATCTGGTTATATGAAGCACACTCCCCAATGGCGAAAATACAGGGGTCGCTGGTTACTAATTTTTCGTTTACTATCACGCCTCCCCGCACATCTATATCTAATCCGCATTTACGTGCCAATTCATCCCGCGGACGAATTCCGGCAGAAATCACAAGCATATCTACAGCCAACTCAGTTCCGTCGTTAAACTGTAGAGCCCGTAAACGATCATCACCTTCGATATGGTTCGTATTCTTATTCAGGTGGATTGTAAGACCAAGCTTAGTCAGTTTATTCTGCAACATTGCGCTACCGGTACTGTCAATCTGCCGGGGCATAAGCCTCGATGCAAACTCAATTACATGCGTTTCTTCTACACCCAGGTCCATTAGGGCTTTAGCGGCTTCGAGTCCCAGCAAGCCGCCGCCCATCACAGCTCCTGAACGGGCGTTAGATGCATATTTTTTTATGAGATCGAGATCGTCGAGCGTGCGGTATACAAAAACACCATCTTTCTCCACTCCGGGAAGGTTAGGTACAAAAGGTTCAGAGCCTGTAGCAAAAACCAAATAATCATAGGTTACCCTACGCCCGGAGAGTGAATGAATTGTTTTTTCACTTCGGTTAATCCCGGTAACGGAATCCCCAAGATATAAGGTTATACCGTGGTCACGATACCATGATTCTGATGACATCGAAAGATCATCGGCTGACTTTCCGTTAAAATATTCACTTAGATGAACGCGATCATATGCTCTTCTCGGCTCTTCACCGAACACTATTATATTAAATGCGGATGTTTTATTTATTAATTTTTCACAAAATTTGTACCCAACCATCCCATTTCCAATAATAACTATAGTCTCTTTCGACATAAATGTATTTTTAAGACCAATTTTATTCTACAATCCAGCAATATTTTAATTATTTACTATTATATTACAATAAATAATCTAATATTTTATACAATTATAAGATTTTATAAAATAAAATTACAATAATTGTGTTTATTTTTAACCAGATATTTAAATATTACCAGTTTTTTATGAAAAGATAAACGCTTTTTTAATATCAAATTACTTAAATGGTACAAAAATCACAGTCCCCATCTCTTTTTCTGGTTGGAGCCGGTCCCGGAGATCCTGAATTAATGACTTTGAAAGGATTTAAGGCTTTGCAAAACGCGGATGTGATTCTTTACGATCATTTGGCTAACCGGGAACTACTCAATATGGCCGGACCTGACTGTGAAAAGGTGTATGTTGGCAAACAACCTTACGGGAACTATACTCCCCAGGAAGTGATCCATGAAATGATAAAACACTACGCCTATTCCCGTGGGAATGTAGTCCGTCTTAAAGGCGGAGATCCCTTTATTTTCGGCAGGGGCTTCGAAGAAGTATTATTTGCCCGCAGTAACGGCATTTCTGCCAGCTATATTCCCGGAATCACGAGTATGCAGGTATCGGGTCTTTTAGAAATCCCCCTGACCCACCGGGGAATAAGTGAAAGTATCTGGTCAATTACGGGGACTAACAAAGATGGGCAGCTTTCGAAAGACCTTATTCCAGCCCTTCGTAGTTCTGCAACCGTGGTTATTTATATGGGAATGAAAAACCTGGCAAAAATTGTCTTGTTGTGTCAAAAATATGGTCGTGAAAGCACTCCCGCAGCAATTATACAGAATGGTTCGCATGCAAATCAGCGCTATGTGGTCTGCAAAGCCTGCGAGCTAGTTAAAGAATCGGCCAATGCCGGCCTCGGCCATCCGGCCATAATCATTATCGGGGAGGTTGTGAGAATTAGTTATGAAAAGCTATTAACCCGTTCAACCAACGACACAGGTTCTGACAAAAAGCCTAAACATTCGCGAAGATCCTTTTGCGATCCCGGCTTCTAATATCATCGACAAACTTTCTGGATCATAATCACTCATAAATAGCAGTAGCCGGTAAGAAAAAAAAAAATAACCTTTAATGACTGCAAAGAATATTAGATAAATGAAAGCCGAAGACACGCGAGGCGGATCTGGCATGAAGTCAAAACATAGCTTTAAGACGAATAAACTCGCGACGAGTAAATAAAACTTGTAAAATGGAGGCGGCGGATCGAAAGGTTTGGCCGCTTTTTTATGTCTAGATAGTGCGGTTCAAAACCACTTTTCGAATGTAATCAGTATGTATGAAAATCAAAATGCCTGAAACTTTTTAAGAATCAGGCATTTTCATTTAATCTAAGTACGCCCATTAGGATTCGAACCTAAGACCTACGGTTTAGAAAACCGTTGCTCTATCCAGCTGAGCTATGGGCGCAGCGCATTATTCGACAAAAGTATGAAAATGTAGGAAAATGGCAAATTTATTCTGCAATGGTTGTTAGTTGCCTGCCTGCAGGCAGTCAGGTTCCATGTTCGTTGTTAAACTGAGTGGACTAAACGCGCGGTATCCGACCTCAAACCTCCCACCTCATACTTCCTTTCTCCTACGTCTTTCGATCCCTATTTTTTTCCTACTTTTGATTCAAACGTAAAGCACTTGGCACGACTCAAAAAGCAATTACATCTTATTTTATATAGGAAATACAGCTCCAACATCAAGTTCGTGATGATGGGATTATGCGTAGTTATTATAACGCTCTTCCTTCCCAAACAGGCCAGGTTCCGCTTTGAATATGAACGGGGTAAGACATGGATGGAGAAAGATCTTTTTTCTCCTCATAGTTTTGCGATAAGGAAAACAAATGCAGAAATAGAAAAAGACAGGGAAGAAATATTAAAGTCGGTACTGCCCATCTATAAAAACGATACGGAATCGGCTCAGAATGCCATATCAGCCTTTAATTCAGAATTTGAAATAAAATGGAGGACTTCCGGAATTCCCGATGCTGAGAAGGAGATCTATAATGCTCAGGCCATCAGCCTGCTAAAAGAAATTTATAAACGAGGGTTATATGATCCGGTTAAAAAATTTCAGCGGTATGGTACAAATTATAATTTCAGTCTGCTTACAAATAATGTGAGTACGCAGTTAAATACTGCGGATGCTTTCCTGCTCCAGTCGGCGCTGGATTTTGCAAAATCAACCGTTAATAACAATGGGAAGATAAAAAACAAGGAATGGCTGTTGAAGCTCATAAAGAATCACCTGAGGCCAAATTACATTTATGACGAGCAGCTTACAGACAAACAGGAGGAAAATGCATTAAATAGTATATCCACCACCCGCGGAATGGTTCAACGGGGAGAACTGGTGGTAGCCAAAGGTACACGGGTGAACGCGGAAATTTACCAGAAGCTGGAGTCCCTGCGTACTGCTTACGAGGATGATGCCAAAATAATTGGAGACCGCAATCTGATTATGTTAGGGCAGTTTCTGATCTCAGGATTAATAATTGCCCTGCTGGTTGTGTTTTTATACCTTTTTCGCAGGGATATCTATTCTGATAACAGACAAATGTCACTGATACTGCTAGTCATAACCGGGATGCTGCTTACCTTGTCCTGGGCGATTCGCATTAAGATTCCCAACATCTATTATATCCCTTTCTGCATTGTTCCGATAATTATCCGGATCCTATTCGATACGCGTCTGGCACTTAACATACACCTTTTAGTAGTTTTGATCGCGGGCTTTTTTGTTCCCAACAGCTTTGAATTCGCCTTTCTGCAGGTCTCTGCGGGTATGGTAGCCATTTATAGTATTAAGAACCTTATAAGAAGAGAACAGTTTCTAATTTCGGCCCTGCTTATCCTGTTAAATTACTTTATTGCTTTTCTGGGTATCTCATTGATCCGGAATGGCGCCATTGCCGATATTGAATGGCTTAATTTCATTCCCTTTATATTCTCCGTACTGCTTTCATTACTTGCCTATCCCCTGGTGTACGCCTTTGAGAGGATGTTTGGCATCACCTCAGACGTTACGCTGATGGAACTTACAAACACCAATTCGAAACTATTACGCGACCTGGCATTCAAAGCTCCGGGGACGTTCCAGCATTCTCTGCAGGTTGCTAATCTCGCCGAGGCAGCGATATTTAAAATTGGCGGAAATGCTCTTCTTGTCCGCGCTGGAGCGCTTTACCATGATATCGGCAAAACAGTAAACCCGCAGTATTTCATTGAGAATCAGAACCGCGGTGCCAATCCGCATGATACTATTTCGTACGAACAAAGCGCACAAATTATCATACAGCATGTAAATAAGGGCGTGGAAATTGCTCGAAAAAACCAAATCCCTGAGATGCTGATCGACTTTATCCGCACCCATCATGGCAATACACGTGTGGACTACTTCTACCAGTCGTTCCTTAAAAACTTCCCAGAAAAGTTTGTTGACGAAAATACATTCCGATACCCGGGCCCTATCCCCTTTTCAAAAGAGACGGCCGTCCTTATGCTTGCCGACTCAGTTGAAGCTGCCTCCCGAAGCCTAAAAGAACCTGATGCGATAAGTATTAACAATCTTGTTGAGCGAATTATAGACTATAAACTCGACCAGGATCAACTCACTGACAGCAATATAACATTAAAAGATATCGAGACTATCAAGCTGATCTTCAAGACCATGCTGATGGGGATTTACCACGTACGGATTGATTACCAGATCGGGAAGTAGATGCTGATTTTCATGCACATAGATCCGAATGCACCCGCTTTTTTAAATAAATGCCACTTTAGTGAAATTATTTTTTGCCAGCCTGACTGAATTACTATATTTGCAGTCCTCGAAAGAGGGTTTTTTATTTTAAACGGAGAGATGCCTGAGTGGCCGAAAGGAACAGTTTGCTAAACTGTCGTACTGGCAACGGTACCGAGGGTTCGAATCCCTCTCTCTCCGCAAT
>JAZKHM010000225.1:13510-16138 GCA_040385405.1 Bacteroidota bacterium | reverse complement strand
AAGAGTATTGCATCCTGATTATTTTAGTTGGGACCGCCTCGTGCCGGAGCAGCAGACACAGCGACGGCTCTTTGTCTACTTCCAGCTGAAGGGAAAGTAGGTGCCTCTCCGCCGGCACAAGACGGGAAAATATACTAATTAAAATCACTCCTTAAACTTCAACATCACAGGATGTAAAAAATCAAATACCTTAATAGGTAATACGCCCTTCAATATCAAAATCCAATTATGCCGTTCATAAACAACCTCGAAATCCCTGGCTATAAAGTTCTTGAATCCCCGCTTAATAATTTCCTGATTAAAAGGAATATGTTCACAAACAGCTTCCTGCGGGTTTAAAGGGTTCAAAACCATTTTATATCGCAGGCCTTTGATTGCCTGATAATTATAAATTCCGACTCCGCCAAAAGCAGAAATAACGCTATAAAATGGCGATTTAAAGACATTTTTATTAACGGATTTAAAGGTCCGGGCCAAAGACTCGGAGGAATAGCTAAATTCATTCAGCACGGGATACTCCCAGATCGCAAATATGTCGTAATAAATCTTTGATAAGCCAAAGAAGCTCTTCTTTACACTTATGCCATTTGAGAAAACAGCTCCAGTTTTAGCATCAAAGGAATTTATTGCATTAATCAAACCTGTTGAAGAAATATTTTGCACATCGATATCAATTACAATAACTAAGTCAACCGGGTGTTTTATATTGTCGATATGATCCAGGTAAAGATTTCTATAAGAAGCCATTTTATCAATGCGTTGATAGCTGGTCATTGGGTTTTTTATTAAATCGCTTTTATCAGGAATGGTCTTGGTTCCAAAATCATTGGAAATTATAGTGACATTCTGATAATTCACCTTCCAATCTTGTAATAAATCCTTGGTTCCATCTGAACTGTCATTTTCAACAATAACCACTTCCGACCATGATAATTGGGTTCTTAGGTTCTCAATCAAAGGAATATTCGTCCTCAAAGAATCTTCACAATCTCTCGCAAGGGCGGCAATTACTATGTTCTTATTAATCATTTCTAAATAAAATAAATGATCCCATTTCCATTTTTGTATAATCGTCAAAAAAAACTAAAAAACAGGTAAGAATTCATCTCCTGCCTAAATAAAATTAAATTTAGGTTTCATCCCTTTATTTTTTGTTTTTCAATGGAGATGAAGCTGTCATAAGCATATTCATTTATGCTTGTGAGCGGTATGCTCATGATGTTTTTATCAGAAATAAAAGGCATTTTTTGGCAGATAAATACCAGGGGCCGCCTAATACGTACTATGATTAATGTACTTTTACAGTGCATTTGCCATTTATTCAATCGCTGTTTATTTAAGTATCCGAATGTTCATATTTCCCCTCATCTATCTTTCGGCATTTCTACTCGCGATTAAAAATCTGCTCACACAAAATAAACAGGGCGTATTCTTATTCCTGATCCTGGGGCTTCCAATCTATACCACAAGCCTTGCTGTGACTTTGCAGCTGGGATTCCCCGGCTTAGTACCCTTAATGCAGCCCTTTAAGGAAATTTTAATATTGATGACTTTAGGGGTAAGTGTCTGGGAACTAAAAAGAAGAATCCGCTTTCAGGTGGTTGATTACATTTTACTTGCATACTTCTTTTATAGCCTTTTATATGTTGCGCTTCCGATAGGCATATATGGCCTGGGCGATAAACTAATTGCCTTTAAAAGCTCAACCTTTTTCACCTTTGTCTACTTTGCCGGCAGGCTATTTGATCCTCGCTATATTTATATCAGCAAGTATTACCATTATGTACTCGCCGTGTTTATCGGCGCCACGGGTATATTATTCTTTGAGATTCTGACGGACCAGCATTTCCAAACCCTCTCAGGATATGCAGACTTTAATTTCTACTTTTTTAATCAGGAGCCAACTGGCAATTATGGTCTTTCATGGACCTTCGAAACTTCGAACGGACTTAAACGCTTTTCCAGTTTTTTTGCGAATCCTCTCGAATATGCTGCAGCAACTCTGTTGACACTTTCAGTAATTGCTGGTTTATATACAACGGAAAGAAATGAAATCAAACTTGACAAACTGGGGCTTTTCGCCATTTTAGCCACACAATTTGCGATATTTTTCGCGCTATCAAGATCATCGCTTGCCAGTTATTTCATTATGATCTACTTCTATGCCCTGATAACAAAACGGAAGTTAATCCTGAGAGTGATTTATGGGAGCGCAATAGCGATCGTAATATATTTCACCTTTTTCATGATCGTATTGAATCCAGATATTTATGAATTCATATATGAGACCGTAATGTTCACTAATCCATCAAGTGTTGGCCATGTTATCGCCTGGCTTGAAGGGATCGAGGCGATGATAGCAAACCCCCTGGGAATGGGCCTCGGTGCATCCGGCCGTGTCGCTGGCAGTGAAAGCGACACGACCGGAGGTGAAAACCAGTATATCGTTATTGGAGTTCAAATGGGAATCATAAGTTTACTCCTTTATCTCCTGGCTCATATCTACTTTATAAAAACCTGTTGGCGATGGTACCCCAAGCTGAAAGGCAAGGAAAAACAGGTTTGTTTAAGCCTGTTATTAATGAAGATCGGCTTCATTATTCCATTATTTACCTCGGAACTCGAATC
>JAZKHM010000225.1:5468-13410 GCA_040385405.1 Bacteroidota bacterium | reverse complement strand
AAATTCATCCTGCACGTCGGAACTCTTGAAAAACGGAAGAACCTGGCAAGGCTTATTGAGGCTTTACACCTCTTACACCAGACAGGCTATACAGATTATTCCCTTGTGCTAGTCGGGCAGCCCAGTCCAAAAAGCGATATGGATGGCAGTCAGGAAATTTATGATACCATTAGCAGGCTGGGCATAAAAGACAGTGTATTATTGTCTGGTTACGCAAGTGATCAGGACCTGGGATATTTTTACAAGAATGCCGAGTTATATGTTTTCCCTTCTGTAAACGAAGGGTTCGGCCTTCCCGTCCTGGAAGCTTTTCATCACCAGTTACCTGTTCTTGTCGCTGATAATACCTGCTTGCCGGAAGTCGGTGGCGACGCGGTTTTATCTTTTGATCCTTTCAATTCCGTAGATATTAGCAGCAAAATACAACAGGTTATAGAAGACCGCGAACTACGAGAAAACCTCATTAGAAAAGGCAATGAGCGCCTGAAACTGTTCTCCTGGGAGAAAAACGCGAGGGAATTAGTGAAAATTTTTAAAGGCGCTGTCAATAAAAATTAGCACTTTCGTAAACTTTTAATCTATTGTTACGTTAAACAATGGAAAAGCACGGCTAAATTAGTATACGTTGAAGAAAGCTTTAATTTGCGGAGTTTCCGGCCAGGATGGTTCATATCTCGCTAAATTCCTGTTAGACCAGGGTTACCGTGTTTTTGGAGCTTCCAGGGACGCACAAACCTCCTCATTCATCAATTTAAAAAAGCTCGGTATCAAAGATGAATTAACACTCATCTCCCTCAACATTACCGATTTCGGTAACACTCTCGAGTGTATTAATAAGATAAAGCCAGATGAGATCTACAATCTTGCAGGGCAAAGTTCGGTTCGCTTATCTTTCGAACAACCACATGAAACGCATGAAAGTATCAGTACAGGTAACCTGAATTTGCTGGAAGCAATCCGTTTCAGCAATCTCCCTATAAAACTTTATAATGCAGGTTCAAGTGAGTGCTTTGGTGATACTTCCGTTGCGGCCGACGAAAACACTATTTTTCACCCCAGAAGCCCATACGCAATTGCGAAAGCTACCGCATTCTGGCAATTAGACAATTACCGGGAAGCCTATAATCTATATGCCTGTACTGGAATCCTTTTCAATCACGAATCACCTCTTCGCCCGGATCACTTTGTAACAAAGAAGATTATCACTGCTGCATGCAGAATAAGCCAGAACAAAGCCCGGAATTTAAGCCTTGGGAATATTAATATCGAACGTGATTGGGGCTGGGCACCTGATTATGTAGAAGCTATGTGGTTGATGATGCAGCAAAGCGAGCCAAAAGATTATATTATAGCTACAGGGAAAAGCCACTCCCTGAAAGAGTTTATAACTATCACTTTTAAAACCCTGAACCTTAATTGGGAGGAACATGTTGAGATCGACGAGGTTCTAAGACGCCCGACAGATCTGCAAATAGGAAGAGCTAATCCTGCAAAAGCCAATTCAGAACTCAAATGGAAAGCCCGGTTCGGCTTAAATGATATCATTGAAAATATGATCGAGGACGAGCTTGTTTCTTCATACAGAGCCCCTTCGTCATATTTGTAATCATCGTAATCCCTGTACTTGTTTCTGCTTCAGACCTCAGACTTCTGACCTCAGACTTCCGACTTCCGACCTCCGACCTCCAATACCAAAAAAAAATCATAGTTTTGACTAAATTCTATGAGAACAGAGACTTCTTTCCTCCACAGCTACAGGTTTATAATCGAACGTTTTCCTGCTGACTGGAAAACAAAGGATATCCTGACTACTTTCTACAGACTTTCCTTCTTTTATCTGCGCGGAATGGTTGAGAGACTATTTTTCAAGAAATCAAGCGGCTGGGTATTAGTCGGGAAAGGGGCGTCAATCCGATATGCCAGGCATCTCAGTGCCGGCCGCGACTTCATTGTCGAGGATTATGCAGAAGTAAACTGCATGACTTATCGGGGCATCATCGTTGGCGACCGTGTAACTATTGGAAAACACGCTATCATCAGGCCTACAAATATTTACGGATCGGCTATCGGCGAAGGCTTAAAAATAGGCAACAATTCCAGCATTGGCCCCTACTCCTACATCGGCTGCTCCGGTTATATAGAAATCGGCGATAATGTCATGATGTCGCCCAGAGTAAGCATTTACGCAGAAAATCACGTATTTGATGATCCAGACCTCTCCATAAAAGAACAGGGGGTAAAACGCGAATTTGTCAAAATTGAAGATGACTGCTGGATTGCGGCTAATACGATAATCCTTGCCGGGGTAACCATTGGCCGCGGCTCCGTAATCGCAGCGGGGAGTGTAGTTAATAAAGATGTGCCTCCGTATAGTATTGTGGGAGGGGTACCGGCGAAGGTGATTAAGAATAGAAAAGTGGAGAGTTGAGAGTGGAGAGTGGAGAGTGGCTTTGCCCGCTTTAGCGAAGGAGGGAGAGGTGGAAGTGGGGGGCAATCGACCCCGAAGGCGGTCGCATGTTTATAGAAATGGCGGCTCCCCACGTACCGACCCCGAAGGTGGTCGCATGTGAAGTTTATGACAAAGTATAAAATGTTTAAGATGAATATCGAACCCCTCAATCCTTGTTCCTTGCTCTTTATTCCTTGTTCAATGAAATTCAATAATTTAACTACCCCTCCCCCCTCATGTGCGGCCTAATCGGTGTCATTTCAAAAAAAGAAATTCCTGAATTTAAAACGGAATATATCGATCGGGTGGATTATGCCCTTGATCAGATGGAATATCGCGGGCCCGACAATAAGGGTATTTGGTCTGAAAATGGAATCTGTTTGGGGCACCGTCGTTTATCAATCATTGATCTCTCGAGCGATGGGAATCAGCCTTTCAGCTATTTAGACGAACGGTATATCATTATTTTTAACGGAGAGATCTATAACTATAAAGAGCTAAAGGAAGAACTGATCAAGTTTGGCCACGTGTTTCGGACAGAGTCTGATACGGAAGTTATCGTATGTGCATATCTCCAATATGGCACTGATTTTCCTAATAAATTAAGGGGAATGTTTGCGCTGGTGATTTATGATCAAAAGGAGGATAAAATTGTTTTTACAAGAGACCGCCTGGGGAAAAAACCTCTTTTCATCTTTGAAGATGAGAATGCAATTATTTTCTCCTCCGAAATTAAGTTCTTCCACGCGTTTAAAATACCTCTGGAGATAAATCCGGAGAGTGTACTTAACTTTTTATCACTGCAATACATTCCCGGTCCCGATACTATTTATAAAAACATACGCCAGCTCAAGCCGGGAGAAATCATTATCCATGACCGGAAAACCAATACAAGCAGCTCCAGTATTTATTGGAATATGATGGATTATGTAGGCAAAAGTCCTAAAATGCCCGACATAAGTGAGATTGATGCCCTACTCGAAAAAAGCGTGAAATACCGGCTGGTGGCCAATGTAGATGTCGGACTGCTGCTGAGCGGTGGCATAGATTCTTCTCTCCTGGCAGCATATATGCATCAACTGGCGGGAAAAAAGGTAAAAGCATTTAATGTTGGTTTTTCAGATAAGACGTTTGATGAATCATCATACGCAAAACAAGTAGCAGCTTCTATGGATCTCGACCTGGTCACATTGAACGTCGAAGACATAAGCCCCGATAATTTCATTCAGTCCGTATACCACGCCGACCAGCCTCTTGGCGATTCAGCAATTATCCCCACCTATCTTATTGCAAAATCTATCAAACAGCACGTTAAAGTTGTTTTGTCGGGTGAGGGTGCAGATGAGCTCTTTCATGGATATGACCATTATAATTATGAGAAATATTACTACGGACTTGGAAAGATCTCTTTGGATACTGCCTCGTCATTGCTGGAATTAATCCCCGGTTCAGGAGTTAAAAAACTGGATAAGATAAAAAATAAGCTGCGAAGTATTAATTCCTTTAAAAAGGATACCGGAGTATCACGATGGACTTCTATCCTAAGTCCGGAGCTCAGCAGCGGGTTCATGAAGAACGGCACTCAAACTGAAAATTCTTATGAACAGCAGTTCCATGCATACCTTCAAGATTTTCAGAAAAGTGCGGGCAAATTGGAATCGAGTCTTATGCTGGATTTGCTAACCTGGCTTCCCGACGATCTCCTCGTCAAAACAGACAGAATGATGATGGCCTGCAGCGTGGAAGCCAGAACCCCGTTCCTGGATCATGAGCTAGTAGAAAAGGTACTGATGTCATCCGGGCATTTTAACAAGCACTTGTTCCAGTCCAAGAATTATCTCCGTCAGTTGTTAAAACAAAAGCTTCCTGCGTCGGTCTCAGAAATTATTTCCAGAAGGCCAAAGCAAGGTTTTGAGACACCCAAGGTAAAATGGCTGAACAGCAATTTGTCGGAGCTTTCTTCCATGTTATTCTCAGAAGAAAGCTTAATGAATAATCCTTTTCTCAACAATGATAAAGTCTCCAGACTATGGCAGGATTTCAAGAATAACAAATCTGGTGTCAACAACCGTCTGGTATGGAATATTTTCTGTTTTCTGGAATGGTTCAGGCAGCATGAGAACAAATTTGGCTTTAAATAATGAGTAAACGAATCTTATTGATAGGCCATAGCGCCGATATGTACGGTGCGAGCCGCTCGCTGTTGAAACTCACCCGCATCCTTAGTAAGCGATATACAGTGTATGTCATGCTTCCCGACAAGGGGCCATTATATGATCTTTTATCATCTGCAATTCCAAAGGAAAGAATCCTGAGCAGTCCTGATCTTTTCATCTTTACACGGAAATCTTTCAAACTACAATACCTTCCTGGAACCCTTATTAAATTTATCAGAAACGTAGCTTCTATCAGAAGCGCTATTCTCGCAAATCAGATAGATATTATACATACCAATTCGGGGGTTGTCCCTGCAGGTGCACTGGCAGCGAAATTAGCAGGAAAAAAACATTTCTGGCACATACGGGAATGGTTTGGCGACTTCAAACAGTTCTGGCCTTATTATTCAACTTATATGACTTCCTTGTCGGATAAGATAATTTGTGTTTCTGAAACCATGGCTACACAGTTTAAAGATAAGACCAAAGTAGTTTCAATCTACAACGGCTTTTCCATACCCGAAATCATAACGCCTGTTTCGATACCCTCTGATCTTCAACAATCCTTAAACGAAGCAGCCCTGGTCCTGGGCTGCACTTCACGGATAAGGCTCATCAGAAAAGGTCAGGAATACCTGATAGAAGCAATTGGCAGATTGACTGAAAAGACTGGAAAAAACATACAATTAGTACTGATAGGCGATTATGTACCGGGATATGAAGACCAAAAGAAAACGCTTGAGAATCTAATTGAAAAATACAGTCTTAAAGATCGAATTTATTTTCTGGGCCACGTAACCGAAGCACTGCCCTATTATTCACTATTTGATGTATTTGTCCTCCCATCCGGCGAACCTGAGCCATTCGGCGGTGTGGTAATGGAAGCCATGAGCATGGGATTACCGATCATTGGCTCCAATTTAGGCGGCACCACTGAACAGGTAAAAGACGGGTGGAATGGTTTTCTTTTTGAGAACAGAAACCCCATAGATCTTGCTTCTAAAATTGAGATTCTGCTGAATGATAGGAGGAAAGTTGAGGAGTTTGGAAAAAGGTCTAAACAACGGGTAGTTGAAATGTTTAGTTTGGAGCTCCATGAAAGGAGGATTTTAGGGTTGTATGAGGGGGTTTTGGAGGGCTCTTCCCCGATTTAGTCGGGGAAGAGCGACCAAAGACCCTTCCACTATCAAAATAATTTCAATACTTTTACCCCACCAATTCCCACCCTCATAGAGCACATAGTGGTTAGTAATTTATGAAGTCCTCAGCAGATCTGCCATTTATCAATTATCTCCGGATTTTTATCATATCCTGCAATAAATCAGAAGCTCTTTTACTTAGATGAAAATAGCCATTATAGGTACGAGAGGCTATCCTTACGTTTACGGGGGGTTCGAAACTTTCGTAAAAGAACTTAGTGAGCGCCTTGTGATAAGGGGGGTAGAAGTTCATATTTATTGCCAGCGGAATCTATTTAATGAAAAGCCTGAAAAAGTAAACGGGATTTATCTTCACTATATTCCTACAGTCCCGACCAAATCCTTAAATCAGATTATACATTCTTTTTTATCGATTGTTCATGCCTCCTGTAGCAAAGTCGACGTTATTCTCGTAGTTAATTTGGCCGCGGGCCCCATGGGTTGGATCCCTAAGCTTTGCGGTAAAAAAACAATGATCAATGTAGACGGCCTGGAATGGCTGAGACCCAAATGGAAGGGTCTGGGTGCCCAATACTTTAAGCTCGCCGCAAAATTAGCGTGCAAACTGTATGATGTTATTATTACCGATGCAGAGGCGATGCGGAAAATATATCTGACTGAGTTTAAAACGGACTCTAAAGTAATCGCCTACGGCGCACCGGCATATAAAAAAGCGGAGGAATCACTTCTGAACCGGTTCAATCTTCAGCCACAGGAATATTATCTTATTGTAGGCCGTCTTATTCCGGACAACAATGCTGACCTAATTGTAAAGGCCTTCGCAAAAACCCGCTCTGCTAAAAAACTGGTTATAGTAGGCGATGTTCCCTACCGGGATAAATATGCTGAAGAATTAAAAGAGTATGAAAGCGAAAATATCCATTTCACAGGATATGTAAAGGACAGCCGGGAGCTGATGGCATTATACCAAAACTGCTTCGTATACCTACACGGGCACAAATACGGCGGTACTAATCCGGCAATGCTAAAAGCGATGTCTAATAATTGTGCTATACTTGCGCTTGATACTGCATTTAACCGTGAAATGCTAAGCAGTGGTGAATTTGGTGTATTCTTTGAAGAGAGCGAACATTCTGTGATAGAAATGATGGATAAAATGGAATCCGATCCGGCGCTTGTTAAACTTTTGAGAGATAAAGTAGCCGGTGGATTAACCGATAAATATAATTGGGATTCAGTTACAGTATTGTATGAGTCTGTTATGAATGATCTTATAGTAAAAGAGAATAGTCCACTATGACAAGGCCTTATTTCTTATATAACAGCCTAAGGTATCTTATTGATACGCCCTTGCTAATATTTTCGTTTTGGCTCGCGGACCATTGGTCGGGCACCCAACTGGTAAACGAAGCAAATCCATTTCTTTTTCCACTGATATCCATTATTTCCTGGTATAGCGCTGCGCAGGTATCCCGCATTTATACCGATCTGCGCTCAAATAAATTTGCTGAGGAGATAATTTATATTCTCGTCACACTAATATTATTTGCAATATTATTGACGTCCTTTTTGTTTTTCTTCAGGAATAATATTGAGTTAAACAACTACTTTCTAGCGATTTACTTTTCATCTCTTTTTATCCTGATCATCTCCTTTAAATACATCCTCCGGAAGTATCTCCATAGTGTTTTCTATAGCGGAAAACTACAGGAGCAGATCATTCTTGTGGGATCGACACCCGCGGCCAAAGATTTCTACGACACCATTAATCTGCATACTTATTACGGATATAAGTGTATCGGATTTCTGGACGATGAACAGACGAAAATGAACGGGTGTCCTTACCTGGGAAAGATACAGGACCTCAGCAGCATACTTGAAAAAAGCCAGGTTGCTGAAGTGATCATCGCGCTTCCAAACGCTAAACACGAGCAAATTAGCTCGACTATTGAAACATGTGATTTCCATGCTACCCGCTTGAGAATGATCCCCGATCTTTACTTGTATGCAGCAAGCAATATCAGCATTAATACGATTGGTCTGCTTCCGGTCATCAATCTCCGATCGCTGCCACAGGACAGGTGGTCCAACAAATTGCTAAAAAAGGTTTTTGACATAGGTTTCTCCTTGCTTTTCTTCCTTCTCATTGGATGGTGGTTTATGCCATTAATTGCGCT
>JAZKHM010000225.1:0-5368 GCA_040385405.1 Bacteroidota bacterium | reverse complement strand
CGGCGCGTTAATTACGACCTATATTATATTCACAGCTGGACATTTTGGCTGGATTGCCAGATCGTCCTTCAAACGATTATCAATACGATAAAAGGAGACCAGAATGCTTATTAAGAACAACACCGCTTTTCGTACAAACTCTTCCTCTTTCAGCTTTCCGCTTTCAGCTTTCAGCTTTCCGCTCTTAGCTTTCTGTTTTCTACTTTCTGCTGCAAAAACCTCGACCGCACAAATAGTCTGGGAAGACCCAAAAAATTCCATCCATCAATTCCTGTCCCGGCAAGCACAAAAGGGCAACATTGAAATTACAGATTTCATACTACCCTTAAGCCGTAAGGAAATTGCCTCAGGTTTACACATTTTAAAAGATTCGATTCATAAATTATCCGTAATTGAGCAAAAGGAACTTGAATTTTATCTGAAAGAATATGCAGAGTTCAGTGACCAGCTTATTGATACAACTACATTCATGAAAAAGGATCAGTCGGGCCGATTGAGGTTTCTGGCTGTAGATACTGAGGATTTTATGGTAAGGGGAGACCCTGTGATTAGCTTTGAAACTATACATGGTAAGGAGAAGAGCATATTTAAAAACAGCTCTGGCATCAGGTTTTTCGGGCACGTCGGAAAAAGGTTTTCCTTCCAGGCATATTTCACAGATATCACCGAGTCGGGAACCGGAATAGATACCGTCAGACAGTTTACCAATGAATCGGGAATAGTTCGGACAGCCAATGTCAAGCCCGATGCGAAAACGCTTAATTACACTGAGCTCAGAGGAAGTTTGGGATATAACTGGAAGAATGGCTCGGTTTCGTTAGGGAATGACCAGCTTTTATGGGGATACGGCGAAAATGGCCGAATTGTTTCGTCAGACAAATCTCCAGCATATCCATTCCTTCGCCTGGACTATCAGCCCTTGAAATGGTTTCGCTTCCATTACGCGCATTCCTGGCTTCAATCTGGAATTATTGATTCCAATAAGAGTTACCCGAAAGGCAATACGATCTATGGCGATGAACGTGAAATTTATGTGCAGAAATTTATGGCAACGCATAGCTTCAATTTTTTCCCGGTAAAAGGCCTCGCATTAAGTATTGGGGAATCAATGGTGTACAGTGACCGGATGGATATAGGCTACCTCATCCCGGTTATGTTCTTTAAGGCCTATGACCAATATGCCAGCAGGTACAAAATAAACTCCGGATCAAACGGCCAGTTCTTTTTACAGGCAAGCTCGAGGAATCACATCCCGAGAACACATATTTATGGTGCCCTCTTTATCGATGAGATCCGTCTTTCTGAGATCTTCAATAAAGCTAAAAGCAGAAATCAACTCGGATTTAACTTTGGAGCCTCTGTGACGGATGTTGTCGTCCCCTATCTTACCCTTGGAATGGAATATACGCGCATTAATCCATTTGTATATCAAAACCTTATACCAGCACAGAATTACTCTAACCAGACTTATACACTTGGCGACTGGATTGGCCAAAATGCAGATCGTTTAACCGCATGGATACGCTATAATCCGGCTTCAAGATTAACCACGAGTGTGCAGCTAAACTACATCCGCAAAGGCGCTGATGGAAGACTCGAGGATCAATACTACGCAGAGCCGCAGCCATCGTTCCTTGCCGGAAGCACCACTACACAAAAGCAGATGCTGGTAGAGGTGAAATATGAAATTATTAATCAACTTCGTGTAAAAGCGTCTTATTTAAAACAGGCCGGGATAATCAGGCCAGCTCTGCAGCCGAAAGCGTTGGCGAATGAAATTAGGGTGGGGGTTTCTTACGGGTTTTAATTTTTATATTTGCCCAATCATTTTTTTAGATTACCATTCATGCGTATAAAATTCATCCTTTATATACTTCTCGGCGGACTGTTTTTATTACACCAGACCGCTTCAGCACAAAGCTTTTCCTTAGACCAGGTGCAAAATGTGAAGGTAAGCCAGCTTTCTGACAGCCAGATTATTGACGCCTGGAAAAAAATGCAGGAACTCGGCTTAACCGAACAAGAAGCTTACAAACTGATGGAGCAGAGAGGAATGGATCCTATTGAAGTTAATCTTTTTAAGCAGCGGGTTAGCATGCTTGGATTAAATAAGAGCGGCGCGAAAATCACTGCTAGTCCACAAAAGGCAAGTATCGATTTCAGCAGAGATACATCAATTATTGTTGAAAAACCCACATTCACTCCTCCTGCGAAAGTAACCGAGAACGCACCTTTAAGCATTTATGGAACTGATTTTTTTAATCAGGGTAATATGAAGTTTAATCCTGACTTCAATGTTGCCACTCCAAAAGGCTATGTGATAGGCCCCGGTGACGAGCTTATTATCTTATTAACAGGTCTAAATGAAAGCAGCCAGCGCTCGAAAGTTAGCCCCGAAGGAAACCTACAAATCCAGTATGCAGGCATTACCTATTTAAACGGCTTCACGATCGAACAGGCCACTGCGCTTATCAGAACAAAAATGGCGAGAGTTTACCCGGCATTAAACAGCGGGCAGACGCAATTAACTGTAAATCTTGGAAACACACGGACTATTAAAATAACCCTTGTGGGTGAGGTAAAAACCCCGGGGTCTTACAGGATATCTTCTTTGTCGACGCTTTTTAATGCCCTCTATCTTTCGGGAGGACCAAACATCAATGGAACACTACGAAATATCCAGATCATCCGGAGCAATAAAATCTACCGTACCGTAGATTTTTATGCGTTCCTGCAGAATGGGCTCATGGACGGGAATATAAGGCTCGAAGATCAGGATGTGATCAACTTTCCAGTGTACCAAAAACGGGTAGGGATAAAAGGCGAGATTAAACGCCCGGCGATTTATGAACTTAAACCCGAAGAACAGCTTGACGACCTCATCAGATATGCAGGTGGTTATACAGATATTGCATACCGAAGTATTGCTAAAATCGACCAGATCAATGAACTTGAAAGAGAAGTAAAGGATGTTCCTTCAAACCTGTTCTCAAATTTTGTACCTCGTAACGGGGACCTGGTTACAATAGGGTCTATCCAAAACAGGTATGCTAACAGGGTTATTCTTGAAGGCGCTGTCAACAGGCCGGGGCCTTACGAATTAAGTGCCGGACTTAGTCTGTCGGCTTTATTGAAAAAAGCTGAAGGCTTAAAGCCGGAAGCCTATATGGAACGAGCTTATATAAAACGGACCTTGCCAAATTTAGATAAAGAGCTTATATCCTTTAATCCCTCGGATATAATCAATGGCCGTACAGATATTCCACTACTTCGGGAAGACTCAGTAGTTGTTCAGAATCGCGCAGAATTTATAACCGACCAGTATGTTACCATCGGCGGAAATGTACGCAACCCGGGGCCTGTGGTATTCAGGAGAGGAATGAAACTGGCAGATCTTATTGCAATCGCTGGCGGTCTCAACGAACAGGCAGCAGGACATCATATTGAAGTCTCCAGAATCTTAAAAAACAGTTCCGACAGTGTAGCCAATCAATTGGTTGAGACTTTCAATGTAGACATTACAAATAGCAGCCAGGATATTGAGCTCCAGCCACTGGACTACGTTAACGTTCCTAGATTAGTTAATTTCAGGCCTTTGGGAAATATCAGCGTGACCGGCGAGGTACTTTTCCCGGGCGAATATGCTGTTCAGAAAAGGGATGAAACAGCGCAGAACTTTATTCAAAGGGCGGGCGGACTGAGCCCATATGGCTCACTTGAAAGCGCTCAGATCTACCGAAATGGTATACGGGTCGATCTTGATCTGACTTCGGCTAACAATGATCCCGCGACAAATAAAAGCATGATATTACTGCCGGGAGACAGCATATTTGTTCCAAGAGTAATTTCCTTTGTACAAGTGGCGGGAGCTGTTAATAATCCGCAATATGTAAGTTACCAGGGCCGAAGATTTAAATATTACATCAATGCTGCTGGTGGAGCAGTAGAAGATGCAAGAATTAAGGGTGCATACGTGCAATACCCTAACGGCTTAAATAAACCGGTGCGGAACTTCCTTTTCTTCAGAAATTATCCTTCGGTAAAACCTGGAAGTGTTATCAATGTTCCTAAAGAAAATCCTGACCTTAAATTCAAACTGGGCTTTGCAGAAATTTCGGGAATTATCTCAGCAATAACCGGACTCGTAGGTCTGATCGCTATCGTTTATACCAATACCAAGTAACATGAAGCAGGATCAGTATCCCTACGAACCGGAATTTTCGTTTAAGCAGCTCCTGAACAAGCGACGTGAGGACTTTGGGCTGCTTTGGAAGCATCGTTTTTCATTAATAGTGATCGGCTTAATTGGAGCAGGGCTAGGGGCACTATATGCATATACCAGGACTATTACCTACACTGCGAGGTTAACTTTCGTTGTGGAAGAGGGAGGATCAGGTGGCGGAGGCTCTTTACTATCAGGATTAGCCGGACAATTTGGTTTTGACCTCGGGGGAATGTCAGGAACAGGAGGTGTTTTGGCCGGCGATAATGTTCAGGAGCTTTTGAAGAGTAATAAAATGATCAAGAATACCCTCTTGACTCCATTCCAAACCGACAGCAAATTAAGTTTGGCCGACAAGTATGCTGAGACTTCCGAATTGAAAGAACGCTGGTCAAAGAAATATAATGCTGGCAAGCCAATCAGTTTTCCATCAGATAATTCAAAATACACCCGCCTGCAAGACAGTCTTCTTCAGGTAATGGTTAAAACTATAACTGATGATGAGTTGTCAGTTGCCAAAAAAGATAAAAAATTAAGCTTTTTCCAGGCCTCAGTAACCATGGCAAATGAAGAAGTTGCGCAGCTCTTTACCACCCGGCTTATCGACCAGGCTACCCGATTTTATATAGATACTAAAACATTAAGGCAAAGGAATAATGTTAACCGGCTTCAGGTCAGGGCTGATAGCATTGGCCGCTTGCTCAACAGGAAAACATATTCCGCGTCAGCTGCTAATAGTGTTCTCCTTGACGTTAATCCGGCCTACCCTACCGCAAACGTAGGAGTGGAATTAAAGGAGCGTGATAAAATGGTACTCCAGACAATCTATGCGGAGATTATCAAAAACCTGGAGATCAGCCGCACGATGTTAATTCAGGAAACGCCAACTTTCCAGATAGTTGATGAACCGGAACTGCCGCTTAAAAAGAACAGGACGGGGTACTTGAAAGCAATGGTTTATGGTGGGTTGATTTTGGGGATGATGTATGGGTTGTATTTGGTGTTGTTTAAGAAGTAGATTATTGCGATCGTACCCACCGGCTTTTAACCGCAGCGCAAAGCCGATAGCTATCGGCTACACGCAGAGGACGCAGAGCATTTGTATCGCAAATAAAATGTCAGACGAACTAAAGGCTAAACTCTCCA
>JAZKHM010000224.1:0-2084 GCA_040385405.1 Bacteroidota bacterium | reverse complement strand
GGTCGTCATCCCGAAGCGCAGCGAGGGACCTCCTGCTACAAAATCAACCTGAAACGTTAAAAGCGCAGCGAGGGACCTTCCTGCCATCAAACCTACCTTGTACATTAACCAGCGTACGAGGGACCTCCTGCCATCAAACCTATCTTGTACGTTAACCAGCGCAGCGAGGGACCTCCTGCCGTCAAACCAACCTAGAACGTTAAATAGCAGCGAGGGACCTCCTGCCTTCAAATCAACCGGAAACGTTAAAAGCGCAGCGAGGTACCTCCTGCTACAAAATCAACCTGAAACGTTAAAAGTATCCTGACGAAACGAGCATATAAGTAGTATTCCTCCCGCCGCCAGGTTCTTTTTCTAAAATGCCTTTTTCGATCAGATCCTGTATGTCTCTTAATGCAGTATCCGGGGAGCTTTTGGTCATTCTGGCCCACTTGGTACTCGTTAGTTTTCCAAAAAAGTCATCCAGCAAAACGTTAAGCATTGATTGCTGCCGGCTATTGAGCGGAGTATCCCGGTTCCGTTCCCAGAAGTTCCGGCGATTAGCAACAGCAGCCAGGGTTTCCTCGGTGTGATCCATGGCATAAAAAAGGCAATCCAAAAACCAGCGTAACCAGGCAGTTATATCGAGTCCCCCTTTTTGTGTTTGTTCGAGGATATCATAGTAAGCTGTTTTCTGCCTTAATATCTGGGCCGACATACTATAAAATCGCTTAGGCGTTCCATCAGCTAGGGCAAGTTGCATGTCGGTTATTGCTCTTGCAATACGTCCGTTTCCGTCGTCAAAGGGGTGAATTGTCACAAACCATAAATGGGCGATCGCAGCCTTCAGTACGACGTCCGTATCCGGTTTTGCATTAAACCAATTAAGAAAGGTCTCCATTTCAGCGGCCAGGCGATCGGCTCCGGGTGCTTCGAATTGTATCTTTTCTTTACCCATGGCGCCTGAAACTACTTGCATTGGTCCAGCCCCGGGGATACGCCAGGCCCCTACGGTTATTTTTTGAAGCCCGCTTCTTCCTCTTGGAAATAAACCTGCATGCCAGTCAAACAGCCGCTCTGCAGTTAAGTCGTCTGTATATTTTTGGGTAGCATCCAGCATCATTTCCACTACGCCGTCTACACTGCGGTCTGACGGCACCGCTCCAATAAGATCGATACCTAACCTGCGTGCTATTGATGAGCGTACCTGATCGGTATTCAGTTTTTCACCTTCTATCTCACTTGACTTGGTTACATCCAGAGTCAGCGTATCCAATACCGCAGTCTCATTTAACTTAAATCCCGCGGAACTCATTAGACCCAGAATTCTTCCCTGCCGATGACGCACTTCACCTAGTCGGGCTAATAAGGCGTCTGTATCCCAGGTAAAATTTGGCCAACCTCTTAATTGATATATATACATATTCTCCGCAAATATGCGGTAAATTTACGTATTATTCTCCGCAAAGCAAATAATAATCCGCAAATTTGCGGATTAAAACGGTGGTTTTCTCCGCATAATTATATCATTCGACGTTAAGGGGTGAGGTTCCCTGCCAACCGGACAGGTAAGCAGCCGAATCAAATACATATCTATTCCAGAAGCAACAATTTGGGTGAGTATAGTCAGCTAACTACCGGTTGATTCAAAATCAACCAATAAAGTCCCACTTCCTTAACCGCTTGAAAAAAGTTATCACTGTCCACAGGTTTGACGATGTAACTATTCGCCCCGAGCTCATAACATTTCCTTATATCCGGATCTTCTTTTGAAGAAGTTAAAATTACAACAGGGGTCGACTTGATCAGCGGGTCTGACTTTATCCTGCTCAACACCTCTATGCCGGATACTTTAGGCATTTTAAGATCCAGTAAAACCAGCTTCGGAAGCTCTGTCCGTTCCGTGAATTTGCCTTTACCGTAAAAAAAGTCAAGCGCTTCGGTCCCATCTTTCACATGGAATAAGGAATTTGACAACCCGCATTTTTTTAGTGCTCTCATAGTAAGAACTGCATCATCAATACTATCTTCTACAAGTAAAATCTCAACAGGTGTATTTTCCATTAGTTAATTTGTTAATCAATAGTGTCCGGTTAAATTGTAAT
>JAZKHM010000223.1:0-1425 GCA_040385405.1 Bacteroidota bacterium | reverse complement strand
TGGTAGCCTGAAATACGTTGACCGTTTTTGAGCGCATTTTTCAACTCAAAAACGACAAAAAATGGCCAGATTAGAACAAGTTAATGCACAGCCGAGTTCAAGAATCACCCGTTACTTCAGCGAAGATTTTAAGAAGAAAAAAGTTGCAGAGCTCGACAAAAAGCTTGTAACCATTGCGGAAATTTGTAAACAATATACGGTCAGCACAACGGCTGTGTACAAATGGATTTACAAATATTCGTTGATGAGAAAGAAAGCTATAAAAATGGTCATTGAAGCTGAAAGCGATACAGCCAGGATCCAGGCTTTGAAGCAACACATTTCTGAATTGGAGCAACTGCTAGGTCAGAAACAATTTGAAGTAGATTTTCTTCAAAAACAGATGCAGCTTGCTTCACAGCAATTTGGCATTGATTTGAAAAAAAAACTTTCTGGCAAACCCTTTCCTGGTTCTGGGAACACAGAAGGCAACACAGCTATAAAATGAACGAGATCTACCGCTATACAGGATACAGCAAACAGGCTTTTCATCAAAAGATGGATAGAAAGCTCAAAGAGCAGGGTGAGCTTTTGATGTTACTGCCCCTGATTGCCGAGTTGAGGGAGGAACATCCCGGAGTGGCGGCCCGGCAGTTGTACTTGATACTTCAGCCTGAAAGTATAGGCAGAGACAAGTTTGAGAGCTTTTGCTTCGAACATGGTTTTAAGTTGGACAAGCCCAGAGCCTATAAAAGAACGACTGATAGCACAGGAGTGATCCGTTTTCCTAACCTTATTGTGGGAAATGAGTTTACAGGTATCAACCAGGCATGGAGCAGTGATATCACCTATTACCAGATTGGGGAGCGGTTTTACTACCTGACTTTTATAATGGACTTGTTTTCCAGGAGAATAGTTGGCTATAACGTAAGCCAACGGTTATTAACGGAGTTCACTACGATACCCGCATTAAAGATGGCACTAGCCGACCGCAACCCTGGACCAGGCACAATTTTTCATTCCGATGGCGGAGGTCAATACTATTGCAAAGAATTTTTACAAGTAACGGCAGCTTACAAAATGAAAAACAGTATGTGTGATGTAGTTTTCGAAAATGCACATGCAGAAAGAATCAATGGCACCATCAAAAACCAATATCTAAAGGGGTACAATCCACAGGATTATCAATCGTTGATATACATGACAAAAAGGGCTGTGGTCAATTATAATAATATCAAACCACACAAATCACTTGGTAAGAAATCACCGACAGTATATGAATCGCTATTGCCTGCCGGCGGCACCTCAAGGACAAGAATCGATTTTTGCACCTTACAGTCCCAAACTCAGCAACCAACGAAAAATCAATTATTGTCCTCGAGGGAAGAACATTTAATGAATGTAAAACCAGTTCAAAAAACGGTCAACGTTATTTAGGCATTGACA
>JAZKHM010000222.1:0-1010 GCA_040385405.1 Bacteroidota bacterium | reverse complement strand
AACATCCACAACCATCGAAATGATTATCGAAAAAACTAACACTGGTTATTCCGCTTACGCGAAGGATTACCCGGTGGCAAGCGTCGGAGACACGGCAGATGAACTTTTCGATAACATGCTTGAAGCGATGACACTCTATTTTGATGAAGCTAAATCTCCGCGGAAGCTGAGCTTACAAAACCTGAAGATAACTCTGGATCTCCCCCAATTTTTTGAATATTATAAGATCATCAACACCAAAGCCCTCGGAGAAAGAATCGGCCTAAACCAAACACTATTATCGCAATATATTAACGGTCATAAGAAGCCCTCGGTGAAACAGGTAGATAAGATATTACAGGGGCTAAGGGATTTGGGAAGGGAGTTGTTGCAGGTTGATTTGCGCTTATAAGAGTTTTCCCCGCCTCGTGCCGGCGGAGGGGCACATACTTTTTGCTTTAGGTCAAAAAGTATGCAATGCCGACCGGAGGGAGACTATGAATTCCATTAAAACAATAAACTACAAATGAATAAACCCCACCGCTGCGTCTGCTGCTTCGGAAGTCAGTTCTGAGGCTAAGCTTGTGCAACCCGCACCAGCCGAGGCGGAAAAAAATGTGAACGGAGATTTAGTGCTGGGGCCTTAGAAACGTACCTAGCGCCTAGCTGGTGTAGAAAAGCTGGCCTGCGGCCCGCGAGTATACAAACCAAAGAGGTAGTGCGGCGGTGTGTACGCTCGGGCTCCCCTTTTTTCAAGGGGAGCTGTCCGATCTGGGCGGAGCCGATAGCTATCGGCTGAGGGGTTCTTCGATCGTCTTTGTCGACCGTCGCACGAGCGGAATTAAACCAAACAATTCCCATCCCAAACTCCTTTCTTAAAAAACCCCATCCCATAAAACATTGAAAAACAAAAAACACTCAGGCTACGTCCAAATCACTGGTGCCCGCGAAAACAATCTCAAAAACGTCGATCTGGAAATCCCCCGCGATGCACTGGTAGTCTTTACCGGCGTCTCCGGCTCGGGAAAATC
>JAZKHM010000221.1:0-1871 GCA_040385405.1 Bacteroidota bacterium | reverse complement strand
TCATTTATATAATGGACAAGAAGCTGTTTTAGCAGGTGCATTACATGCTATGGAGTTAGGCGGAAAAGATAAAATGATTACAGCTTATAGAAATCACGTACAACCAATTGGTATGGGTGTGGATCCTAAGGCAGTAATGGCAGAATTGTTAGGTAAGGTTACTGGTACTTCAAAAGGTATGGGTGGATCTATGCATATTTTCGCTAAAGAGCAAGGTTTTTATGGAGGTCACGGTATCGTTGGAGCGCAAATTCCTGTTGGTGCTGGTATGGCTTTCGCCGATAAATATTTTGAAACAGGCGGAGTTACTCTTACTTATTTTGGAGATGGAGCAGCACGTCAAGGTTCATTGCACGAAGCTTTCAATATGGCTATGTTATGGAAATTACCAGTAGTATTTATTTGTGAAAACAATGGATATGCAATGGGAACTTCTGTTGAAAGAACAGCTAATCATACTGATATTTGGAAATTAGGTTTAGGATATGAAATGCCTTGTGGGCCAGTTGACGGAATGAATCCTGTAAAAGTAGCTGAAGCAATGCATGAAGCTATGGAAAGAGCACGTCGTGGAGATGGACCAACTTTCTTAGAAATGAAAACATACAGATATAGAGGTCACTCAATGTCTGATGCACAACACTACAGAACAAAAGATGAAGTGGAAGAATACAAAAAAATCGACCCAATTACTCAAGTTTTAGATATCATCAAAGATAAAAATTACGCTACTGAAGCAGAAATTGAAGCTATCGATCAAAGAGTAACTGATTTAGTTGCAGAATGTGAAAAATTCGCTGAAGAATCTCCATTCCCAGAAGCACAACAATTATATGATGTAGTGTATGAACAAGAAAATTATCCATTTATTCCTCACAGACTATAAATTATGGCAACAGTAATTACAATGCCCCGTTTAAGTGATACCATGACTGAAGGAGTTGTGGCAACTTGGTTGAAAAAAGTGGGTGATACAATTAAAACAGGTGAAATTTTAGCTGAAATTGAAACTGATAAAGCAACAATGGAATTCGAGTCTTTCTATGATGGTGTCTTATTGCACATAGGAATTCAAGAAGGAGAATCAGCGCCAGTTGATTCATTATTAGCTATCGTTGGAAAGCAAGATGAAGATATTTCTGCATTATTAAATGGAAATGCTTCTGCTCCAGCTACTACTACAGAGGAAGCTAATAATGAAGCGCCTGTTGCTGAAAACAAAGCTGTCACATCGAGCGCAGTCGAGATGCCTGCAGGAGTGAAAGTAGTAACTATGCCTCGTTTGTCTGATACCATGACAACAGGAACTGTAGCAACTTGGTTGAAAAAAGTAGGTGATACAGTAAAAGAAGGAGACATTTTAGCTGAAATCGAAACAGATAAAGCTACAATGGAATTCGAATCTTTCAACGCTGGTACCTTATTATATATAGGTGTTGAAGAAGGTGGAACAGCTCCAGTTGATACCATTTTAGCAATCTTAGGACCAGCAGGTACTGATGTTTCAGCTATTGCGGCTAATTATAAAGCGGGTGGAACTGCTGAAGCTCCTAAAGTAGAAGAAGCAAAAGCTGCTACTTCAAACATCCAACTTCCAGCTTCTAACTCAAATGATAGAATTTTCGCATCACCATTAGCTAAAAAAATTGCTTCTGACAAAGGAATCAACTTATCACAAGTAAAAGGTTCTGGTGAAAACGGAAGAATTACTAAATCTGATGTTGAAAACTTTAATCCATCAACGGCTAGTACTCCGGTTCAGGCAGTTGCTGAAACTACATTAACAGTTGTAGAACAAAAACCATTTGTTCCAGCTGGAGAGAAGTTTACAGAAGAAATTAAGAATTCGCAAATGCGAAAAATTATAGCGA
>JAZKHM010000220.1:0-102245 GCA_040385405.1 Bacteroidota bacterium | reverse complement strand
TTATAAGTATTTGCAGTAAGATTTGCCTGATAACGTTCTTTATCTCCTCCTCCAACAGATCCCCTTGCGAAGTATCCTTTATTTCTGTCTGCCCTTATCGTAAAGTTCAGGATTTTCTCTGGATCACCATTACGAATCCCGGTTAAGTTAGCCTGATCTCCATAATCGTCAATGATCTGAGCCGACTCCAGCATATCTGCCGGAAGCTGTTGAGTTGCTGTTTTAACATCGCCCCCAAAAAAGTCCTTACCATTTATCCTGACCCGGGTTATCTGCTTACCTTGTGCTGAAACGTTACCATCTTTATCAACCTCAACACCGGGAAGCCTTTTTAGCAAGTCTTCGGCCAGCGCATTTTCTCTAAGCGGATAGTCGGCTGCACGAAATATGATAGTGTCTTCTTTAATTGTTACGCCCGGTGTGCCAGAAATAACAACCTCATTCAGCATTCTATTTTGGGGTCTTAGAATGATTGGATCAAGCTCTATAGGTGTTTCCGCATCTTTATATAGAAAACGCTTGTTCAATGTTTGATATCCCAAACTGCTGATGGTCAGCAAAAAAGTCGACGACTTGACTCCCTTGAGTGTAAATTCCCCGTCGATATCCGTGCGGGTAAAGACAGTATCTGCACCAACAATATATTTAACCGTAGCGGCTATGACACTTGTTCCTGCCGAGTCCCTTACGACCCCTTTTATATCGCGGCTTGTTTGCGCAAATGCTGTATAGTTGATTAATACAGTAACCAGCAGAAGTAAAATTTTTTTCATTGTTTGGGATTTGGTAAAAAAGGAGCGTTTGAATTTCATTTATTGTTTTGTTGCCAGCCTGCTCTTAATGAAGAACTCAGTGCTTGTAAGAAGTTTGCTAATAGAGCTGTTACGCTGTGGAAACTGGTTCCCATACATGCCGCCCATAGGCTGTCGCTGGTTGGTTTGCCTTGGGGCCACGGCAACTGCCGGCGTTTGCAGGCCATTAACTCTTATACTATATGTTACTTCTCCGCTATTTGCTGTACTAAGATTTAGTAGACTGAGCGGTATTATGATTTCCTGAACCAAGTTGTTGTTTTTATCAAATGAAGCCGCAGCCCTGATCCCGTAAGTATTTTGAAGAGAGATAGCTCCGTCTATGATTTCTTTGAAGCCAGCAACTCTAATATCTTTTATCCTGGAAAGTATTTGCTTTTGCCTCTCCTCTACTTCTGGTTGCTCACGGCTATTCCGGATTTTTCCCGGAGTCCTGTCAAGTACCGGAAATATTACCGTTGGGGCGTTTTTCTTTTTTCCTTCAATATTTGCAGAAAAGCTGATTCCTCCGGCCAGGATCTTCGTAAGGTCCTGTTTGGAAGCACTTCTTATAGCCAGATACACATTTTTATCATCGTTAGCGAGCCCATAATAGAGATTTGTTTCCTCATTAAACATGGAAAGGCTGTCGGCCCAGTCGTTTAATTCTCCATCGGCAACGACAGGATTGAAGGCCCACCTGGTATTTATTAAATCTGCCTTTTTCTGTGAGAAAGTAGGCATATGGAATAAAGAAACGATGGTAATGACTAATAATATGTTTTTGATTCTGATCATATTGTTGGATTTAGACTATGAGTTTAGACAATGGTTTAAAGCGCTAAGAAATGATTTCCTCAGGCTAAATCAAGTAAGATATTTTTACCTATTAAATGTTAAACGTTTTTTGTTCTCAGAAAGCGTGCACCTGTTTGGAAAAGGGCTGTCAGCTTTCTTCCTCCCAGAGTAATGCGAGGTTGATAATGGTTTGGACTGCCTTCTGCATATCCTGAACTGAAACCCACTCCTGTTTTCCGTGGAAAGCATGCTCTCCGGCAAATATATTAGGACAGGGTAAGCCCATAAATGAAAGCCTTGAACCATCGGTACCCCCCCTGATACTTTGTATTTTAGGTTTAAGCCCCGTGCGCTCAATTGCCCTGACACCCAGTTCCATTAGTTTAGGATGCTGGTCTATCACTTCTTTCATGTTTCTGTACTGCTTTTCAACAATTAACTGATAAGTTGAATTCGGATATTCCGCCAGTACCTCCTGAACTATAATATCCAGTATACGCTCATGACTCCTTAATTCAACGCTCGTGAAATCCCGGATTATAAATTCCACGGCCGCCTGTTCTACAGATCCTGAAATAGAAACTGGATGGATGAATCCGTCTTTACCCTCTGTGCTTTCAGGCGAAAGTTTTTCCTTCGGCAGACATGCGATTATTTGGGAAGCTATTTTTATCGCACTTTCCATTTTGCCCTTTGCAAAACCGGGATGACTGCTTACGCCATTTATGATAAGTTTAATTCCGTCGGCTGAAAAGGTTTCGTTTTCGATAGACCCGGCAGTTTCTCCATCAACCGTATAGGCAAAATCCGCATTCAATTTTTTAAGATCTGCTTTATCTACTCCTCTTCCAATCTCTTCATCGGGAGTAAAAAGAATTTTTATGGTACCGTGTTTATGTTCCGGATGTGAGACCAGAAAATGTGCTGCATCCATTATCTCAGCCAGGCCTGCTTTATTGTCAGCACCTAATAAAGTCGTGCCGCTGGCAGTAATGATATCATTCCCAATCTGGTCTTTAAGGTCAGGATGATCTTTCATTTTTAAGACCTGAGTTTCATCATCCGGAAGAATAATGTCCTGGCCCTGATAGTTTCTGTGGATGATTGCTTTCACATTTGTGCCGCTGCAATCGGGTGAGGTATCCATGTGAGAGCAAAAACAGATTACGCGAACGTCTTTATCTGCGTTGGATGGGATAGTTGCATAAACATATCCGTTTTCATCACAATGTGCATCGCTTAGACCTATTTCCAACAGTTCTGATACAAGTAAATTAGCAAGATCTTTTTGTTTATCCGTCGAAGGGCAGGTTTTTGATGATGGATCAGACTGGGTGTCGATAGCGGTATATTTTATGAACCGCTCAACTACGGTATAGGATATATTTTCAGGCGTACTCATTTTTGCTTAATTTTAGAACGGATACAAAATTAACCAATTGTATCACCTGCTCATCATACCTGAATTATATTATTCAATGAACATCGAAACTTTACGTGATTATTGCTTGTCTAAGAGCCATGTGGAGGAAACGTTTCCATTTGGGCCTGAAACGCTCGTGTTTAAAGTGATGGGCAAAATCTTCCTTCTCGCGGGTTTGGATCAGCCGGATCGTTTTAATGTTAAATGCGATCCCGAAAAGGCAGTAGGACTCAGAGAGGAATACGAAGAAGTGCAGCCAGGTTATCATATGAACAAAACGCACTGGAATACTATTTATATGAACGGACGCTTAAACGAGCGCCTGCTTAAAGAGATGGTCGATCATTCTTATGATCTGATCGTGAAAAGCCTTCCGAAAAGTAAACAAGAAATGATATGAGCTGGAAAGAATCAATAGACGAAAAAACAAATGCTGAGTCGCTGACCAAAGACTTTAAATTTCCGGATTTTATAAGCGCCTGGGCATTTATGAATAAAGTGGCACTCCTTGCCGAAAAGATGGACCATCATCCTGACTGGTGCAATTCTTACAACAAGGTAAGCATCAGTTTGAGCACACACAGCGCGGGTGATAAAGTCACTTCTCAAGACCGTGAACTGGCCCGGCTTATTGATGCATTAAGTCAATAGTGACAACGTTCCATGAAGAGAACTTTTCTGACATTTATTTTTACCGGATCTTTTTTAATGTGTATGGCCCAGTTAACACCTTTTGAGGAGGATAAAAGCAGGAATACTACTGCCACTTATCAGGAAACGATTGAATTCTATAGAGAACTCGATTCAAAATATGATCAGTTACAATTCCTCGATTGCGGTCCAACTGATATCGGGAAGAACCTGAATCTTGTAGTTCTCTCACGCGATAAAGTTTTTGATCCTTCAGAAATCCGCCGGGCAAATAAACGTATTCTTCTGATAAACAATGGCATCCATCCTGGAGAACCGGAGGGCATAGATGCTTCGATGATGCTGGCGCGCGACTTACTTTCAAAGAACACACTTCCTAAGGATGTGGTAATTTGCATAATTCCGGTTTATAATATTGATGGGATGTTGAATAGAGGAACTTCCAGAGCAAATCAGAATGGACCTGAATCCTATGGTTTCCGCGGTAACTATCAGAACCTGGACTTGAACAGAGATTTTATAAAGACAGATTCAAAGAATTCACGCAGCTTCCAGGAAATATTCAATCGCTGGCAACCGGAAGTTTTTGTAGATAATCATACCAGTAATGGTGCTGATTATCAATATGTTATGACATTGATTCATCCTCAAAAGGACAAACTTGATCCGATATTATCGGAATATGTTAGCAATCAAATGATCCCGGACCTTTATGACGGCATGAAGAGTGCTGGTTTTGAAATGATTCCCTATGTAAACAGCATAGAAGAAACCCCGGATGCAGGAATAACAGGATTTCTGGAAACACAAAGGTATTCTACGGGTTACGCAGCCTTACATAATTCTATCGGCTTTATGCCTGAAACGCATATGCTTAAACCTTTTTCACAACGGGTTGAAAGTACATATCAATTTATGAGTAATGTTATCAACATTGTTCAAAGAGATGCGAAGCAGATTGGCGAAAATAAAAGAGAAGCTGACGAGAAGATAAAGCGGCAGGCGATATTTAATCTTCAATGGACCCTGAAAAAGGAGGATTTTTCAATGCTCGGCTTTAAAGGATTTGAGGCAAAATACAAACCAAGCGAAGTGAGCGGCCAATCGCGGTTATTTTACGATCGTAACGTGCCTTTCAAAAAGGATATTAAGATTTGGGATAATTATGTGCCCTCTGTTGTAACCAGCAGACCAGTCGCGTATATCCTTCCACAGGCTTGGAGCCGGGTTGCCGACCTCCTTGAATTAAACGGAGTCGAAATGCAGCAACTACAGTCCGATACCGAAATTGAAGTCCAGACGTATTACATTGAAGATTATAAATCGCCCGCTAAGCCATTTGAGGGCCATTTTTTGCATACGCAGGTTAAAGTTAGACCTATAACACATAAGCTGAAATATTTTGCTGGTGATTATGTGATTTATGCTAATCAGAATCAGAACCGATACATCGTAGAATCTCTTGAGCCACAAGGGGTAGATTCTTTTTTCGCATGGAACTTCTTCGACTCAATTCTTGGCCAGAAGGAGCATTATTCGGCATATGTGTTTGAAGACGAAGCAGCGGAAATGCTGAACAAGGACGAGGCTCTCAAGCTAAAATTCGAAGCTGAAAAGGCAAATGATAAAGAACTGGCAAAGAGCACCCAAGCCCAACTTGACTGGCTTTATAAAAATTCCCGCTTTTACGAAAGAACATATTTAAGGTATCCCATTGGAAAATTAACGAAAGATATTAAATTAAAATTCAGATAATGGAAAGCTTTATAAACGATACACCCGTTGCAACTATAATTTTCATATTCACGATCGTCACCAGTTTATATGCCTTTTCAAACGCTGAGGTTTATGGAAAGTTTATGCTTCATCCTTACAGCGTTAGCAGAGGCAGAAGATTATATTCTGTTATAACCAGCGGCCTGATCCACAAAGACTGGGGCCACTTGCTGGTAAATATGCTTTCTTATTATTTTTTCGCATTTACTCTTGAAAAAACCTTTGTTTCTTTAAGTAGGTGGGGGCATGTTCAGTTCGGAGTGCTTTATCTGGTGAGCATCGTATTGAGTGATATTACATCGATTCTCAAGCATAAGGAAGATTTCTGGTATAACAGCCTTGGAGCATCAGGTGCGGTATGTGCCGTAGTGTTCAGCTATATCTTATTTTACCCGATGAATAAGATGATTATTTTTCCTTTGCCAATTCCTATTCCCGCGGTTTTGTATGGCTTCCTTTTTCTGGGCTACTGCTGGTATGCTTCCCGCAATTCACGAGATGCTATAAATCATGATGCGCACTTTTACGGCGCGCTGACCGGCGTACTTTTAACGATCATCTATTACCCGGATATCGCAGGGTATTTTGCAAGCCAGTTGACGGGACGAAGTTAGAGCGCGTTTTTAAGTACCATGGAGTTCGATGGTATCGGCAGGTTTGAATTTATCTTCCTCGTCTAATAAAAAACTTAGCGGATGTTCGGGATCTTTTATAATCTCAAATAATAATAAACCCCAGGGCTTCCAGAAATTTTCAAGGACCTGTCCGTAAACCCTGTTTTGCCAAATGTCGAAAAGAGGTTTATTGCTCATACCTCTTAAGGGCATTGGTTCAATATATATCACCTCATCAGTAGGCATGATCGTGTATTCGGGCAGGCGGTTAAAAAGATAATTAGAGTAGAAAAACTTACCGCAGATTTCTTCAAACTGGATAGGATGCAGAGGCTGTGTATTTATTTTATCAAGAATTTCTTTATGATAAAGCCCATTCGTTCCATTATCCTGTAAGCAGGCGATAATTCCGAAATCCTTCATTCCCAGGGAGAATGTCAGCGTATTGATCTCGTCACGATAATTGAAGAGATCTTGAGCAGAATTTACTTTAAAGATGCGGATGGTCCAGGGCAGGTTACCTTCAAAAATAACAGGCTGAATCATTGATTGCAGCATATAATGCAAATTACTAAACTTATGTATCAACGATTGTGAGAACACAAATTCTTCGTTCTTTGCCTTTTGCTGTCGGATCCCGATGCGTATTTCGTTGAAAAGTATCCCATAAATCATCTTTCCAATCCACTGAAAAAGACTCGTTTCAGGGATTTTAATTACTGAATCATATCCCTTCAGGAAGGCAGTTCGGATTTCTTCTTCAAGGGGCTCAACTCCGAACTCATAAGTATGATGAGAGCAGGGAAGCTTCATGTCCTTGTAAGTTGACAAGCTTTCATCCAGAAGTTTGAAGGGCTGATCGTCAAGTTTATATTCCTGCATCAGCCAAAGTGGAAAAACCGGTATCTCTTCATCGGGAGATCGCAGCATTTCACCGCTTAGAAAACAATGCTGTTTGCTAAAAGTTAGCTTATCAAAAGGCTTATAGAGGTTTATTGCCATCAAAGTCCAAAGGTAATAAACCGGCTTAGTTTAATTTCGGGGTTTGGTTGAATTAGGGTAAATTTTCTATCGTAATAGAAATTAGTTAGCACCTTTTCCAAGACCGCAGGAGGCTTTTCTTTAAATTTTAAAAGCTAAAATTGGACGAAACAATCAAACCGGTATTGTACTGAAATACATTTCTTCCACCTACTTCCCGCCCTACCTGAACTATCTGGCTAAGAAAGCCGCCCTCGATGCGCACTTTTGGAGAAAAACGATAGCCAACCAAGAGGCCCAAGCGATTCTGATCAAACACGTTCTCATTCACATTCTTACCAAAGCCAACAAAAACCTCGTCATAGATTGCTGCATAAGCAGTTTTATCAGCAATCTCGCGGCCTTTCAGGGGAATCTGTGCCCGGAACATATATCTAAACCTGTTCGTATATACGTACTCATCTTCTTTTTCCAGTGAGATATCGCTATATCTTCCTACCCATCGCTGTTCAAGCATAAACCGGTGGCTGTTGTCAATTATTCCGAATTTATTGTTTAATCCGAGCATTTCATAGGCACGGTGTTCTGTAAATTGTTTCCCCAGATTATTTAGCGGGATATCACCATAGTTGAAAGTTTCAGCCAAAGCATAACCTGCCCGGATGTTGACGCCCGGGATGACAAGCCTGTTAATCCCTATTCTAAATAAGTTTTGCTGCGGGTCAGAAATAAAATTTTCTCTCCTCCATTGAAATTCACCGGCTAGGCTCCATTTATCATCAAGTTTTAATAAAGCATTGAAAGCATACCAGCCAATACTGTTATTGTCTTTAATTCTTGTGTTTTGAGAGTATGAAACGAGGTTAAGAGAAACTAAAAGCAGGAGTATTGATATTTTTTTCACGAGGGAGTATAATTATTAAATTAGTGTAAACAGATACCGCAATCTAGGGGAATAATTAAAAAATTAAAAGTGGGAATGGCTGTTGAATGGATTTGTTACTAAAATGTTGTCAATCTGGAGAACATCTTATATAATCTCTGGCCATATTGCTATTCGCCGCTCGCCATTCTCAACTTTTTGAGTCAAGCCAAACAACCTTTAGTTCCGCTGCATGATCCTGGCTAAGAATGTCTTTGTAAAGATCAGGGCGTCTGGCGTTCAGGTATCGGTAGCCGCCTGCCTGGGTTAACTTTTCAGGAGTAATAGTAGCTGTTACGATTGAATCTTCAAAAGTTCTACATTCAGCTAGAATATCACCGAAAGGGTCAATTATCATGGAGCAGCCATTTTTAAGCTGATCGTCGTCCATACCTATTGGATTTGAGAAAATGGCATAGATAGCATTATCATAAGCGCGGGATGGCAGCCATTTCATGAGCCATTCACGGCCTTTCATACTGTCGAACTCTAAGCGTAACGACGTAGGGTCGTCTTCCCTGTTGTCCCACAATTTCGGATCAACAAATCCGGCTCCCGGTCGGGTTGAAGGAGTGCACATGGTTACATGCGGCATGAATATGATATCAGCACCCAGTAAGACGGTCGCTCTTACATTTTCAATAATATTATTATCATAACAGATCAATATCCCGCATTTCCAACCATGAATCTCAAATACGGTATAACTGTTTCCGGGATTTAAATGAGGATTAATGAAAGGATGCAATTTCCGGTGTTTTGCGATCAACCCCGTTTTGTCGACGCACACGTAAGCTTTATATAAGCTATCGTCTTTTTCTTTTTCAAAGAGCCCGGCTAATATGGTGATATTATGCTTTTCTGCAATTCTGGTCAGCCTGGCAATGCTCGGGCCGTCCGGAATAATTTCGGCGAGATCGAGCATTTGATCTTTGGAAAGGCTCCTCGCAAAAGTGTAGCCGGTAATTGAACATTCGTGAAAAGCAATTACATCAGAACCCTCTTCGGCAGCAGTTTTAGATAGCTGATCGATTACAGATAAATTATAATTCTTATCTCCGCTCTTGTTCTCAAACTGGGCAGTGGATATTTTTATTTTTTGCATTTACTGAAAGATAATAACTATTGAATCTTTTAAAGTCCCGCCTGTTTGTGCAGGAAAGCAAAAATAACATAGTAGCCGGGAAATTTTAGCTGAATTGGAGAAAAGAAATTCAGGGTATGATTGCATCGCATTAGAAATTATTTCTTATTGAAGATGATAATTGCGTTATTTCGCAATTATATAACTGCCCTTATGAAGATCAGCTACAAACCTTTTGAACTTACTTTGAAGCATCCTTTCACTATCGCTAAATTCTCGCGAACATCCACTCCAATTTTGCTGATGGAGATCAAACATGATGGATTTACAGGCTTTGGTGAGGCATCTATGGTTCCATACATGGGCGAGAATATGGAAACGGCTGCCTCGTTTATGTCGCAAGTTGATCTTTCCTGGTTGAAGGCGCCATTTGATTTCGATGAAGTAGTCGACTACCTTGATAATATAGCACCGGGTAATCCCAATATTAAAGCTGCTATCGATATTGCTTTGCACGATCTGAAGGGTAAAATTGAAAATAAGGCATGTTATAAATTCTTTGGAACAGATCCATCGAAGATGCCGGAAACATCTTATACTCTCGGTATTGATACCCCAGAAGTTTTAATTCAGAAAATCAAGGAGGGAGAACATTGTCACATAATAAAAGTGAAACTTGGCCGTGATAATGATAAAGAACTGATCAATACCATCAGGTCGGCTACAGACAAACCGTTGTTTGTAGATGCTAATCAGGGCTGGTCGGATAAACAAAAGGGTTTGGACATGGTGCACTGGCTCCACGAGCAGGGAGTTGTGCTTATTGAGCAGCCGATGGCCAAAGACGATCCTGATTCAAACGCCTGGATCACGGAAAGAAGCCCGATTGCTATTGTGGGTGATGAATCGGTCCAACGCTTCGCTGATGTTGAGAAAGCTAAGGGGGTATATCATGCTATCAATGTTAAGCTGATGAAAAGCGGGGGGATGTATGAAGGCCACCGAATGATCACGAAGGCAAAAGAGCTGGGTATGAAGGTTATGATAGGCTGTATGAGTGAAACCAGTTGCGCCACATTGGCTGCGGCTGCGCTTGCACCCCTGTGCGACTGGGCGGATCTTGACGGACCCTTCCTAACTAGTAATAATCCCTATAAAGACCCGGATTTTAAAGATGGGAAGTGGGTTTTAAACGATGATCCGGGATTGGGTATCAGATTTAGCCAGACGCTATCCGGGGTCTAACCTATTTTTTCTTAGTCATGTCCCTCACACTTTTTGCAAGGCGAACCTTCAAAAATATAAGCATGGCAAGTGGCGGAAGTGCGGCTATTGCATAGAGGTAAAAGCCGTTCTTAACTGACCATACAATACAAAGAACCAGTACGATTAGGGCGATGTTAAGAAAAATGTTGAAGAGGATCTTTTTAAGCATACTAATAAACCCTCATGTCAGGCTCGTATTCTGCAGCCCACGCAAGGATTCCGCCCTTAAGATTATATAGATTAGTATAGCCTAATTGTTCCAGCTGCATTACAGCTGCGGCACTTCGGGCACCGCTCCGGCATTGCATAATCACTGGTTTGTCTCTGCTAATCTTAGAGGCCTCCACAACTATCCCGGCAAGTGGAATATTTTCACCCTCTATATTCGACATTTCGTATTCAAAAGTCTCACGCACGTCAATAAGTTGAAAGTCTTCCTTATTGTCGATTTTTTGCTTTAGTTCCTGTACTGTAACTTCCTTCATCTCTTGGTATATTTGTATTCAAAGATAGTTATTTCCTAAATATTTAATAAACTAAAGGGGGGATACTGTGTTGCATTAATTAATTAAATGACGCGGATGTAACATGTTGATAAAGCGGGCGTTTAATAAATATTTTAATTAGTAGATGAAGAAAGTTACCGATTTTTTCTGGTTTTGTTCCGGAGCTCACGTTGATACTTTGAAAAGGTACCCGACTGAGCACAATAAATATGTGGGTATCGGTGCGACTATATTTTTCACCGCCCTGTTTGCTTCGCTTTCTGGCGGATACGCTATGTATTTTGTTTTTGCGGGTAACCCTCTTGCAGTAATATTTGCAATTCTTTTCGGCTTAATTTGGGGACTGGCTATCTTTAATATGGACCGCTACATTGTATCCAGTATAAGTAAAAGCGGTACCACTAACCAGCAGATACTTCAGGCGACACCGAGGATATTACTGGCTATCATGATCGGGATAGTTATTTCACGTCCCCTGGAACTGAAGATATTCGACAAGGAAATCCGTGAAAAATTAAAGACAAGTTACTTGAACGGACAGAGATCTAAAATTGATACTCTTAACAAAACGTTTGCAAATAAATATGCCTCAGAACTTCAGAAAACAGCTGATTTAAAACAAGAGAAAGACTCGCTTGAAAAGGATATTAATCGATCAAGGTATATTCTGAATCAGGAGGTTTTTGGCGATAAGACAAACCAGACATCAGGTGTTACCGGATACGGTACCTACGCGAAGCAGAAGGAATCACTTGTTCTTCAAAAAGAACAAAGGCTTCAAACCCTCCGGAACGAGCTGGCCGGCATGGACGCATTCTTTGCCCGGAGAAAGGAACTTGATGGGCTTTCCGATCAACGAATGTTTAGCGGAAGACAACTCGACAGTCTTGCAAATGTCGCGGGCTTCGCCGACCGTAACTGGGCTCTGGGTCAACTAAGCTTTCGGGAGGATGGAACCCGCGACCTGGATAATTACCTCGCCATATCCTTTATAGGTTTTCTCTTTATACTCTTTGAATGTTTGCCGGTTTTTGTGAAACTGATGAGTAATAAGGGCCCCTACGACGTTGCCCTTCAAAATGTTGACGAAACCTATATCTACAAATCAGAAAAAACGAAAGATGAGGATATTGCTGTAACAGATGGAGTGCAGGATACCAGAATAGTCACTGAAATTGATAAGCAGAAACAAATTGTTTCCCGGAGTTCACAGCGCGATCTGGAGAGATATGACTGGGACTAGCGAATTATTAAATTCTTTATATAAGCATTTAAGTAGAATAACAAATGGTCATTCGCA
Organism: Bacteroidota bacterium; assembly: GCA_040385405.1. Classification (GTDB taxonomy): domain Bacteria; phylum Bacteroidota; class Bacteroidia; order Sphingobacteriales; family Sphingobacteriaceae; genus Daejeonella. Next base: position 90,133 of record JAZKHM010000220.1, on the reverse strand, counting down.
TTTTGATTATGGCGAGAATTTCCAATTTGCCCTTTTAAGAATCCCCCTCATTTTCCAATTTAACTATCTTCGTTCAGCAATTATTCTTCAATGAGATCTTTCATCCTGTCATTATCATGCATCGTTATGGTGTTTAGCGCATCCGCGCAGAATGTAATTCAATATTCAATATCCTTTCCTAACGCGGTACACAATGAAGCCGATATAACTATCAATGTTTCGAATATCCCCGCAGGACCACTTACATTCCGTATGAGCCGGTCCTCTCCAGGCCGTTATGCTACCCATGAATTTGGTAAAAATGTTTACGGAGTTAACGCTGTTGATGAAAAGGGAAGTAATTTACCTGTCATTCAGGTTGAAGGCGATGTCTATCAGGTGAGTAACCACCAGGGTTCAGTTAAAATTAATTACACCGTTTTTGGCAACCATGTAGATGGCACATACCTCGGAATAGACGAGACCCATGCCCACATGAATATGCCCGCAACTTTCATGTGGTTTCCTGCAATGACCGAAACGCCTATCAGTATAAAGTTTAATGATCTTGTAAATTATAACTGGAAGGTCGCCACCCAATTGAAAGCGACAGGCAAAGAAGATACATTCACAGCGCCCAATCTCCAGTATTTTATGGACAGCCCAACAGAGTTGTCGCAGTTCAAATTGGCGGTCTGGGAGGATCTCAATACGGGCGGCAAGAAACAGACTATCCGATTAAGTTCACATGGAACTGCTGACGATCAGGGGGTAATTGATAATTTTGCTGAAAAGGTATCAAAAGTAGTAGTTGAACAAAAGGCAGTATTTGGTGAGCTTCCCGTTTTCGATTATGGAACTTATACTTTCCTTCAGGACGTAAACCCTGATAATAATGGTGATGGCATGGAACACCGAAACTCAACGGTTATTACCAGCAGTGGAAATAAGATAGCGGGTAACGAAGAGGCAATGTTAAGTACTTTTTCACATGAATTCTTCCATGCCTGGAATGTAGAACGCATTCGTCCGAAAACCCTTGAGCCATTTGATTTCTCTCATGCTAATATGAGCAATGAACTATGGTTTGCTGAGGGTTTTACGCAATACTATGGTAATCTGATCCTCAAACGCGCGGGGTTCAGGACGCAAAAACAATATGAAGGAATTTTAGCGGGCATTCTGAATGGGGTATTAAATTCACCAGGTGCTGCAAGATTTTCTGCAGCCCATATGAGCCGTTACGCCGTATTTGCCGACGCTGGCGTATCTGTAGATGAGACAAATTACACTAGCACATTTACTTCCTACTATACTTATGGTGCCTTTATTGCTCTCGGCCTGGACCTGCGTCTTCGATCAGAATTTAATCTGACACTGGACGACTACATGCAGGCGGTCTGGAAAGCACACGGAAAAACTGAAATACCGTACACCGTGCCGGATCTGCAAATTGTCTTAGCTAACTTAACAAACCCGGGTTTCGCCCAGGATTTCTTTAGAAAATACGTAGAGGGAGTTGAAAAGAATGATTATGCCAGGCTCCTGGGAAATGCCGGCCTTGAATTGCGTAAAGCTTCTCCTGGTAAAGCGAGCATAGGTCCGGTGCGTTTGACATTAGTTTCATCCACCGGAAAAAACAGAGTGACAAATGCAACAGTAAAGGGTTCAGCTGCATATGAAGCAGGAATTGAAGCAGGTGATTATATTCTTAAGATCGGTGATAATAATTTAACAGGAAATGTAAATCTCGAACAGATCATTTCTCAATATAAACCAGGGCAAAGCGTCCCTGTAAGCTTCGAGCACAAGGGCACTATAAAAACGTCAACCCTAAGATTTCAGGAAGATAACACCTTGTCGGTAGTTCCCTTTTCAAACGTGACTGCTAAACAATTACAATTCAGAAATAACTGGCTATCATCTAAAATAAAATAATGAAGATCAATAAGATACAAGCGGGCTTTGCAGCGATATTGTTACTGAACTCTTGTGTGGTTCAAAAGCCTGATCAACTGGTCAGGCAAGATGATGTAACACGAATTATTAAGACTCTGTCGGCCGACGAAATGGAAGGCCGCGGTACTTTTACAAAAGGTATTGACAAGGCAGCCAGCTTCATTGAAGCTGAATTTGAAAAGATTGGTCTGCAGCCACTGGCTGGTGAGAACGATTTCAGGCAGGAATTCACTGTTACGAGAGTAACACCTGGGGGTGTAAGCGTTACAATTGACGGGAAAAGCATTGAGGCGGGTAATATTATTTCCATGTCTGAAAAACCGCTACTGGAAATGAGCAATACCTCGGGAGGCAGTACTTTAAAGATCGCGGCAGGTGAACAATTTGGTCAGAAATACCGTGCAATACTAGCTTACAAGTTTCCTGTGCTGGTGCTTGTTGATAAATCACATGCCGCGACTTTTAAACGTTTGCAGGATAATGCAACACGCGGCCGCATCGTCGAAAAACCCGGAGATCGTGCGGGTGCTGTCTTTGTGCTGGGGACTACAGAAGCTAGTACTTATATAGTAAAAGCGAACAGTAACGTTGAATCTCTTGCTTTATTCAATGTTGCAGGAATGATTCCTGGTAAATCGAAGGAAAAAGAACTTGTATTATTTTCAGCACATTATGATCATTTGGGAATGATTGAAAACGTCGAGGGTGATTCTATCGCTAATGGTGCGGATGATGATGCGTCCGGAACTACTGCAGTAATTTCTCTTGCTAAATATTATAAACAGTTAAAAAATAATGAGCGCACGCTCATTTTCGTTGCTTTTACCGCAGAAGAAATTGGCGGTTACGGAGCGAAATATTTCTCTTCGAAAATTAATCCTCAAGATGTTATCGCAATGTTTAATATAGAGATGATTGGTAAAGAATCGAAATTTGGTAAGAACGCTGCCTTCATTACAGGATATGAGCGGTCTGATTTTGGTGAAATTCTTCAGAGGAACCTCGCAAATACCGACTTTAAGTTTCATCCGGATCCTTATCCTGCCCAAAATCTGTTCTATCGTAGCGATAATGCCACTTTGGCGGCTTTGGGTGTGCCCGCCCATACCATATCGACCGATCAGATCGATACCGATAAGTTCTACCATACAGTAAATGATGAGTTTGAAACTCTTGATGCGGCGAACATCTGGGCTACGATTAAGGCTATCGCGTTAAGCGCAAGAAGTATCGTATCGGGCGTTGATACACCGAAGAGGATTCCAAAGCTGGAGGCAAGGCCTTAATGGATTTTTTAAACGCAAAAGTCCGCAAAGTACTGGCGCAAAGGTCGCAAAGTTTTTCAGGATGAATAGACGACTGCACACCTTGCGTTCAAAAAATCTTCTTCCGCATCACATAATCATTTAATACAAACTGATAATATGGGATATCAACAGTTTCCTTAATCTCGAATCCCATCCTTTGATAAAATCCCAAAGCAGGATTTGCTCTATTAACATTCAATTCCACTTCAGGAATTTTTAGTTCTATAGCTAAATGTGAAATATACTCTATAAGATTCTTACCCGTTCCTTTTCCCTGCTCTGAAGGCAAGACGTAAATCTTATGGATTTTCAGCAATGGTTCATTCTCATAATCTATAGAATATCCCGCGAAAGCCACATTTTCACTATCCCTTCTAACCAGCAGGAACTTAACCTCAGCCTTCATTTGTTGCTCAAGTGCAATTTTCGAATACATTTTCTCCAGCATGAATGCGATTTGTTCCTCTGAAAGGATGGATCGGTAGGTGGGCCACCAGATTTTTTCAGCCAGTTCATGAATTACCGGAATATCCTGTACTGAAGCATCAATTATTTCCATCAAATCTTCTCTGAAATGAATATGAATGGTTGGTCGAAAGTGAAGGAGTAGAAACCATCTTTTTCGGTTTCCAGAATCTGTTCTTCTTTTTTAATGAGTCCGCTGGTGCTCAAGTTATGTACCTCGTGTAGCAGGTGTACGGTTTCGCCAGCCGGCTGCCATTTGCTGAAACCCGAACGCACAGGGAAAATCTTTTGATCTCCGACGAAAACAACAAGGTCTATATCCTCCACAAAAAGGGCATAATCTTTAAGGGCGAACTCTTTAGCTATAATATTCACAGCCGGATAACCTTCACCAACAAGAAATTTCAAACAATCCTCTAAAGGGTCTGTGGCTGTTAAAATAATGCGTGTACTTTCCTGAGCCAGAAATTGAGTATCACTCGTTATAACTCCATCAACCTTAATCGCCATTGAATCGGCAAGCTCATAAATGTCCTCATTAACAATTACCGTAGGGCTCCATTCCAGGATTTGTCCAAGGTTTTCATTTTCAAATCCATCTAAGCTCATAATGAGCAAAGCAGGTTCTTGTTTTTCTCGGACGATATGGTGTGAAGACATAAGTCAAACTTAGGAAAATGGGAGCAAAGACCAAGGAATAAAGAGCAAAGATCAAAGAGTAAAGACTAGCGCAAGTTTACGCGACCAGGGAGGTTCTTTATAAGCTACAAAGCTTGTTGTGTATTGTGGATGTCTTTGTTCCTTGCTCCTTGTTCTTTGCTCTCAATAGATTTTCTTATAAAAACCCTTCAACGCTAAACCCGGATCTTCCGATAAATTTACAGCTGATGAAACGGCAATCCCATAAATTCCGGTAGAAAGAAGTGCTTCAACATCAGTGATTACCACACCGCCGACAGCCAGTATCGGGATATCAATTTGTTCCTGATGCATCTTTTGAGCTATAGAATTATACCCCTCTATTCCAAGCAAAGGATAATCGTTCGGTTTAGTGAGCGTGTGACTAAACGGTCCGCAACCAATATAATCAACCGCACCGGAAGCATGAATTCTGTGAATATCTTCAAAAGAGTTTGCGGATGCCCCAAGAGTTTTTTCATCGCTGATAATTTTGCGGATATTTTTGAAATCTGCATTCATATTTTCGAGGTGCACACCCTGCGCATCCACTTTATCGAGTAAATGGTAATGATCGGTTAAGATCAGTGTAGCTCCCCAGTCGTCGCAGATTGAAGCGACCTGGTGCAGCTCGGAAATAAGATAATCGTCCGATTTACTTAAACATCGGTATTGGATCCAGTTCGCACCAGCTTTGCAGGCAATTTCTGTTTGTTCGATGTGGCTGCGATGCGGTAAATCTTGTGTGAGGTAATGAAATTTGGAGATGTATTTTTTCATGAAAATGTATTGTTTACCACATGCGACCGCCTTCGGGGTCGGGATTTCTTTGCTAAGATAATGCTATAAACATGTGACCCTTCAGGGTCAGGCCGTTGTTACTTATCGATTAACCACTTCTGATTAACAATTGTATTTCTGTTTAACAATTATGCTCGGCCCCGAAGGTGGTCGTATGTTTATAGAAGACAGGCAATTTAGGTTCCCGACCCCGAAGGTGGTCGCATGTGAAATCTCATTCATAGATCATATAAATCAGGGTCAGGTTAATTCGATAGGCTTTCCTTCTTTCAAAATTTAACGCTTAGAGAAAGTAAAAAGTTAGCCGGTGCCTGTGTGAAATAGAAGTTTTCAGTCGTCATTGCACCACCATACAGGTAACTGAATGTATAACCATTTGATTCATATTTTTCAGAAAATACATTGTTTACGAGAAGGGAAAGGCCGATATTTTTTACGCCTTTGAAGGAAGTATTATACCCAAGCCGCAAATCATTTACAAAAAACGCATCCAGTTTCCTTGCGGAGTTTGATGTGTTATCGAGATACTGTTCGCCAACATATTTGCTGAGCAATGCTATTTCTGTCTTTCGGAAAGGCCGGAAGCTAAACTCGCTGGACCCAATAAAGCCTGGGGAAAATGCGAGGTTTACGTTCTTATAATCGTTTCGGATTTGGCCCCCATTGTCATAGTCATCCACAAATTCTGTGAAGTTGTTAATCCTGTTGTTACTTAGGGAGGCTGTTATCCCCCAGGCCAGCCGGCTATTTATTTGTAACCTGCTATCTAGTTCAATACCTAAACGGTAACTTTCTTCAACATTCTGGCGGATATATTCACCAACGTCATTTATTTTCCCGTTTAATACCAACTGATCATCATATATCATCGCGTAAGCATTCAGACCAGCAGAAAAATTACTTTTTCGAATTCGGTAACCGGCTTCTATATCAATCAAATTCTCCGATGATGGACGGGTTGACGGGCTTGAGTTAATATAATCATCGCGGTTTGGTTCTTTATTAGCCAAAGCAAGGGAGGCGTAAATATTACTGGCAGCATTGATCCGGAAACTCAAGCCAATTTTGGGATTGAAAAAATCCAGCCTGTCTTCCTGTCCAAGAGTCAAGCGGTTTTTATCAGTTCCTCCGATCTTGTAATTTATTGAGCGGTATTGAAGGTCTGCAAACAGGTTCAAATTGCCAAGGGAATAATCTGCTTTTGCGTAAGTGTTAAAATCAGTTTTAAAGCCATTACCCTGATAATATCTTTGGAGATTCATATCTACCGGCACAAATTGTCCGCGGATAACTTCTCCGAAATGATCTCCATCATACTCATTGTAAGCTCCTCCGAGGGTAAAATTCACTTTTGATGATGGAGTGTAATTAATTGAATAGGTCATTCCATAGAAATCATTATCCAGCCATCTCCGCCTGACAAGGTCACTTTCGGTTATAGCAGTGCTTCCTGAAATGAAAGGAGCTATTCCATAGTTTGCCAAGTCCTGATCCTCCCGAAATTCCTCATAATATCCTTTACCCCGGGTATAATGCATCGCGGCATTTGCTGAGACTGTGGAGGAAATCGTTTTCGAATACAGTAACTGGTAGTGATTCTGAACATAATTGTCCGTTTGATCATCATAAGTAAAACTGTTGAATGTGCGATTGGAATTAAGCAGATTTTCCGGAACGCCGTTCCAGGCCTGGTAGGTTTTTTCGGATCCTGAAAATACATTTGCCCGAAGCAGGCTGGTTTTGCCGTAATACGCACCGCTTAAAAAATATGATTTCAGGTCAGACGATCCACGGTCAATGTAGCCGTCCGACTTGATCCTTGAAAGCCGCCCATCAAAACTGAACTTATTATTAATCAGGCCAGTCCCTACATTTACCGTATTTTTCAATGTTTGATACGAGCCAAACGTATTGTTAAGCTCTGCGTAAGCTGAATCGCGCCTGGTTGAAGTTTGGATATTCAAACTTCCTCCAAATGCGCCTGCGCCATTGGTAGATGTACCAACGCCCCGTTGAATTTGAATGTTGTCGACAGAAGAGGCAAAATCTGGCATGTTTACCCAAAATGTTCCCTGGCTTTCAGAATCGTTATAAGGGATTCCATTTACCGTTACGTTTATTCTTGTGGGGTCGCTTCCGCGGATGCGTATTCCTGTATAACCTATTCCATTCCCGGCGTCTGAACTCACAACTACAGAAGGGGTTTGGTTTAGTAGAAAAGGCAGATCCTGGCCAAAATTGTTCTTTTCAAGCTCTTCTTTACTGACATTTCTGTAGGTGGTTCCGGAAGTTTCGGTAGCCCGGGTAGATCTCACCAGGACCTCATCTGCAAGCAGGCTATTAACGTTAAGTTCAAAATTAAGCGTCAGGTTTCTTTCAATTATGACAATCTCCTGAAGGTTTTGATATCCCATATAGCTAACCCGAAACTGGTATTTGCCTGCCTTCAGATTCTTTAAATTGTAATTCCCAAATGGATCCGTTTGGATGGATATAAAAGAGTTTTCCAAATTGATACTGGCTCTTGAAAGTGGTGCACCAGTTTGTTTGTCGGTGACTTTTCCGCTAACGGAAAATTGAGCTGAAGCCATAAAAGGCAACATGATCGCCGCAGCGATGATTAATAGATTTTTCAAAATGAATAAATAAAAAAGTTAAACATAAGTATAGTGGGGTTCTATACTTGCCTTAACATTTACCTCCCTACGCCGGCATTATCCGGATCAGGTGCTCTCGCGAGTTATAAGGGAGGAGGGATGAGTTATGAGCGGTTAAACTCATTACTTATCACTCCTCCCTCATAACTGCTTCGATGGGTTTAATCTCAGCCTGTTTTTGTGTTTGATTTCGCAAACAAGGCACCCCTTATTGATGATACAAATCTATAAAATAAATATTATTAACTTTTATTTAGTTGATTGCTTGTCGCCTTTTTAGTACTTAAAACAATTTACCGATACTCTAAAGAGCTGAATTCTACTCAAAATCCGCATAAAAATGCAATTTATTGTATCTCAAGTTTTTCAAAAAACGTACTTTTGCGACATTAAAGGATTTTATGCTCAGAACACATACTTGCGGAGAACTAACCATCAACGATCTAAATAAAGAAGTTACGCTTACCGGCTGGGTGCAGAAATCACGCGACCTCGGAGGTATGACTTTCGTTGATATGCGTGATCGCTATGGTATAACGCAGTTGACATTCAATTCTGATGATAATGCCGGCCTGAGAGCACAGGCACGTGATCTGGGACGTGAATTTGTTATAAAAGTAAGCGGAAAAGTTATTGAGCGTTCCAGCAAAAATCTTAAAATGCCTACCGGCGAGGTTGAAATAAAAGTTTCAAATATGGAACTTTTAAATGCAGCTAAACTACCCCCTTTCCTTATTGAAGATGAAACCGATGGGGGTGAGGACCTCAGGGCTAAATACAGATACCTTGATCTTCGCCGTAATCCGGTAAGAAACAATCTTGTGCTAAGACATAAAATGGCTCAGGAAGTGAGAAAATACCTGGACGGTCTTGACTTTATAGAGGTAGAAACGCCTGTTTTAATAAAATCAACACCGGAAGGAGCACGCGATTTTGTAGTACCAAGCCGCATGAACCCTGGAGAATTTTACGCCCTTCCGCAATCGCCGCAAACATTTAAGCAGCTATTAATGGTATCGGGCTTTGATCGGTATTTTCAAATCGTTAAATGTTTCAGGGATGAAGACCTGCGCGCCGACCGGCAGCCGGAATTTACCCAGATCGACTGCGAAATGGCTTTTATCGAGCAGGAAGATATTCTTAACGTTTTTGAAGGACTGATTCGCGCATTGTTTAAGAATGTCAAGAATGTGGATCTGGCAGATGTTCCACGGATGCAGTATGCTGATGCGATGCGCCTTTACGGCTCTGATAAGCCAGATACAAGATTCGACATGCAGTTTGTTGAGCTGAACGATATAGTTAAGGGTAAAGATTTTCCTGTCTTCGATAATGCAGAACTGGTTATTGGAATAAACGCTAAAAACTGCGCAGATTACACACGGAAGCAGTTGGATGAACTTACCGAGTTTATAAAACGTCCACAAATTGGCGCTACCGGTCTGATATATTTACGTCATAACGCAGATGGAAGTCTAAAATCTTCTGTCGATAAGTTCTACAGCGAAGATGAACTCAAGAAATGGTCGGCAGCATTTGATTCGCAGCCTGGAGACTTAATTCTCATTATGGCCGGCATAAAAGACAAGGTCCGTAAACAATTGAGCGAACTCAGACTCGAAATGGGAAACCGGTTGGGCTTAAGAGACAAAAATGTGTTCGCACCACTATGGGTTCTTGATTTTCCTTTGTTGGAATGGGATGAAGAAAGCCAGCGTTACCATGCCATGCATCATCCTTTCACTTCACCTAAACCTGAAGATATCGTGATGCTGGATACAAACCCTGGAGAGGTTCGGGCAAATGCTTATGATATGGTTATTAATGGTACCGAGATTGGAGGAGGCTCTATCCGGATTCATGATCGTGCTCTTCAGTCGCTAATGTTTAAGCACCTTGGCTTCAGTAGTGATGAAGCTCAGAAGCAATTTGGGTTTTTACTTGATGCCTTTGAATATGGCGCTCCTCCACACGGTGGTATCGCATTTGGTTTTGACCGGCTTGTTTCAATTTTCGCCGGACTAGATTCAATCCGGGATGTTATTGCATTCCCTAAAAATAATTCAGGCCGTGATGTCATGATCGATTCGCCTTCAACCATTGCTGAAGAGCAGTTGAAGGAGCTGAAGATCCGGACAACGGTTTAGAGAATCAAGTATCAGGTATCAAGTATCAAGATGTCCACAAAGCTTACCATGCGTAACTGGTGGGGTAAAACCGTATACCTAGCCGGGAACGATCTTGATACTTGGCTCTTGATACTATTTCGCTACCTTTAATTCATGGTAGATCGCAGAAAATTTCTCAAAACCACTTCTCTGGCAGGGGCTTCATTACTTGCGGGTAATTCACTAGCCCTGACAAAAAATCACTTTTCCGCACCTCGTTTGGATAATCCTATTGTTATTTCCACCTGGGATTTTGGAATAGCGGCTAATGCAGCTGCATGGAATGTCCTTAAAAATAATGGGCGTGCACTGGATGCTGTTGAAAAGGGTGTTCACGTCCCTGAAGCTGATCCCAATAATCAGAGTGTAGGACTCGGCGGATTTCCTGACAGGGATGGCATAGTAACTCTTGATGCGTGTATTATGGATGAATTTGGCAACTGCGGGAGTGTAGCGGCTTTGCAGAACATACTACATCCGATTTCTGTTGCCCGCCTGGTTATGGAAAAAACCCCTCATGTGATGCTGGTTGGAGATGGTGCTCTGAAATTTGCACTTCAACAGGGCTTCAAGGAACAAAATCTCTTAACTCCAAAATCCGAAAAAGACTGGAAAGATTGGCTCAAGAAATCGGAATACAAGCCTGAGATCAACATTGAAAATAAGTCATTTCGCCCGGATAAGATGCCCGGGAATAAATATAATCACGACACTATTGGAATGCTGGCAATTGATGCAAATGGAAATCTTTCCGGAGCCTGTACAACAAGCGGAATGGGTTTTAAAATGCATGGACGAGTTGGCGATTCACCCATAATTGGGGCAGGATTGTTTGTCGACAACGAGGTAGGTGCTGCAACATCGACCGGGGTTGGTGAGGAAGTAATCAGAAATGTGGGCAGTTTCCTTGTTGTGGAACTTATGCGCCAGGGTTACTCTCCTGAGGACGCCTGCAAAGAGGCTGTGATGCGGATCATCAAGAAGAAACCCGAGACTGCAAAGATTATCCAGGTAGGATTTTTAGCGATTAACAAGCAAGGCAAATATGGCGCTTATGCCATCCAGAAGGGATTTAGTTTTGCTGTCTGTGATAAGGTAAATCAGGAGTTGCTAATTAAAGGAAAGAGTTATTATTAATGAAGTATATCCTCGAGATCTGTGCCGGTTCTTTAAATTCTGCCCTGGCAGCACAAGAAGGCGGAGCCGATCGTGTAGAGCTTTGTGATAATTTGTATGAGGGAGGCACTACACCCTCCTACGGCATTATCAAAACATGCAAAAGCCTTCTTAGTATCCCTATCTTCCCAATCATCAGGCCAAGGGGTGGCGACTTTGTGTATTCCGACCATGAATTTGAAGTGATGAAACAGGATGTACAATGCTGTTTAGAGCTTGGTTGCGCAGGTATTGTTTTTGGGATATTGCGGCCAGACGGGAGTGTTGATATTGAAAGATGTTCTGAACTTATAACGCTTTCAGGTGCCATGCAGCTAACTTTTCACCGTGCATTTGATCGCTGCTGCGATCCGGAGAAGGGCCTGGAGGAAATAGTGAAAATGGGTTTCAATCGTATCTTAACATCCGGGGGCATGAATTATGCAGAAGATGCAATTCCCGAAATATCAAAGCGGGTTAAGCAGGCAGAAAATAGGATAAGCATCATGCCCGGATCGGGGATAACCACGGGAAATTTAATGACATTGGCTAAGGATACCAGAGCTTTTGAATTTCATAGTACTGCTAAAAGAAAGATTGACGCCGCCGCCCAAAGTAGCCTTAAAACTAATCTTGATTCAGAAGATTTACACGAAACAGATGTGATAAAAGTCAGGGAAATGCGCCAATTACTGGATTCTTTCAATGAAATGTGAAAAAACTCACATTAAAATTGAAGCCGATTTTGTTCCTATTCTTTACTCCTTGTAATTACTCTAAAAAAGTATTTTAGAGCTAACTTCTTTATCAATTGTGATATATCCCGGATACTGAACCAATTTACCCGCTACGTCAATAGTAGGTTTAATTTTGATTGTTACAACGCCTTTGCGTTCGGCAGCACCGCTTTCACCGCCCCGAACAAAATCAAGGATCTCTTCCATTGTTTTTCCGTTCGATATGAATGAATATATATTTGAATTGACTCGAACAGGCACAGTTGTAGACCCCCCCGGTGCTACGCTAACCTTTTGATTTACAAATCCGTTAGCAATTTCCTGATTCTTAATCAACACAATGTATTGGAATTGGTTGATGGATGCCTCTGTGGGTGTAGGATTATTTATGGTAAGATTTACCCGGGCCTTGAGCGGGATGTTTTTTCTGAACAGTGCAAGAGCGAGCTCGGGTACATTCCGAAGTTCCAACGTGCGGTTTTTCACCATTTGACTTACATCTCTTCCCGCCAGGTAAATACTATCAGCAGAGCTAATTTCGTAAGTGCACTTTTCCAGGGCCTCTATCTGACGAGCTTGCTTATTTAGTCCGCAACCGGTAAATAAAACGAAAAGCAATAGAATGAGAGATAATTGTTTCATACAAAACATAACGCTGAATTCGTGCCAAACTTATATTTGGTCGTGGGTTGTTTGTGTTTAGTTGTTAGACACTGCTTCCTAATAGAGCACTGGTTGTTTAAAGGAGATGTAAAACATTGTAATTAAGTAGAGAATATTCGCTTTAGGTATTAACTTTATATTTCTAGCTAAGACTATCTAACAACAAACAACCACCAACGGACTCCGATGAATTTATTAAAATCTTTTGCTTTCTTGTCTATATTATCTTTTCTTTCAGCTCCAACTTATTCGCAGCAAAAAATGTCTGTTCTACTAAGCAATCATACATTTTCTTCAGGGAGAACTGAGATAGGAACATTGCATACCAATTCTCCTGAAAAGGTTGTTTTTAAGGTTCGTGGGAAAGATGCGAAGACATTCTTCATAAAGGATGATAAACTATCGATTGTAGCTAGTTACGTTAAACCTGATGTGAAATGGTATGATCTGAATATTCGGGCCAAAACTGGTTCAACTAAAGTAACTCAAAGCTTTAGAATTGTGAATGATCAGTTTAATACCAATAAAGTAATAGCTCACCGTGGCGCATTCAAAAATACAGGTGCATCTGAGAATTCAATTGCAGCCCTGCAGCATGCTATCAGAATGGGATGTCAGGGAAGTGAGTTCGATGTACATATGTCGGCTGACTCAGTTTTGGTTATAAATCACGACCCAACTATTCAGGGCCTAACTATTGCGACAAGTTCTGCTGCTCAGTTGGGGAATTTAAAATTAAAAAGCGGCGAAAATATGCCAACGCTGGAGGCATTTCTCAAAGCCGGCCTTAGCCAGAACACTACCAAACTTGTCTTGGAAATTAAACCTACAATCAATAACACCCGGGCGTTACAACTGGCTCAAAAAGCCGTTGAAATGGTAAAAGATCTTAAAGCACAAGCCTGGATCGACTATATAAGTTTTGATTACAACATTTGCCTGGAAATACAGAGGCTGGACCCGTATGCCAGAGTGGCTTATTTGAACGGAGACAAATCCCCGTCAGTTTTGGCTGCTGATAAGCTTTGGGGCTTGGATTATCATTTCAGCGTGTTTCAAAAAAACGAACTGTGGATTGCTGAGGCTAAGCAAAAAGGGCTAACCATCAATGCCTGGACAGTGAATGACGAAGCAATGATGAAATGGTTCCTCGACCGAAAGATTGATTTTATCACGACTAATGAACCTGAGCTATTGCTTAAGCTAGTTAAGTAATAAGCCAGTACGCTGGAATATCGCTAAGTACAAATCAATTTTTCTGTTCCTTTAGATTACATTTTTGGATTCAAGTGATCCTTAAAAGAGAGTCCACCGACCTGTCCGTTCTAATGATCGGCAAGTTTTAGTACCTTCGAAGCTTGGATAAGAAGGTAAAAAAGGGACAAAATTTATTTGAGAATTTGCTTGCTTTCGCTGTGCTGATGAGACGCGCCTTTAGTGTACTTAAGGCTAATGATCCATTGCGTATGGCCGCGGCAACTGCTTTCTTTACAACTTTTGCCCTACCTCCCATTCTTATTATTTTCACCCAGTTCTTCAGAATCTTTGTTGATCCTACAGAGCTTAGTTCAGAGCTTATCGACCGGCTAGGTCATATTCTGGGAACAAAAAGTGCTCAGCAGCTAGCGAATACATTAGACGCTGTTAGCGGCCTGAGTCATGAATGGTATGTTACCGTATTCGGATTTATTTTTTTAATGTTTGTAGCAACCACCCTTTTCGACGTAATAAAGAATTCGCTGGGGCAGATATGGGAAATTAGGATTCGTCCGCACTCAGGCCTTGTGTTTCGATTAAAATACAGGATAAGATCATTAGTGGTCATATTTATTGCAGGGATTCTCTTCTTTGCAGGGTTATTTCTGGAGGGATTGCAGGCTATTTTGGGCGATTATATCGATGAATTATGGGGCAGCGGCGGAATCCTCCTAAACGTGGTTGTAAATGAACTGATTTTTGTGCTTTTTGTCAGCATCTGGTTTGCTTGTCTTTTCCGTTTCCTCACTGTCGGCCGCCCTAAATGGAAGATAGCAATGGCCGGAGGGTGTTTTACTGCAATACTTTTTACGATAGGAAAATGGGTTCTGGGCTTCCTGCTCATTCAAAGCAATGTTGGTTTACTCTACGGTGCCTCAGGGTCCACCGTTCTCATAATGTTATTTGTTTTTTATTCCGCGCTCATCTTTTACTATGGCGGGTGTTTTGTGAAAGTGCTGAGTGAGGTGTACGATAAACCTATTCGTCCTGTAAAGGAAGCTTTTATGGTTGAAACTTTAGAAATAAAAACATAGTCCATTATAACCCTGTTTTCTAAGTATCATTTGTACACAACTAGCGCGTATTGTGGAAAGAGAATTTATTAGGAAAACAAGATAATAAGGAGAAACCAGATGCAGTAAATTATAATAACGATTTTTTAGATTGACGAAAATTTAATCTGCTAAATCGTTTTGGCAATTTATAATTTTCATTGTTATCTTCACTTTTTTATGATTTGACTATGATACTACGATTGAAAATTATTCCGTTGGTGCTTAGCGCATTTTATGCACTGGTCTTTTTATCCGGGATCACAACTGCTTTCGGTCAAACCGGAACACAGGTTGAATTGAATGACCTTTCGGCGTTCAAAAACCCCTCGAAGAGCTGGCGGATTGTAGCCGGGGTAAAAGCAGATTTAGAAAAGCCTAACAGCTTGAGATTTAGTGATGGTGTAGGAGTTTTGCTTAACCTCCCTGACAATAGAAATAAAGGGGAGGATCTTTATACTATTGAAGAGTACGGCGACATTGATCTTGAGTTGGAATATCTTATAGCACCAGGCTCGAATTCCGGGATTTATCTTCAGGGCAGGTATGAAATTCAGCTCATAGATACTTGGGGAGCAACAAACATACGATCTGGAAGTAATGGCGGAATCTATGAGCGATGGGACGACAGCAAACCTGATGGTCAAAAAGGCTACTCAGGATATGCACCACGGCAAAATGTAAGCCGTGCACCCGGAGTGTGGCAAAGAATGAAAATATCCTTTCAGGCACCTCGTTTTGATGGAAACGGGGCTAAAATACAGAATGCGGTTATTCTGCGGGTTGATTTGAACGGGGTAACAATTCATGACAATGTAGAGCTAACAGGGGTCACTCGAGGATCTATTTCCGCTGACGAAAAAGCAACCGGACCGCTAAGGATACAGGGTGATCATGGGCCAATAGCATTCCGAAATATTAAGATCACAAAATTTGATACTCCGCGCCAGGCCCCCAAGGCAGCCACAAACCCAAACGCCGTTGATCCGATTCTAATAGATGCATCAGAGAACAGTGTCGTCAGAAGTTTTATGGATATACCCGGTGGTTCCAGAGTGGTGCATGCCGTATCTGTTGGAAGTCCGGCAAAAGTTCACTATACCTACGATATGGATAATGCTGCAATTATTCAGGCTTGGAGAGGGGGTTTTTTGAATGCAACTCCAATGTGGCATGACCGTGGTGACGGATCATCCAGGCCTCTTGGCACTGTGCATCGTTTTGGAAAACCTATGCAATCTTTAGCGGAGCTGGAAAATGCGCAAAGCATCTGGCCGGCAGATACAACAGGCACTTCATACCGTCCCCGGGGATACATATTAGATGCTCAGGGAAGGCCGACGTTTAGATACTTGATACATGGTTCGGCGATATCAGATTTCACAACCGTAATGCCCGATGGAACTGGGCTGACCCGCGAAATAAAGATTGAAAATCCTACGAAGGAGCTTTATTTTCGGTTAGCGTCTGGATCCTCAATCGAAGAGACATCGCCGGGGCTTTATCTTATAGACGATCAGTCATATTATTTGCGGCTTGATAATGTAAATGGAGCCAAACCTGTTTTGCGCGACCAAAACGGGCGTAAAGAACTGATTATTCCAGCGGGGACAGGATTAAGTTATTCAATTTTATTTTAATTAGGGAAGATATGAAATCAATATATAGTACTTTTCTATTTGCAGTTCTGATTTTATCAGGCCTGAATGCTGGGGCACAGGAAACACCTAAAGAAGAAGATTTTTCCCGGATATTTAAAGTTGCAACGCCAGAAGGTATAATTCTGGAGGTTGGGGGATTGGTGACAATGCCAAACGGTAATTTGGGAGTTTCTACCCGTCGTGGAGATGTTTTTATAGTAGAAAATCCAACCAGTGCCAATCCTTATTTCCGAAAGTTTGCTTCCGGACTGCACGAGATTCTCGGACTTGCCTATAAAGATGGAGCACTTTATGGCGCACAGCGAGGTGAGCTTACTAAATTAATTGACACAAACATGGATGGTAAGGCTGATGTGTATGAAACCGTGTATTCCTGGCCACTATCCGGCCACTATCACGAATACAGCTTTGGACCAAAAATCGCTCCAGATGGTTCTTTTTTTGTAACCGGAAACGTTGCTTTTGGAAATGAAGAGTGGTGGAGAGGTGAAAGTCGGGTGCCATGGAGAGGCTGGGCAATGAAGATAAGCGCCGATGGAACTATGGAGCCATGGGCTACAGGCATGCGCTCGCCAGCAGGGATCGGATTAATTAATGACGACCTTTTTTATACCGACAATCAAGGTGATTGGATGGGGTCAGGTGCATTGTGGCAAGTTGTTAAAGGAGACTTCATGGGACATCCTGCTGGATTAGCGTGGACAGGAATGCCAAATTCCCCTTTAAAATTAACGGAAGCCAAATTCAATTCACTTATTGATCCTAGAAAAACAAAGAATGCAGAGGGTCGCTACATCAAGCCAGAGAATGTAGTTAACGAAAACTTCAAGACACTCTTTGACATGAAAAAGGCGATCCCTGAATTACGTTTGCCAGCTGTATGGCTTCCATATGGTGTGCTGGGTATCTCCACTTCTGAACCAATTACTATCCCTAAAGGAAGTTTTGGGCCATTCGAAGGGCAGGTCCTCGTTGGCGACCAGGGAATGAGTATGCTTTCAAGAGTTTTCCTGGAAAAAGTAAATGGCGAATATCAGGGCGCTTCCTTTGTTTTCCGAACAGGATTCCGATCAGGAGTGCTTAGAATGGCCTGGGCGCGCGATGGTTCTCTGTTTGTTGGAGAAACTAATCGTGGCTGGGGATCGGCGGGCGAGGCCAACGAGGGTTTACAGCGCCTGGTGTGGAATGACAAAACACCTTTTGAAATGAAGGCTGTAAGAGCAATGCCGGATGGTTTCGAGGTGGAGTTTACCCAATCCGTAGATCCGAAATCAGCAAGCGATATTGCCTCGTATGCTGTGGAAAGCTATATCTATAAATATCATCCGGTATATGGAAGTCCGCCGGTAAACATAGAAAAACTTAAAATAAGGGGAGTAAAATTGTCTGCAGACGGCATGAAGGTCCGGCTGATAGTTGATAATCTTCGCAGACACTATATCCACACGCTTAAACTGGAAGGTGTTCGGGAAAAACAAAATTTCTACTCGTTGGTACACCCGGTCGCTTATTACACCTTAAATAATATTCCGGAAGGGCCGAAACTTTCAATGTCGGAAGTGAGCATAAAAAATTCTGACGCGGTGCCGGTGAAAGCGACTATTTCGACAACTGCCCCAAAAACAGGTGTTTCAGCCGCCAAATCATCTACTACCAAGATTCCCACATTTAACGATCTGAAAGCAATGCTTACATCGTACACCTGTCTTTCCTGTCATAATCCCGACAAAAAGCTTGTGGGCCCATCCTTTAGAGATATCGCTAAAAGGAAATATACCGCTGATAAAATCCTCCAATTAATACATAACCCGCAGCCTCAAAACTGGCCTGATTACCCGACGCCTATGCCGCCAATGCCGCAGGTCAAAAGGGAAGACGGTTTAAAAATCGCTGCTTACATCAATTCCCTTAAGTAAAAATTTCAAAAACTTCATATTTACTTCATGTTTGCGGACGACATTTACGTTAAAATCTCGTATATTAATCAATGAGCTTTATAATTAGCTCTGACAAAACTTGAATCCAGCATTAGAATATTTCAAGTTCACTATTCGAACAAGCTCTGCAGAATCAATTCTAATGCATTTTTGATATTTATCTTATGATTGTTTGCCTCAATTTGATGTGAACTTTCCCTATTTTTGCATGGAATGAACTTTTTATTTTTATATCGCATATTCTTTATTTCAGCATTGGCTATATTATTACCCTTAGCATTATCTGCTTCGGCTCGAATAAATAGTGATTATCCGGTACAACAATTCAGGAAAGTTGCAGCTTTACCAATGTTCCAGGACTCGGCTGCAGCCCGAAAAAAAAATGCCAAAGATGCCGGGGAAAACCAGAGACCTTCTCAGGATGTCCGGGAAGAGCGTCTAAAGGAGATTCAGCGACGTGCTATTAAAGAAGTGCCCAGATCAATCCCGAAGTTGAAGCCCAAACCTGTAACTGAACGCATAAATATAAGAAGGCCACCTATAAAAGTACCGAAAAAGGGTATGGGCGGGAACATTAGGTTTTAACTTCAATTTATATTATCGATACTGCCCTTGAAAGTTCTCCTGATTGAAGACGAAAAGACGTTAGCATACGAGATAGAAGCGTTCCTAAAAAAAGCTTTTTATATCTGCGATATCGCCCATAATGCGAGTAAAGGACTTGAACTGCTGGGAATAAATCCATACGATTTCATTTTGCTGGATCTTGGTTTACCTGATCTGGACGGATTGAAGGTGCTTCAGGAAGCGAAAAAACTTAATCCCGATGCGGCATATATCATACTTACTGCCCGGGGAAATATTGAGGATCGTATTATCGGGCTTGATCTCGGAGCAGACGATTATCTTCCAAAGCCATTTTCTTTGCTGGAACTTCAGTCCAGAATGCAGGCGATTTCCAGAAGAAAGTTTAATATTAACACACAGGAAATTGAATTAGGGGAGTTTTCAATTGACCTGCAGAAACGTATTGTAAGCCATTCAAAAAGTGAAGTAGAGCTTACTCGAAAAGAGTTTGATCTTTTGAGTTATCTTTTGCTTCATAAAAACCGGGTGCTGACACGGATGCAGCTAAGCGAACATATATGGGGATCATTTGCGGATGACGATTATGATTCAAATTATATTGATGTTCATATAAAGAACATACGCAAGAAACTAAGTGCTTTTGGACCGGTAGAGTGGCTTGAAACAGTTAGAGGCGTTGGGTATAAAATAAGAAAGCATTAGTGAAATTAATAAGCAAGCTTACGTTATTCGTTACCCTATCGAAGCTTGCCGTAGTTTTGCTTTTTGTGTTTGTGCTGCCCTATCTGATTAGCGGGATCGCGCGGAGTTATACAGATTCATACCTCCGTCAGCAGAAGGTAAAAGTACTGGATGTGGTTGCTAAAAACGGCGTTAATACCTATTTGCAGGGTGAAGACAGCTATGGAAGTTACACCATGCTTAAAGAGGAATATATCTCACTGGAGCCTGTTGAGAAAAGTGTCGAAATCGATACCATCTATACCGATGAACGAATAATTGAAGAAGATACTTTAAGTTACCGGGTTCTCACACACGCTTTTATGGCGGGAGAAAAAAAATATCTGATGGAGGTTGGAAAAACAACTGCTACCATTGATCAGTATAACCGGCCTCTGCAAAAAATTGCCACCTACGTCCTCCTTGGGTTGATACTTTTCACTTTAATAATCGACCTTTTCTATACGCGTTTTCTGTTGCGTCCGCTGGGAAAGATAATCCGAACCAAAATCAGTAACAGGAAGTTTCCTTTTAACGAAAATTCTGTCCCAATAAAAACCACAACGACTGATTTTATTTTTCTGGATACTTCTCTTATCAACCTGATGCAGCAAATTCACGAAGCATTCGAAAAGGAACGGGAATTCACTGCGAATGCATCACATGAATTAATGACCCCTATAGGGATACTTCAGAATAAGATCGAGAATCTTATGGGTGAACCGGAGGTGGGTCAACTGGTTCAGGAGCGTTTGATCGGGATGCATCGTACGTTGAACCGGCTTAAACGTATTGTTCACTCCCTCCTCCTTATCTCTAGAATAGACAATGACCAGTTCAGTAAGAATGAGTCTGTTTCGCTGGATGAATTGTTTCGCGATATTGAGGAGGAAATTAGCCACAGACTGAGCGAAAAGGAGATTGAGATGAAACTGGAGATTTCCAGAGATGTAATGCTCAAAAGTATTAACCGGGATCTCATATTTCAACTCATGTACAACCTCATCAATAATGCTATACGGTATAATAAGCAAAACGGCAGTATCATAATTTCTGAACGGTCTTTGAAAGATGGTTCATGTGTAATTACAATCAGCGATACAGGAATAGGTATCCCCGGTGAGGATATAAGCACGATATTTAACCGCTTTAAGAAAGCGAACAAATCGGAAGAGTCGGGAGGTTATGGACTAGGCCTTTCAATAGTTAAGAGTATTGCCGATTATCACGGTATTGCACTCGAAATAAGTTCAGAAGTTGATAAAGGGACTGAATTTGTTATTACGTTCCCGCCTCAGCTTATACATTCAGGTCGGTAAACCTGCTTGTTCGTCATCTTAATCAAGACATTTATTTAAATTACTAATCGGCTGTAACGATTTAACTTTGCAGCTGTCTTAACTATAGATTTACGATATGCGAGCGCATCGTAATTAAGTTAGTTTGGTTGATTAGTTAGGAGGTCCCGGGTTAGAACGGGGCCTTTTTTATTTAGAAGAGTAGCAAACTATTCTGATAGCTAATTTTCTCATTTCCTGTTTAAAGGATTTCCTTCAGGACGAGCCAAACATTTTCAGCCAGAATCCTATGCCCTTCGGGCGTTGGATGTATCCCGTCTGATTGGTTCAAACTTGAAACACCTCCCACGTTTTCAAGAAGGAAGGGAACTAATGCCATGTCGTTTTTATCAGCTAGCTTTTTGAAGATCGAACTGAATTCGGATGAATATTTTGCCCCCATGTTGGGGGGCACCTGCATGCCGGTCATAACAAGTTTAGCATCGGGATATCTAGATTTAACCTGGTTTACAATCTCCTGCAGGTTTTTTTCAGTTTCTGAAACCGGGATGCCCCTAAGTCCGTCATTAGCACCCAGTTCCAAAACGAACACGTCAACTTTTTGCTTAAGTATCCAGTTGATGCGGGCTTTACCGGCTGCAGTTGTTTCGCCGCTCAGGCCGGCATTAATAATTTTATAAGGGAGATTCAGAGAATCAATCTTATCTCCAATGATAGCAGGGAATGCCTCTTCCGGCTCGACTCCAAGCCCGGCTGTTAAACTATTACCGAAGAAGAGAATGTTCTTCTTTTCAATATTATTCTCTGCAGGCAGACTATCTTTTGTGACGGATTCGGATTTCTGACTGGTATTTCCATTGCACGAAGTGAGAATAAATAATGGAATAGCCAGATATAAAATGTTCTTTAGCATCGCTTTTCTTTAGACGAACAAAATTACGATTTCTTATCAATACCATTTTACCTCTGACTACATCTACGCTTCATTACTGTTCTGTAACATCCTGGCAAATTTCCCATCCAAAAACAGGCGTAATTTTTACACTACTCACACTCGGACTGGTTTCAAATTTATTATTTTGCATGAATCTGAAAGCAAAACTTTAAAAGCCCAATATTTGTGGATATAATTCTAAACATTCAGAACCTTACAAAAACCTATCAAAGCGGAGGCAGCAGTTTAACTGTACTCGATAATATAAGTTTCGAACTCGCAGCCGGCTCGGCTTTGGCAATTGTGGGTCCTTCCGGTAGCGGTAAAACAACTCTTTTGGGACTCTGCGCAGGTTTAGACCGGTCGAGTTCTGGTATCGTAGAATTAAATCATATAAGACTTGATAATTTAAGCGAAGACCAGCGTGCAGCGGTGAGAAATCAGCACGTGGGCTTCATTTTCCAAAATTTTCAGCTGCTTCCCACTTTAACCGCAATCGAAAACGTCATGGTGCCTTTGGAGCTTCGGGGTGAGAAAAACATACGTTCCAGAGCAGCCGATCTTTTGGATAAAGTGGGACTGGCAGATCGTGGACATCATTATCCCGGCCAACTTTCGGGAGGTGAACAACAGAGGGTATCTCTTGCCAGGGCATTTTCAAATTCGCCCAAGATACTTTTTGCGGATGAGCCCACAGGCAACCTGGATGCGGAAACAAGCGAGAAGGTAGTGAAGTTAATATTTGACCTGAATCAAGAAGCAGGAACTACCCTGGTGCTAGTTACTCACGACCTTGAGCTGGCATCTAAAACTCAACGTATTATTAGATTAAAAGGCGGGGCGCTTATTTCCGACGAACTTACTGCCGCTGAGACAACTTACCGGGAGAATTATGCCCAAAGATAAGAATACACTGCCCGGGACTTCTGGAGGGGGATTAAACTTCAGCTGGCTGATCCTGATGGCATGGCGGGACAGCAGACGCAACCGTTCGCGTTTGTTCCTTTTCATTTCTTCGATCATTCTTGGTATTGCTGCGCTGGTCGCTATTTATTCATTCGAATATAATCTTCGTCAGGATATAGATTCGCAGGCGAAAAGCCTGCTCGGAGCAGACATGGTTATTGAAACCAGTAAGGCGGTACCGAAGGATATTTTGCCTGTGTTAATGATACTGGGCGATGAGCGTTCTGAGGAAAGGACGTTTGCTTCAATGATTTATTTTCCCAGAAGCGAAGGAACCCGTCTTGTCAATGTGAAAGCACTGCAGGGTGCATATCCCTATTACGGACAAATAGAGACTACACCTGTCAGTGCGGGCCGGTCATTCAGGGAAAGCCAGCACGCGCTGGTGGATAAAACCCTGATGCTTCAATTCGATTCGAAGGTTGGCGATTCTATCAAAGTTGGAGAACTTACTTTTATGATTGCCGGAATATTGAACAAAGCTCCGGGTCAAACAGGCTTTTCAGCCTCTGTAGCTCCGGTTGTTTACATTCCGCTTAAATACCTGGAAAAAACAGGTTTGTCGCAAAAAGGGAGCCGCATCAATTATAACTTCTATTATACCTTCGGAGAAAAGGTAGATGTAGATGTGCTGGCTGAAAAACTGAAACCCCGGCTTGAGAAAGCGGAAATGGATGCTGAAACTATAGAATCACGCAAGGAAGATACAGGACGTTCTTTTGAAGATATGACCGAGTTTCTCGCTCTTGTTGGCTTTGTTGCACTATTGCTGGGCTGTATAGGGGTTGCCAGCGCGATACACATTTATATTCGGGAAAAAATTAATACTATTGCTGTCCTTCGTTGTCTGGGAGCAAGTTCTAAACAGGCATTTATCATTTATCTTATCCAAATTGCTGGTATCGGGTTGATAGGCTCTGTGATGGGAGCCATTTTGGGCACACTTATTCAGCAGTTTTTACCGGTGGTTCTCAAGGACTTCCTTCCGGTAGCCATAACGGTGGATATCTCCTGGTATGCCATTGCCCAGGGACTATTACTGGGTTTAATCATCTCGATCCTATTTGCTTTGTTGCCGCTTGTATCGGTTAGAAATATCTCGCCGCTCAACACACTTCGGCTTTCTTTTCAGGAAACTTCATTATTCAGGGATCCCGTGAAGTGGCTTGTATATTTTTTAATTGTGCTGTTTGTATTCGCGTTCACATACCTTCAAATGGGGTCTGTTAGAAAGACAATTTATTTCACAGGGGGCGTGCTGTTTGCTTTTGTAGTTTTATCAGCTTTAGCTTACGCGATGATGTGGCTCGCCAGAAGATTCTTTCCGTCATCATGGAGTTATTTGTGGCGCCAGGGCTTTGCAAATTTATTCCGGCCCAACAATCAAACCCTGATACTTGTGGTTTCTATTGGTTTGGGCACTGCATTTATTTGTACCCTTTTCTTTGTTCAGGGCATTTTGATCAATCGTGTTACGATGTCTTCGAGTAAGAACCAGCCTAATATGGTTTTATTTGATATCCAGACCGAGCAACAGAAATCAGTTACTGATTTAACCCGGAGTATGAACTTACCCATAATCCAGGAAGTGCCTATCGTAAATATGAGGATGACAGAAATCAAAGGCCGGAATGCTGCGAGTTACAAAAAAGATAGTCTGGCCTGGGGAAAAAGACGCGCTTTAGAGCGCGAATACAGGGTTACTTACCGTGACAGCTTAAGCGACTCTGAAAAAATTGTGAGCGGGAAGTGGACAGGTACTGTTAGTTCCGGTCAACCTGTAAATGTTTCGCTTGAAGAAGGCTTTGCCCGCCGTATAGAAGTCCAGGTGGGAGATAAATTAACTTTTAACGTTCAGGGAGCGCCGCTGGAAACTGTTGTTGGTGGTATTCGTAAAGTCGACTGGAACCGGATACAAACTAATTTCCTCTTAATATTTCCTAAAGGGGTTCTTGAAGATGCACCTCAATTCCATGTCTTGCTGACACATGTCCCCTCCAATGAAATCTCCGCTAATTTTCAGAGGGCCGTAGTTAAGACTTATCCCAATATATCGATGATCGATCTGGGGCTGGTTTTGAGTGTGCTTGACGAAATTTTAACTAAAATGGGATTTGTCATACGGTTTATGGCAGCATTTAGTATTGTCACCGGATTAATTGTTCTAATTGCTTCGGTTCTGATCAGTAAATATCAGCGCATCCGCGAAAGCGTATTATTAAGGACACTTGGTGCGAGCCGTAAACAGATCCTGGTTATTACCGCGCTCGAATACTTCTTTCTCGGCGCTCTGGCTGCGGGTGCAGGGATTGTTCTCTCATTGCTTGCCAGTTGGGGATTAGCTAAATTTAGCTTTGAAACCAGTTTCACCCCAGAAATGCTGCCTGTATTGTTGCTATTTGTTTTGATCTCTTCTTTGACGGTTTTAATAGGTCTTTTCAATAGCCGCGGCGTCCTTAACAAGCCGCCTTTAGAAGTTTTAAGAAGTGAAGTCTAAAAGCCTCATATGAGAATAATTTTATTTATAGGGCTAGGAAGTTTTATAGGAGGCATTTCCCGCTACCTTATCTCATTATACATTCACAGCAAAGGGTTTAGTGCTTTTCCTTACGGAACGCTTACAGTGAATATACTTGGTTGTTTTCTAATAGGAATCCTTTATGGGATTGCAGAAAAGTCGGGATTGCCAAATGAATGGAGGCTGTTTTTAATTACAGGTGTTCTGGGCGGCTTTACAACTTTTTCGGCATTTTCGTATGAAACCATCTCGCTAATGCGTGACGGTCAAAGTGGTGCGGCTTTGCTTTACGTTATGGGCAGTGTTATTTTTGGATTACTGGCTACGTGGGGAGGAATAGCTGTTGCAAGTTAATAGCTAGAAAGTCCGGGTTCCTGGCTCACATCACAATTCATTGCTGGAAAAAGTATCCCCCTGGTTTACATCCCCAGTCTCATAACCTCTTTTAAACCATTTCATGCGCTGTGCAGAAGTACCATGGGTAAAAGAATCCGGTACGACATGTCCCTGGGATTGTTTCTGAATTCTATCATCGCCGATTGCACTTGCAGCTGCTAATGCTTCTTCAATATCCCCATCCTCAAGAACACTTTCTCCATCCTGTTGCAAGCCTTGAATGTAATTTGCGTAAATTCCGGCATAGAAATCGGCCTGAAGCTCTAATTTAACAGAAAGGCGGTTATACTCCGTTTCGCTGACTTGTCCGCGCATTTGTTGAACCTTACCTGAGGTACCAAGTAAATTCTGCACATGATGGCCAACTTCATGTGCTATAACATAAGCCATTGGAAAATCTCCGCCTGCGCCGAATCGATTCTTCAGTTCTTGCTGGAAGGTTAGGTCCAGATAGATTTTTTTATCGGTAGGGCAATAGAAAGGACCCGTTGCTGAACTTGCTGAACCACAGGCCGAACTTACGGAATTATCGAAAAGAACTATTGTGGGCCTTTCATAACTGCTTCCTTTTTGCTCGAAAATGGATGTCCAGAGCTCATCGGTATCTGCCAGAACCACATCGGCAAACTTGCCGGCGTCGTCGGTTGGTGAGCCCGCCTTACCTTCCTGCTGCGAAGATTCACCTAAAGGTAGCTGACTCAAAAGTTGAGTGGCATCCTGACCAAAGATTAAACCTAAGATCACTATTAGGATACCGCCGCCACCCAAAGCCATACCACCACCGCCCATCCCGCGTCTGTCATCAATATTGCCGCTTCCGCGTCTGCCTAACCATTTCATATAAATACATTTAGTTTTGATTTAACACTGATGGCCAACCATTGTTTTAACCCGGAAAATATTGCCGGAAAATTTTCTATTTACTGCCCCTTTGATAGACTATCTTTCCGCCAACAATTGTTGTCATAACCTTCACTTCCCTGATTTTTTCGGGAGCTGTCGTGGTTATATCATGATCAAGAATTACCAGATCAGCCAGGCTCCCCTTTTTTAAAATGCCTTTTTTATTTTCATCAAAAGAAGCATACGCAGAACCCGATGTGTAAGCTTTTAATGCTTGCTCAACCGTGATCCTTTGTTCGGGAACCCAGCCTCCCGGATGCAAAGATTTTTACTGCTAAACTGCACCAGTTTTGTCCTTATTCTTTTGTCAAAAAACAGGATCAGCTTACCAGAACGCCTAATCCTTTTTGTATCCTTTCTATAGTCTCACTCCTGCCCAGCAATGCCGCAATATCAAACACCCCGGGGCCAAATTTGCCCCCTACCAGCATGATACGGAATGGAAGCATCACATCCCCAATTTTAAGGCTGTTTTCCTCTGTTAAAGATTTAAAAGAAGCCTCCAGATTTGCTGGATCTAATTGTCCATCGTTAAATGAATCAAGCTTAGCTATTAGTTTGTTAAAAAATTCAGTTTTAGTCTCGGTCCATTTGGGTTTTACTGAATCGAGGTCATACTGTTCCGGTGCCTGGAAGAAAAAGGACGCCTGTTCCCAAAAATCCTGGAGGTAGGTCATTCGCTCCTTAACCAGCGTAATCACCTGATCTAAGAACTCTTCATTCTTTACGGCTATTCCGCGTTTTTCGAGATCGTCTAATATTTGATACCGGATACTTGGAACTTCTGCTTTCTTAATGTATTCATGGCTGAACCATTTCGCTTTTTCAATATCAAATTTGGCTCCCGATTTACTTACCCTTTCAATGCTGAATTTCTCAATCAGCTCTTCAATGCTAAAAATTTCCTGTTCTGTTCCATCGTTCCATCCAAGCAGGGCAAGCATGTTTACAAAAGCCTCAGGAAGAAATCCCATCTCACGGAAGCCTTTGGTCGTTTCACCTGTTTTAGGGTCCGTCCAGTTCATCGCATAAACCGGAAAGCCCAGCCTGTCGCCATCCCGTTTACTCAACTTCCCATTTCCATCAGGTTTCAAAATCAGAGGTAAGTGCACCCATTCAGGCATATCATTTTTCCAGCCAAGATATTCCCATAAAAGGATATGAACAGGCGCCGAAGGAAGCCATTCTTCACCTCTGAATGCATGACTAATCTTCATCAGGTAATCGTCAACCACCACGGCTAAGTGGTAGGTTGGCATACCATCCGCTTTTAACAGTACTTTATCATCAACCAGATCAGTATCGAAGCTAACATGGCCGCGAATCATATCGTGGAAATGCACCGTTTCACCAGGAAGCACCTTAATGCGTATTACATATGGTACCCCTTGTTCAATGAGTTTCCTGGTTTCTTCTTCAGAAAGGCTCAGTGAATTGCGTAAATGCATCCGGTTTTCATGACCATAGCGGAAGTTCGGAAATTTAAGGCGCTGCTCTTCCAGCTCGGACGTGCTGTCGAAAGCATAATATGCAAAACCTCCTTCAACCAGCTGCTCAGCATATTGACCGTAAATTTTTTTGCGCTCGCTTTGGCGATAAGGAGCAAAAGGGCCCCCGTTTACCGGACCTTCATCAGGATTTAATCCGCACCAGTTCAAGCAATCAATAATATATTTTTCAGCGCCTTCTACATAACGGTTTTGATCAGTATCCTCAATCCGCAGTACAAAATCTCCCTTGTGCTGACGGGCAAATAAATAGTTAAACAAAACGGTCCGTACGCCTCCCAGGTGCAATCCACCTGTAGGGCTAGGAGCAAAACGTACTCTTACTTTTTTGGTATTCTCAGACATGGGGGCAAAGATAGGGATTGTTGTTAGTTGTTGGCTGTTCGTTGTGCGTGGTTTGTCGCTTCTTATGTTCGAATGCGCAGGAACGGGCATCTAAGTAGTCTTATCCCTGAAAAATATCCTGTAACACTTTCCGTTTCCTTTCGTAATTTGCCTGCAAATGAATCCGTACGAACGTAAACGACGCTGGAAATTTATATTACTTGCTTTTGCGGTTGTAATCGCCGGAGCGTCGCTGTGGTATACAGATTATCTGGTAAGGAAGATTTCCGATGCGGAAAGAACGAGGGCAGAGCTTTGGGCATTAAGTACCCGGAATATTATCGCTATGCCCGATGTAAATGATGAATACATCACCTTTATTTATAGTATGAGGGATAGTCTTACCGTTCCAGCAATTGTTGCCGATTCTGCTGACAATATCATCACATGGAGAGGCCTGGATAGTACTAAAACCGATCTGAAGGAAGATACCCAACGGACTTACGATCCCAAATATTTCCAGGCGCAGCTGCGTCAGATGAAAAAGCAGCATCCCCAGCCTATAGTTCTGGAACTCGATACCCGGAAATGGTATGTTTATTATAAAGATTCGGTGCTACTTACCCAGTTACGGGCCTTCCCTTACATACAATTATCAGTCATTGCGATTTTTCTTCTGGTAGCCTACGGCGTTTTTAGCTCTTCCAGAAAATCTGAACAGGATCAGGTTTGGGTAGGTCTTGCTAAGGAGACAGCCCATCAGCTGGGAACTCCGATTTCTTCATTAATGGCTTGGGTAGAATTGCTGAAATCACGGTTTAACGCCCCTGAAGATCCCTTGATCCTGGAAATGGAAAATGATGTTAAAAGACTGGAGATGGTTGCGGATCGTTTTTCTAAGATAGGATCTAAACCAATTCTCCATAATCACGTAGTGTATGAAGTGGTTGAAGAGTATGTTAATTATTTCCGTGTGAGGGTCAGTGATAAGATCGAGTTTGTATTAGCCGGAGATACTCATGTGGAAGCGCTGATCAATGTGCCATTATTTGACTGGGTGATCGAAAATATCTTGAAAAACGCTGTAAATGCTATTAGCGGCCCCGGGATGATAAAAATAGACATCAGGGAAAATCTGGTTAAGGAACAGGTTTTTATAGATATTTGCGATACGGGCTCGGGTATTCCGAGGCTTAAATTCGATACTATTTTCCAGCCAGGGTATACTACCCGAAAACGCGGCTGGGGTTTGGGGCTATCATTAACAAAACGCATTATTGAGAATTACCATAAAGGGCATATTTTTGTTAAAGATTCTGAAATTGGAAAAGGAACGACTTTCCGGATAGTTTTAAAAAGTAATATGACCTATGAAGCGACCACAAGCTGATGAATTTGCATCATTCTACCAAACCTACATTGATACAGTGAGTGACAATGTAATTGCGGAGCTAGAGCATCAAATTAGTTCTTTCCCTGCATTTTTGAAAGGTATTTCAAACGATAAGGCGACCTTTGCTTATGCCGAAGGAAAGTGGACCCTGAAGGAACTGCTGGGACATGTAAACGATACTGAGCGGATTATGGCATACCGGGCTTTACGGATCGCGCGCAATGATAAAACACCATTGCCTGGTTTTGAGGAGAATACATACGTGTCCAATGCTCATTTTGCTGACCGGACAATTGAAAGCCTCGCAGATGAATTCGCGACTTTAAGAAGAGCAAACATGTTTCTGATCAAGTCATTTACTGAAGAGGAAGTTGACCGGACCGGTATCTCCAATAATTTGCCGATAAGTGTAAGAGCCCTGATTTATATACTTGCAGGCCATCTAAACCATCACCGTCGAATCATAGAAGAAAGATATTTATGATATGGTACAGGGAATATAATGTTCAGGAACTTAATGGCCGACCTCCCAATCATCTGGGCGCCCTGCTTGGCATTGAGTTTACTGAAATTGGAGAAGATTTTCTCAGTGCCCGTATGCCCGTAAACGAACGTACCCACCAACCCTACGGAATTCTCCACGGCGGTGCATCTGTTGTTCTGGCAGAAACCTTAGGCAGCGTAGCTTCCAGTATGGTAATCGATTGGGATAAGTACATTGGTGTGGGTCTCGAAGTAAATGCAAATCATCTGCGCCCCGTAAAATCGGGAGATGTAACTGGAATTTGTACGCCCCTGCACATAGGTGGTAAGACTCATGTGTGGGATATAAAGATGTTTAATGATAAGGGCAAGATGAATTGTATAAGCAGGCTTACTGTGGCGATTATTCCTAGACCTGAACAAAATTAATCGCAATTATTTAGCTTGTTTTTTTTTGGAATGTATGTAATACAAAAACTTATAAAAAAAATAGAACTTTTTTAAACTACGATGGTTAATTAATTAGAACTCCACAGGGGTTCGTTGTGATAAGGTTTAGGTTGGAGCCCCCGCAGAAAAGCGGGGGTTTCTTTTTTAGGAAATTTGTGCCTTATTCCGTTGATTATTTACCATTTGGATAACCTGCGCAATAATCATCACCAGCAAACATCCTACAACGTTTAGCCATAAAAAAGCCATAAAATCGGCCCACCAGCATGCAAAAACAATTACCTCAGTAATGATCGCCGCCAGAAAAGTAGCTGAACCCCCGATTTTCCTCAGATAGAAGGCAACAACAAATATTCCCAAAATGGTACCGTAGAACAGTGATCCTAAAATGTTTACCGCTTCAATCAGATTTCCCATTTTGCTGGCATAAAGAGCCATGAGTATGCAAAAGATTCCCCAAATTACTGTTGACCACCTTGAAACGGACAGATACTTTTCATCAGAGGCTTGCTTGTTGATCAGGCGTTTATAGATATCAATAACAGTGGTGGAAGCAAGAGAATTTAGTGCTCCGGCGGTCGAACCCATAGAAGCCATGAAGACAATTGCGATGAGCAAGCCAATGAGCCCTTCGGGGAGATACCGGGTAACGAAACTCAGAAATACATAATTGTTATCGTTGGTATCCGCATCCGGGTCATTTTTCACCATCAGGTCGACCGCTTCTTTTCGAATGGCTTTAGTTTTCTCGTCCGCGGCTTGCAAGATTTCTCTTTGAAAATTGATTGCGTATTTATCATTTGCGTCCAGCGCGACTTCAAGGCGATTAACTTCCAGCTGTTTGCTTTTGAATGCAGCGGCATAATCAGCTTTTATTCGATTGAGTTCGGGAGCATACTGACTGTTTTCAAGTTTGCCCAGTTCGTATCTATTGAAAAAAACGGGAGGTTGATGGTATTGGTAAAAAGTAAATACAAGAACACCTATAAGCAAAATCAGAAATTGCATGGGGATCTTTACAAGCCCATTCATTAATAGCCCAAGCCTGCTCTGGCTTACGGAAGATCCCGTGAGATAGCGCCCAACCTGGCTTTGATCAGTTCCAAAATAGGATAGTTGAAGAAAAAATCCTCCTATGAGACCACTCCAGACGGTATATTGATTATTCCAGTCGAACTTGAAGTCTATAGCATTTGTTCTGCCCATTTTACCCGCAATCTGCAGCGCTTTACCAAAGCCTACGCTCTCGGGCAGCAGTTTTACTACTACAACTCCTGCGATGAAGAGTCCGCCAAAAATTACACTCATCTGCAGGAGTTGGGTGTATGAAACAGCTTTCGTACCACCGTAAACTGTGTAAATTATTACTAAAGTTCCAATAAATACCGTTGTAGATGTCGTATTAATATTAAGAACAGTAGAAAGAATTATGGATGCCGCATAGATCGATATCCCGGTTGAAAGTCCCCGCTGAACTAAAAACAGAAATGCTGTGAGCGCCCTTGTTTTTAAATCGAAACGATTTTCGAGAAATTCATAAGCTGTATAAATTTTGAGCTTGTGAAAAATAGGAACGAACGTGATGCATAACACGATCATGGCGAGCGGCAGGCCAAAATAAAATTGTACGAAAGCCATGCCTGAAGAAAATGCCAGCCCCGGTGCGGATAAAAAGGTTATTGCACTAGCCTGGGTCGCCATCACCGATAAGGTGACATAATACCAGGCGAAAGATCTGTTTCCAAGAAAGAAACCGTCAATATCGTCCGTGCCCCGGCTTCTATAAACGCCGTAGATGACGATTGTCATTAGCGTGGTGAAGAGGACTATCCAATCCAGCCCGCTCATTCAAATATTTTAGTAAAGAGATAACAGAAAAAGATCAGGAATATCAGCCATGCCACCAAAAGGTAGTAGAATTGATTCCAGGTCTTAACAAATGGAGGAAGATTCTGATCAGGCTTCTTCACCGGTTTTTACCACTACGTTCATCCAGAAGCCTGCAGTAAGAAGTCCCAAAATCGCCCCAAGAATTGTATAGCCGATAGAACCCGTAACAATCCAGCCGGTTAACGTTCCGCAAATAAGAGCAGGAACCAAGTAATATGCGTTATAATTGTTTTTTACTTTGTGATTTTCCATGATTTAATTAGTGTGATTTTTCGTGATCAAATTTACAAATAATCTGTATGCGCCGGGTATCCCAGCAGGTAATTCCCTGAAAAAGGCCAGTGAAGTATATACAAATCTGCCTTTCCCATAATCTGCTACAATCAATGACCCGTCACTGGCCTTCTCGCCCGGATCATTCATTGACAGGATGCGGCTGTATTTCGGATCAGAGTCTGCTGTAAAATAGAGACCTCTCTCCTGAATCCAGCCTTCGAAGTCTTTCTCCGTGATTTTATTAGGATAATTAAGCACAGGGTGA
The DNA here is from genome assembly GCA_040385405.1 of Bacteroidota bacterium. Classification (GTDB taxonomy): domain Bacteria; phylum Bacteroidota; class Bacteroidia; order Sphingobacteriales; family Sphingobacteriaceae; genus Daejeonella. The sequence continues at coordinate 56,745 of JAZKHM010000220.1, read as the reverse complement.
TCCTTAACAAGCAAAGTAACGTTTGCATTCTCATCCGTCACACGTTCGCGTGAGATAGTGAAAGGATAGGGGCCAATCTGTGGAATTTTAAGCGGATTGTTTACGTTGTACTGAACTAACAAGGTTCCTCCATTATTAACGTACTCCATTAGTTTGGGCTGAATTATATTTAACTGTTCATTTACATTGTAGAGTCGTACGCCAGTGATAATAGCGTCATAGCCAGAAAGATCACCATTTTGAATCTGGCTATCAGAAAGGATGTTTACCTGGTAACCAACCTGCTCCAATGATTCAGGAATAAGATCACCGGCTCCGGCTATATAAGCAATTTTTTTGCCGCCGGTTTTCAGGTCAATACGTTCAACCCGGGCATCTGATAGCGGAAACATTGTTTGTAACGGGATATGATCATAATTGATAACCTTAGCTCCGCGATTAAATCTTTTTCCATCCGAATAAACAGTAAACCGGAGATTTCCCCTGTTCGTGGAACCGCCTGGAATAATTGAAAATTCAACGGTTTTTTCCTGTCCTTTTAACGGTAAATTGAAGCTTATTTCTCCAGGCTCTGCTTTCCAGCCAGCCGGTACTTCAGGAACAATGGTGCCGCTTGATTTAGCCTTGAAACTTTTCAATTGGACCTGGATGGTTTTCGCCGTATTCCCTGAAAAAACATAGGCCTTGTCCGCAATTGTAGCGGTTACTGCCGGGGCTATAACAAGTGGCTGGTAAATCTCTCCTCTAACCTGGTCGGTATATTTATACATTACCGGCCTTGTGTATGAGATATCCTTGTTAGCAATGGTAAATGTAAAGTAGCTTTTCAGTGGCGGTATACTCTCCGGATCACCAATGATCATGGGGTCTTTATTCACATACATTCCTATAGGATGTGTTTCCTTAAGCCAGTAAGGTTCTGTAATTACACCAGCGTAAAAGCGATTGGTTAGGGTTTTAATATTTCCTTGTTTTAAAGTAGTATTTAGCTCAGATTCGTTTACCTGTTTAAGTTTTACGTTCGCTCCCGACTGAAGTATGATCTGGCTTCGAACAGCGATACTGTCGCCGATCGCCTGCTCTGACAGCGGCGAATAACTTTCAAACCACAAACCTGCGGCTGCAGCAATTAAATCTTTAATCTCGATGGTTTTTTGTATCCTCCAATAAACATCCTTTAATTTTTCAAGCGCTGTGAGGATGTTGACCAGTTCAGTTACTGATGCCGAAGGGTTATCAACATTGAAGTTCTGATCGGCCAGAGTAATCATCCTGCCTATAGCTTCCCCGCCCTCAATTCGTGCCCAATCAAAGCTGGTCCCTTCAAAGAGGTCTGTTTTGCCTGGATCTCCGAAAACATGGGAAAAGTATTCCAGAGATTCCCCGCGCTGTCTGGCACTGCCAAAGCCCTGGCTTTTATGGTTCGTTCTGCTTTCAGCGGCGATTTCACCATATCCTTTTCCCAGGAGGGGATTAAAAGCACCGATATCAAGTTTTAGCTGATCAGGTGAAGTAGTATTTGTTCCGCCGAAGTTAAAGGTATTCCAGACTATTCTTTTTGCCTGCCAAACCCTAACGTGTTTTAGCTGTTCAGGATATCGTTTCGGATCTGCTGCAGCAACGAATGCCTCGCGTGCGATAATTGCTGAAGCCGAATGCTGCCCGTGGCCTGCCCGGGTATCCTCCGGGAACCTTGTTATGATAATATCTGGCCTGAATTTGCGGATCACCCAAACGGCATCGGCCAGAACTTTTTCCTTGTCCCATATTCGGAATGTTTCTTCAGGGTTTTTTGAAAAGCCAAAATCTATCGCACGGGTAAAAAACTGTTCTGCACCATCCATTCTTCGGGCTGCAAGCAACTCCTGTGTTCGGATCAAACCCAGCAGTTCAGACTGCTCGTTTCCTATGAGGTTCTGCCCCCCATCGCCACGGGTCAGAGATAGATATCCAGTTCTTAATTTTTTTTCCTTTGCGAGATAAGAAAGCAGTCTGGTGTTCTCATCATCGGGATGGGCTGCCACATAAAGAGCGGAGCCAACGGTGTTTAGTTTTTTGATTCCCAGTTTTATCTCAGCAGAATTATATTGCGTTGATGTTTGCGCGGTAACTAGAAGTGGAATGAATAGAAAGAAACAGAGTGCCGATCGCCGAAAGTTCATTGGTTTACAGGTTATCCATCGAATGTAATTAAAAAACACTCTTTAACAACGGTGACACAAAAAATTTACCTCATCACAAAAAAACGGTCAGATATCAAATATCTGACCGTTTCCCCAAAAATTACAATTAAAAACTTGTAAATCCTTAAAGCTTTTATCCGTCCCTCAGAGTACAATCACTGCATGTCTGAAACGCGTTAAACAAAGTGTAAAATAAAAAGACTTTAAGGCTGATTAACCTTTATTTTATAAAATTACAAAAATTCATTATTTATCTCAAATAAGTTTTCAACATTTTTATTTAAAGCTTCTAAACCAAATTGATACAGAAACATCTTTTACTTCGGTTTGAGAGTGGTTTCGAACAGTTTTAAGACGCGCTTATACTCATCAGTCCAACTCGCTGGTTCGGTAAATGCGTGATCCTCCACAGGATAAACGGCGAGTTCCCAATTGTCTTTTTTAAGTTCAATAAGCCTTTGGGATAGTCTCACAATGTCCTGGAAATTCACATTCACATCGACCATACCATGGGCCATAAGCAGGTTGCCTTTCAAGCCTTCGGCAAAGTAAATAGGAGAACTTTTTCTATACGCTTTCTCGTCAGTTGTCGGCTCATTCAGGATGTTAGATGTATAACCGTGGTTGTAATGTGCCCAATCCGTTACCGATCTCAGGGCTGCGCCGGATTTAAAAACATCGGGTTCGGTAAATAGCCCCATTAGCGTAATAAACCCTCCGTATGAACCGCCGTACAATCCAATATTTGAAGGATTAACCCCATACTTTTCAATCAGAAGTTTTACTCCGTCAACATGATCGCTTAAATCTTTACCTCCCATATGACGATAAATGCCTGTGCGATGATCCCTCCCATAACCTGAACTCCCGGTGTAATCGATATCAATTACTGTATAGCCTTTGTCGGCCAATAAATTATTGAACATATACTCTCTGAAATATTGGCTCCACCAATAATGAACATTCTGAAGGTATCCCGCACCATGTACAAACAGCACTGCTGGTTTCGAAGGGTCCGCTTCTTCGGGTTTATAGATTCGGGCGTAGACATCCGATCCGGACCGGTTTTTAAATGACACCAATTCCGGATCTCTCCATGAATAAGATTTAAACTCATCGCTCACAGAATTGGTGATCTGCTCAGCTTTTGCACCCGGTTTGTTTTCCTGAAGGTATAGTTCCCAGGGCTTATTTGCATAGGAATATCGTATTGCCAGCCATTTCTCATCCGGTGAAAGGCTTACCTCATTTCCGCCTTTTAACGTTGTTAATTTAAGTGGTTCACCGCCTGTCGCGGGCAGCCGGTAGAAATGGGTTATTCCCGGATGATCAATATTCGCTGTAAAATAGAAGGTTTTTTTATCGTTAGATAATCGCAAAGTCTGGATTTCATATTTCCCTGCGGTCAGCTGTTTTTTAACGCCTGTATTAACATTAATTGAATACAAATGAGAGTAGCCTGATGCTTCGCTCTGAAAGTAAAATGTATTATTGTCAATCCACCCAAGGTTTCCTCCGTTAAATGAATTGATGCCTGGTCCGCCTATCCACGCTTCATCACGCTGCCGGTCTAACTGTGCAAGCTTGCCACTCGCCTGATCAAGTTTCATGATCCAGCGATCCTTATTATCCAGGGATGTTACTGCGACAACTGCCTGTGAACCTTCAGCGTTCCAGAAAGGTCCGGCGATGGAGACTTTTCGGTCTTCATTTTTTTTGCTGCGTTCTGACAATTGCTCAGGGTAATCTTGGAGATAATCGGGCAAGTCTTTTATTCCCGTGATTTCCTTGGTGGAAACCGGATAAATAGAATCTCTTTGAATATCGTAGATATAACTCTCAAACGTCGCCAGCGCATTTCCAACCTTGGTACGGCCGTTTATATCCTCAGTGTATCCGGAAGCAGTAACATAATTTGGAACAATGGTATTTCTGTTACCTTCAGCACTTTTGGATACCCGAAATACAATATATTTCTCGTCAGGGCTTATTCTGACAGAATTCAACGCACTCTTTTCGTCCAGATAAAATTCCTTTGGTCTTTTAACAGCATCTTCTTTACTCTTTTTCTCGGCATTTTTTCGGTCGTTATCCTTTTTTTTGATGATCTCAAACTCCTTTAGCTGATCTTTTTTAAGCCAGTCGTCCTGTTTACTCAAGGGGGGTATCGGTCGTTGCCTGATACGGGTAAAATTACTCAGCTGACTAAGGGCACCATTGGTCAGTGATATCGCATAAAGATTATCACCCCGCTGAAAAATCACTTTGCTTTCGTCTTTATTGAAGTTGGGATTACTTTCACGTTCTACTGTGTTAACTATTACACTTTCAGCTCCGGTAAATGTGTTCTTTAACACAAGGTCTCCGCTGCGTTCAAAAACCGCTTTCGAACGGTCGCGGGAGTATACAACTGCGCCCCTGTCAAGGCTTCGCCGGGTGACGTCTGCCACTTTTTCGGGAATTCTCTTTTGTATGGCTATTTGATACAAAGCATCAGTATCTGCTTTTTCGGGATTCCATGTAAAATAGATGTTTCTGCTGTTCTCATCCCATTGAATATTTGCAGGTGCAACTCCAATCCATTTTGGGTCGCGCATGATCTTCTCAACGGTTAATGTTCCCAGTTGCTGTGCATATGTAATTGAGTCTCCGAGTAGTAAAAGAATGATTATTAGTCTTTTCATAGGTGTTTGCTGGTATCTATTTAATTTATAATTGAAACTCTGCTTTGAATCTCAGGACCTTATTTCTTTCCAGAATGTAATAGAATTTTTTCATGTCAGGACTAAATTGCAAAATCCATCGGTTCCCGGCTGCCGCTGGAATAAGCTTTGCAGTAAATTCATCAGCGGGGAAATATTGAATATATTTAGTTCCGTTTTCAGGGTCTGACATCCCTCCGTAATTGCTTATGCTGTCTGGTTTGCCGTCTTCATGCCTGTGATCGTGCTTTAATTCGAGCCGACCTTTAGTCTTTCGAAGAATCCAGGTGCGTGATTTATTTTCCCCAACATTAAATGGCATGCTTAATTCGCCATTCAGCTTAGTAATTGTAAAACTCAATTCTTTACCCCAAAAATCATTTGCTTTTGTGGTATCAAGCATATAAATAGCTTTTCCATAAAAGGTTTTTCCTTTTTTGGATTGTAATTCTCTGAAAAACGCTGCATTCCCCTGGGCTCTGGCACTGAAGCTTAATAGTATAAAGCCAGCTATCAAATATTTAGTAATCATAAAGTTGATTAAATAGCAATTTGAAAGTGCCGTGAGTCTGCGCTCTAAACGTTATCTCAGGGCCAAAAGCGTAGAATTTGCCTTTTCCAATCCCAGCCTCGAAGGCAGTAACCCCGTCTTGTAGGTATTCCTGGCCCCATGCCCATCCGCTTCGAAGTGACCTTGGTTCTGAAAACCACATTAGAGGTTTGATGATTCCTTTAGTGATCGCATCGGTTGGCACCCTAAAAACAGGGCTGTTGTCGAAATAGACGTCTGCTTGTTGGGCCATTCCCCACGCTGCCGGAAGTTTGTTATCAACACTAACGCGCATAACACTTCCCGGAACATAATATTTTAAAGCAGGAAGCCGTACATCCTTTCCGTTCTCTCCCAATTCAACCAGGTGGTTTCTGACCGGCAAACCAAGATGATATGCCATATTCGTACTGCTTCCAATAGTTACTAGCTTGCCGCCATTCTCTAAAAACTTTTTCAATTGGGGCACCGATTTGTCGGTACTTACCCTACCAGTCTGTTTTTTATATTCTTCAGGGATATCGGTATTAGCAGTAATGGCCGGCACCGGAACTGCTTGCGGGCTAAATGCGGGAATTCCGCCGGTAACGAAAATTATAACATCATACTTCGAATTCAGGTTGCCTGCATCTATCTCCTGGGGATATAAGATCGAAGCTTTAAAATTATACTGTTCCATCAGAAATCTAACCCAGCCTGACGACATGGAGCCTCCATAAGTATCCCACAAGGCAATACGAAGGGCCGAAACTTTCGTAATGTTCTTTGGAACATTTGAAGAAGGCCTCACTTCCAGACCAGGATTTGCAATTTGATTTTTTAGTATCGTACGGCTTTTTTCCGTTGCCGGGATGTAAAAATCGCCAGCATCCGTTCCATTCGTTATTCTTGAAACAGACTGCCCCGCATTGAGCAACTCATTGACGGCTCTGAAACCGTTATTAGATTGTGCATTAATTAAATAGCCGCTCGACGAGCTTAGCGCTTTGATTTCCGGGCTTTGAAGTTCGCCGTAAGGCACCCGCTGAAAGGGCCCCTGAAAATCATCCAGGATCCTGTCAAAGTCAATATTCATCAAGTAGGCTAAGGTCCAGCCGGCTGCATCGTATGGGGCAACAGGCGGGCCTCCTTCGTATTTAAAATCATTTGGATGATCCTGTGGTTCAAACATGTCGAGAACATGGGGACGAAATGCCTGGTTTGTTTTAACAATGTAAGATCCTTTAGGATAGCTTTTGCCAGCAACTGTAAAGTTGTCTGTCGCTTTATGCACCAATATGCCGGTACGTATCAGCGCGTTTACAAATTTTATGGCTGTTGGAAAATCTTCCTGGGCGGAAGAAAGAATATAACCCCTTGCATCCCGCTGTTTTTTATCGAGCATTACGCTGTCAAAATATCTTGAGGGTAGTTGAGCAGGAGCCTGAGCCATTTTCGACTCTTTCTCAAAGGCAAGTTTAATGGCGTCTATCTTTTTTGGCGACAAGCCCCAGGTGTCTTTGCTTCCCCTTTCAATAGAATTCCTTCCCATTCGGTAGATGTTAAAAAGCAATTCATCCCTGTATCGCTGGGCATAGTTCAGTACTGCGTAATTCATCGAAACCGAGTAATCAATGGACTGCCGGAAATGCCATTTTTGTGGCGTTACCGGGAAAGTTGTTCCCCCATTTGGAATGAGTCGCTGGGGTACCAGAGGAATCTCCGTTGGTGTAGGACCTCCAACAGTTTCCGTTAGTAAGCCCACTATATTATGAAAATATGTCGTTGTTCTTAATCCTCCGTTATACCAGGTTGAAAACACAGATCCATATTTCTGAGTGTAACCTGGTTTATTTTCTACATTGAGACGGTTGTTCATAGCAGCACCCAAAGCATCAATACTGGTCATTATGATTGGATCGAAAACATAGTTGAAAGGGTCGCGATAAGGAGCCCCTGCTACCACTGATCCGGCCGGACCTGCCTGATGATGATTGTACATAATCTGGGGCAGCCACTCAATAAATAGCTGGTTGGCAATATTCTGACTTTCTTTAAGATTAAGCATGAAGAAATCGCGGTTATTATCATGCCCGGCATATTTTTCATATAATCGGGGGAGGCCCTGAAGGGTCCGTTTTGCGGGATCTTTCTCACGCATATACCAGTTGCTGACAAGTTCCTGTCCGTCGGGATTAGCATGAGCCATTAAAATGATGGTATTGTCTAGAATCCGCATAGTTTCCGGATCTGTTCTGCTTGTTAGTTGCCAAGCAGTTTCGATGAGCTGATGGATTCCTAAAGTTTCTGTGGCGTGCAGTCCCCCATCTATCCATATTACGGCTTTGCCCTCATTCGCCAGCACTTTCGCTTCCTGATCGTTTAGCCCTTCTGCATAAGCCAGTTTTTGTGAAATTTCTTTATACCTGTCAAGCTTTTTAAGATTTTCAGGAGAGGATATAATCAGCATGTATTGCACACGTCCCTCTTCAGTTTTGCCGATCTCAACAAATTCTACCCGATCACTCGCAGCAAGTTTTTTGAAGTAAGCCTCTGTCTCGGTATTCGTGGCAAGCTTATAGTCTTCACCTATTTCAAATCCGAAATGTTCCTTTGGCGAAACCTGTGAGTAAACGGTGTTTATAATGAATAAACAAGTAAGGAGTGAGTAAAATTTAAGCATGTTTGTGGGTTAGTAGCCCGCAAGATAAGGTAGAAAGAACCAAGAACCAAGAACCATGAGCCAAGATTGTTTATCTTTAAACCAGATGTAGGGTGCTAAGGAGAGTCTTGCTTCTTGGTTCTTGGTGCTTTTGATCTGTCTTTTCGCTACCTTCATTCCCATAACCCAATTGCAAGTGCTACCATCTCATGAATCCCTACGAACAACAAGCTTATCATGAACTAGAGACATGGAAATTGAAAATAAAAAGGAAGCCTTCTTTCTTTAATCATGCATCGAAAAGTCTGCAGAATAGAATCAATCGGTGGATACCTGATAAGGTTCACAAGGCCATTACTGTTACAATAGAGAAAATGGTAAAAGCCGTCCTTTTTGGAGCGAAGTATACAACCAAAGAACCTCGCCATGGTAGTTCCTTACAGTTGAGGGAGGCTTTTGTAAAAGAACGAATTGAATTTTACCGGAAGACTGCATCAGCGGAGGGGGCTGTTACCGGAGCAGGTGGAATTTTACTTGGACTAGCTGATTTTCCAATTTTAATCGGGATTAAAATTAAGCTTTTATTTGACATTGCTGCTCTGTATGGCTACGATGTTCAGAATTATAAAGAAAGGTTATATATTCTGCACATTTTCCAACTCGCATTTTCAAGCCAGCAAGGAAGAATTGACGTTTTTAAACAAATTGAAGATTGGGAAAACTACCAGCGCACACTTCCTGAAGATGTAGATAAGTTCGACTGGCGAACCTTTCAACAGGAATACCGAGACTATATCGACCTCGCGAAAATGGCTCAGCTTATTCCTGTCATCGGTGCAGCCGTCGGTGCTATCGTTAACTATAAGCTTATTAATAAACTCGGTGAAACCGCAATGAATTGTTACCGTATGAGAAAAGTAAGTTCATTAAGGATACTTAAGCAGTAAATTTAGTAGTTAGTAGTTAGTAGTTAGTTTGTTAGTGATTGGTAGGTAGAAATTAGTAAGAACTAATAAGATTAAAATAGCTTCTCATTAGGAGGTTTAATACCTTTTAGCCTTAGATAAATAGTTGCCTGGGCCCTGTGATGTGTTTGGTGCTCAAAAGCTTTATTAAGCCAGCCGTATTGAGTTACTTCATATTTACCGCGTTTAACAATATTGCTTAGTTTCGAAGCATCCAGGCTTCTGATCGATTCGATAGCAAAATCATATGACTGCATAACCACCTGAATCACGGCCGACTTTGTTTTTAGTTCATCCATCTTCTCAAGCGGTTTGCCCTGAAAAATAGGAGTTGCACCCGTACCACTGACAATCAAACCTATCGTACCCTGCGACATGTGCAGCATTTGTTCAGCAAAACTCCTGATATCAGGTGTGGGCTTTAAGTTCATCCCGTCTTCCGGCATTGCTTCAAGATATTCTCTTGTATAGGCTTTCGCTCTTTCCCAATCTGCAATCATGTGACCTTTAATGATCTCATCGGACATACCCTGGCCATAAAGAGAATTACTGATCAGGAAAATTGCACAAATAGCTAAAAATGAACTTAATCTTTTCATAATTTGTAATTAAGGTGGTTTCTTCAACTAAAATAGTTTCACCTTTTAGCTCAACAAATTTCCAGCAAAATCGATCCGGATATTGAACGGCTGTAAATATCTATCAGCGAGAATTGCAAATTCCTTCCTGGTTATATGCCTTTTTAAATCGAATTTGCTTTGAAATTGAAAGCTTTCTTTCCAACCTTCTTCAATCTCTTTCTTAAGTTCTTCACCCCGGGTAGCTGTGAACATAAAGAGGCTTATTGCATCTTCAATGGTCATCACTTCCTTCTTGTTATCAGCGAACCATATTTGGCTTCTTGAATAAAATTCCTTTACCGGAATACGCAACTGTTCTGAAGAAATCGTGCCGGTGGTATCGAACTTAATTACATTCTGATAACCTTCTTTAGAGACGACAGGCTTTAACAAACCGCTCAGAGCCATCCGCTGAAAAGCAAGAAAATTTGGATCACTCACCGGTACATCTGCCAAAGGTATCAGGTGTGCATCAAAAGTCAATAATTCTGTTTGAACCGCTCTAACATTAATATTCTTTGTTGTAGTCTTGAAAAATGCACAGTAAGAAGCTATAGTTCCTGCAGCCTGCCCTGCCGACATATTTACCAATGCAATTTCGCTGGTCCGTTTAGGCACTATAATGAAGTTTTCGACTCCTGAGGGAAGGAACGCGCCAATCGGTATAAGCGAAACTGAGCGCGAATTACCAGACCCGGAATAGGCATTTGCCACAGTACTGCGATACAATTTATTATCAAATGGACTTTTCAAAGCCAATGCGTTCCCTATAGTTTTTGTAGCATCTATTCTTAATATAGACGCTATAAAAAGATTTTCAGTTGCATCGACAACCACATCCGCTTTTATCTTCTGACCGTTCTTCAGCCTCACTTCCCAACCCTTTCCATCTTTTTCGATTTTTTCAAGCGCGGTATTCAAAGTCACGCTTAGATTTTTTGTTGTATCGCTGATTTTCTTTAATAGGGGCAAATACTTTTCCTTGCTCATATTTATGTCCAGAGATACAGTACTATCTTTTATTCCGGGTTTCTTTCTAAGCTTGGCCTGATAATGATTTTGGATTCTTTGGAGATAAGTAATATCCTCCGGACTCAGGTCAACGCTTATAACAGGGGACTGAGTTAGCAAAATTGTCTTTGCTCCTGAACGAGCCGATTGAATGGATGCTGCAACACCAGCAGCCGTATTACCAATTACCAAAACCCCCGTTTTTATGGTTTGAGCAGAAAGTGTTAGGCTTGTTAAGATCAGTATTATAAAGGAAAAAAAATATTTTACCATAGGGTTTTATTGAAGAGTGTTAATTTACTGTTTCTTTTATTATGTTTATTATATGATAAAGCTACCGAAGTATATCAAACTCATCAACATGAGAAATAGTATTATTGGATTGTCATGTGTAACTAGTTTTTTTCTCGGAGGATTCATCCTGCGTGAAGTAGATGAAGACAAGATCACAATTTCTGTTGTTAGAGAGGCTCAAAAAATCATCGGCATTAAATTTACAGATGCTGAAGCTGATTCGATGCTGGAAACGCTTGAAAGCAGACGAAAGAATTATGCAGAGCTGAGAAAACTTAACCTGCCTAATTCGGTAGTACCGGCGTTAAACTTCAACCCCTTACCTGTGGGATATCAGTTTCCAGATAAAACGAACGGATTTAAATTCACGCAAGCACCAAGGATTAAATTCAGCGGAAAGAAAGACGAGCTGGCGTTTAGTTCAATAACCCAACTCGCCCATTTGATCCGTAGCAAGCAAATTTCCTCCGTCGAATTGACACAATACTTTATCGACCGTTTGAAAAAATATAATCCGGTTCTTCTCCACACGATAACCTTTACAGAGGAAAGGGCCATGGCTCAGGCAAAAAGGGCTGATTTGGAATTAGCCTCTGGAAACTACCGCGGCGTATTGCATGGAATCCCATTTGGTGCTAAAGATCTGCTTGCAACTACAGATTATAAAACCACCTGGGGATCTGTTCCTTATAAAGATCAGGTGATCAATTCCGACGCTACTGTGATTACCAGGCTTGAAAATGCTGGTGCAGTACTCATTGCGAAAATGACCCTGGGCGAACTGGCGCAGGGCGATGTATGGTTTGGAGGAAAAACAAAAAATCCCTGGGATATTAAACGTGGTTCCAGCGGTTCATCCGCAGGCTCAGCGTCTGCGGTAGCATCGGGTTGTCTGCCTTTTGCAATTGGATCGGAAACTTACGGTTCAATCGTTTCCCCCTCCGGAGAGAACGGCACTACAGGGCTGAGACCTACTTTTGGCAGAATAAGTAAGTATGGGGCCATGGCTTTAAGCTGGAGTATGGACAAGCTTGGGCCTATCGCACGGAATGTCGAAGATTGCGCAATTGTATTTAATGCGATTATGGGACCTGACGGCAAGGACCTCAGTGTTATTCCGGCTCCTTTTAATTATTCGTCCCCCAATCCCGGGAATTTAAAAGGAATCCGTATAGGCGTCATCAAATCTGAATTTTTGAGAAGAAACGCAAATTCGGTTAATGACAGTCTTACGCTGGTTAAGTTAACGGACTTAGGTGCCGTACTGGTCCCTATTGAGCTCCCTGTATTACCTTATGTGGAAATGGGCATCATTCTTTCAGCTGAAGCTGGAGCTGCCTTTGATGAGCTAACTCTTACCAACAGGGAAGACCTGATGGTACTCCAGGGGAAAAGTGCACGGCCGAATGCGCTGCGTGCCTCCCGATTTATTCCTGCTGTCGAGTATATTCAGGCGAATCGTGCAAGGACCTTATTGATAGAACAACTACATGAAAGAATGAAAAGCATTGATGTGTTTGTTGCACCTGCCTTCGGGGCGAATCTGCGTGTTACAAACCTGAGCGGTCATCCCTGTGTTGTACTTCCAAATGGTTTTAGAAATGGTTTACCGGGAACTATTACCTTTACCGGGCAATTGTTTGGCGAGGGGAAACTTCTGCAGATCGCCCGGATTTATCAGAACGCTACCGGATTTAATGACATACATCCACCTCTGAACTTTTAGATTATAGCGGTTAAAACGTAGATACTGCCTCCCGACAGGCCGTGGTATCACGTACAACGTATCACTTAACATGGTCCATGTTTTACATTTATTTCCAACGCTGAATTCGTCACTGATAGAATTGCTTTCAGAGCTAAGGCCCGCGCAATGGGCTAGTCCTACAATCTGCAAACAATGGTCCGTAAAAGATATCGCTGCACATCTGCTGGATACCGCATTAAGACGGATCTCATCCGGACGTGATAAGCATTTCCCAACAGCTCCCCCAATAAATTCTTACGAAGATCTTCTTAACTTCCTTAATTCGTTAAATGCCGAATGGGTCAAATCTTATAAAAGAGTTAGTCCGGAGGTCTTGATTGGACAATTATCTGAGGCACAGGATGTTTTTTTGGAATATTTGCACACACTGGAGCTGAGCGCGCCGGCAACCTTTCCAGTCTCGTGGGCCGGCGAAGATCAATCGCAAAACTGGTTTGACATAGCCCGTGAGTATACTGAACGATGGCATCATCAACAGCAGATTAGACAGGCGCTTGGTGCCGGCTTATTGCTCGGGCGTGAACTCTACTTTCCATTTCTGGAAATCAGTATGTTTGCTCTCCCGTTCCATTATCGGTTAAAAACTGCCCCGGAAGGAACCACCGTCCGCGTAACAGTTGTTGGGGATGCAGGCGGTAGCTGGTTAATCATTAAGGAAAATGACGTCTGGGTATTTTTGGATTCTGATATGGAAGCTTGCACACAGGTTTACATCGATCAGAATATTGCCTGGATGCTTCTTTCGAAAGGAATTGATATTTTTGAAGCAGAGGAGTACTGGCAAATTTCCGGAGACTATGAACTGGGCTTCCATGCTCTAAAAATGACCGCTTTTATGGTTTAAATCCGCTTGAACGGAATACAATTAAAAATCAAATGGAAGATAATATCGAAAGCTTGAAATATCCGATAGGAAGGTTTCAATACACAAATGCGGCGGAGGAACTTGCAAATTCTATTGAAAGAATGAGCACACTTCCCTCAAGGCTTCAGAACGCGGTCGCGGGATTAACAATCGAACAGCTCGATAATCCCTACAGGGAAGGCGGTTGGACCCTGCGACAAGTAATTCACCACCTGGCAGACAGCCACATAAATGCATATACGCGACTCAAACTGGCCGTCACGGAAAACAATCCGGAGATCAGGCCTTACGATGAAACCAGGTGGGCCGAATGTGATGATGCGAAACAAGGAGATATTCAGCTTTCCCTTGACTTACTTGATGCGCTGCACAAACGACTGGTTGTTTTCCTGAAATCGCTTAATAGTGAGCAATTAAATCGAACTTATTTTCATCCGGTTAACAAAAAACAATCCACAATAGTCGAGGTGGTAAGCATGTACGCCTGGCATGGCGACCATCATCTTGCACATATAACCAAAGCAAGGGATCGAAATAAATGGTAGGCTAGAAACTAGCCTACCATTTAAAATACGTTAAACAGATTATGTTCTACGCGGACTAAGAACATGTTTTTTGTCATTCGATCCATGTTCCCAAAAAGCTGTATACGTTTCGAAACATCGATCCGTGTTCTGCTGTTCAGTATGACCTGGAAAGCAGGCGCTGCTTCCAAATAGCTTTTATCCCTGCCTCCATTTGTTTTTCCTAAAAACTCAAGGTAAATGTTAAAATTTGGCTGATCATAACTTGTATAAATTTTTGGATAGGTGAGATAGCCAGCCGATATTGAATAGGATAGTCCTTTCCTTGATTGTCCCACCAGCAAGTCATGATTCCCGCGGTTCTCAAACGCACGGGAATAGCCAAGTGATGCGGACAGCGCAAGTTTATGAAGCAGCTGGGTGGCAATAATCCCGCCCTGTAGCCCGCTATTGTCGCCTTCGAGATTTATATCATCTAAAGGACGGTCCGGCAGGCCAGGGAGATAGGTTGGGTTATTTATGGATGAATACCGCCCATATGCCGCCATTCTAAAATGCCTTTGTAAACTATCAATAGAAAGGAACCGGTATTTAGCATAAAACCCATATCCTTCGATTTTCTGGAATTTCTGATGAACATCTGAAATATAAATGCTCGAATGAGCCATCAGATTTTTAGTAATTCCAATCATAACCTCAGGAATTGTTCTAAGTGCCAGGTCACTACCAGGCATTGCTTCAGTTGTCAGTCGCAACCCAACAGAATTCCTGGGCATATTGCTCGCTGGTTCGGTAGAAACATAAAGTTCCTGTGCGTTCAGCCCAGTCCCCAAGACCGGGAACAAAAAAATTAACAGAAGGAATCTTCCCATTTAGATAGTCACATGAAATACCCTGTTGCCAGCAATCTGCCCCGTTTTATATCCCGGAGCTTTAATCTCAGCAACATTCTTTTTGTAAGTATTATCTGGTATGAAACCCTTGTCCAGGATAGTGATCCGGGTCGAGCCACTTAGGTTCTTCGAAGGGACGTTCAGAAAGTAGTACGTATCGCCAAGATATTTATACTGGAAATTGTTGCTTACTTTAACGTCATTGAAATTAACAGTGGCGACGAGTTTACTGACAGAAAAGCCAGCTCCTTTAACCTTATTCTTTATTTGGTCAAGATTCACCTTCTTGTCCTTCCTGAAGGTTATTACATAGACGTTCTTGTTCAGATCGGGTTTGATATCACTTACGAAATCAAGGCTTTTAAGTGCCTTCTCTGTTGCGAGCTGACACATGGAACACGTTAAACCGCTTACCTGGACATCAGCTTTTATAAATTGAGCGTTTGCGCTATTCGCGAGCATTACTGCTATTGCGACAGCATATACTATATACTTTTTCATGGATTAATTCTTAAATAATTTTTAAAACAGGTAATGAATATTACTCGAAGTGGAAAAATATTTAAGAAAATCAGATCCTAAAAACGCTGTTTTGAATTCTGAAAGGTATGTTTGATATGACAGGTGGTACGCGGTAGGACAGGTTGGATTTTGGAACCGGTAGACCGGAAATTTTATTAGTAAGCCCGAGCGGATACGAAAAAAGATTGATATTAACGGGTGCCGGAACTTTGTTAATGTTCATAGCCTGCTGCTGATCAGAAACTTTTACTTCGATCTGTTTGTCTTTGCAGCATTTATCTGACTTGCTTTTAGCTTCGTCTGCACAGCATGACTTCTTTTCATCTGAATTGATCCCGATCGTTGTAAATTCCGTCCCACAGAAATGCAAGCTCATTGCAAAACCAACCGTTGTACCGAGGTACATAAGAAGAATGCTTAAAATTGCTATCCGTTTAAACATATTGCAAAATTAATAAAAATACAGTCCGGAATATAATTTGACGGTCATAAAAAAGCCCTGTCCGGATATCGAACAGGGCCAAACAAGTATATTATTGGTTATTAGTTTCCAGTCCTTCTAGCTTCAGCTTTCATAGCTTCGTTGGCTACAATGACAATCTCTACACGACGGTTCTGAGCTTTTCCTGAATCAGTGGTGTTATCTGAAATCGGCTCCGTTTCTCCACGGCCTTCAGTAGTTAATCTCGAAGGCGCAATACCTTGATTTACCGCATAAGCTTTAACTGAAGCTGCGCGTCTTTCAGACAGTTTGTAATTGTATGCATCTGTACCAGTTGCATCTGTGTGTCCAACGATTAAAATGTTAGTTTCAGGGTTATTTTTTAATGATGTTGCAAGGCTTTCGATATTTGACCTGGCTGCGCTCTTCAAATCAGACTGGTTAACATCGAAAAGAATACCTGAATCGAACTTAACGATGATACCTTCGCCTTCCCGGATAACTTCTGCGTTCGGCACAGTATTTTTTATTTCTTCTGCCTGACGATCCATCCTGCGTCCGATTACAGCTCCGGCTGTTCCACCAACAGCACCACCAATTATCGCACCTACTGCAGTGTTTCCCGCTTTTTTGCCAATGATAGCTCCTATAGTACCACCTGCAGCCGCGCCGATCACCGCGCCTTTTTGTGTTTTAGTCGCAGTAGCACAGCTTTGAAATAACATAGCAGAGGTTGCGAATGCTAACCCTAATGTTGCTATTTTCATCTTTGTATTTTTCATCTGTTTAAAATTTAATTTTTTATGATAACGAATTTATCATGCGTGATGATACATCCTTACCAGCCTAAATTCAAAGTCAGTGCCAAAACCAAATAATGAATTAAAGAGTTTACTTTTGTGGGAATGTCAATACCAAATAAAGGGGTAATAAGCCTATTAGGCTGCGGTTGGTTGGGATATCCCCTCGCCAAAAGCCTTTTATCACAGGGATTTGCTGTTCGTGCTTCGACAAGTACTCCTGCCAAATTGGGCTTCTTTGAGAATGAAGGAATTGACCCCTATTTAGTACATTTTTCTGATGATGTATCAATACCTGATCTAAAAAAGTTTTTTAAAGCAGAAATATTAATTATAACGATTCCTCCAGGCCGCCGGAATCCTGACGGACTCGCCAATTATAAACGAATGATCCAATTCGTCTGCCGTCAGATTCCTCTTAGTAAGGTTTCGAAGCTAATCCTTATCAGCACGACATCAGTTTATGCAGATAGCAGTGGGGTGGTAGATGAGTTTTCGGCGATCTCACCCGATACGGATTCAGGGAGGTTGATGGCGGATACCGAAAACTTGTTAAACAAGCTGGATAAAAAGGTGATAAGCCTGCGGCTGGCGGGACTTATCGGGCCGGGTCGAATGCCTGGAAAATTCTTCGCCGGCAAAAGACAAATACCCAATGGAAATTCACCAGTAAATCTAATCCATCTGATTGATGTTATCGGGATTATCAATTGTCTGGTGAGAGATCTGAATGCTGCTGGTGTTTATAACGGATGTACTCCATCCCACCCCTCTAGAGAAGAGTTTTATTCATTAGCTGCTGAGCTGGAAGGACTTCAAAAACCACATTTTGTATCAGAGAAAACCGGGGGAAAGCTAATTACAAGTTCCCGTGTATCTGCAGAACTGAACTATCATTTCGAAATCCCTTCGTTAATGGACTGGCTTTATTCAGTCAAGCAAAATAAATAGATCTTACCTGTTTGCAGAATGCTATTGTTACGATTGTTTTGATATTCTTTGCTTAAATTTATACTTAGATAGAATTTATTGTTTTCTTAGGATGAAGAAGTTTGTTTTTTTAGTAGCCCTGTTTTTAGTACTTAATTCAGAATCTAAAGGGGCTGTTGCAGATTCCCTAATAATTAAAAGGATAAGCGAACTTGCAACTCAAGTCCAAAAAAAGTATGCTCCCGATAAGCGAACTGAATACTTTAGTCTTAGGATCCAAAGCTCTGAACCTTTAACATATGTAGTTGAGGGAAGCAGGCCAGAAGCAATTGAAGAACTGAAGAGACTGTTAAAGTCAGAGAAGATTAATGTACAAATTAATGCTGAAGTGCTTCCAGCTAAAAATCTTGGAGACAAGACTTATGGAGTAGCTAACCTGTCAGTAAGTAATAATCGTTATTCACCGAGCCATTCTGCAGAAATGGCTACCCAGGCTATTCTGGGCACTCCGGTAAGAATATTGAAAAAGGATCGCGGTTACTATTTTGTACGTACGCCTGACAATTATCTTTCATATTCAGAGACAGCAGGAATCACAGCAATGAACCAGGGAGAATTCGAAGCATGGCAGAAAGCGGATAAGGTTGTTTTCATTGATACTTATGGACATGCTTTTTCAGAAGCGTTGGAAACATCGGATCCGGTGTCTGACCTGGTTTCGGGGAACATTCTTCAGCTTTTAGGCACTTCAGGGAGCTTTTATAAAGTTTCTTTTCCCGATAAGCGCCTTGCCTATATTCCTGTTAAGAAAGCTATACCCCTCGCGGAATGGGAAAAACGCCCGAATCCTGGTGCGGAACAGATTTTAAAAAGTGCGCGAACAATGTTAGGTGTTCCATACCTGTGGGGCGGCACATCAACTAAAGGAGTAGATTGCAGCGGCTTTACGAAAATGAGCTATTTTCTAAATGGAATTGTGCTTCCGAGAGACGCATCCCAACAGGCACTCGTTGGTGAAAAAATCGATATTTATGAAGATGAGACCGTAAGCATTGATAAATGCCTGAGTAATCTGCTGCCTGGGGATCTCTTGTTCTTTGCGAGTGATAAAAAAACTTTACGGGTTACGCACACTGCAATATATATCGGCAATGGACAATTTATCCAGGCCGCAGGTCTGGTTCGTATTAATAGTATGATTGAGGGTTCTGCTAATTATGACGATTTTCAGTCTAGAACTTTGGTTAGCGCCCGGAGAATGTTAAATTCAATTGGAAAATCTGAAATAACCCGGATAGACCAGCATCCATACTATAAGCTATTACCCAATACTGTCAAGAATTAAACAAACCAAATATAAGCATATGAATATTTTCGTCGGGGGACTTCCTTTTAAAGTAGATGAGAAAGAGTTAAGAGAGCTCTTTGAAAAATATGGAGAACTCACTTCCGTAAAACTAATTATTGACAAACAAAGCGGCAGGAGCAAAGGCTTTGGCTTTGTAGAAATTGAGGATGACGCTGCCGGTCAGAAGGCTATTGATGAATTGGATGGCACCGAATTGTATGGGCGTACAATCGGGGTGCGAATTTCAGAAGATAAAAAACCCGACAGACGGTTCTAGCAGTGGCTTGATAAATCTGAGAAGTGATTATTCGCCTGGCTATGCTTTGCTTATTTTTTGCCTTTGGGGGATATAAAATCGCCTTTCAATTTCAGAAATAAGCCTTAACGCCAAAGCCAAGCTTGAAGATATCAGCAAGGGGCAGTTTATCACTATTTTTAAACCAGCTGACAAAGTATAGTTCGTTGGTATTAAATTCCCCATACAATGCCATTTGTTCTACCCCGGTTATTGCAAGGCTTTTGGGCATTTTAAGTTTCAATTCTGTACCTGCAGAAAAATGGAACCGAACTGCTGACGACCACCAGTAATATCCAGCCGGGTATTGCTCCTTGTCTAAAGTTGTATGGAACTTACCTCCGGGGTGGTGGGAAACAAAGGCGCCAGGATTTGCAGGACTCAGAACTGCCCAATCCTTAAGCTTAATTTGAAAAGGTCTGTAGGCGAATTTCGCCGCGAAGATATCCTGCCTGCCACCCTTTGATTTGGGAACATATCCCCATGTTAAATCAAGGCTTCCTTTCTGGTTACGGAAAAGGTTGTAGCCGATGCCAAAACTATTATATCCTATGCTTCCAGCCCGCTGAATCATTGCGGTTTTTGGCAAAAGGAAATTTTGAGCGTTGGCCTGCTTGTGCATTAAGAAAATGCCAAGAGCCAACGGAAAGAGAACTTTTCTAAAAGTCAACATTATAATATCTAAAATTATTATTAATTACTTCAACTACTAAAAAATGCCGGTTGTAGAGTGAATTGGTAGTAATTACTGGAAGATCAGGTGTATAAGGAAAGCGTATAGATTCCTTATCAACATGTGCATTCAAAACCGCAAACACTTTGCCATTATCAGTGAGGATTTTTCCATAATCTTCAAACAACTTTTTGTCAAAATCGCCGCTTGTAGGGGGCACATGAGCGATAGCAAAATATCCGTTTACACCCGCTTCAGGCTTAAACTGATTTGAAAGATAATTGAGATTGGGCACTGTGCCATTGAAATTATACTCTCTGCTATTGGTATTGTGGCATACAAATTTAACTCCGTTATAAATAAAGCTAAAATCAAGTTGATTGCTATACATCCGCTGATATACATAAATCCCGTTGGCGGAATGATCATGATTACCAATAACTGCCACATAGGGAGCTTTCAGTTTTGAATAATAGCTCTCTATCCACTTAAATTCCTGCAGCAAGCCGAAATCGGAAATATCTCCATTCAAGATAACGAAGTCTATTCCTTGAGTCTTATTTACTTTGTCGACGAAAGATCCCAGATCATCGTAAGCGTTCTGTGAATCGCCGCTTAGTACAAACCTGATCGTGTCATCTCCCGCTGTGGACAATAAGCGTTTCAGGTTGCTTTCATTTATATTTTGGGGCGTGTTTTTGTCGAATTTCTGATTAGGACTGTATTCCATTTTTCGGCATGAAGAATGGAATATAGCAATGGCGAGGAAAAAGACTTTTAAAAATGATTTCATGGTAAAATCTCCCTCTATTAAACTTTAATCAACAATAATAGTTTTAGTTTGAATAGAGATTTGCCAAGCCGGGGTAACATTTTGATTATCATCTGTTAATTAAATGGTTCACACCATATGAAATTCGTAAATTTGACCATCTTGTTTTAAAATAAGAGAATATTTATTACGTTTATCTAACTAATTGAATTACACTTGGGAAGCATTAGTTCTGCATCCTAATCCGCAGAAGCGGGCTTAAAACCAAATTATAAACACATGAAAAAACTAATTATTCTTTGCGGAGTAGTCTTTTTATTTGCCGCTATTGCTGCCTTCAGAGTCGATGCTCAGGCTGAATTCAAATTTGAAAAGGAAACTTATGATTTTGGAAAAATCCCGCAGGGCAAACCTGTCAGCGTTGAATTCAAATTCACTAACGTTGGCGATGAGCCGTTGATCATTACAAATATCGAAAGTGTTTGCGGATGTACTGTTCCCAAATATACTAATACTCCGGTTTTGAAAGGTAAAACCGGAACTATTACAGTTACTTATAATGCTGCCGCACTTGCACCATTCAGTAAAGGTTTAACGATCAAGTCGAATGCTAAGACTCCTGTCAAAGTAATCTATATTAAAGGTGAGGTTGTACAAGCGTCAGCCGAGTAAATAATCGCTACGAATTGAAAAAGCATCTGGCACATGGCGGATGCTTTTTTTTTGCTATGAACATCAGAATTTACAAGTGTTTTTACACTATTCCTGAACTTTGCTTCTCCCGGCTATTTTATACCTTTCACATTCATCTGAAGCGTGTATACCGATTTGCTCGAAGTAATAAAAAGAAGATCTCTGTTTGCTCCCCCGAAACAAACATTAGCGGTCCAACCGGGTAAGGGAATATTCATGATCTTCTTTCCATCCCGATCAAAGACCGTTACTCCCTGGCCTGTGATGTATAAATTGCCTTTATTATCTAATGTCATCCCATCTGATCCCATTGAAACGAAAAGACGCCGGTTCGTTAAAGTTCCATTTTTGTTAATGTCGTACTTATAGGTTTTCTTATCATTAATGTCAGCTACAAAAAGATGTTTTCCATCAGATGAGCCTATTATTCCATTTGGCCGAACCAGGTTGCTGTCGACAACAAAGGCTTGCTTTTTACTTTTCGGCAGATAATAGACCCGCTCATCCGCCATATCAGGTTTCTTACGTTGCCAATATGGTCGCTGGTAATACGGATCTGTAAAAAAAATCCCGCCTTTTTTATCAATCCAAAGATCATTCGGACCATTGAAACGCTGCCCGTTTAAATTATCCAATAGGATAGTCACTTTTTTATCCCGATTGATTGACCAGAGCTGATTGTTTTCATCAGCAGCTGTTATAAGGTTTCCCTTTTTGTCGAAATACATTCCATTAGAACGTCCGGTCTTGTCAAGGAATACAGAGAGTTTACCCCTGGTATCAAATTTCCAGATTTTGTCATTCGGCTGATCAGTAAAGAAAACATTCCCATGTTTATCAACTGCGGGGCCCTCCGTAAAACTAAATTGGTTGGAAATGAGCGTTGGGGTCGCGCCCTTAGCAACAATATTTGCACTTGTGTCCGATGCTATTCGTTCCAGCGGGGCCAGATTTCCTGATCCTCCGGCCTTGCCAACGGAGTAGAGACTTATGGGAAACAGAATACTAACAAATAAAGCTTTGGTCGGGTTCATAACATTCATTTTAAAGGCGGGGAGTTTTTCCTCCGTCAACCGGCAGGCCTGTCAGATCTAGATTCATTTGAATTAAGATAAAATAGAAAAGTATTCTTCCAGCTCCTTTAAAGTATTTGAAGTAGTAGCAATGTCTTTAATGATTTTCCCTTTCTCCATCAGTATTATCCTTCCACATACATCAGTAACATGATTAAGATCGTGACTGGAAATAATTGTGGTAATCCGTTTTTTTGTGCTCAACTCTTTCACAATGTTTTTAAGTCTGATTTGCGTGCTTGGGTCAATATTAGCGAAAGGTTCATCCAGCATGAGCAATTCGGGGCTTTGAATGAGGCTTGCAACAACTCCAACTTTTGCCTGGTTTCCTTTCGAGAGATCACGTATGTATTTCCCCCGCTTCAGTATTTCGCCGTTAAAAAATTCCGTATAGTTTTTAAGTTCCTCATCAACATGAGCTTTGCTGAGATGAAAAAGGCTGCCAGTGAAATAGAAATATTCCTCTGGTGTCAGGTAGTCAATCAGGAAACCTTCATCTAAATAAGAGGTAGTATAATTTTTCCAGTCATCCGATTCAGCAACGTTTTTACCATTTGACAAAACTATCCCCTGGTCCGGACGGATGAGGTCGAGCATCATTCGGAATAACGTTGTCTTGCCTGCGCCGTTGTTTCCGATAAGGCCGACAGTTTCACCTGTACGAATAGTGAGTTCAGGAATATTAACTACCCTCACTCCATTATATATTTTTTGTAAATCTTTAATTTCGATCATGTTATTGCTTTCTGAAGCCTTCTGCAATGATATAGCGCTTGTGTTTAAATATGTTCCCCAGTTTTCTAAGCCAGAATTCCCTGCTAAAAATGAATGTTACTCCGATAATAGCTATTGCGCCCAGGCCAATTTCAGAAAAGCCAAAATAACTCAACGGCGAATAAATCAAAAATGGGGTGATCAGCAGGGGAATCGATAGTATCCATTGCGATGCGCCTACTCCTTCCCAGTTAAAAGTGCCGCCTTTACTTAAGTCGATTCGTTTATAATTCTGATTTGCGAAATATAATACCAGAACTGTATTTACCCCCAGATTCCAGACAAACATAATGAAATGGACAATAAGCACCTTCCAGCCGAAATAAACATATGGGATCGTTAACAGAAAACAAAACGTCGAGAATACGTCAAACAAAAGGAATTTCGACTTTAAAAAGTCTTCGGCCGGGATCCTGCTTGAAAGGATGCCATCGAAATGGGAGCTTTGCCAGCTGAACATAAATTGTCCGTAATTAATAATGAAAATGCCTGTCATAAACATCCCGACAAAAACGATGTGACCATACCCATCATATTTGGGGTTATTATAGAATATCAGCCCGTATAACATAAACATCATGGACATCATGACGACAGACCTTGGGCGTTTATTTCTGAAAATGAGCTTCAATTCGTTTGCCGCGAGATCACCCACACTTCCGAATCGGTTCAGATAAGGAATTTCAGTACTTGATTTTAACGATGTTTTAGAGGTCTGCAGTTCTTCCAGATAGAGATTGTTTTTCAGGTAGCGATGGTTAAGCAAAAACATTGACACAGCAAAGATCAGCGGTATCACTGCTAGCAAAGGCTGAGTAATTATATCATTCAGAATATTTTTTGAGAGTGTTGAAATTGAAATCAATTTAAAGTAGAACTCCAGTGCCCAAATGGAAAGAAGTATTCCGAAAAATCCAAGCATCCAGAATGCATTAAGATTCACCTTTCTTTTTAGCCAAAGACTAAAGAAGTGATTGAACATGGAAAGGCCGAAAATACAGGTCATATATCCCCAAAAGGCTGCAGGTCCGTGAGCAGGAATTAAAACTCGGATCAGAAAAGGAATCGTTAGCAGAAAAGGGGTCAGATTAAAGGCTGTTGCAAGTGACGTGACAGACAAGTAATTTACAATCTGGTTCTTGCTTACGGGCAGATGCAGATATGGTCTGACACTCAGTGTAGGTAGTTCCTGAAGCTGAAAACGCATAATCAGGTCCATAAGGAAATAGTATAAAATAAAACTATTGAAAGTCTGAAGGGTGTCCTGTTCCGGGAATGTTTTCATCAGGATCTTATTCATGAAAAAGGCCACTACCAGCACATTTAGTAAAAGGTAAATAACAAGGATACCCATCACGATCCTCATCGCTATGCTTTTCTCTTTATTTGGGGATCTCCAAAAAGCTTTCCATTGCTGAGATAGAAATGTTAAAGTCATTTTGAAAAATAGGAAATTTCTATGGCTTTACAACCCTTTAGACGAAATTGGCTTTACTTTAGCTTGAATGAAAATTAATACTTGTATTTACCTTTCCATAGCATTCTTAAGCGTTCCCGGAGTTTCTCTTCAGAAGCATTTTTGCCCGGTTCATAAAGAACAGTTCCGCTCAGCTTTTCCGGCATGTATTCCTGTACAGAAAAGTTATTTTCATGAGAATGTGAGTATTCGTATTCTTTTCCATATCCAATGTTCTTCATTAATGTAGTCGGCGCATTCCGCAAATGTAAAGGCACAGATTGATCACCTGTTCGAGCTACCAGTTCCTGAGCCTTACCTATGGCTTCATAACTTGCGTTGCTTTTGGCTGATGAAGCGAGGTAGGTAACGGTCTGCGATAAGATAATCCTGGATTCGGGGAAGCCAATAACATTTACAGCCTGGAAACAATTATTTGCCAATAGTAAAGCGTTGGGGTTAGCGTTGCCGATATCTTCAGATGCCAAAATCAGTAATCGTCGGGCAATAAATAAAGGATCTTCACCGCCTGCAATCATTCGCGCAAGCCAGTAGACCGCTGCATTGGGATCGCTGCCCCGGATTGATTTTATAAAGGCCGATATGACGTCATAGTGTTGTTCACCAGCCTTGTCATAAATCGCCATGTTCTGCTGAACATGCTTAAGAACGAGTTCATTGGTAATAACTATTTGTTCTTTATTTGCGGCGTTAATCACCAGTTCAAGCACATTGAGCAGTTTTCGGGCGTCGCCGCCAGAGAGCCTCAGTAAAGCTTCGTGCTCCTTAATAGTGACTTTCTTCTTTTTAATGTAGATATCTTCTTTCAAGGCTTTATGCAGAAGTTCTAAAAGGTCGTCTTCAGATAAATTCTGTAAAATATATACCTGACTTCTGGAAAGCAAAGCAGATATGACTTCGAAAGACGGATTTTCTGTGGTGGCGCCGATCAGGGTTACCAAACCCCGTTCAACTGCGCCGAGCAATGAATCTTGCTGCGATTTTGAAAAACGATGTATCTCATCGATAAAAAGAATGGGTAAATTCTCGTTTTCATCCTTTAACCGGGAAGCTTTTTCAATTACTTCACGGATATCCTTAACCCCTGAGTTAATAGCACTAAGACTAAAGAAAGGCCGGTCCAGCTGCCGTGATATTATGAAAGCAAGTGTTGTTTTTCCGACTCCTGGCGGTCCCCATAAAATCAGCGAAGGCAGGTTGCCATTTTCAATTGACAACCGTAGAATAGCATCTTTACCTACAAGATGTTTCTGTCCAACATAGTCGTCCAGAAATTCCGGACGCATGCGTTCTGCCAGTGGGGGAATTGTTGCCATTGCTGTAAGAATTACATTCCCATTTCTTTATCCTGGTAATCCTGTGCAAGCTCAACCGCATGATTCACAGAATCTCCGATCATAGTTATAAAAGAACCTTGTTCAGCATGGTTGACCGCGTAATCAAAAGCTGGTTTACTTTCGTGGATTATTTGGATATCGATGTCAGGTTTCACCTCCTTCAATCCTTCGGTAATAAGAGCTACAATATTCTCCCTGCTGCGGCCCCGTAAATACTTTTCCTGGCAAATGATCACATCATCAAACATTTGAGCTGATATTCTTCCGATTTCGCGAAGGTCATCATCTCGTCTGTCGCCAGTTCCGGAAATAATTCCCGTACTACGTTTTATGTCCAGAGTTGATAAAAAATCTTTTATACCCCTTAAGCCGTCAGGGTTGTGAGCAAAATCCACCATGATTTTAAAGTCCTTGAAATCGAAAATATTCATTCTTCCGGGCGTTTGAGCAGCTGATGGAATAAAAGTTTCAAGCGAAAGACGAATATCTTCAATCTTGAAGCCCCATACAAATGTTGCGAGACTTGCCGCCAAAGCGTTTTGGGTCATAAAACTTACCGTTCCATTAAAAGTGATGGGAATGTGAGTCACTTTTTCGATGCGGATCTTCCAGTCGCCTTTCATGATAGTGATATAGCCATTTTCATAAACTGCCGCTATTCCTCCTTTACGGCAGTGCTCTTTTACGACCGGATTTTTATCATCCATGGTGAAGTATGCAAGATTACAATGAACCTCTTTACCGATATCTACACAATACTTATTGTCAGCGTTCAGAATCGCCCAACCTTCATTTTTAACCGATTTTACTATTACCGCCTTAACTCTTTTAAGATCTTCCAGTGTGTTAATATCTGATATCCCGAGGTGATCTTCCTGAATGTTGGTTATTACGGCGATATCACAATGGCCAAAACCAAGGCCGGAACGTAAAATTCCTCCACGGGCAGTCTCAAGAACGGCGAACTCTACGGTGGGATCTTTTAAGACGAACTCGGCACTCAGCGGCCCGGTAGTATCACCTTTCAGCAGCATGGAGTTTTGGATATAAACCCCATCAGAAGTAGTGAATCCAACTCTATAACCGTTATTCTTTACAATATGCGCGATAAGACGGGTCGTTGTAGTTTTTCCATTTGTGCCGGTCACAGCTATAATCGGGATTCTTGCAGATTTTCCCGGTGGATAAAGCATATCAATCACTGGCGCGGCAACATTCCTGGGTAGTCCCTGGCTTGGTGCGAGATGCATTCGAAAACCCGGTGCTGCGTTAACTTCCAGAACCACTCCTCCGTTTTCTGTAAGAAGTTCAGTTAAGTTTTCGGCCATTATATCAATGCCGCAAATGTCAAGACCGATAACTCTTGCGATTCTTTCGCACATGAATACGTTCTGAGGATGAACAAGATCAGTTACATCGATTGAAGTTCCGCCTGTACTTAGATTCGCCGTAGATTTTAAATACACAACTTCCTTTGCAGGGGGTATGCTATCCAGAGTATAGCCCATCTTTGCAAGCAAATCCAGCGTGTCCCGGTCTACAGTAATTTCGGTAAGGACATTTTCATGTCCATAGCCTCGCCGTGGATCACGGTTCTCAATGTCAATAAGAGACTGTACAGTATTTTCCCCATCTCCTACAACATGAGCAGGAACCCGCTGGGCGGCTGCCACCATACGGTTGTCGATTACCAAAACCCTGAAATCATGGCCGGTTATGAAACGTTCGGCAATTACACGCTGGGAATATTTCTGAGCATAGGCAAACGCATCTATGGCTTCTTCTCGTGTTTTCACATTGATGGTCGCTCCCTTTCCATGATTTCCGTTTAACGGCTTGAAGACCAGTGGAAACCCGGTTTTATCTATGACTTCCTCAAGATCTGCCATGGATGAAATAGTAGATCCTTTTGCAACAGGTATTGCTTGCTCGGTAAGTATGCGTTTCGTTTCATCCTTATTACCTGCCAGATCAACGGCGATACTGCTTGTTTTATCGGTCATTGTTGCCCGGAACCGTACCTGGTTCTTGCCATAACCTAGCTGAACAAGCGAGCTATTGTTTAACCGGATGAAAGGAATGTTCCGTGATACCGCTTCGTCAACAATTGAAGCTGTGCTAGGACCGAAGCGTTCTCGCTCCCGCATTTTCTTCATCGTCATTATATCCTTTTCGATGTCATAGTCCGTTCCGTCTATAAGAGCACTTGCGATTCTTACCGAGGCTTCGGCTGCATACACACCCACCTTTTCTTCTATATAATTAAAAACCACATTGTATATTCCGGAGGTTTTTGTTTCGCGTGTCCGGCCAAAGCCGGTTTCCATTCCAGCAAGGGTCTGTAATTCAAGTGCAATATGTTCAATCACATGTCCCATCCATGTCCCTTCATCTACGCGTGCAAAGAAGCCGCCTTCGTGCCCGGGAGAACAGCGGTGAGTGTATAAACTTGGAATCATTTTTTCAATCCTTTCCCGAAAACCGTCAATTTTATTGGTGGGACTTTGTTCGAGTTCTTCGAGGTCCAAACGCATTTGGATCAGTTTCCGGCGCCTCGCGGACCAGATGTTTGGACCTTTTAAAACCTGTATACCTAATATCTTCATCTTTAAATCTTCTTTTTGTTTGTAAGAATTTGCCTGGGAAATGTGGGGGCTTTCACAGCGTTCTATGAACATGCCGGCACCCTCTTTTGAGCATTATATTTCACACGATTTGTTCTTGGAATGGTTGTTGGAGTTGAATCATTATGAAAACCACTGTTAAGGTATAAAGTTTCATTAGATAAAGAAATTTTAACTCTAATATCCGGTAATTATGGGAGTTTTCTTTTGTATATCAAATCCGCACTGTGCGAGTGTGGAAAAGTTTAATAAGAAATATTCAAACTTATAGACCACTCAATATATATTTAGGTTTTCGTATGACAAATATGTAAGTACTATGGTTCCAAAGGGTAAACTCGTTATTATTGGTGGTGCGGTAGATTTGGGAAGTTCACTCAATTATAACGAAAACATCAGCCATCCGCATTATATTAAATTTTTTGAGCAGGGCATCCTGAGGAGGGTCATCGTCGAATCTGCGAAAGCAGAAAATTCTGTGGTTGAGGTTATTACCACTGCATCGCAAATTCCCGATATAGTAGGAACTGAATATATTAAATCTTTTAACCAACTGCAGGTTAACAATGTGAATGTCCTGGATATCAGATCCCGCACTGACGCAGCTAATGAGGAATACCTTGACAGAATAAACAATGCGGACGTTGTAATGTTTACGGGTGGTGACCAGTTACGGCTCAGTTCTATTTTCGGAGGCACGAAATTCCTGCAGATTCTAAAAAAGCGTTACCAAGAGGATAACTTTTTAATCGCTGGAACTTCAGCCGGAGCAGCGGCAGCTTCCACTAATATGATTTATCGCGGCAGCAGTAGTGAGGCTTTGGTAAAAGGAGAGGTACAAATAACGGCGGGCCTCGGCTTCGTTGATTCCGTGATTGTAGACACTCATTTTGTGCAAAGGGGGCGAATTGGCAGACTCTTCTACGCAGTTGCAAGCAATCCAGGAATGTTAGGAATCGGTTTGGGCGAGGACGCAGGCCTCTTGATTACAGACGGAAATTGGCTAGAAGCAATAGGTTCTGGTTTGACAATACTAGTAGATGGACGTTACATTAGCGAGACGAGTATTTATGATGTCGAAATTGGCTCGCCGGTTTCAATTGACGGGCTTCGGGTTCATGTGATGTCTCTCTTCGACAAATACGACCTGGAAAAACATGAACTTGAAATTAAGAAAGCCTTAAAAGTAGAAGAGGGCGTGTTTTTGAAAGTCAAAGATTTCGATAACTAATGGCAATTAAACTTATAATACACGGAGGGTTTTTTAGTGAGTCTGGTACCAATCAGGAGATTAAAGTTGCCAAGCAAAATGCGCTTTCTGAGATAGTTCAAAATTCCTATAAACATCTTGAAACGCACACAGCCCTTCAAACTGCTGTCCATGCTGTGTCCTTATTGGAAGATTGTCCGCTTTTCAACGCCGGATTAGGATCTCAAATACAGGGTGATGGAAAGATAAGGTTGAGCGCAAGCCTGATGGATGGAAAAAGCCAGAAGTTTTCGGGTGTCATAAATATTGAAGATGTTAAAAACGCAATTCAGGTTGCTGAAAAACTAATGTCTGAAGAAGACCGGGTACTAAGCGGAAGTGGAGCCCACGATTTTGCAAGACAAAATGGGTTTGGATACTTTAATCCCGAGACTCCCCAGCGTCGAAAAGAATATGAGGAGAAGTTAAATGCTTCGATTGGATTGGGTACGGTTGGTTGTGTGGCTCTGGACAAAGACGGTAATATCGCTGCTGCAACTTCTACAGGGGGTAAAGGATTCGAAATTCCGGGCCGGGTCAGCGATTCTGCGACTGCCGCAGGTAACTATGCTAACGGGTTTGCCGGAATTTCATGCACCGGGGTAGGCGAGGATATTGTGAGTGCCGGTCTTGCAGTAAAAATTGTCACCCGCGTAACCGATGGAATGAGCCTCCGGGAAGCTTCCGAAAAATCAATCGAAGAGATGAAATCTTACGACGGATTTGCAGGTATAATCGGAATTAGTGCTAATGGTGAGATGTATCATTGCGATTCGCACCCTTATATGGTTTGGGCATCTTTTGACAAGCAAGTGTCAGTTTTTGACTGATTTTTCCGTTTCTTATAATTTTAAAATTCTTCGTACGTTTGATAGATTCAGTATAATGCTGAACTAGAGAGCCTTAATTTCGCCAATTAAATACGTTAAAACTTTTAGATGAAACTAAAACTACTGGCCGTTTTGGCCGTTGCGCTTCTGACTGTAAGTATTTCCGGCCTTGCCGCGGTGAAAGTTGATGGCGCTTCTAAAACCGAATACTGGAGTGTTATTTCTTCAACTTCAGTATATGATTCGCTTAAAATCGAATTAAAAAAAGTTGCATTGGCCAATAACCCCGATGCTTTAAAAGACTTTATTAATGCCCTGAAATTCAGGGAGTTATTAAAGTCTTCGGATGTTCCTCTCCCTGCTTTTCCTATATCGGCCGGCATATTTAACGGTACGGTTTTGCCGGGGTTATTAAGTGCTGATGATCAACTCTTGTTGTTATATAGGAATTTGGGCGATCGTAAAGCAGAAGCGGGAATTTTAAGTTCATTGGGTACTAACTCTGCTGTCGAAGGTAATATGGATAAAGCGTTAATGTTTTTTCACGACGCCCTAAAAATTAACACAGAACTTGTCGATAAACCCGCTATGGTTAAAAATTATTTTAGCCTGGCCAGAATTTACAAGTACCTGGATGATCTGCCACAAGCCTTAAAATACAATGAGTTGATATTGAAAGAATCAACGCTGAGCAGGAACAATCGTCAGCTAGGTGAGGTCTATCTGAACCTGGCAAGTATATGGACTGCTCAGAAAAGGTTTAAGGATGCTGAAGTTATTATTATGGACAAAGCATTGCCTTTATTTGCTTATAAGATTCACGACAAGATTGGATTGATGAGATCGTATGATCAGCTGGCGGAGATTTTCCACTTGCAAAAGCGTTTTTCAGAAGCAAAATGGTTTTATATTCAGTCAAATATGGTTGCCCGAAAGCTAAATAACTCCACGGGGATTGTGAATTCGTTGGTGAGTCTTGGGCATGTCAAAATGTCAATAGGCGATCATCAGCTCGCTTTAACAGATTTTCGTGAAGCTGAAAAGCTTTCTATTTCAAACAAGTACAAATTCAAACTAGCTGAAATAAAAGGAGATCTGTCAAAAGTGTATACCGCAATGGGAAACAAAAGTGCGGCTAACTCTGCCTTGTCCGAATTTACTGCATTAAAAGATGCGATTTTAAATAGTAAACCCTGAACTTTCTAACTGTTAAGGTCATCCAATTAGATTTTCAGTTTTACTGGCGTTCAATGATTACACAAACTTGTTACACGCAGGCGGTATAAAATCCCTATTTGGCGTGGTTATATTTAAAATTTGGTACCAAATTAGATACCTTTTATTCTACATGGATTTTAAATCATTTAAAGAGATGTTAAAAAAAATATCGCTGGCGTTTTTTCTTGTAGCAGCATTAGCATGTCAGGCGGATCCGCGAATTACCGCTGTAGTATCACAAAACGATCTTAAGCCCGACATTCAACAATCTGTCGAAGCTAAGTCAGTAGTTGAACTGCTGGAGAACTTTCACTATAAAAAAGTGGTAGTTGACGATAATTTATCCTCGCTGATTTTTGACGATTACTTAAAGGCTCTTGATGGCGGTAAGAATTATTTTCTGCAAAGCGATATTGCTGATTTTGAGAAATACCGCAATACCCTTGACGACGACCTTCGGACAGGTGACCTAAGCGTTGCTTTCTATATCTTTAATGTTTACCAGAAACGCTTCAATGACCGTATTGAATTCGCCCTGAAGCAAATTGATAACAAATTTAGCTTTGCTTCCAACGAAACCTATGTTTACGATCGGGAAAAGATGCCATGGTTTATCAGCCAGGCTGAATCTGATGCTCAATGGGCTAAAAAGATCAAATACGAGACTTTAAATTTAAAGATCACCGGAACTGATGAGTCAAAGATTGCTGAAACCTTAAGGAAACGATATGAAAATCAAGTTTCACAGTCAACAAAATTTAATAATCAGGATGTATTTCAGATTTTCATGAACTCATTTACGGGTTCAGTTGAAACACATACAAGCTATTTTGTACCTACGAAAGCGCAGGAATTCAATGAGGATCTTGCCCGGACATTTGAAGGTATTGGTGCCCGTTTACAGTTAGAGAACGAGGTGGTCAAAATAGCCGAAATTATTCCAGGAGGACCAGCTTTTAAAGCAAAAACACTTGAAGTAGGAGATCGTATTATTGCAGTTGCGCAGGGGAATGGTGAATTTGTAGACGTGATAGGCTGGAGACTGGATGTCACAGTTACCAAAATAAAAGGTCCTAAAGGAACGGTAGTCCGTTTGAAGATTATACCTGCCGGCCAGGAGATGGCGTCCACACCCAAAATTGTGACCCTGGTTCGTGATAAGGTCGTGTTGGAAGATCAGTCAGCAAAAAAAATAACCAAGACAGTAACATCCGGAGGTAAAACCTTTAAAGTTGGAATAATACAGCTTCCGGCGTTCTATGCCGATTTTAGAGCAATGCAAGCTGGCGATAGAAATTATAAAAGTACCACCCGAGACGTAAGAATTCTTCTTGACAGCTTGAAAAAGGAAAGCGTAGACGCAGTAATTCTGGACCTGCGCAGCAATGGGGGTGGGTCGTTGCCTGAAGCTATCAGTCTTACAGGATTATTTATAAACAAAGGTCCTGTTGTTCAGGTTCGCGACAGACGTAACAAAATTGAAGTAGACGAAGACGAAAACTCAGGAGTGGCCTGGTCCGGACCTTTGGGAGTTATGGTTGACCGTTTCAGCGCCTCAGCCTCAGAAATTTTTGCCGGCGCTATTCAGGATTACGGACGTGGTATTATCATCGGAAACCAAACCTACGGTAAAGGAACCGTTCAGCAGGGAATCGACATGAAAAGGGTAATTGGCCCGGCGGATATGCTAATGTTGAAAGCAGCACAAACCGCGTCGAGTAAAACTAATACTGAAGGAACACGGCCTGGCGGTGGTGCAATTACCAGTTCGGGTAGTACCCCGGAGTTCGGACAGATCAACCTTACGATGGCAAAGTTTTATCGGGTGAATGGGAGTAGTACGCAGCATAGAGGCGTAGTACCTGATATAGAATTCCCAACTATCTTTCCAAAAGATAAATATGGCGAAAGTTCCGAGCCGAGGGCACTGCCATGGGATACAATAGCTCCCAGCAAATTTGAAGTTGTAGCTAACCTCGCTGTGGCCAAGTCCAAATTGAGAAATGCTCATAATTCTCGAATGCAAAGTTCACTTGAATTTAAGAACCTGCGAGAGGACATTGCGGAGTACGCTAAACGTGACGCAGAGACATCCATTACGTTAAATGAAGCGCAGCTTAAGAAAGAGCGGGATACTCAGGAAGCAAAATCGCTCGCACGGGAGAATCAGCGCCGTGCATCTAAAGGTTTGCCGCCTCTGAAAAAAGGGGACCCAAAACCAAAGGACGACATCGATTTTATTCGCGATGAAAGTTTGCAGATCATGGCAGATCTGATAAATCTACAATAACGAAAACCCCGCTTCTGCGGGGTTTTCGCTTAAATTGCTATTTGTCACCGGTTATTGTCATGAAGCAAGGTCAGCATATAATTTCAGAATGGTTTGCTGCTAAGCAATGGCAGCAATTTCCTTTTCAAAAGGAAATGGAGCGCGCGTTTCTGAAAGGATATTCAGGATTATTAAATGCTCCTACGGGGAGTGGCAAAACCTTTGCCATGTTCCTGCCTTTCATAGCAGATTATATTAATAAACACCCTGATGATTACCAGACACGGAAGAATAACGGCCTTCAGCTTCTGTGGATAACTCCTTTGCGTGCCCTTACAAATGATATCCGCAAGGCAATGCAATCCGTAGTGGATGACCTTGATCTTCCCTGGCAGGTAGGCAGCCGTACTGGGGATACATCCGCCAAGGAAAAGCAGGCCTTAAGAAAAAAGCAGCCTGAGATATTGCTTACAACACCTGAAAGCCTTCACCTGATGATTGCTCAAAAGGAATATCCAAAGTTGTTTGAGAACCTGCAGGCAGTTGTAGTAGATGAATGGCATGAACTCTTAGGGAGCAAGCGCGGTGTTCAGATGGAACTTGCACTGTCAAGGCTGAAAAACCTGAAATATCCCGGGCCATCCGGTCTGAGGATCTGGGGTATTTCTGCAACAATCGGCAACCTGGAACAGGCTGCAGATGTACTGTTAGGAAATGATTTTGATAGGCTGCAGGTTCGGTTAATACGGGCGAGGCAGGATAAAAAGATCATCATAGAATCTGTAATACCTGAAAATATTGAGGAATTTTCGTGGGCAGGGCATCTTGGGATCAAACTTTTACCGCAGGTGATGGAAATAGTTGCTAATAGTAAAACCACACTCATCTTCACTAATACTCGGTCCCAATCGGAAATCTGGTATATGGCTATTCTTGATAAATTTCCTGAATACGCTGGCGTGATGGCCATGCACCATGGTTCCCTTGATAACGAACTTCGCAACTGGGTTGAAAATGCTCTTCATAACGAAATGCTCCGTTTGGTAGTTTGCACTTCCAGCCTGGATCTGGGAGTCGATTTTCGACCGGTGGATTCAGTAGTCCAGATAGGCAGCCCGAAGGGTGTAGCAAGATTCATGCAACGTGCCGGCCGAAGCGGGCACCATCCAGGTGCAACTTCAAAAGCATGGTTCGTACCTACCCATTCCCTGGAACTTCTTGAAGGGGCCGCTTTGAAGCAGGCTATTAGCGATGAGATTTTTGAAAGCCGTGATCCCATCCTGCTGGCTATGGATGTTCTCATGCAATATCTGGTTACCCTCGCGGTATCTGATGGATTCAGGCCTGATGAAGTTTTCAGGGAAATCAGAACGAGCTATTCATACGCCGATCTAGAAAGGAAGGATTTTAATCAGATGCTCGAATTTATCACGAAAGGGGGTAAAACGCTGTCGCAATACGACGAATTCCTGAAAGTTGAAATAGAAAACGGGCTTTACAAAGTGAACAGCAGGAAGGTAGCGATGCATCACCGTTTGAGCATGGGTACAATTGTGGGCGATGTAAGTATCCGTGTTAAATTCTTAACGGGGGGATTTCTTGGTTCTATAGAAGAATATTTTATTTCAAGATTGAAAACGGGCGATGTTTTCTGGTTTGCGGGGAGGAGCCTTGAGTTGGTTAAGATCAAAGATATGACGGCATATGTAAGAAAGTCATCTAAGAAAAAGGGAATAATTCCTAGCTGGATGGGAGGAAGAATGCCCTTGTCGTCTCAATTGTCGGCTAAGTTGAGGGAAAAGCTTGATGAGGTAGGCATGTTGATAGACAAAGATTCAAATAGCAAAATGAAGACTTTAAAAGGCCTTGATATCGAGGTTAAAGCACTCAAGCCTTTGTTCGAACTCCAGGCTAAATTATCCAGAGTGCCACTGCGCACTGAATTCCTGATCGAAAAATTTCATTCCCGCGATGGATTCCACTTGTTCTTTTACCCTTTTGAAGGAAGGCTCGTGCATGAAGGTATGGCTTCCTTATTTGCTTATAGAATTTCAAAGCTCAGGAAGGCAAATTTTTCGATCGCCATGAATGACTATGGATTTGAGCTTCTAACAGATGAGGAAATCCTCCTGGAAGAGGCGTTAAAAGATGGCTTATTTTCCATTGAGAATCTACTTGAAGATATACAAATGAGTTTGAACGCAAACGAAATGGCAAGGAGACGCTTCCGGGATATTGCTCATATAGCCGGACTGGTTTTCACGGGATTCCCAGGGAAATCGATGAAAAGCAAACACCTCCAGGCATCGACATCCTTGTTATTCGAAGTGTTTAGTGAATACGAAAGCGACAACGTTTTAGTCAGACAGGCGTATCATGAGGCAATGCAATTTCAGCTCGAGGAATTCCGCCTTCGTGCTGCTCTGCAACGAATTCAAAATTTAAAAGTAGTAATCACCGAGAGTAAACGACCCACTCCGTTTGCCTTCCCAATTCTGGTTGATAGCCTGGGCCGTGAAAAACTGATAACAGAAACCCTCGAAGAAAGGGTGGCTAAAATGACCCTGATGTATAACAAGGATTAAGATTTGGTCTTCTTTTCAGACATCGTATCCATTACATTGATACTCATCATTTGCTCCATGGTGCGTTTCATGCCATCTGAAGATCCGTCGAGGAAAATCACATTCCCTTTACTATTTTCTGCAAAATGTTTTATCGCTTCAGTCCACATTGTAAATAATATTACCGAAGTATCGAGGTCGGCAGTTTTCATTTCATTAGCGGCATGTGTCATTCCTTTAGCGACTTCCTCCCGGAATAATGCAATCCCTTGTCCGCGTAACTGTGCCGCTTCGCGCTCTGCATTTGCTGCGATCTTAATTGCATTCCCGTCAGCTTCAGCTGCCTTGGTTTTAGTTATTAACAAAGCCTGACCTTCGTTTTCTGCAGCTGCTTTTAGGTTGTTCGAAGCAACAACTCTACTCATTGATGTAAGAATTACCTCGTCGAACGTAATGTCGTTTATCTGAAGATCCTGTAAATGGTATCCCCAGCTCTCCAGCACTGTATCAATTTGATCCTTAACGTGATCAACGATGTCCTTCCG
The DNA here is from genome assembly GCA_040385405.1 of Bacteroidota bacterium. Taxonomy (GTDB): domain Bacteria; phylum Bacteroidota; class Bacteroidia; order Sphingobacteriales; family Sphingobacteriaceae; genus Daejeonella. The sequence continues at coordinate 19,294 of JAZKHM010000220.1, read as the reverse complement.
TAAACTCAATACCTCAGACTGTTTTTTACTGGCAACAAAAGAACGGATCGTTCCTTCAATAGTCCGGATCAGAGCCTGCATAAAATTTTGCTCGTTTATAAACTTAAACGCTACATTTTTAATAGTTTCCTCATCCGGATTGTTAACAGAATAAAGAACCATGGACTTAAAATACACATTCGCCTGATCTATCGTGACAGCCTGAAATTCAAGTTCGACGGAGCGGTTCTGAATCGAAACACGCGAATGGATTACTTCTATTAATGGAATCTTCATATTTAGGCCCGGAGTTAAAAGCCTTCGGTACTTACCAAATATGGTAACTACTGCTATCGTACCCTGTCTTACTGTCACAAATGAACTAAAGAGAATTACGAATGCAATGAAGAGGAGGATATAATTGGTATACATAGTAATAAAATTTATTGAATATACGGAAGATTTGCTTAAGAAGCCTCCCTTATCGATATTCAGTATTATGCCATCTCAGGAATTCTGATGTTACAGATGATCTGAATAAATTTTACAACCACCCCTGGTTGAGACCGTTTCATTTAGTAGGATAGTTGTTGTTCCAATTTCCCATCGAAACGCGCACGAAACGCGAATAAAGCCCGCATGTACTTCGGTTTGATCTGGATTTAGCCTTTGTTTAATCTAGCTTAATGCAGGCATTCTTTTAGATGGCATTTTTTAGGTGTCTGGTCCGATTGGTTCAGATTTTTAATTCGACGTACTTATAATGAAAAGGGGAAATGCTCAGGGCAAAACCTGAATTATAATAAAAGGTGTATAGTATTTCTAGGTAGGTTTGTTGATTTTTTCTGAAGCAATTTTTTTATCTTCCTTATCTGCCTCAGGTTCTTCCTGACTGTCTATCTCCTCCGGGGAATACTGAAGTTTGATATACATTGGAAAATGGTCTGATCCGCAGTTCGGCATTCTTTGGATATCGATTAGTGTAAAATCGTTTGAGCAAAAAACATGATCTAACGGAAATCTTAAGAAGAGATATTTCGCATGGAAGGTGTTAAAGAAACCCCGGCCTCGTCGGGGATCCAGGAGGCCGCTGATTTTTGAGAATAATTCGGTCGTATAGCTCCATGCTACGTCGTTGAGATCGCCCGCAACGATTACCGGGTATTTGCTTTTTTTAGCCTCTTTGCCTATTAACAGTATTTCTTTATCCCGTTCTGTCGACCTCGGGTTTTCCTGAGGTACAGGAGGGGTTGGATGGAGGCCATGAAAATTTACCAGGTCCCCAGAAGGCAATTTAACCATTGTATGAACGGAGGGTATATCATCCTCAACCAAAAACTTTACCTTTTCGTTCTTTAGCTCGAATTTCGAAAACAGCATCATCCCGTAGGTATTGTCCAACGGGGCTAGTAACCGATGGGGATATTTTTCTTTCAAAACATCCAGTTTTTCAGCCCACCACATATCTGTCTCCACGAGGATTATTAAGTCCGGATCTTTTGATGCAATACAGTTAAGATATTCGTCGGCCTGCCGGTTATACTGATAAACATTTCCTATAAAAAGCCCTATTTGCTTTTTTGCATCATGTTTTTTTGTGCTATGCAATTGCTTTCTGCCAAAAATCGTGAAGGGGAAGACCTGGTATGAAAGGTATCCGGTATTCAGAAGTAAGAGCAGCGCGACAACCTGATCTGACCGGGTAGTAATGCCATAGAATATCAATAGCAATGAAAGCAAGGAAACATTGATAAACAGTTTCTGAAGCCTGGGATATTCACATACACGAAAGATCCAGTAATCATGTCTGATTAGAGGGGCCAACGAGATTATAATAAGTAAGTAGCTGCTGCCTGTGATCAGGCTTTTATATATATCCAAAATAAAGTCTATTGGCAAACATAACAATAATAAGTCTTGGGGGTAAAATGTTTTCCCATGGCAGGTATTTTGCTATAAATGTTTAAACTAAAAAACCATGAACTTAAAAAGGACTTTCGGAACTATTCTAACTATCTTAGGTATTATAGGGCTTATCTATGCTGCTGTAGGGTTTGTGCAGAACTCTGAGGGAGCTAAATCATTAATTGTTTTCGCAGTTTTGGGAGTAATTTTCTTCTTCACTGGAATAGGACTTGTAAAAAACACTACCGACGTGGCCAAATAAAATAAAAGCACCGTACTTATTTTAGTACGGTGCTTTTATTTTATGCTATCGATGTTGGCTGTGTTAAGAGTCTAGTCACGTAAAGACGCTAAAAGCCTGCCCCCTTTGTAATAGTACCTTCTCCAGTAACTTTCATCGAGGTCACTGATCATAACCCCTTTACTGGTTGAGGCATGTGCAAATTTGTTATTGCCCATATAAACACCCATATGAGTAATAGAACGGCTTCCGATCTTAAAAAATACAAGATCCCCTTCTTTCAGCTGATCCTTATCAATCGGGTTTACCATACTGAAGATATTTCTTGAATTGCTTCCTATAAGGGTACTGAATACTTTGTTATATAGTTCGAATGCGAAACCTGAGCAGTCAACTCCCTTCTTGGAAAGTCCTCCTAAACGGTAAGGCGTCCCAATCCAATCATAAACAAATTGATATAGTTTTAAATTTGATGTTGCAGAAAGGGCAACTCCCATTATTTGCGAGAAATATTCTTTAGCCAGGTTATCAGGATCTTCAATCTTGGCGGCCGGCTTCGCGTCTTTATTATTGGTTTGTGCCTGAACTGACACAACAGAAATCATAAGTAGCAGTGCTACGATTACTTTTTTCCCCATTTTATCCTCTTCGTTATAGTTTAAACAACAAGACTATTAACGCCTTTATACTCGTATTATTCCCAGAATGTTACAATAGTAGGACATTTATTTTAAAAAACAAGGCTAAAATATGAATTTAACACTTTTTTAACACCAGGGAATCTGAGAAATATGGCGTAACAAAGCCATAATGCTATTCTTTTTTTAGGAAGATATGGTTAGATTTGTCGACCCCTGACCGGGATAAAATAAAACAGTTAGATATATCAGGAATGAGTGCAATTGAAATAACTAAAGACACCTACCTTCAGTGGTACGAATCAATGCTATTAATGCGAAAATTCGAAGAGAAAGCAGGGCAGCTTTACGGACAGCAGAAGATCAGAGGCTTTTGCCATTTATATATTGGTCAGGAAGCTGTTATGGCAGGAGCGATGTCTGTACTTCGTCCTGATGATTCGATGATCACAGCTTATCGTGATCATGCTCATGCATTGGCTAAGGGCATGGGTGCCAACGAAGTCATGGCAGAACTTTACGGAAAAGCTACGGGATGTTCAAAGGGGAAGGGCGGCTCTATGCATATGTTCAGTAAGGAAAAGAAATTTTTCGGGGGGCATGGAATCGTTGGTGGTCAGATCCCATTAGGAGCAGGTATCGCATTTGCTGAAAAATATAATGGTACAGATGCCGTCTGTGTTACCTATATGGGTGATGGAGCTGTTAGGCAGGGAGCTCTTAACGAAACATTTAACATGGCTATGTTATGGAAACTTCCTGTGGTATTTGTGTGTGAGAATAATGGTTACGCCATGGGTACGTCTGTTGCCCGCACCACAAACATGGTTGATATATATAAAATAGGACTAGGTTTTGATATGCCATGCGCACCGGTCGATGGCATGGATCCTGTAGCCGTTCATAATGCAATGGATGAAGCAGTTCAGCGTGCCCGTCGTGGCGACGGACCCACTTTCCTGGAGATCAGGACTTACCGGTACAAGGGGCACTCTATGTCTGATCCGGCAAAATACAGAACCAAAGAAGAACTTGAGGGGTACAAAGCCAAAGATCCGATTGAAGTGGTGAAACTTGCCATTGAAGAAAAAAAGTATGCTGATGAAGCATGGTTTGAAGAAATAGGCGAAAAAATCAGGGCCATCGTTGACGAATCGGTAAAATTTTCAGAGGAGTCGCCATGGCCTGAGCCAGCCGAACTTTATAAGGATGTTTATGTACAATCAGATTATCCATATATCCGCGACTAATTATTAATGATATCAAACACTAATCTGGAATAAAGATGGCTGAAGTAGTTAAAATGCCTAAAATGAGCGATACGATGACGGACGGGGTTATCGCAAAGTGGCATAAAAAAGTTGGGGATAAAGTGAAATCCGGAGATTTGATGGCCGAGATCGAAACGGACAAAGCTACCATGGATTTTGAATCTTATCAGGAGGGTACCCTGCTATATATCGGTGCACAGGAAGGCTCGACTGCCCCGGTAGATTCGGTTATTGCCGTTATTGGTAATGAGGGAGAAGACTACAAAGCTGCATTAGAAGGTGAATCTATGGCTGCTCCTGCCGAAGAAAAAAAGAATTCAGAAAAAATACCTGCCAAGAGTGTAGAGCCGGAAGATTCAGCTCCTGAAGCTGCAAAACCGGCAGTTGAAGAAACTGGTGATGATAGTTCAACAGATCCTGAGGCAGCTGCAACAGCTGTTGGTGCGACAATTATTCGCATGCCGCTTTTAAGCGATACTATGACTGAAGGCGTCATCGCGGAATGGCACAAAAAAGTTGGAGATAAGGTCAAGAGCGACGATGCGCTTGCAGACGTGGAAACTGATAAGGCAACAATGGAAGTTGTTGGATATGCAGAGGGCACCCTGTTATATATTGGTGTTGAAAAAGGGCAGGCTGCAAAAGTTAATGGAATTATAGCCATTGTTGGCAAAGAAGGAACGGACGTAACGCCTCTGTTGAAGCCAGCTGCTGAACATAAAAAGACTGTGAAGCCGACTGAATCTGCGGAGGGGGTTAAGGTGACTGAACAAGCTGCACCGCCACAGGAAGAAGGAAAACAGGAAGTTCAAAGCGATTCATCCTCCCGTATAAAAGCATCACCTCTGGCACGTAAAATCGCAAAAGATAAAGGGATAAATATAGAAGAGGTAAAAGGGAGTGCTGAAGGCGGACGAATTGTGAAGAAAGATATTGAGGGATTTACCCCGTCGACTCGCAAGATTGCCGAATCAGCACCTGCTGCTTCATCAGCTTCTGCTGCATCTAAGTCTGAATCCTCCGGATCCACCGCCGTTACAATACCGCAATTTATTGGTGAAGAAAAATACACTGAGAAGCCGGTTTCTCAAATGCGGAAAGTTATTGCCAAGCGCCTTGCTGAGAGCTTATTTACTGCTCCGCATTTCTATCTGACAATGAGTATTGACATGGATAGTGCTATTCAGGCGAGGAATAAAATCAACGAATTCGCCTCTGTTAAGATTTCTTTTAACGATATAGTGTTGAAAGCAGTTGCCGTTGCTTTGAAACAACATCCGCATGTTAATTCTTCGTGGCTCGGTGATAAAATCCGCTATAATGAGCATGTAAATATTGGAGTTGCAGTGGCTGTTGAAGATGGTTTGCTTGTTCCCGTGGTGCGTTTTGCAGATGGCAAATCATTATCCCACATCTCTGCGGAAGTCAAAGATTTTGCTCAGCGCGCAAAGTCTAAAAAGTTGCAGCCGTCTGATTGGGAAGGTTCCACATTTACTATTTCTAATTTAGGAATGTTTGGAATTGATGAATTTACAGCTATTATAAACCCACCTGATGCCTGTATCCTTGCTGTGGGAGGTATATCACAAATACCCGTTGTAAAAAACGGACAAGTTGTTCCGGGAAATGTAATGAAAGTTACCCTAAGCTGCGACCATCGTGTAGTGGACGGAGCCACTGGCTCAGCATTCCTTCAAACATTGAAAGCTTTGCTCGAAGAACCGGTTAGATTGTTAGTGTAAAATGTTGGTGTGTCGGTACGCTTTGACTGTGCCGCAACCAAATAAAATGTACTTTGAAAAAAAACTCCTTCAACATTTGAAGGAGTTTTTTATTTTATGATAGTTCAGCTTCTGTTCCTGTCGGCATAAGCGAAAACCTTCTGGAGGAGAGGCGTACTGCGCGCAGATATCCTCGTTCTTATTTTCAATTCTTCCTGTGCAATTTCATGAAATATTCCGTCAATAGCTTTTCCTGTTACGAAGGCACTCAAATCCGGATTTACCTTGCCTACCAATGGAATTCTGTTATAAGCGTTTATCGCATCAGACCAGTGACGGGTAGCGCCCACCTTCTGAAGGTTACTTTCAATAATTGGTCGGAAGCGCTCCGCAAGTTGCTGACTGGTAACTCTTTTGAAATACAAAGTGGCGGCGTCTTGCTGGCCGCTAAGAAGGATATTCGTTGCATCCGAGAAGGTCATACCTTTAACTGCTGAAATAAAAATAGGTTTTGCCTCTATTGCTGCGGCTTCTGCTGCACGATTGATGCTTAATATCACGTTATCTGCTAACTTGTTTAAACCCACACTTCTCAATGTGCGCTCGACTTTCTGAGCCTCTTCAGGGAATAAAATTTTAACGGCCGCATTTGCAAAGAAGCCGTCAGTAGCCGAAAGTCTGTCTGCACTTGACGAAGTTCCAAATTCCAGCGCCTGCTTTAATCCCATGGAGATTTCAGAAGGCGATGGATTGCCCAATCCTGCCTGGCTTAAAACCTGGGTAGCCTGGTTAAGCGTATCGCAGCTCGCAAAAAATAGAATTACGACTGCCGACAAAGTAATTTTTAACGATCTCATAATGGTTCATTATAAATTGGCATCCTCCACCTTTTTATTTAAAGGAAACCTGTGTTTTAGTTTATTATTAGTTATAGCAAATCCTTTGCCATAATCCAGGGTTTTTGGCAGAGTCATTGTTTCTGATTTAGACTCCCTGATCTTTCGGTTTGTAAAGGTTTGACGGATGTAGAATGAACAAGGGATGGTATTTTCCGGAAATCCACATAATATTTTTTATACTTGATAGACTAAAGGCTCTCGAAGATTGAAATTTCTAAAGACTACTTCCGGAAAAAGTGATATTGATGAGCAGGGATTGCTGCGTGAATATCGGAAGACGGGAAACCTGGAAATTTTGGGCAGGCTTTATGAAAGGTATATGCCCCTTGTTTTTGGTCTGTGTTTAAAATATTTCAAAGACGAGGACCAAAGCAAAGATGCAGTAATGCAGATCTTTGAAGAGTTAATAAAGAAACTTAAGATCCATGAGGTAAATAATTTTAAGAGCTGGCTGTATACTCTGTCCCGGAACCATTGTTTGATGGTTATCCGTTCTGATTCAAAGCATGAATTTGTCCAAATCGAAGAAAAGATTATGGAAAACGGTGCTTTTGTGCATCTAGATATCGACGAGACTCGTGAAAGCAAACTTCACATTATGGAGAATTGCATTGAGAAACTTCCGACTGAGCAAAGAGACACTATCAGCCTTTTCTTCCTTGAGCAGAAATGTTATAAGGAAGTTTCCGATATTACAGGATATGATATTAACAAAGTGAAGAGTTATATCCAGAATGGTAAACGAAATCTCAAAATTTGTATAGAAAAGAACAGTGAAAACGAACTATCCTGATAGACTTACGATTCAGCAGTACCTTGAAGGTAAACTGGGCCCTGAAGCGGCGCATGAACTTGAAAAGCAGGCTCTTGAGGATCCCTTTTTGTGGGATGCGCTTGATGGTTATTCTGTGTACAGAGATTCTGCTGCAGATTTGAGCATTCTTCAACGTCAGCTGCACGAACGCATTGTTCATCTTCAGGAGAATAAAAAAGTATTTGATCTTACCTGGCAAAGGCTTAGTGTGGCTGCCGCCGCTGCCGTAATGTTTGTTTCAGCAGGTATTTTGTTCTGGATGAACAGCCACAATTCGCCGGAACAGCTGGCTTCACAGTCGCGGATCCCGGTTGAAGTGAATGTTATCGACAAGGATTCGGTAGAGGCTATGATAGGGTCAAAAGATAAACCCGTTATTGCCTCCCTGACGAAGAGAGGGTCTGGTCTGAATCAACCTGCAATTTCCGAAGACAAGCAGAGACATGCTATTGACAATAAGTCAAGTGTTTCTTCCACGAAGCCTGAGAATACAGGAGCTGCAATTATTGCATCACCGCCGCAGGGCGGATCAAGTGCTCCTTCTTTGGATGATTCAGAAGTGCGCCAAGCCAAAATTGCCAGAGTTGGAGAGGATAAGGGCTCACTAAATGAGGTGGTAATCCGATCAGGAAATGCTCCAAAATCAGGCTGGCTTTCCTATCGCAAATATGTGAATCTAAATACCGCAAGATTTAATGCTGCTCCTCGTCTAAAGGGATCCGTTTTACTTGCTTTTCAAGTAGGGACCGACGGAAAGCCTATAAATATCAAGGTTATTGAAAGCCTGAGTGAAGCCTACGATAAAGAAGCAATTCGTATCCTTAGAAATGGTTCTGACTGGACACCAGCGAGTGACAGAAAGGGTTATGAAAGCCGGCTTGAAGTTAGTTTTCAGTGATCGTTGGGCTGATCTGGCCCAGGCAATTCTTTTCTTTTCCCTGGATTTGAACCAAACAATGCTATTATGAAGAAGTTATTGATGCTATTCCCCATTTTAGTTGCTTTTGCTTGTCAAACAAAAAACGGCGAAGGAACAAACGATTCAGAGAAGGTAGTTATTGACCCTCACTCGTTTGCGGAACCGGCAAATGCAGTAGTTAAACATCTTGATCTCAATATCAACGTTGACTTTGACACCAAACTTATTTCGGGAATAGCTACCTGGACGATTGATAATTCTTCAAGAGGGAATGAAATCGTTTTTGACACTAGAAATCTTCAGATTAGCAAGGTCACATTAGGTGATGACCAAAAGGAGACTACATTCAGTTTTGGAAACGAGACCAAATTTATGGGACAGGCACTTAAAGTTAAAATCGATGGAAACACATCACGCGTGAACATACATTATGCTACATCAGCAGATGCCGCTGCACTGCAATGGCTAAATCCTCAGCAAACGGCGGGCAAGAAACATCCTTTTATGTTCACCCAATCTCAAGCTATACTTGCACGTACATGGATTCCCTGTCAGGATAGTCCTGGAATCAGGTTTACTTACAAAGCAACAGTTGCTGTACCAAAGGATTTGCTTGCTTTGATGAGTGCAGAAAATCCTCAAGAGAAAAATGCCGATGGAATTTATACTTTCAACCAGCCCAGGGCCATTCCATCTTATTTGATGGCTCTTGCTGTTGGGAACCTTGAGTTTAAAGCCGTAGATAACCGTACTGGAATATACGCTGAGCCTGCTACACTTTCAAAGGCTGCTTACGAACTTGCTGATATGGGGAAAATGACCAATGCAGCCGAGAAGATATACGGGCCATATAAATGGGGAAGGTATGATGTGTTAGTCCTGCCGCCAAGCTTTCCTTTCGGCGGAATGGAGAATCCGATGCTGACCTTTGCAACACCAACAATAATTGCCGGAGACCGTTCACTTGTAAGCCTGATAGCTCATGAGCTGGCTCACAGCTGGAGCGGAAATCTGGTGACCAACGCTACCTGGAATGATTTCTGGCTTAATGAGGGATTTACAACTTATTTTGAAAGGCGGATAATCGAGGATGTATACGGAAAGGACGAGGCTAAAATGCAGGAATTACTCGGTTACCAGGGATTGAAGGATTTGATAACTGAGATGGGTACCACCAATGCAGATACCAAACTAAAGGCAAATTTTGAGGGACGCGACCCTGACGAGGGAGTCAGCGATATTGCCTATGAGAAAGGTTATTCATTACTGCGAACTATTGAAGAAGCTGTGGGGCGTGAAAAATTCGACATCTTTCTCCGAGGATATTTTGATTCTCACGCGTTTAAATCAGTTACAACAGAAGATTTTCTGGCGTATCTGGAGACTAATCTTATAAAGAGTGATAAAGCTTTACAGTCAAAAATAAATGTCGATTCCTGGGTTTATCAGCCCGGGTTGCCAGCAAATAGTCCGCCGGTTAGCTCTGTAAAATTCAATAGTTTAGACAGTCTCCTGGGCCAATGGCAGAAATCCGGAGATATAGCTGTCTTAGACAAAGAGCTTTCTACGAATGAAGCATTATACCTGATAAGTCATTTGCCAGCCAATGTTTCGCTTAAGCAGATGACTGCATTGGATAGTACCTTTCAGTTTACCACTTCAGGTAATTCTGAGATACAGGCAGCCTGGTATACCCTTGCTGTGCGGATGAAATATGAGCCAGCATATAAGAACATTGAAATGTTCTTAACAGAAGTAGGCCGGCGCAAGTTTTTAATGCCTCTTTATAAAGAGATGGTCAAAACTAATGAAGGGAAAGAATGGGCTAAAAAGATATACACTAAAGCAAGGCCTAACTATCATTCGGTGGCGTATAGTTCGATAGATGAAATAGTGAAATAGGATAAAAGGAGCAAAGAACAAGGAGCAAGGACGAAGGGCTAAGAAGCCGCAGACTTGGGTTTCAGCGATGGCAACGTAAAGGGTCAATCACCCTATAAGTGTAGGCTCAATGGACTTTTTGAGATTTGGTCATTAGGCTGGAAATTAGCTATTACTTTACCCGTAAAGAGAACAATTAAAATTCTTTGCTCTTTGTTCTTTGTTCTTTGCTCTTTGTTCTATTCTAAAGAAACAGACTCAATATCACATAAAGAAGTGCCGCTAGCGCAGCGGATACTGGAATGGTTAAAATCCAGGCCCACATCAGACTGATAGTAACACCCCACCGGACGGCGGAAACACGTTTACTTAAACCCACACCTATGATTGCCCCCGTAATTGTATGGGTAGTAGAAACCGGGATTTTGAAATGCTCAGTCAAGAATAGTGTGATGGCCCCTGCAGTTTCTGCAGCTACACCTTCGAGGGGAGTTACCTTTGTGATCTTTGTTCCCATGGTCTTTACGATCTTCCAACCTCCACTCATTGTGCCAGCAGCGATGGCGGTATAACATGCGATGGGTATCCATTCGGGTATGTGATTGATCTTTACTTTACCATCAATGACTGTATAGCCGACGTGCAGATATGACGACATGGTGTCGACACTTAGGTTGGCATCTTTAAGGTAAACAATAATGGCTGCCGCAATAATACCCATTACTTTCTGGGCATCGTTTCCTCCGTGGCCCAAACTGAAAAGCGCAGATGAAACCAGCTGAAGCTTTTTAAACCACCATTCCGCTTTGGAAGGGTTGGCATACCGGCAAATGTTTATAATGATAACTGTAATAACATAGGCCATGATTAATCCGATAACCGGGGCGAGCACAATAAAGGCCGCGATTTTCCCAATTACCCCCAGATTTATCACATCGAGTCCTCCATGAGCTACAGCAGCTCCAGCAAAACCCCCAATTAATGTATGAGAAGAACTTGAGGGAATACCAAACCACCATGTTAGCAGGTTCCAGCAAATGGCCGCAAGAATACCTGCAAGAATTACCACCAGGTTGATATTCATGGTATCTGCAGTTTTTGCCACCGTATCAGCCACATTCAGGCTGAAGATCCAATACGCAAGAAAGTTAAAGAACGCTGCCCAGGCCACGGCCTGAAATGGTGTAAGTACTTTGGTTGACACTACAGTGGCAATAGAATTTGCAGCGTCATGAAACCCGTTGATATAATCAAACAGCAGTGCTAAAATTATGACGACAATTAATAATGTAAAACCCATGGATTCGGCTGTAGTACCTCTTAGTTTTAGGCGTTTTTTACAAGTATAGATTCCAGCACATTTGCTGCATCTTCACACATATCAGTGGCATCTTCAAGGGCAGATAAAATCTCCTTATACTTGATTAGCTTTACAGCATCTTTTTCGTACATAAAAAGTTCACCCACAGCCTTGTCAAACACATAATCAGCCTGATTTTCAATACTGTTGATTCGGACACATGAATCTGCAATAATGCGGACATTCTTAAGATCGCGCAGTTCGTGAATCGCTTTGTGCAGGTCCTGGCAGGCTTGCAGGATAAGACTTGCAAGTTCTTTTATGGGAGGAGTAATTTCAGTCACCTGATACAGGTCAATCCGGCTTGCAGAACCGTGAATGTAATCTGCAATATCATCCAGGGCACTGGCCAGACGGTGTATATCTTCCCGGTCAAACGGGGTTATAAAATTTTTACTTAGTTCAAGGTGAATCTGGTGAGTGATCTCATCGCCAGTATGCTCAAGGTCTTCGATTTCTTTAAAAAGTTCCTTCCTACGGGTAAGGTCATCTGTATTAAGCGCCTCGACAAGCTTTTCGCCAAGACTAATCAGGTTAGCGCTATCCTTCTCGAAAAGAGGGAAGAATTTTTTGTCCTTTGGAATAAAGTACTGGAAAATACTGTTCAATGACATCTTGTGAGGTTTTATAGAATATGCAAAATTACCATACCAATGTTAAGTTAATGTTAACATTTAAACGCTGGTTTCCTACTTTATACGCTCCAATGTAAAACCAAAAGTAGAGCCTATGTTTTCTGTGCTTCTCACTGTTATAGTTTGCTCATGAGCCTCTATGATATGCTTAACTATTGCAAGTCCAAGACCAGAGCCGCCGATCTGACGGTTACGGCTTTTATCTGTTCGATAAAACCGTTCGAATAATCTTGGAAGGTATTTTTCTTCAATCCCAATACCATCGTCAGTAATTTCAACCAGGATCTGATCATGAAGTTCGAAAGTTTTTATTGAAGTAGTTCCGTGGCTTTTGCCGTATTTGAACGAATTGTCTATCAGATTAACCAGAACCTGCCTGATCTTTTCCCTGTCGGCATTCACCCATGAAACATAATTATACTTTTCCTTGAACTCCAGGGTGATGTTGTATTTTTTGGCCTTTAACTCTAAAGACTCCATGACTTCGGTGATAAGTTCCGAAAGATCAAATTTTTCGTAATCAACAGGAATTTCGCCGCTCTCGAGCTTGGAGATCGCGTCAAGATCTTTTATAAAGAACGCCAGGCGATCAACATTTTTCGCAGCTTTATCGAGAAATTGTTTTGAAAGGTTTGGATCGTCTATATCATCTTCCTGTAAGGCCTCAATGTAACCCTGTATAGCGAATAGCGGAGTTTTGAGTTCGTGAGAGATATTTGATAGAAATTCCCTTCTGAATTTTTCCTGTTCTTTAAGCTGGTCGATTTCAGATTTCTTATCGCGCGCCCATTCTTTCACTTCGTGCTCAACATCGTTTATAGGATCAGCACTCACGTACTCTCCTAACGCATCTTTCAAATCCTTGCCTAACTTTAGATTATGAATGAGTTTATAGATAAGCTTGATCTTACTGTAAACAAAGCGTTCTATCAAATAATAAAATACGGCGTAAGTTATTATTAGCGAAACGGAGAAAGTGATGATGAAATCTACCCATTTCTGCTGGAAATAGAAGTTGATTATCGACAGGGAAAGCGCTACTGCTAGCGCATTAATAAAAACCAGAACCCATAGTTTCATACGGCTAAATTACTATTTAAAAAACTTTGCCATGTGTCTTTTTAACTATCATTCGATTAACTGAAGGTAAATTGTTTAAGATGGCGACTGCCACTTCTGAGACGATTGGGCTTCCAAACAAGTGCTGAATTATACGTCCGGATCGTAATCGCCAACTAAATTCTCTAGACCATTTTCTGAAATATTCACGCTCTAACCCAGCTCTGTCCAGGTCATGCCCCTTCGAATGCTCAATAATGCTTTCCGACAAGATTTTTGCCGAGTGTATGGCAATCGCCATCCCGTTACCGCATAGCGGAGTTATCATCCCGGCCGAATCCCCGCAGAATAACAAATGGTCTTCAATCAGGCTTTTGGGTTCGAAGGATATTTCATTAATCACTTCAGGTTTTTCAGTTATAAAGTCTGAATTTCTAAAAAGATGCTTCAGGAAGGGATTTTTGTGCAGTACATGCTCTTCCATTTCAGGTATCCCGTGATATTTTTTCAAATTGCCTGTTTTAGAAAGATAACAGAGATTGAATTTTTGATCTTCTATTTTGCAGACACCGGAATATCCCCCGTTGAAATTGTCAAGCCGGATGAGGTTATTTGGAAGGTCCGTTAATATGTGATATTTAACGGCCATAAAAGGGCTCCGGTTGTAAAAGAAACTGCGTTTTAGTTTTTGGTCCAGGTTTGATCTTTTACCGTGAGCGGCGATAGCTAGGGCGGAATAGTGAATTCCATTTTCGGATGTTATTTCGAAAAAAGTTTCCCGGAACCGTATGTCATTAACCTTTTCAAACAGGAATACTACTCCTAGCTTTTCCGCATGTTCAAACAAGACCTTATCAAGTTTATAACGACTTAACCCAAAGCCGCCCAGTGGAAGGCCTGCATCAAGTACTTTGCCCCGCTGGGTAGTTACCGATAAACGATTGATCTTCGATGGGCCCAGATCTGATAAGTTAAAATCAAGCGATTGAAGGAAAGGCAATGCTTCATTTGAAATATATTCACCACAAACCCGATTAAAAGGATAACGTTTTTTCTCGAACAGGGTAACCTCAAATCCACCTTGTTGCAATAAAATTGCAGATGTTAAGCCAGCCAGGCCGCCTCCGACAATTATGATCTTTTTTGTGCCGGCCATTTCATAGAGTTCTTTTCGAGTCGATACACAGTTGCCACCGGAAAGCCCACATCCACTTCAGTGTATAGTTTCGAACGCCTGCTTTATGGAGCAGATTTATTATTTCAATTCTTTTAAAACTCCGCATAACCGAAACTTTCGAATCATGCTTAACCATTTCTGACTTCGAAAAAAACGAGGTTAATATCCCAATGGAATAGTATGCGAACCAATGCCTGTGCAGGTCATTTACTATTACCGCTGTGCTGGCACAATCGGACATTTTCTTTATGAGCTTCATCCAGTCAGCATCTTGAAAATGATGGGTAAACAAACTCGATATTACAATGTCAAATTGATTTGTATGTAAGTCATCGCTCATCACATCTGAAAGGATATACGTAATTTCCGGAAAATCACCTGACTTTTCACGGGCATATTCTACTGCGGCGGATGTTGCATCTATTCCAACAAATGTAAGTTTCAGATCCCTCTTACGCGCCCATAAGGCGATCTTTCTTAACGAGTCTCCGCCTCCGCATCCCCAGTCGCTGATCGACATTCCATCTTTCAGCTGCATTACTTTAAAAGCGCTAATGAACACACCGTATCCGCCAAGCATAGTATTAACAATTTCCAGCTCGTCCATAATGGGATCTATAATACCATGACCAAGTGAAAAGTCGTCCATCATTTCCTCATCGGTACTTCTGCGACTAAAATCAGGCATTCGTTATCTTTTTTAAGATCATTGATTCAACTGTCAGGCCGGGTCCGAACGCGCAACCTAAAATATTTTGCCGCTTGGGTTGATTATTATCATACAGGAGTTTTTCAAGGACAAAAAGTATACTTGCAGATGACATATTCCCGAATTCCCGTAGAACTTCATAACTAAATTTATTGCTTTCCCGGGAAAATCCTAATGCGTTTTCCGCAGCTTCCAGAATTTTTCTTCCTCCGGGATGTATTGCATAACTGTCTATGTCGTCCGCAGCCAATCCTGCTTTTTCAAGAAGGTTCGCTGCAACGGCGGGGATGTGTTTAAATATCAGTTTGGATACTTTGGACGTCAGCTTCATTTCGAATCCTTTATCACCAATATTCCATCCCATTTCATTTTTGGCTGCGGGTATAAATTCTGAGTAGAACGTATCGAGCTGGAGGTGATTACCTGTTCCCATTCGTTCACCGGCATTTTCAATGATGGCTGCAGCAGCCCCATCAGAGAAAAGGGAGTTTGCTATCCAGTTATCTAAAGTGTTTTCCTTTTGAAAATGAAGCGTGCATAATTCGATACATACAATTAACACTTTAGCCTCATGTTGCGCCCGGCAGATGTAATCAGCTGTTTTAAGTGCATTTAGCGCACCATAACATCCCATAAAGTTTATGCAGGTTCGTTCCACGCTGGGGTGTAATTCAAGTGATTCGACAAGATTAATGTCAATTCCTGGTGCATACATCCTGGTGCAGCTTACTGTTATGAGGTGGGTAATTTTTGAAGTGAAATCTTTTGGGAAACCCTGTAAGCACTTTTTAGCCGCTTCTAAAGCTAACCCGGCGGCGTTTTGTTGGTAGTGGTCCATACGCCGCCCTGTACCCGGGAAAGAATTTTCCTCTTTAGAGCTGTGGAAAAGCAGCCTTCCATCATTGGTTTTTCTGTCGAAATCAGGAAGTACCGAAAAGCGGTAGTCGATCCCGGAATTGTCATAAATTACTTTTAACCGCGATGCATTGTTATTATCCAGCTCAAATGCTTCCGCCATAAATTGGTAAATTTCATTTTGTGAAATCCGGTATTTTGGGTTAGCGGTACCAATCGCGGTTATACAACTGCTCATTAAGGGAAAGTACTAAAAATTGGCTTTATTGGTTTTCTATCTAACACCTTTTTTCGTTGCCTGTTTTAATTCATTGTTTTCCATACCCATTCACCTTATATTGTAATTTAGTAAAATGGATTCTCACTGGAAATTCTTCCCTAGCAGATCGGCGATTTTGCACATGCGGTTCCCATTTTCTTTTTTTCTATTACCAGTGTTTCTTTTTGCATCCAGCCAGGTACCCCAGGTGATCCTGGTTGATACAATTCTAACCTTTGTGATCTGGCATCTGCTTGTTTACCCAGCCAGTAATGGATACAACAGCTATTTCGATAAAGACGAGGGCAGCATAGCTCTTATTGAACGGCCTCCCAGCGTTGATAAAAGCCTTTATAACTTTTCGATTTTTTTGGATGTAGTGGCTATTGTATTAGCCGCATTTGTAAATTGGAGCTTATTAATTTCAGTCCTTGCCTACGGATTATTTTCAAAGTTATATAGCCATCCTTCAGTAAGGCTTAAGAAATATCCAATTGTGAGTTTTTTGATCGTCTTTATATTTCAGGGAGCATGCGTCTACTGGAGCAGTTACTCTGCAATTTCAGGCCTGGATATTTTTACCGGATGGAATGTTAATTTTTTTATTGCAGGTTTAGTCTGTTCCTGTCTCATTGGTGCAACTTATCCGCTAACTCAGATTTATCAGCATGAGGAAGATAGAAAGCGGGGAGATAGGACATTAAGCCTTATCCTGGGAGTGAAAGGCTCTTTCTTGTTTTCTGCGACTATGTTCGTCGTCGCTTCCGTTTTATTATGGATTTATTGGTACCGCTTAGAAATAATAGGTAATTTCTGGCTTTTCCTTGTTTTTGTAATTCCTGTACTTCTCTTTTTCTTTTTCTGGTTCTTAAAGGCTTATAAAGACCCGGACGAGGCCAACTTTAAAAATATGAGCCGAATGACCCTGTTAAGCGGCGGAATGATGGTGATCTATTTCGGCCTGCTAAATTTTATTTAGCTTTCACCATTCCATTCATTCCCGAATTGTTTCAGATAAAGTTCCATGAACTTATGACGCTCCAGAGCAATCCGCCGACCCGTTTCCGTATTCATCTGATCCTTTAAAAGGAGCAATTTTTCGTAAAAATGGTTGATGGAGGGCGAAGCGGAATTTTTATACTCATCCTTACTCATATTTAAAGCTGGGGGTATTTCTGGATTGTAGATTTCCCGGTTTTTGTATCCGCCATAAGTAAAAGCCCTTGCTATGCCAATAGCACCGATTGCATCAAGTCTGTCGGCATCCTGTACTACTTCAAGCTCTTTCGAATGGAAATCAATTTCTCCAAGTCCTGATCGGAAGGACATATTTCGGATGATCTGCTGAACATGTCTGATAATGTTTTCATCGACAAGAATTGATCTAAGGAAATCGGCAGCTTTCTGCGGTCCGATCTCTTCATCGCCTCCATTAAACTTGCTATCAGCAATATCATGCAGCAGGACAGCCAGCTCAACAACGAGTTGATCAGCTTCCTCGCTTTCCAGAATAAGTTTAGCATTGTTGTATACCCTGAAGATATGCCACCAGTCGTGCCCGGCTTCGGCACCAGCCAGAGTATTTTTAACGAACAGCTCTGTTTGGGCGATAATCTCTTTATTCTCCTGGCTTAGGTTCACGTTTGCTGCCTTCATATAATTCATATTCCAAAAGCCTGCAGTCAAGCTTTCCATTGTAGAATTCTATTCTTCGGGATGCACGAAGTCCAATCTTTTTCGCAAGGTCAGGATTACCCGTGAAGATGTAACCTTTATAACCCTTACATTGCTGCTTCATGAAATCCCCGATCCGTTTATAGGTTGCTTCAAGCTTTGAGTGAACACCCAGACGTTCTCCATATTCCGGGTTAAAAACAACTATCCCGGGACCTTCAGGAACCTCTGTATCCGCAAAGTCGCAAACAGCGAAGTCAATTAGATGGTCTACGCCCGCAGTTTTTGCATTCCGCTGTGAAACATCTATAGCATCTGCAGAAAGATCCGTTGCAATTATCCGGGCGGGCAATTCCTTCTTCGACTGATCTTTTAATTTTCGTCTCTCCTGAAAAAATACTTCTTCTTCATAACCCATAATGTGCATGAAACTATAATTCATACGGAACAAGCCCGGAGTTTTATCTGTAGCGAGCAGGGCTGCCTCAATCGCTAACGTTCCTGAGCCGCACATCGGGACGATGAAAGGAGTTTTTTTATCCCATTCTGTGGCCATAATAACCCCGGCCGCAAGAGCTTCGAGCATTGGTGCTTTTCCAGGGATTTTCCGGTAGCCGTGTTTGGCTAAAGTTTCGCCGGAAGTATCAATAAAGATCTCGGCATCATTCTCTTTCCAGTATAAATGTATAACGGCTTTGTCAGACTCAGGACCGGTATTTGGCCTGATCCCTTTCTTTTCCTTGATACGATCCACTATTGCATCCTTAACTTTAAGGTTTGCGAACAGAGGCGTTGTGATAGTTTCGTTATCAACTGTTGAGCTAACGGAAAAATATCCAGTAAAATCAATCAGTTCTTCCCACTCGATTTCCATCAGTTCCTTGTATAGCCGGGCCGGGTTTTCTGCAGTGAACGTTTTTATGGAATATAGTACCTGACTCGCGCACCTGAGGTGGAGATTAAGTGGAATGCAGTCGTTGATCGAGCCCTCGAGCTCAACTCCGGTGCTGAAAGCCCGCACGATCTTATAACCTAATGCTTCAACTTCACGCTGCAAATAAGGCGATAAGCGGTTATTGCAGGTGATGATGATCTTACTCTTATTGTGGAAAACTTGCATAATAATTCGCAAAGTTAGCAATTAAAAACTCCCTGAATTTTATACTTTTACAATTGTAAGCTGATCAAGTTTTGTCCCACCCCAATGGACAGTGTTGCGTCATTATTTAGAGTAATAGAGAATATCATTAAATACAAATAACCATGGACATTAAAGGAAAAGTACATGAAATCTCGCA
>JAZKHM010000219.1:0-6808 GCA_040385405.1 Bacteroidota bacterium | reverse complement strand
CTGTTGAGATCCTAAACAGGATAAAAGAAAAATACGAAGAGCATCATGGAGTAACCTACACCGACGAAGCTATTAATGCTTGTGTAAGCTTAACTTCCAGATATATTACTGACCGATTCCTTCCTGACAAAGCTATTGATGCGCTTGATGAATCAGGATCACGAGTGCACTTAACAAATATTCATGTTCCGCAAAACATAATTGATGTTGAGCAGAAAATTGAAGAGATCAAGGTTGAGAAGAACAAAGTTGTAAGAAGCCAGAAGTATGAGGAAGCTGCAAAGCTAAGAGACACAGAGAAAAATCTTCTGGAAGAGCTTGAGAAAGCGAAAAGTGAATGGGAAGCTGAAACGAAAACCAAAAGATACACAGTTACTGAAGATAATGTAGCTGAGGTAGTTTCGATGATGACCGGTATTCCGGTCCAGAGGGTAGGCCAGGCAGACAGCATGAAGTTGCTGGGTATGTTTGATGCAATTAACACCCGTGTTATTGGACAGGAAGATGCTGTTAAGAAATTAACAAAAGCTATACAGCGTACACGTGCTGGATTGAAAGACCCTAAAAAACCGATTGGATCATTTATTTTCCTTGGTCCGACTGGTGTAGGTAAAACTGAACTTGCAAAAGAACTTGCTAGGTTCATGTTCGATACCGAAGATGCGTTGATCCAGGTGGACATGAGTGAGTACATGGAGAAATTTGCTGTATCACGACTTGTTGGAGCGCCTCCGGGATATGTCGGTTATGAAGAAGGCGGACAATTAACTGAAAAAGTTAGAAGGAAACCATACGCTGTTGTTTTACTGGATGAGATCGAAAAAGCTCACCCCGATGTATTCAATATCTTGTTACAGGTTCTGGATGAAGGACAGCTCACCGACAGTCTGGGACGAAAAGTTGATTTTAGAAATACTATTATCATCATGACCTCAAATATTGGCGCACGCCAGCTGAAAGATTTCGGGCAGGGTGTTGGATTCAGTACTGTTGCAAAATCATCTCAGGCAGATACATTCTCGAGAGGTGTGATTGAAAATGCGTTGAAACGTGCATTTGCACCTGAATTTCTTAACCGGGTGGATGATGTGGTTGTATTTAATTCTCTTACTAAGGAACACATCTTTAAGATTATCGACATTGAGTTAAAAGCATTGTTCGAAAGAATTCAGGGTCTTGGATATGAGATTAAGCTTACGGATGCGGCAAAAGAATTCATAGCTGACAAAGGTTACGACTCTAATTTTGGAGCCCGTCCTTTGAAGCGAGCTATCCAAAAGCATCTGGAAGATCCAATTGCTGAAGAGATTCTCAAAGGGGAGTTAGTGGAAGGTGATACAATGGAAGTAGATTACGATAAAGAGAAGGAGGAAATCCGGATCATCGGAAAATCGAAAACAACCAAACGTAAAAAGGAAGAAAAGAAAGAAGATTAGTCGGAAGTCACATTTGAATTACAGCGGGTATGGTTGCAACCATTACCCGCTTTTTTATGTCTTAGAGATATAGGCGCATTTCGTAAAACCTATGCTATTATGAAAAGATCCCTGATTTTTATTTGCCTGTCGTTTTTAATGTTTTCTGCCGGATGTAAAAAGGAGATGATTGTGCCTAACCGAACCATTATAACCACATTGAGTTCCGGAAGCTGGATCCAGAGCAACGGCGGGCGTACCTATACTGCTGCTATTGATATGCCCGAAATCGATAACTATTTCAATGATCATGGTGGTGTACTTGTTTACATTTCGTTCGATAGCGGAACGTATGAACAAGTGCCCCAGGTTTATAATGGAGTTTCTTATAGTTATATCACACGCACAGGGCAAATCGTTCTGGAAATCCAGAGTTCGGACGGAATAGGGACCGTAACTCCGCCTGGGACAGTTAAGGTGAAGATTGTTCTTATTGATTCCGTTTAGAAAGTTGAAAGTTGAAAGTGGAGAGTTGAGAGTGGCATGACGGAAATGCACGTGGTCATAATAAGTTGAAAGTGTAGAATTGAAATTGGCGTGACAGACTTGTGACCGCTATATTTCGCACAAAAACAGAGGCCCATTCTAAATTTTAAAATGGGCCTTTATATTTAATGATGTTTTTAATGGACTTAAACTGAAAGTTTCACCGTCTAAATAATCGGCCTCATTAACAGAGGGCACTTTCCACTTTCCACTTTCAACTATTGTTCTCAACTCCAAGTCTATGCATCACGTCATCGCTCACACCGGTTGACGAATAGCCGCCATCATGGAAGAGGTTTTGCATAGTAACCATTCTCGTAAGGTCGGAGAACAGGGTAATGCAATAATCTGCGCATGATTCTGCATCAGCATTACCCAGCGGGGCAATTGCATTAGCGAAGTCATAAAAGTCGCCAAACCCTTTAATTCCGGTACCAGCAGTAGTTTTTGTAGGAGACTGGGACACGGTGTTGATCCGTACTTTTTTCTCAAGTCCGTAGTGATATCCAAAGCTGCGGGCTATTGATTCCAGCATAGCTTTGATGTCAGCCATATCAGTATAGAATGGATAAGTACGCTGGGCCGCCATGTAGGTAAGTGCTACAACACTTCCCCATTCATTTATCGCGTCAAGCTTTTTAGCCACGCTAAGCATTTTATGTAAGGACAAGGCAGAAACGTCTATTCCCTTATTGAAATAATCATAATTAAGTTCAGTATATGGAATTTTCTTGCGGATGTTTACACTCATGCCGATTGAGTGCAGGACAAAATCTATCTTACCTCCAAGAATCTCTTGTGATTGCGTGAATAAATTAGTCAGATCTTCTACGCTCGTCGCATCAGCCGGGATGATCTGAGATCCGGTAGCTTCTGCTAGTGCATTAATTTCGCCCATTCGCATTGCTATTGGAGCATTCGTCAATACAAATGTAGCGCCTTCAGCATGCGCTTTTTCCGCTACTTTCCAGGCGATGGAATTCTGATCCAATGCTCCCGAAATGATACCTTTTTTACCTTTCAGTAAGTTATACATATGATTATTGTTTTTTTTGATTCTGTAATGGGTAAAGTTATTATTAATCTCTCATACTAATCTTAATTTAATTAAGCAGTTCACGCGCATTAAGAATTGCCGACTCTCCGGGATTATTTCCGCTTAACATTTTCGCTAGCTCAATAACGCGTTCTTCCTGATCTATCTGGCGGATATTGGTGTGCGTATTGTCCGATTGTTCATCTTTGTAAACGGTGTAATGTGCATTTCCGCGGGCAGCAATCTGAGGCAGATGGGTTATGGCGATGACCTGCATATTCTCCGAGAGTTTTTCCATAATGCTGCCGACCTTGAGTGCCACTTCCCCCGAGATTCCGGTATCTATCTCATCAAAAATAATTGTCGGCAATGAAGTGTGAACAGCAATGAGCGATTTAATACTCAGCATCAGCCGGGAAAGCTCTCCGCCTGAGGCAACTTTGTTCATCGGCATGGGAACCTGCCCTTTATTTGCAGTGAACAGGAATTTGATCTGGTCTGTTCCGTTTGCATCAAACTTGCCTTCTTCCAGGCGTTCGTTTGATATTTGCAGTACAGCATTTGGCATCCCCACCTCGTTTAGTGTCGCTCTTACAGCCTGCTCAACACGCGGGATGCTTTCCATTCGCGAATGATGTAGTTGCTCTGCAAGAGCTAGGAGTTCTGAGTAAATATTATTCAGTTCCAACTTCTGTTTTTCAATGTCCTCATCAGCAAATAAAATACTATTGAGTTTTTCCGATAGCTCATTCCTTAGGTTTATTAACTCCGCATTTGAACTTACGCGATGTTTGTTCTGCAAGGAATAAAGTAGATCCAGTCTTTGATTGATTTCTTCAAGCCTCGGCTCATCAACCGAACTATGCTGTTCTATTCGTTCAACTTCGGAAAGTATGTCTTTCACTTCAATTAAACTGCTGTTCAATCGTTCATGTAAATCTTTGATCTCCGGATTATACTTCTCTGCATTTCCCAGGCTCAGTGCAGCTTCTTTAAGTTGTGTGACTACCGGGGATTCGTTTTCACCAAGTAGACCTATCGCTGCGTTTAAGTTTCGTTTAATTTCTTCAGCATGGTTCAGGGCATCCTGCTCTAGTTCCAAATGTGCCTGTTCTTCTTCAGATAAGCCTGCTTTTTCCAACTCATTGAACTGAAACTGGAAATAATCGAGATCCGATCTCGACTTTTCACTTTGGCTTATCAGTTCCTTTAATCTCGCCTGGGCCTGTCGGTAGCTTTTATACACCGAAGTGTATTTATCCAGTATCACCCTGTTATTGGCAATAGTGTCTATAACGAGCAGCTGAAAATCTTCATCATTGATTTCCAAAGTTGCATGCTGAGAATGAATATCAATCAGCTTTTCGCCAAGCTTTTTAAGGGTGGTGAGATTAACTGGTGTGTCGTTGATAAATGCCCGGGACTTCCCATCAGACGATATTTCCCTTCTTAATACAGTCTCCTGCTCATAGTCGAGATCGTTCTCTTCAAAAAAATTATTCAGATGGAAGCCATTGACGAGAAAAGTGCCTTCTATGGCACACTTTTTCTGTTGGTTAAAGAAATATTTGCCCTCTGCGCGCTGGCCCAGAATTAGAGACAATGCACCGAGTATGATGGATTTCCCTGCACCCGTCTCGCCTGTAAGTATATTTAATTCAGTAGAAAATGCAATGTCCAGATTATCAATTAACGCATAATTACTAATCGCCAGTCGCTTAAGCATAGTATGTAAAATGGTTTTGGCTAAATTAAGTAAATAGGTATAAAAGGAGAATGTTTCGTCAAAACGATTTATCGCGGCCTCTTCAGGATTTCATACTTCAAGCTGTTTGCAGGATCCACGGCCGAAAGGATGGTATAAGCTTTTAGTTTTTCCTGGGGTTCGGCATCATTTAGGATATTAATAAGCTCATCAGATTTTGCCGTAAAAAATACCTGGTTTAAAACAGCACCTTGTTTTTGTCTGTCGATTTTTTGAAGCTGCGGTAAAGCGGCATAGATGGCCTTCCTTCCTTTGGAGGGATTTTCTGCCATTACATCAAGTCCATCCCGATGATAATCATAAATGCTTTCGCGGATAGGATTGTATGACTTATTGGTAAGGTTTTCAATCAGCCAAAAACGGTTCCTCAGATCCTCATGGGCTTTCCATCCCGGGTTGGGAGAATTTTGGGCATTATTAAGTACGGTGAGTGCTTTTTGGTAATAAGGTGTACCACCAAATCTGGAAAATGTATCATAATCCATTCCCGTTATGATGTAAGCATAAAACGCCAATAGCGATGTCAGATTTGACAGGTAATTTTGTTCGGAAAAATCCAGTGCCTGCCCTTCGGAATAGGAAAAAGTGAAATGTTCGTCGCTCAGGTTTAAAATGGTGCTGTTATAATTACTATTGTATACTGGTCTGCTTGATTGTATCTGAGCCTCTGCTTTAAAATTGCTTGATGAGCCATCCCATTCGGTTATCGTTATTACAAAGTTGCAATCAATTCTCTCCTGAGGCTGCAAGGCATCTGATGTCCACCTTCTGCCGTTCAGGAAATCCTTAATGCTGACTTCCAATACATCCAGAATACGCTTATTAGCATTGGGTACCTGAGGAGCTAAAATTTGCACCCGCGCATTCAGATCCTGTGAGTACAAAGCTGTAGAAACTATCAAAAAAGAGAAAATCAGAATGTACTTCATGATAGTAAATCTAATATTTTTTTACAGATGTCGCTGGCCACATCCTTCTTCGTTTTGAGAGGAAACGTCTCCTTCGAGAGCATTTTATCGATAATCGTGATCTTATTGTGGTCCGTCTTAAATCCGGCACCTTTATCGCGCAGGGAGTTAAGTACTATGAAATCGAGGTTCTTTTTTTGAAGCTTTCCAATGGCGTTGTCCAGCTCATTATCTGTTTCAAGTGCAAAACCAACTAGTATCTGGCCGGCTTGTTTTGCTTTGCCAAGCGTGGCCAGGATATCCGTAGTTTTAACCAGCTTGATATCCAGTTCTGAATCTTCCTTTTTGATTTTTATATCAGATAGTTCTGCAGGGCGATAGTCGGCAACAGCGGCACTTAAAATGGCTATTTCTGAATCCGGGAAATTAGCCAGTGCAGCATGCAGCATCTCCTCCGCAGAAGTAATATCTATACGTTTAATAGCACTGTCAGCTAGTTTTAAGGAGGTTGGGCCGGTTATCAGCGTTACGCTGGCACCTAATCTAGCCAGTTCTTCAGCAATGGCAAAGCCCATTTTTCCGGAAGAGTGATTCCCTATAAAACGTACTGGATCAATAGCTTCATAGGTTGGACCCGCAGTAACGAGGGCATTTTTACCGCTCAGAGGAAGTTTTTTTTTTAATTCGTCGGATACAAATCTAATGATTTCTTCAGGCTCTGCCATTCTTCCTTCACCTATTAGACCGCTTGCAAGTTCACCATAAGCAGGCCTTATCAGGATGTTCCCAAAGGTATTAAGGGATTCGATGTTTTCTCGTGTTGCCGGATGATTCCACATGTCGAGGTCCATTGCCGGAGCAAAGAATACCGGACATTTTGCTGAAAGATAGGCAGCAGAAAGCAGGTTATCGCATAATCCGTTGGCAAGCTTGGCAAGGGTATTAGCACTCGCGGGCGCAATGATCATCAGATCTGCCCACAGGCCGAGTTCTACGTGATTATTCCAAACCCCTGATTCGGGATCGAAATAGTTAACCAGTACCGGGTTTTTAGAAAGGGTAGCGAGGGTTAGCGGGGTAATGAAGTTGGTAGCCTCGCTGGTCATTATAATCTTGACGTTTGCACCAGCTTTAACCA
>JAZKHM010000218.1:0-5463 GCA_040385405.1 Bacteroidota bacterium | reverse complement strand
TTCTCTTACATCATATCCCACAATCTTCGTGCTCCGGTAGCAAATATTATGGGTTAACAGAAATCCTGCAGGATGGGGGAAATGATCCCGGAACTTCAAGCATCCTGATGAACGATCTGGTTACAAACGTTCGAAGGCTTGATGAAGTAATTCTTGATCTTAACAATATTTTGAATGTTAAGGATGTCATGCATGAATTGAAAGAGAAGATACTTATAACGGATTTGCTGAGTACTATTCGAAAAAGTATCAGGCACATGATTGACGAACAAAATGTGACATTTAACCTTTACGGCCTTCAAATAGATGAAATCTATTCTTTGAAAATTTTATATGCATAGCATTTTCTGAATCTGGTGACCAATAGTATTAAGTATCGGCGCCCAGATGAAACTCTTCAAACAGGAATTGCCAGCAGTGCGGAAAATGGAAAATTGATAATAACCTATAAAGACAATGGCCGGGGAATAGATATGGCTAAAAACGGTGAGAATGTTTTCGGTCTTTATAAGCGCTTTCACCACGATATTGAAGGCAAGGGAATTGGACTTTTTATGGTTAAGACTCAAACGGAGATTCTTGAGGAAAAGTAAATCTCGAAAGTCAGTTAATAAGGGGGTTGAGTTCACTTTCGAATTTACTATATAAAACACTTCAGGCTTTCCAATCCTCATTCCAAAAACAACAAATCTACCATTGGTAAAAATGGTCCGAAAAATTATTCACCAAAATATGCAAAAGTATATCAGAAAAATTGCCAACTTAGAATAGCAATTAATAATTCCCGCTTATGAATGCTGATCAAGCTAAGTTCACAGAAAAAGAAATAAATCCTCTTCCAAGCCTGGATGTATGGGAAGACGATGTGCTTAAAAGGTATCCGGATCCGGATACTATAGTAACAGCGAAAACAACGGATGAGTACCGCAACTACGAAGAGCCGGGACGTGATACGGTAAAAGAATTCTATCGTTTGAACCACACATTTCAAACGTTTGAGTTTGTGCAGGAAAAACGAAATAATTACTTAAATTTTAATAAAAAAGAAATGCCCGTTTGGGAAGCGTTCAAGTTCCTGAACCAGTTGGTAGATGATTCAGACCCGGATACCGATCTTGACCAGTTTCAGCATTTGCTGCAGACTTCGGAAGCTATCCGCCGCGATGGTCATCCTGACTGGATGGTATTAGTAGGACTCATGCACGATATGGGAAAAGTATTATGCCTGTTTGGCGAACCTCAATGGGCAGTGGTTGGTGATACTTTCCCTGTAGGATGCCCATATTCTGATAAAATAGTATACCCGGAGTTTTTTAGATACAATACTGATTTCTCTATCCCTGAATATCAGTCAAAATATGGTATTTATGAAAAGGGCTGCGGTCTGCGTAATGTTAATATGTCGTGGGGCCATGATGAATATGTCTATCAAATGCTGAAGAACCACATCCCTGAAGAAGGTCTTTACATGCTTCGTTACCATTCTTTTTATGCATGGCATCGTGAGAATGAATATGAATACCTTCTTGATGATCACGACAGGGAAATGCTTAAATGGGTACGATTATTTAACCCTTATGATCTCTATTCAAAAAATCCGGAACCGCCTGACTGGAAGAAGCTCCAGCCTTATTATGAAGAATTGGTGGCGAAATATTTACCGGCCACGCTAAGATTTTGAATGGAACAAGGAATAAAGAGCAAAGAGCAAGGACTGTAGATCGTCAGGTGGTCGGAGGTTAGTAAGATTTCTATTTATTCATACCGACCCAAGTCTTTATTCCTTGCTCTTTGTTCTTAGCTCTTTGTTCTTTGCTCCTTGATCTTTGATCCATTTTCACCTTTCCTTCTCCCTAGCCCGCAACCCGTATGAACCATTTGCAGTCCCTGGACTATGTTGTCTTCTTTTTCTATTTCATTGTAGTTACAGGATATGGTTATTGGGTCTACCATCAACGAACGGCAAAACAAAAGTTGGCCGGGGGAATGGATTCAAAAGAATTTTTTCTGGCTGAAGGTTCACTTACCTGGTGGGCTATCGGTGCATCACTTATAGCTTCTAATATTTCGGCAGAGCATTTTATCGGTATGTCTGGCTCCGGTTTTGCCCTGGGTCTCGCCATTTCCTCATATGAATGGATGGCTGCTGCCACGCTCATCATTGTGGCGATCTTTTTTATCCCGATATATCTGAAAAACGGCATTTTTACAATGCCGCAATTTTTATCAAAGCGGTATAATGATACAGTGGCTACACTCATGGCTATTTTCTGGCTGCTGGTGTATGTCTTTGTAAATCTAACCTCAATTGTTTACCTGGGAGCCCTTGCTATTAATTCAATTTCGGGAATCAGCTTCGAATGGTGCATCGCAGGACTCGCTATCTTTTCCATTGTAGTTACGCTTGGAGGTATGAAAGTCATTGGATATACTGATGTGATTCAGGTGCTGGTGTTAATTCTGGGCGGTTTAGTAACCTGTTATCTCGCGTTAAGCCTGGTGTCGGAGAAATTCGGCTATGGCGGCGATATCCTGCAAGGCCTGAAGGTAATTAAAGAAAAAGCGCCATCACATTTCCACATGATTTTTGATAAGTCCAATCCATATTATACAGACCTTCCGGGCCTGTCAGTTTTGGTAGGAGGAATGTGGATTAATAATCTGAACTACTGGGGCTGTAACCAGTACATCACTCAAAGAGCACTAGGTGCAAGCTTGCCGGTAGCTCGAAAAGGAATACTTTTCGCAGCCTTCCTCAAGCTGCTGATACCCCTGATCGTGGTTATACCCGGAATTACCATGTATGTGATGTACCAAAACGGAATGTTCCAGGCGGAAATGACTGATGTTAATGGTGTTTTAAAACCTGATCATTCCTACCCCACCTTAATGAACCTTTTACCAAACGGTTTGAAAGGCCTTGCCTTCGCTGCGCTCACTGCCGCGATTGTAGCATCTCTGGCGGGTAAAGCAAATAGCATTTCAACTATTTTCTCTCTTGATATTTATAAAAAATTCTTCAGGAAAGACGCTACAGACCGTCATTTAGTCCGGACTGGTAGGATTACAGTTATTGTTGCCATGGTTCTTGCATGTTTAGTGGCACCTGCACTGAGAAATCTGGATCAGGCCTATCAATTTATTCAGGAGTATGTCGGCTTTATATCTCCGGGAGTTCTTTCGATTTTCCTTTTAGGATTTTTTTGGAAAAGAACCACATCGGCCGCAGCCCTGACCTCCGCCATTCTTACAATACCACTATCAACCGTTCTAAAATTCCTGCCTGTCTGGACCAATGGTGCCTTTCCCGACTTTCCTTTTATGGACAGGATGACCGTGGTATTTGTCTTTCTCATGCTTTTGATGGTAGTAATGAGCCTCGCTGATCGAAGCGGAAAGGAACGTCACAAAGCGCTGGTTATTGATACCGCAATGTTTAAATGTTCGCCTGGTTTTATCGTCGGGTCGGCTATTATTGTTGGTATTTTGGCGGCGTTGTATACGGTGTTTTACTAAGAGTTATAAGTTGTAAGTTATAAGTGGTATATCATTAAACGCTGCTTGCCCCTTCTGCATTTTGCGTAGCATACCTTTCAAAACTTATAATTACTACTTATAACTTACAACTTACTACTTATAACTTACAACTAATTCATACTTTTACTTCCTGAATAGAAGGTCACTTAGTATCTGACCACTTGTTTCATTTTACATAACTAACAAATCATTTTGTATATGATTAAGATTACACTTCCGGACGGTTCTGTCCGCGAATATGAGCAGGGTGTTACCGCTCATCAGATAGCATTGTCAATTTCTGAAGGTTTAGCCAGAAATGTATTAGCTGCGCAGGTTAACGGGCAAGTTTGGGATTCTTCAAGAGCTATTGAGGCAGACTCAGAAGTCAAATTGCTTACATGGAACGACCTGGAAGGCAAGAACACCTTCTGGCATTCATCTGCACACCTGATGGCCGAGGCGCTCGAAGCCCTAT
This sequence comes from Bacteroidota bacterium, assembly GCA_040385405.1. Taxonomy (GTDB): domain Bacteria; phylum Bacteroidota; class Bacteroidia; order Sphingobacteriales; family Sphingobacteriaceae; genus Daejeonella. The sequence continues at coordinate 1,469 of JAZKHM010000218.1, read as the reverse complement.
ATCCTGGTACAAAATTCGGAATAGGACCAGCCATTGAAACCGGCTTCTATTATGATGTTGATTTTGGCGACCGTGAATTTTCATCTGATGATTTTAAACAGATCGAGGATAAAATTATGGAACTGGCCAGAACTAAAGCTGAGTTTTCCAGGAAAGCAGTATCCAAGGATGACGCAATAGAATATTTTACCGAAAAAGATGATGAGTATAAGCTGGATCTTATCAAAGATCTTAGTGACGGTTCCATCACGTTTTATACGCAGGGAAATTTCACGGATCTTTGCCGCGGACCGCATATCCCCAATACGGGCTTTATCAAGGCCGTGAAGCTAATGAACGTTGCCGGCGCTTACTGGAGAGGCGATGAAACCCGCAAACAGCTCACCCGGATCTATGGGGTGACCTTCCCTAAACAAAGTGACCTTACCGATTACCTTCATATGATTGAAGAAGCTAAAAAGCGTGATCACCGAAAACTTGGAAAAGAGCTGGAGCTATTTGCGTTTTCAGAGAAAGTAGGAATGGGACTGCCATTATGGTTACCCAAAGGAACTGCTTTACGCGAAAAGCTGGTCAATTTCCTTCAGAAAGCGCAGGTAAAATCAGGATATGAGCAGGTTATTACCCCCCATATTGGCCATAAGAACCTTTATATAACTTCAGGTCATTATGAAAAGTATGGAGCTGATTCTTTCCAGCCGATTAAAACACCGCAGGAAGGGGAGGAGTTCTTTTTGAAACCGATGAACTGCCCTCACCATTGTGAGATTTACAAAACCAAACCAAGATCATATAAAGACCTTCCGGTGCGTTACGCCGAGTTTGGTACAGTTTACCGTTATGAACAAAGCGGTGAACTTCACGGCCTGACCCGGGTACGTGGATTTACACAGGACGATGCGCACTTATTTTGCCGCCCGGACCAGGTTAAGGAAGAGTTTAAGAAAGTTATAGACCTGGTGCTTTATGTATTTAAAGCACTCGGATTCAATGACTATACAGCTCAGATCTCTTTAAGAGATCCGGCAAAGAAAGCCAAGTATATTGGTTCAGATGAGAACTGGCAGCTGGCTGAATCCGCGATTATTGAGGCAGCTGAAGAGAAGGGTTTAAAGACTGTTGTAGAAATGGGCGAGGCGGCATTTTACGGACCGAAACTCGATTTTATGGTTAAGGATGCCCTCGGAAGGAAATGGCAGCTGGGGACAATCCAGGTAGACTATAATTTACCGGAACGCTTTGAACTGGAATATACCGGCCGGGATAACCAAAAACACAGGCCTGTAATGATTCACAGAGCGCCGTTCGGTTCCCTGGAGCGCTTTGTTGCAGTCTTAATCGAACATTGTGCAGGGGAATTTCCATTATGGCTTACTCCAGAACAGTTTATCGTCCTGCCGATCTCTGAAAAATTTGAGGATTATGCAAAAAAAGTTTTAGAATCGCTTAATAATTCCGATATTCGCGGC
>JAZKHM010000217.1:0-10031 GCA_040385405.1 Bacteroidota bacterium | reverse complement strand
TATTTATTTAAGCTTCGAGATTGCTGCGTTCAACGGCACGTGAGGCCTCAATAAGGAAGATTTCTCAGCCTCTCCGGATCCAGGATCACAATGTTTCCTTCCCGGATATCAATTAGCTTTTCGCTTTTGAATTCTTTAAGTGTACGTATCATCGATTCCTGCGCCGATCCAACCACATGGGCCAGATCTTCCCGTGAAAGGTCAATTACTGGCAATCCGTTTCTGCTTGTCTTAAATTTATCAGCCACTTCTATAATTCCCGCAGCTACCTTTTTTCGGAGTGAATTATAGGCCATATTCAAAAGCTTAACCTCTTTCTTGAGTACATCGTCAGATAATAGTCCTAAAAACAGTCTGGCTAAATTCATATCGCTGTTTATTAAAGAAATAAAGTCTGCGGCTGGAATTGTAAGAAGAACCGCTTCTTCGATCACCTCTACGGTTTCAGCATAATTTACGCTTCCAAGAACTGCCCGGTGGCCGAGGAAATCCCCATCAGTATAAATATTTGTAATGAGTTCTTTTCCATTTTCATGAAGGCGATACTCTTTCAATTTGCCCGATCTTACGTAATACACGGAACCTGCGCGCTGGTCTTCGCAATATAATATATGCTTATTCTTAAATCGCAGTATATCATGATTGGCTATGGGATTGCCTTGATTTTCGGAAAAGAAGTCCGTGAACGAGTTGAGGACGAATTCGCTGTTTCCAGCTTGATATACCAGGGGTTCCGTCTTTTTTAGCCGAAGATCAACGGTATTAAGCAGTTCGGTCTCATGAAAGGGTTTAACCAGATAATCGTCAGCTCCCATGCCCAGGCCCTTTCTTAAGTCTTCCACTTCGCCTTTTCCTGTCAAAAAAACAAAGGGAATCCGGTGGGCATCAGGGTGCCGTGACAAGATGTTCAGCACACCATAGCCATCCAGACCTGGCATCATCACATCGCATAGAACGAGATCCGGCTTTTCTCTCAGGGCTGTTTCAACACCGGATTTTCCGTCGATGGCTGTAACTACAGAGTAGCTGGATAAGACGAGCATTTCGGATATATTATCTCTTAGACTTTCGTCGTCTTCAATTAAAAGAATTTTCTTCATCTTTTTTGCTTTCAGTAAGCAACATGAAGTTTGAATTATATCCGGGTATTTAAAATGACCTGAGTCACAATATTTTATGATTCTTAAACCAAATGAGATTTGCATCATTAATTGAAGGGGTGGGGTTTAACCTGAATTGCGTAACAGCTTTGCGTGTTTGCAGCAGAATGAAAACAAAAAGCTTCCGGCAGAGCTTTTACAAAGACGTTAGCTCACCAGGACTTTCGTCTTTACCGGCTTCGATCAGAACATCATAACCAAAAGGAATTTATGATATCAGGCAAGAAAAATTATCATGAAATTGATACCATTCGGTTCATAACTATTTCCATAATAGTTTGGTCGCATTCTCTTTTCCCGGCGTGGACACTTCGAAGATCAGCGGATATTATTGAAGAAATAATAAACTCATTGGTGATACAATTGGGAGCAATCAGTACTATCATATTTTTTATTGTATCCGGCATTCTGATGCGATCAAAATTACAGGATTATACACTCAGAGGGTATTTTAATGAACGTATCCCGGCTGTATACGGGCCCTGGCTGTTCATCGTGGGATTGAACGTACTTCTGATCATGCTACATCAGGTTCCTTTCGGTGAACTGATAGCTTCGAAAAGTTCCGCTCCGATCATCAGGTCCATTTACGCAATATTGAATGGTTTAATAGTATATGGACCTTACTGGTTTGTGCTTACTTATCTGGCAGGAATGGTGATATTGATTTATTTCAAACGATATTCTTCCAACATTTACTTCGGAATCCTGCTGGGCACCATCACTGCCTTTTACGCGGTAAATTTCCATTTTAGCTGGATTGATACCTTTCACACAAAAGCAGTTCTGTCCTATACCTTTTTTATCTGGCTTGGCTTTCAGTTTCACAGGCACTGGAAGGTTGTACTTGAGGAGGTCAAAAAAATGAATTGGTCCGTGCTGATTATTTTTATGCTCATATTCTTTTCGATAGCCTGTTATGAAGGCTATAAGCTTTCATTAAATGGAGTAAGGGATCCATTTGCGTCAAATCGATTTACGAATATTATATTTTCCATGGTCTTCTTTTTATTCCTGCTCAAGCTTGGCCCCATCCGGGTGATCAATAACCTTCGACCGAGAAAAATTGTCTATGGTATTTATTTAGTCAACAGTATCGTGGTGTTTGAACTGACTGTGCTATTCAGGAAATATATCAGCGAGCTTGTATTCGTTGAAATATGGACCTTGTTAATCCTGCAGTTTATATTTTTTACAACAACGCTCTTTCTGACCTATTTTATTGTAAACTACCTGAACAATTCGTCCCTTAGATGGATGATCGGATCCAAATAGCTTCCAGAATTCCATCGCTTCAGCGACCCTGGAGGTAATTACGCTGGTGCTCAAATTGTTGTATCTTTGTTAAATCTATTGAAAGGCACAAGCTCGCAAGAAAAGTTTCGTCCTACATAAATTATCAAATTGGAAGATGGACAAAATTTTAGTTCAGGAAACTGACAAAGGCGTTCTGGAGTTATTATCACTCGTGCTGCAGGAAGGCGGATATGGCGTATTGTCAACGACAGGAGTTGAAGGAATACTTGAACAAATTGACAAATTTCGTCCGCATGTGGTGATGCTGGATTTTAAGCTCAATGGGGAAGAGTGCATTAAGGCTTATAAAATAATACGAGCCAGATATCCTCATCTGCCCGTTATAGCTTTAAGCTGCAATAGCAATATTCATTCTGAGTACTCAAAGTACGGGTTCGATGATTATATTTCGAAGCCATTCGATATCAATCATCTGTATTCTGTATTAAGGGAACATATGCCGAAGCCAATGAATATTCCGTAATACATTCCGCCGTTTCAATAGTATACCATTCTTTTTTGGAAAATTAATATTTATCTACGAGATCACTGCATTTGGCAGTAATTCCAAACAAGAGGGGAGTTTTTAATGTAAACTCTATAATATGGCCGAAGCATTAGCCTTACTTACTTCAGTATTAGATACCAAACTTGTTGCGATTTGTGTCTTAAAAGCTGTACGTGACGAGAATGGCCAGATCAGCGATTTCCAAATAGAACTCGTAAATAAGGAAATGGAAAGAATGACCGGCCGAAATGACATGGAAGGTAAACTTTTCGGTATCCTCTGGCCCGGAATTAATGAATATGGAATAATGGACGTGATTGTACGGGTGTTTCGCTCGGGCCACCCCAGACAGATTGAATATCATTATCAACTCGATGGTTTCGACAATTGGTACCAGTCAATGTTTGTAAAAACGAAAGACGGTATTGTAGCCACACATCTTGATATAACTGACCGTAAAAAGGCAGAAATCAAACTGAAAGATCTCGAGGCAAAAAAGAATAAGGAGATTTATGAGGCAAGTATTTCAGCACAGGAGAAGGAGCGTGATCGAATTGCCGAAAGCCTCCACAATGGGTTGGGCCAGCTCTTATATGCCGCCAAACTCAGTATAGATAATATGCGCCCTGAGGTAAAAGATGATATAGATGGGACCGGCAAGTCGAAAGCCTTAGCACAAAAGCTGCTCAGCGAAGCAATTATAGAAACGCGACGGATTTCACACATTCTTTCACCGACAATTTTAAAAGATTTCGGCCTTAAGGCCGCTATAGAAGACACCTGTGATCAGTTCCGTACCATCGCAGAAATTAACCTGGCTTATTCAGGGTATAGAAAGCTGAATCACGCTGTTGAATTAGTTATCTATAGGAGTGTGCAGGAACTTCTTCACAATATGGCTAAACACTCCAAAGCCAGCAAATGCTCAGTTTTGCTCCATGTCAAGCAAAACGGAGTGTTATTATCGATCCATGATAATGGAATCGGGTTTGACGGAACAATAAACAAGGGTTTAGGGCTTAATTCGATAAAGGGCCAGGTAGCGTTGCTCCAAGGCGATTTTCTCGTCACCAGCTCTGTAGGCAAAGGAACTACAACTCTTATACATATCCCGATTTCTCCTAATGATGTGAAGGAAGAGACAAAACTCTAGAATCGTTCGAAATACCTGACATTCGCAGCTTAACTCGAGTCAATAAAAAAGCCACCCGAAGGTGGCTCTCTACAGCTCCGCAAGATGATCCCAGCTTAACGAAGTGCCGTTGTTGTTATAAGCTGTGCAAGCCAGGTACGCTGCGCTTTGGGCGCCAACTCCCCAATGGTCCAGAAAGCAAAAATGAAAGCTGAAAGAGTGTCGGTTCGATTATTAATTGAGTGATTACTTTTGCCTGGGAGGCGGGGGCGATTTACACCTTCGTAAGAAGCACCTTATCGATCCGTTGTTCATCCATATCAACGATCTCAAATTCAAAACCTTTCCAGCGGATTTTTTCCCCTGTTTCAGGGAGCCGCTGTAAAACGTGAAGGATGAGGCCTCCGATAGTGGTAAAACCTTCTACCTGATCGGTGTCGGGAATATGAAAATACTGGACAAATGCATAATAGGGGCACTGTCCGTCTGCTAGCCAGGAATTATCGCCCCTTTGAATAATTTCCGGCTCGGCGCCCACTTTCATGCTTATGTCGCCAATGAGGGCATCTACGACATCATTCACCAGCAAAATTCCCTGGAAAGAGCCATATTCATCAACCACTGCCGCGATATGTGTACTGTGTTCTTTAAATTGTTCCAGCACCTTATATACCGCCATATTTTCGTGAACAAATAAGGGTTTTTTAACCAGGTCTTTTAGATGAAAACTTTCAGGGCTCAGGCTTTTAGGTAAGATCTGGCTGGAAGAAACAATGCCTAAGAACCTATCCGGTGATTTGTCAATAACGGGGTATGCTGCGTGAGGATATAAACCCATTTTTTCTGAGATGACAGTTAGCCCGTCGTTAATATCGAAATAAATAATTTCGGAACGGTGGGTCATTAACTCGTTTGCCTTGCGATCGCCTAATGCAAACACCCGTTTAACAATATCTTCCTCAATTTGCTGTATTTCGCCGCCTGAGGTACTTTGGGCAATTATTGCTTTAATCTCTTCCTCCGTTATAATACCATCATTGTTTTCCCTGATGCCCAGGAGCCTCAGAAACAGGTCATTGGTTTTGGCAAGAAGCCATATAAATGGTTTTGTAATAGTTGAGATCACCCCCATAGGAGCGGCCATGATTGTGGCTATTTTTTCAGGAAAGCTTAATCCAATACGTTTCGGAAGTAATTCGCCGAAGACAATGGAAAAATAGGTAATAACGATCACGATAATAACAACTGCCAAGGTTTCAGAGTACGGTGCAATAAGCGGGACAACTGCTATCGAGTGCTGAAGGTCGTCGGTCAGCTTTTCGCCGCTGAAAATTCCGGTTAAGATTCCGATTAGAGTAATACCAATCTGAACCGTAGAAAGAAATGTATTGGGCTTTCCGGCTAGTTCCAAAGCTTTTCGGGCACTTTGGCTTCCCTTTTTTGAAGCGCTTTCGAGCTTAAATTTGCGCGCTGATATAAGCGCGATCTCACTCATTGAAAAAATCCCGTTTAACAGGATTAAAAGGGCAATGATGATAATTTCCATTTACATAATATAAATATATTGTGCTGTACCTGCTTTAAAGCGATGTCGGAAGTGTTTCTTAACGATATATGCTGGCATAAAATTAGGTGTTTGCCGATCGAATTAGACACTTTAACTAATATTAATATTCGTCTCTTTCACTGTCAGGGAATTTGCCATTCTTTCTTTGATGAATACGTGCCGGACTTGCAAAAGCATAAAATAGTTTCTCCCGGAATCCTTTTGCTTTTCTTACATCATTCACCATGTCGACAAATTCGTGGAAATTGAGATAAATAGGATCCAGTCTGTCACCAATTTTAGTGGTTAAGCCATAATCAGGCTTTTCGTCTTCGTGATGATAGGTTCCAAAGATCCGGTCCCAGATAATGAACGTAGCAGCGAAATTCTTATCCAGGTATTTCTCCTGTGATCCATGATGTACCCGGTGATTTGAAGGGGTTGCAAAGATATATTCTATCACGGGATGGAGTTTGTGGATATATTCTGTATGCACCCAAAACTGGAAAAGAACAGCTACCTGGCTGGTAACAAAAAAGATGACCGGGTGAAAACCCATAAAAGCTACCGGTAAAAAGAATATGACTTTCAAATTTTGCACCCAGCTTAATCTGAATGATACAGTGAGATTATAATTTTCGGCAGAATGGTGTATAACATGCGTTGCCCAGAAGAAGCGGTTAAAATGTGAAATGCGATGCGACCAGTAACTGAGGAAGTCGAAAATAATATAGCATGGTATGAGTGTCCACCAGTTAAGTGAAAGACGCCAGGGAACCAGATTGTAAATCCAGACCGCACCATAAAGTAATACAATCTTAAAAAGGAGGTTAACACCCAGATTCCCGAAACCAACCAGGACGGAACCTATAGATTCTTTTAGCCTGTAGTTTTTGTTTTCTACATACCATGAATACCAAATTTCCAAAAGCGTGAAAAAGGCCATAAACGGTATGGCATATACAATAATCTGGGGCGAGTTTTTCTCCAGGTTTGTTATTTCTTCATAAGGTATCGGACTCGCCCCTATAGTGCTGCTATTTAAAAATATCATTCTTTGTTAAAACAGAGTTAATGGCTCCAAGCACCAATGGTAACCATGGCCTCTCGTACGATTCGACGCATTCGTATCCCCTCTTATAATAAGATTAATGGGAATTTTGTTTCATTCGGGAATTATTAATAGATATCTGTCAACTGGTAGTTCCGCTGAAAAGTGCTTCAATCCGTTGCGTTGGTGCTATCCGATCAATTCAGGTTTGAATATAAAGAGCAGATGCTACGGTTCAGGAACCCCGTAACTAACTTATAATCCCTTTCTGCTGTTTAAAATATTTTACTGCCCACGGAACCAGCTAATCTTTATTGATAGCGCTGAATACTAAATCCTCAATGAAAGAAACTATCGCCGATTCATCTTTGGAATTGCCAAAATCAGTGAGCGAGGGAAGGTTCTTCATGAAAAAATTCTGGAAATGTGCAACCTCAATAATGGTACTTGATAAAGATTTTGGATACTTGTATTTAGGATTACACTCCAGAATAATATCTCCGATTTTTGCACAAAGGTCTTTGTAGGGTTTAAACAGCCGGTCTTTATTGTCTTCCGATACATGTTTGGTCAAATAAGCTTTGGTACCCTCTGCAATAATTATCTGGTGCAGTATACTTTCATCTACATAGCTTGTTCTGATGTCATCTTCGATGGTAGTGGCCAATAGCTGGATGGCTTTTCTAAGTTTCACTTTAGGATCCTGGATATTGCTGGTATTGATCACTACCCGATATTCAAGCCAGCCCCAGTACCATGCTGTAATGTATATCAGCAGCCGGTGTTTGTTTTCGAAGTACCGGTAAACTCCCGCTTCTGTACTGCCTATCTCTTCCGCTAGTTTTTTGAACGTAAATGATTCAAATCCGCTTTTGTTTATCAATTGAATGCTGTGCCGTATTATTTTCTTACCCAATTCGGTTTGTTCCGGATTTTTGAGAAATAACTTCTCATTCATTTTAATCTGCAACTCTATTTCCATGTACTTCGGTTATCTATAACTATAACAAACAATTGACTTAACGTTGGATTTTACAAAGTTAGCTAAAAAGCTTTACAATTTAATGACATAGTAATACTATCATTTACAATACATGTACTATCTTCGTATTGTAATTCAAAAGCGATCGTATATGAATGAAAAGAATATCTTTAAAGAAATAAAGAGCGACTTGCCAGCGAGTATAGTCGTCTTTTTTGTTGCAGTTCCACTATGCCTTGGAATTGCTCTCGCCTCCGGAGCCCCCTTATTTGCAGGAATTATTGCAGGAATTGTTGGTGGCATTGTTGTGGGTATCGCCAGCGATTCTCCTCTTGGAGTGAGCGGACCGGCAGCAGGCCTGGCGGTGATAGTTTTAACATCAATCGCAGCCATTGGTTCGTGGCCAGCCTTTTTGCTCGCAGTTGTACTGGCCGGAATTTTCCAGCTTATTATGGGATTTGCCAAAGCCGGTTTTATTGCCTATTTTTTTCCTTCCTCGGTAATTAAAGGCATGCTTACGGGTATTGGCCTGCTCATTATTTTAAAGCAAATCCCGCATGCCTTAGGCTATGATAGTGATCCGGAAGGCGATCTGTCTTATTTTCAAACCGATGGGGGAACAACCTTTTCCTCTATCTCCAGGGCCTTTGAAGCACTCACACCAGGTGCTGTACTGATATCCGTTATCGCACTGGCGATATTGATTTTATGGGATAAGGTCTTAACCAAAAAACACAGGATATTTCAGATCATACAGGGCCCTATTGTAGTCGTTGTTTTGGGTATTTTGATGAATTACCTGTATCAAACCGGAGCACTGAATTTCAGTTTGGCCGCCGACCAGGTCGTGAGGCTTCCCGTCGCGAATAACTTAACGGATTTCTTTACCTTTTTCACATTTCCTGATTTTTCAGCAATAACGAACTTTAAGGTTTGGGAAGTGGCAGTTGTTCTGGCAATTGTGGCAAGCCTGGAAACGCTCCTGTGTGTAGAGGCAACCGACAAACTTGATCCTGATAAAAGGGTTACGCCAACTAATAGAGAATTGAAAGCACAGGGATTGGGAAATGTAGTTTCAGGATTGATTGGCGGCTTGCCGATAACTCAGGTTATCGTACGCAGTACAGCTAATATCACGTTTGGCGGAAAAACAAAGATGTCGGCCATATTGCATGGTGTTTTTCTGCTGATAAGTGCAATTACCATTGCCGGGGTGCTGAACATGATTCCGCTGGCCAGCTTAGCCGCAATTTTAATTGTCGTGGGATATAAGTTAGCCCAGCCAGCCCTCTTTACAACGATGTACAAATTGGGCTGGGAGCAGTTTGTGCCTTTTGTTGCGACTGTTGTCGGAATATTAGCGACGGATTTATTAAAAGGAATCACCATTGGAGTACTTTTCGGCATTTTTTACACCTTGCGTCATAGTTACCGGAATTCTCATCATATGAAAGAAGTGGTAAGTACCGAAGACGGACAAAAGGTGCATTATATTGAGATGGCGCAGGAGGTTTCATTCTTTAACAAGGCAAGTGTTATGACGGCCTTAGAAGCTATCCCCGCCAATTCAAAGGTGGTATTTGATTTTTCCCAATCGAAATCAGTTGCACATGATGTTCTTGAGCTTATCAAAAACTATGAGATTAATGCCAAGACAAAGAATATTACTGTCGAGAAAATAAATTTTATTGAACCGGCATATTTATAATTAAAATCTAAAACACAACATGAAAACATTAACCAAAGAAATGCAGGCTGCAATTACGCCATTTAAGGCCCTGGATATTTTAAAAGAAGGCAATAAAAGGTTTATGAATAACCTAAAAGCAAACCGAAACCTGCTGCAACAGGCAAACGAAACGTCCGATGGGCAACACCCTTTTGCTGTGATACTGAGTTGCATTGATTCGAGAACCTCTGCCGAATTGATTTTTGACCAGGGACTTGGTGATATTTTTAGTGTACGTATCGCAGGCAATATCATCAACGAGGATATACTGGGCAGTATGGAGTTTGGATGTAAAGTTGCAGGGTCGAAAATTATCGTGGTACTGGGCCATACCAAATGCGGGGCTGTAAAAGGTGCCTGCGACCATGTTGAAATGGGTAATCTTACGGCACTGATTAGTAAAATACAACCCGCAGTGTATGATGAAAAAACAGAACTGGAAAACCGCAGTTCAAGTAATAGCGAATTTGTGGAAAAAGTATCGACCATAAATGTGAAAAGATCGGTGCATGCAATTATGGAACGCAGCCCCATTTTAAAAGAAATGATTGAAGCTGGTACTATTGGCATCGTTGGGGGCACTCATGATATAACAACAGGCGAAGTAAGTTTTTTTGATGATACGCT
>JAZKHM010000216.1:0-3485 GCA_040385405.1 Bacteroidota bacterium | reverse complement strand
TAACCTAAATTGTGTTCTAACACGGTGAAGTTAATTGTTAGAACTAACCCGACTGTAGTCATCGCAGTCGGGTCATTGATATGATGGGCTCTAAGAGGCTTACCATATTATAGGCAGATTTGCAAGGGATTTTCATTGGCATGGATAGCCAATATTTTTCTGTTATTCGGGCTTATCTCCGGGATATTCAAAAGGAGAAAACTGAAATTAAGCAGATGGAGGAAAAACTGGATGAATAGATCCATCTCCTTTCATAAAATCAAATAAATAATTATGAAACGCAGAAAATTTATAAAAAAATCAGGTCTGGGAGCAAGCAGTATATTTGCAGGTAGTTCTGTGGTCAGTTTTTTAGCCGCATGCGGCAAAGGACACATGATGGATAAGATGAATATGGGAGGCCAGCCTGTATCTGTAAAGGAAGGAAATTTCAACAGGCTGCTCCCCATTCCCACCACCGTAACAGGTAATGCAACTTTAACCGCACAGGCAACGACGGCAACTATTAACGGCAATAATATCCAGGTATTGGGTTACCAGGCAAAGGGTCTATTGGGTCCGACTATCCGTGTTAACAGCAACGTAAATGCCAGTATAAATTTTCAGAATAATCTTTCAGAAAAAAGTAATATTCATTGGCATGGTTTAAAAATCCCGGCTAAAATGGATGGACATCCGGAAGATGTCGTAAATCCAGGTAGTAGTTTTAATTATCAGTTCAACGTTAATCAACGGGCAGGGTTAAGCTGGTACCACCCACATCCTGACAGAGCTACTGCAAGGCAGGCGTTTCAGGGACTGGCCGGTTTATTTGTAATTAATGATGCAGAAGAAGCAGCTCTAAATTTGCCCTCCGGGATTTATGAGATACCTTTGGTAATACAGGATAAACGTGTTTCATCATCGGGCATTACTTATAGCCCTTCTATGGGAGAGGTAATGTCTGGTTACATGGGTGAAGCAATCACTGTAAATGGAGATGTGTCTCCTCTTGCCGAAGTAACCACACGGTTTTACAGATTACGAATATTAAATGGCTCGAATGCCCGGATCTATAATCTTGCTTTAAGTAATAATACCGATTTAATTATTATCGGTAATGACGGTGGCTTATTAAAAAGCTCCTCCGCCGTCAAGAATATTTTACTGGCTCCGGGCGAACGCTTAGATGTGCTGGTAAACTTTGCCGGGCTGGCTCCAGGTACGGAAGTGTTTTTAGAAAGCAAAGTGTTCAATAACGCTGGAAGTGCACAAGGTAAACAAGGATTCAAAATTCTGAAATTTAAAATAACCCAAACGGTAAGTGACAGCTTTACAGTACCAGCTTCACTTTCCTCTTTTAATACTGTTGCTCCTTCATCATCTTCAAAAACGAGAAACTTTATTATAAACGCCATGCAAATGAGCGGAGGTATGAATATGACTGGTATGCATCGTATCAATGGAAAAACCTATGAGAAGAGCAGGATTGATGAATTAGTTGCTGCCAATACAACGGAGATATGGGTATTTGATAATTCGCAGGGTGATGAACCTCATCCTATGCATCTGCACGGTGTACATTTCCAGGTATGGGAAAGAAGCGGTGGCCGGGGACAGCTCATTCCTTCTGAAAGTGGCTGGAAGGATACTGTTTTAGTGATGCCCGGTGAAATAGTAAAAATCATCATTCCATTTTCAACATTAACCGGTGTCTTTGTCTTTCATTGTCATAATCTGGAACACGAAGATGATGGGATGATGTTACAATATCAATTGACTTAAAGGATTTTTTGGTTTAAAACCTTCCTTCTTTACAGATTCAAAAACAGAAAACTAATGGAAAATCATCCACATTCGGAAGCTATTAAAAAAAAAACAGAACCAGATCATTCCAAAATGGATCATAGCCAAATGCGACATGGTTCAAACCCTGCAATGGGCCACGAGGGACATAATCACCAGACTATGATCGCTGATTTCAAGAAGCGGTTCTACGTTGTGTTGGCACTCACTATTCCCATTATGCTTTTATCGGAAATGATACAGCAGTTCATTGGTGTAGACTGGCAGTTCACAGGTTCATCCTATATCTTATTTGCCTTATCATCGATTGTGTTTTTTTATGGTGGATGGCCATTTTTAAAAGGATTAGTAGATGAGGTAAAGGCCAAAAATCCAGGCATGATGTTTTTAATTGGCTTCGCTATAACAGTCGCATATGTTTATAGTGTAGCTGTAGTATTTGGCTTACAGGGTATGGATTTCTTCTGGGAGTTGTCAACCCTGATCCTCATCATGCTTTTGGGGCATTGGATTGAAATGAAATCTGTTGCCGGGGCATCTAAAGAGCTGGAGTTATTGGTTCAATTAATGCCTTCTGATGCGCACATGGTGATGCCCGATATGGTGCATGATGTCAAGACCGATACATTAAAAGAGAATGACATTATTCTGGTTAAGCCCGGCGAAAAAGTTGCAGCAGATGGCGTTGTTTTGGAAGGCGAAAGTTATCTTAATGAGTCCATGTTAACAGGTGAGTCAAAGCCTGTGCAAAAGAGTAAAGGGGATAAAGTAATTGCAGGCGCTATTAATGGCAATGGCTTTATAAAAGTTACCGTGGCGCATGCTGCAAAAGATTCTTATCTCTCGCAGGTAATCAAGCTGGTGGATGATGCGCAAAAGTCTAAATCTAAAACACAGCTCCTGGCAGATAAGGCGGCAAGATGGCTAACTGTAATTGCTCTGGTTTCGGGTATAGCTACATTTTTATACTGGTATTTAACCGGACAAACTCTGGCATTTGCTATGGAAAGGATGGTAACGGTAATCGTGATTTGTTGCCCGCATGCCTTAGGATTGGCAGTGCCTTTGGTCGTTGCTAAATCAACTGCCTTATCTGCAAAAAATGGGTTGCTGATTAAAAACAGAACAGCTTTTGAGAATTCAAGGAAAATCACAACCATCGTTTTTGATAAAACGGGAACACTTACGGTAGCTAAATTCCAAGTCTCAAAAATAGTCCCCCTTCAAAAAGGGCTTCCTGAAAACGAGATCATTCGTTTAGCTTCTGCTCTGGAGCAAAAATCAGAACATCCTATAGCTACAGGCATCCTGCAAAAGGTAAAAGACTTATCTATCACTATTCCTGCAACAGAAAACTTTAATGCTATCACTGGTAAAGGTGTTGAGGCTACGGTAGAGGGCAAAAAGATCCTGGTCGTAAGTCCGGGTTACTTAAAAGAAAATGACATTACTATACCCGATGGTTTCGCAGCGAACGATACAGAAACGGTTGTATTTGTACTGATCAATGATGAATTGGCGGGATATATCGCGTTATCAGACGAGATACGGCCTGAATCTGAAGAAGCTATCAAAACACTAAAGCAGAACAACATCAAATCTATTCTCCTAACAGGTGACAACGATAAAGTCGCCAAAAGCGTTAGTGAAACACTGGGAATGGATAGTTTTATGGCTCAGGTATTGCCTCACCAGAAACT
>JAZKHM010000215.1:0-3772 GCA_040385405.1 Bacteroidota bacterium | reverse complement strand
GACTTTGCCAAAACAGCCTATTACGGACTTGGATTTGCGTTTGCTTACGCGATACTGCAAAAGGTATTTCACGTAATCGCTGAAGCTCCTACCTGGGCCACGGCGCAAACAAATAAATATTTCCCTTCAGCAACGGTAAATGGCGAAATCACACCGGAATATATGGGTGTTGGTTATATAATCGGTCCCAAGATAGCCGGAGTACTGGTGGCAGGAGGCGTGCTTGCCTGGCTGGGGCTCATCCCACTTCTTGCAAGTCTTGTTCCTGCAGAAAGCATAGCCGCCCAGCTCGTTAAACTGGGATATCTGAAAGATGTCTTAACCCCGGGAAGTTCGGCTGGCTGGGACCCTTTAACCAAAACCTTTGCAAATACCGCCACTGCTGTTTACCTTGCTTATGTACGGCAAATCGGTGCGGGAGCAGTTGCTGCTGGTGGCTTTATCACCCTTTTAAAAACTATTCCGACTATCGTATCGTCATTTAAGTCGAGCCTGGCTTCCATTAATAAAAACAGTGAAGGAAAGAAAGCAGTGAAGCGTACTGATGATGATCTCTCCATTAAGACCGTAATATTCGGCAGTATTGCTTTAATTATTCTGATGGCTGTTTTACCGCAAATACCAGGTGATTCTATTCTAAACAAGCTATTGATTGGTGTTCTTGTTATAGTATTCGGATTCTTTTTTGTTACCGTTTCAAGCCGTATCGTAGGATTGATCGGAACATCGTCCAACCCGGTTTCAGGAATGACCATAGCCACATTAATGGGCACCTGTCTGATTTTCATAAGTATCGGCTGGACAGGAGAATTGTATGAACCAATGGCTCTGGTTGTTGGAAGCATGATCTGTATTGCAGCCGCTAATGCAGGTGCAACTTCTCAAGATCTAAAAACGGGCTATATCGTCGGAGCGACGCCCCGCTACCAGCAACTGGCGCTATTTGTAGGAGCCATAGTTTCCGCAGTAGTGATCGGCCTAACTTTATCAATCCTGGATCGTCCGAACGCAGAGATGATATCTCAGGGGATAAATCACGCTATTGGTACTGAAATGTATCCTGCACCACAGGGAACACTCATGGCAACTCTAATAAAAGGTTTACTCTCCTTTAACCTCGACTGGCAATTCGTTCTTGTGGGAGTATTCCTTTCCATTACCATGGAACTTTGCGGCGTAAAATCACTTTCATTTGCAGTAGGTGCTTACCTCCCATTGTCTACAACACTCCCAATCTTTGCTGGTGGTGCCATAAAAGGATTGGTGGACCGGAGATCAAGAAAGCAGCACGAAAAACAGGAGGATGAAGACCTGGGAAGAGGAAATCTTTTTGCAACCGGATTAGTAGCGGGAGGTGCTTTAATGGGTGTGCTTTATGCATTCCTTATGGCCTTCGAAAGTACTGCGGGTCCTGTTGGCAGCCTTAACGTTGAAGAGCACCTGGCCGGCGCCCTGGGCGAGGGCGGATTTCAGGTGATGGGATTCTTATTTTTTGTTTTAATGGGTATTGTATTATATCGAATAGCCGTAAGCAAAAAATGATGTATCGAACGTCATTAAGATTTTTTAAATTCATTTTTATAATGTTATAATTACATAATTATCAATTCCTAAATCCAAATCAGATGAAAAAACTTTTACTATCTCTAATCTTCCTTGCAACTGCCGGGCAAGGCTTCGCGCAGGGATGTGTAGCCATAAGACATTTCGGTGTGTGTTCTGCAGCAATGACTCATAATCTATTTCAAAAGGGGGACATACAAGCCGGTACAAGCTATCGTTATTTCAAGTCATTCCGACATTTCAGAGGTACTCATGAAGAAGCCGATCGTGTAACCAATGGAACGGAGGTCATAAACCATTCTCATAATTGGGAATATTCTCTAAGCTATTGGCTATCTAATAAAACCAGCGTCATTCTTGGTATACCAACACAGATTAATACCAGATCGTCGCTGTATGAACATGGCAGGACGCAAAGAAATAAATCTTTTTCCCGGGGGCTTGGAGATGTACGGATAGGGGTACAGAATTGGCTTCTGGAACCTGGTGTAAAATCATGGAATGTGCAGCTTGGTACAGCATTGAAACTACCGACTGGAAATTATAATTCTTCGGATATCTTTTACAATGTTGGGGTAAACGGTTCGCCTGAAGTGAGGCCTGTCGATCAGTCAATTCAGCTTGGAGACGGTGGATTCGGTGTAATTCTTGAAGCTCAATCCTATGTAAAGCTGAGCGAAAAATTCGCCCTGACAGGGGGAGCGTTCTATTTACTTAACCCCCTGGAAAAAAACAATATAAGAACATTCCGGGAAAAGCTTAGTCCATTGCTTGCTAATGAGGCTGTCATGTCTGTTCCCGATCAATTTTCATCCAGAGTAGCTGTAAGTTATTCTATTAACGAAATCACCAACCTGGGCCTGGGCGCACGCTATGAAGGTGTTCCGGTGAATGATTTAATTGGAGGAAGCTCGGGCTTCAGACGTCCGGGAACTATTCTATCTCTCGAGCCTCAGTACTCTTACATGAAGAACAACTTTTCACTTAATTTCAGTGTGCCGCTTGCAGTCAGAAGAGAACGTCCGCAAAGTTATACCGATCTTGAATATCAGAGGAATACAGGAAAATTCAGACAAGGAGATGCTGCATTCGCAGATTACGCCTTAAACCTGGGAATACAATATACTTTTAAAGCTAAGGAGAAAGGAGAAAGGGCGCCGGTTAAAATATTTTAGATGACAAAGTTAAAAATCCACTCCCTACCCCCCGCCCAGCGGGGGATAGCAAGCTTTTCTTTTATAGATGACTCACCCCCCCAGAAACAATAAATTTCATCGCTTCACTAGCACTCATGTTTAATGTCTTTACCCGGTCAATTCGAACGATACATAATTGTCCGGCGAAAGAATACGATAAAGGAAAGTAAACGGCAACTTCACCCGGATAACCAATCTTTGAAAGGTCTTTTTGCGTGATAAATCCAATCTTTTTTAAGCCGGTTTCGTTTACTTCAACGACTACAGGCTCACTGAATTTCTTATCATCACCCACAAATGCTTCTGTAAGGTCTTTAAAGGATGTATAAATAACATTAAATACAGGCAGTCTCCTGAACCATCGGGCAAACCATTTTTTTATAGGATCGGTGACGAAATTGGTAACTATTATTCCTACTACGATCAGGATAATTAACACCGTAAGTATCCCCAGGCCGGGAATGTAAATTGGTTTCCCCATCTGATCGACCCAAATAACGTCGCTCAGATTTAAAGCTGTATCAACTTTAACGAATATCCAGTAAATAAGAAAGACCGCAGCGGCTATTGGAAGGATCACGAGAGCCCCCCTGATCATGTAATTTAATAAAGCCCTGACTATTCTATTCATAATAATAAACCCGTTTTACTCTTTGAGAAATTCCTGTAAGAATTTCATAAGGAATCGTTTCCAATTGCTTCGCCAAATCTTCCACCCGGATAACATCATTGAAGACGATCACTTCATCCCCTTCTGCTGCATTTATACCCGTAATATCGATCATACACATATCCATACAGATTTTTCCAATGGTGTTGACCACTTTCCCCCGTAACAGCATCGTGCCTGCACCATTGCCCAGTTTCCGGCTATAACCATCAGCATAGCCGATTTTTACCGTTGCTATTGTACCGCCGTCCGGCATCTTTCCTTCACGGTTATAACCGATTGTATCTCCTGCCGGGATCTGTTTGATCTGCGAAATACTGGTTTTCAGCGAAGTTACGGTTTG
>JAZKHM010000214.1:0-1359 GCA_040385405.1 Bacteroidota bacterium | reverse complement strand
AGGAATAACAATCCTCTTTACTCCTTATCCTGTTCCGATATACAATTGACCTAAATCTTTTTATATAATTCCTCCCTGATACTTACATAACAATATTGTTATGCCGTATTTCCACATAAATTACCACTTTTGCGGCTAAATTATTTTTAATTATACTTAAAGAACTTTTATCATCTATAAGGGTTATTAAAGGGGTGTTGCATCAGGCTTTAAGCCACTTTAACTAAAATTTGGGGCACCAATTTCCACCATTTTACGTATATTTGGATAATTAATAATTCATATGAATATCAATATAGGATCCCGTAAGGAAGTATTAAGGCATATCGAGAAGTATATGCTGGAAAAGATGCATGAATACCTTAAACCTATAGATACTAACTGGCAGCCTTCCGACTTCCTGCCAGATTCGACCCGCGATACGTTTTATTCTGAAATTAAGGAGCTTAGGGAGAATGCGAAAGACCTCTCCTATGATCTTGTTGCAGTTCTGATTGGTGACACAATTACCGAAGAGGCACTTCCAACATATGAATCATGGCTAAGCATGGTTGATGGAATTTCTAAAGACGAACAAGGGGGATGGATGAAGTGGGTTCGTCACTGGACTGCCGAAGAGAACCGTCACGGTGATCTGCTTAATAAATACCTTTACCTTTCCGGGCGTGTAGATATGCGCCAGATGGAGATCTCAACGCAATACCTTATTGCTGATGGATTTGATATCGGTACCGGTCATGATCCATACCGAAACTTCATCTATACAAGTTTCCAGGAGCTTGCCACAAATATTTCTCATCGCCGGGTTGCCTCGTTCGCGAAGCAGGAGGGCGATACTCTTCTTTCGAAAATGTGCGGGGTTATTGCTTCTGATGAAGCAAGACACGCCAAAGCATATAAGGATTTTATGATGCGCATCTTTGAAGTAGATCCAAGTGAAGCTATGATCGCATTTGAAGATATGATGCGTAACAAGATTGTAATGCCTGCTCACTTTTTACGTGAAATGGGATTAAAAGTAGGTCAGACCTTCGGGCACTTCACTGACGCAGCACAAAGACTGGGTGTATATACAGCAATTGACTATGTAGACATCATGAAGCAGCTAATTGATGAATGGCAGATCGAAAAAATAACCGGTCTAAATGAAGCCGGCGAAAAGGCAAGGGATTATGTAATGAATCTCCCGGATCGTTTACTTAGGGTTGCCGATAGGATGAAAACGCCTACTTTGGAGTATAAATTTAGCTGGATAGCTGGTTAAGTATCAAGTATCAAGTATAAAAAAAGTCCCCTGAATATTCGAGACCACTGAAAAAGTCCTATAATTAAAGGAGTAGAAGGATCATCTTTCTGCTC
>JAZKHM010000213.1:0-7255 GCA_040385405.1 Bacteroidota bacterium | reverse complement strand
TAACTTTGTGCTAATGATTAATATATAATCATAAAAGAAAAAGGGAGCCTTTTGATCTCCCACATTTATTCTGTAATACCTGCACTAAGATTTAGGTCTACTCCCCAGACAGTGATCAGGTTGAACTGTATAGACACAATTGGCAAACAGATCTTCTGGTTTCCGGCATCCAGACTAACGGGGTCCGTTGGCATTTCAACAGATTTTTGATCTTAGATGGTCCTCCTTCTAAGCAAAACGGGAATTATAAATTTTCCTAGAGTTATATAATTTATTGAATATGTCTTGTAAAGGTAAGTAATAAAGAAATTCCTCTTTATAGAAGGTTTTTATTTTAGAGTTCGGGCTTTGCTATTTTGAATGAGAAACTACCAATGTTTAATAAAATAATGTCTCAACGATAGGAAAATACTAAAAGCTAGTATTAAAGCCAATAACCAATATATAACCATGAGGAAAGGTTTAGGTTTATACGCAAGACTTTTCTTTTTCCTTTTTGTTACTTTTTGAGAAATAACCGGGGCATTCTGTATTACAACAGGTTTCTTTCTTATATTTTTTTTCTGCATTATTCTTTACCAATTAAACGTTTTGCTCATCTGTTAATTTTTTCTATCTCCGCCGCCGCCTGAAATGATCCAGATATTAACTGTGCATTTAATTTGACACTGTAAGATTTACTTCTCAATTTTTGTGATCAACCATTTATACAACTTATCCGCATCATCCATCTTAAAGAGTTCAGTCCCTGGATTCATTGTTGCTGCCGTCCCGCATGCTATGCCCATACGGACCATTTCTTGTAGACTTTTACCTCTAGCTAAGGAGTATACCATACCGGCAACCATACTATCTCCAGCCCCAACAGTACTTAACTTTTTTATTGCAGGGGCTAGGACTTGTTCTGCGATGGTATTTGTCACAAGATATGCACCCTGGGCTCCCATCGAAACCACGATGACTTCGCACTTGCCCTTGCCAATCAATACTCTTGCAGCCTCATCAATTAGGGTATCATCCAATGTTTCTTTCTCCGAAAGCAGACTAAGCTCTCTTAAATTTGGCTTAAGAAGATAGGCACCTTCCTCAGCCACTTGGCTGAGTGCTTCCCCGGAGGTGTCAGCAATAAAACGATTGCCTGTTTTTTTTGCAATTCGGGAAATTTTAGCATAGAAATCAGAATTGGCGCCGGGAGGAAGACTCCCACTGGCAACGATGTAGTCGGTTTTAAGAGCCCATTTCTCTATCGCTAGAAGAATGAGTTTGGATTCTTGTGGAAAAATTTTTGCTCCGGGCATACCAAAGCGGAACTGCTGGTTCGCTACTGATTCCACAATAATGAAATTCTGCCGGGTAGCATTCTTGGTGTTAATTGCTTCGTATGGGATTTTCTCTTCCATTAAAAGACGAATTAGTAAATCACCTGTCAAACCACCCTCAGGAAATAATGCAGTGGAATTACTTCCCAAGCGTTTTAGACCTCTGGAAACATTAATTCCACCGCCACCAGGTTCATATTTCGGCTGGGCGCATTGAAGTTTTTGCTCAGCAACTAGCTTTTCGACAATCGTGCTACAGTCAATCGCAGGGTTCATCGTTATGGTAAGGATTTTGGACATAATTTTGTAGTTTAATCTCAGTACCATCGTTAACAGCAAAACAAATATACTGTTTAACAGTAGACCGTACTTTGCCAACTTTATAATTTTGGTTGTAAACTTTAAATAAAAACCTTTTATATTAAATGATTGTTCTTATCTTTGACGAAATTATAAAAAGTGAAATTCTGGAGTAGGTTAGTTTGTACAATTGTAATGCTGGTGAGCCTTGTGCCATGTGCCGATGCTATTTCGTACAATCAAACTCCAATTATTAAAGCCATATTTTCAGAAGCCTCTGCCCCCGAAAATCACAACGAACGTGGCATGGATACTTGTTCTCCATTTTGTGTTTGCGCATGCTGCAACGCTCCAACGGTTATGAAAAATGCATTGTTTTCCATAAATATTCCCCTACAAATAAGCTTAGAATACCCCAACAATACATTAGGGAAAGCTACTTCCACCTCTATCTCAGTTTGGCAGCCGCCTAGATTAGGTTAATTAAAATCATCGAATTATTGCGCCCTGATCAATCCATTTGGAATGATTTCAAACGCATTATCTATTTTTTTATTTACAACCTAATTTAAATTCAATGCTGAAAAAAATCATTCAGTTTTCTATACAAAACAAGTTGGTTATAGGCTTGTTCACGCTTGCGCTGATTGCTTGGGGAGTATATTCCCTAAGACAGTTACCGATAGACGCCGTACCCGATATAACAAATAACCAGGTACAGGTTATTACATTGAGTCCTTCTCTGGCCACCCAGGAAGTGGAGCGTTTAATATCTTATCCGGTAGAGCAAACCATGTCTACCATACCAGAAATTGAGCAGGTTCGTTCTCTCTCGCGGTTTGGCCTTTCGGTGGTAACTATCGTATTTCATGACAATGTAGATATTTACTGGGCGCGTCAGCAGGTCAACGAAAAATTGGCCGAGGCAAAAAACAATATACCTGGAGATCTTGGTAATCCTGAAATATCGCCTATATCTACCGGATTAGGTGAGATATACCAGTATGTGATTCATGCAAAACCGGGTTTTGAGAAGAAATTTGATGCCCGTGAATTGAGAAGCATCCAGGACTGGATCGTTCGTAAACAACTTTTAGGCACACCCGGCATTGCAGAAGTAAATAGCTTTGGTGGGTTGTTAAAACAATACGAGATTGCTTTAGATCCTGATAAATTAAGAAGTTTCAATTTAAGCATCAGTGACGTTTTTAACTCCCTGGAACAGAATAACCAGAACACCGGAGGGGCCTATATTGATAAAAAGCCTAACGCCTATTTCATAAGAAGCGAAGGCTTAGTTGGCGGTATTGATGACATTAACAAAATCGTCGTTAAGAACAATACAAATGGCATCCCTGTATTAATTCGTGATATTGCCAGTGTTCAGATTGGAAATTCAATTCGTTACGGCGCTCTTACCCGTGCCACTCCCGATGGTCAGGGTGAGGCGGTCGGTGGCATTGTAATGATGCTGAAAGGAGCAAATGCCAACAATGTAGTTGGCTTGGTTAAGGCAAAAATAGAGCGGATCAATAAAACGCTTCCTGAAGGGGTAGTCATAGAGCCATTTCTCGACCGTAGTGCGCTGGTAGACCGCGCAATGGGTACTGTAGCCACCAATCTGATCGAAGGAGCATTAATTGTCATTTTCGTACTTGTTTTGTTCCTTGGAAACTTCAGGGCAGGGCTGGTGGTCGCCTCAGTAATCCCACTGGCTATGCTTTTCGCGATTTCCCTGATGAACTTATTTGGTGTATCAGGCAATTTGATGAGCCTTGGAGCAATAGACTTTGGTTTGATTGTGGATGGTGCAGTTATTATTGTAGAAGCAACGATGCATCAGCTTGCCGGCAATAAAACGGGCAAGGCCTACACTCAGTCGGAAATGGATGAGCAGGTCGAAAAATCTTCAGTGCGAATGATGAGTGCTGCCGCTTTTGGACAGATCATTATATTGATCGTCTATCTCCCTATTCTTGCACTTGTCGGTATCGAAGGAAAAATGTTCGGTCCTATGGCTCAAACGGTGTCGTTTGCAATTATGGGCGCATTCATACTTTCTTTGACGTATGTTCCTATGGTGTCGTCTTTGTTTTTAAGTAAGAACATATCTCACAAAAAGAATTTTTCAGACCGCATGATGGATTTCTTTCAGCGGAAGTATAGCCCGATGATTCATGCTGCATTGCGTAGACGTAAGCTTGTGGTTATTTCATCAGTAGCTTTGCTTGCCGTTAGCATTTTTGTATTTACCCGCATGGGAGGCGAATTTATCCCTACACTAGAAGAAGGAGACTTTGCCGTGGAAACAAGATTGCTCACGGGCAGTTCTCTTACGCAATCCATTGACAAGATTAACCAGGCATCTAAGATTCTGGTTGAAAGGTTTCCGGAGGTGAAGGAGGTTATCGGTAAAATTGGCGCTGCAGAGATTCCCACGGATCCTATGCCCATGGAAGCCACCGATTTAACTGTTATCCTAAAAGATAAAAAAGACTGGACAACTACTCATGACCGTGAGGAGTTGGCAGAGCTAATGGGTGAAGCCCTGGAAGACGTACCAGGTGTTAGTTTTGGATTTTCACAACCCATCCAATTACGTTCTAACGAGCTTATATCTGGTGTAAGACAGGATATAGGTATTAAAATCTTTGGGGATGATCTTAACCAGTTAACGGATCTTTCTCAAAAAATAGGAAAGATTGTTTCAACAGTTGATGGGGCGCGAGACTTATATCTGGAACAAGCTACCGGCTTGCCCCAGATTGTGGTAAGAATCAACCGAGACCGCATTGCCCAATACGGATTAAGTGTCGAAACTGTTAATCAGGCATTAAATACCGCTTTTGCCGGACAGTCTGCTGGGTTGGTTTATGAGGGTGAGCAACGCTATGATATGGTAGTACGCTTGTCACTTCAGAATCGTCGGGATATTGAAGATGTAAAAAATGTATATGTAACTGCCCCTAACGGTAATCAGGTTCCACTTGACCAGCTTGCCGATGTAGAGTTCGTGGTTGGCCCTAATCAGATCCAGCGGGAAGATACTCAACGCCGCATTATCGTGGGGTTAAACGTTCGGGGCCGTGACATTGCCAGTGTAGTGGAAGAGATAGAACTAAAGATCAACCAGCAGATCAAGCTCCCGACGGGGTATTTTATAACCTATGGCGGACAGTTCGAGAATCTGAAGCAAGCAACTCAGCGATTATCGATAGCGGTACCGGTTGCTTTGCTATTAATTCTATTGCTTTTGTATTTTTCTTTTGGCTCTGTTAAGCAATCCATTCTGATCTTTTCGGCGATTCCAATGGCGGCCATTGGAGGAATTTTTGCATTGCTGTTAAGGGGAATGCCGTTCAGTATTTCAGCTGGTGTTGGCTTTATCGCCCTTTTTGGCGTAGCCGTTTTAAACGGAATCGTGCTAATAACTGAATTTAACAGGCTCAAAAAACTCAATAAGTACGGATTAGATGAAATTGTGCTTAAGGGTACAGCTATCCGCTTGAGGCCGGTGTTAATGACAGCAACAGTGGCATCCTTAGGATTTTTGCCTATGGCTCTTTCTTCAGCAGCTGGCGCGGAAGTTCAGAAACCCCTTGCTACAGTCGTTATCGGCGGCTTGATAACATCAACTATTTTAACCTTAATTGTTTTACCCGTGTTATATACATATTTCGAAAATTTCAAAAGTAAAAGGAATAGAGCTATTCCTACTGCCACGATTGCTCTCTTCATTGCTGGTCTCACGTTATTTGCGCCGGGAGCTAAAGCCCAAGGTCCTGTATCAGGCACACCAATATCGATGCAACAGGCAATACAAACAGCTTTGAACAATAATCAGGCGGTAAAGTCCTCCGGCTTGCAAATCACCCAGCAACAGGCCTTAAGAGGTAGTTCGAGAGATTTGGGTAAAACAAATTTTGATGTTCAATATGGGCAGATCAATGGAATAAAAAGGGATAATAACTTTAGTGCTTCTCAGAGTATTCCAAATCCCGGGCTTTTCAGGAGCCAGCGCAGTCTCTACGATGCACAGATACGGGGTGCAGAAATTGGCTTGTCTATAACTCAGAATGAGTTAAGCTACCAGGTCAAAAGTAATTACACCCAGCTAGCGTATTTTATTGCTCTTCAACAGTTGTATCTCAGCCAGGACACCGTTTACAATAGCTTCTTGAAAGCTGCGGCTCTTCGATACGAGACCGGGGAAACCAACCTGCTTGAAAAAACAACAGCTGAAACGCAGTATAATGAAGTGCGTAATCAAATGAGTAAAAATCAATCTGATATTTTGGCCTATACCTCCGAACTACAGCGGCTGCTAAACTCGCAGGAGAAAATCGAGATCACACAAGAACAGTTTGTCCCGGTTAATTGGAATAATATAGTACTTGACAGTATGATCGCACGAAATCCTCTACTTGCTTCATACAGGCAACAGATTGAAATTGCAGATAAATCAATCGGTCTTGAAAAAGCTCGCTTAGGCCCTGATTTTTCTGTAGGGTATTTTAATCAGTCCATTATAGGAAATCAAACCGTTAACGGGCAGGATGTGTATTTCAACGGTGGCAAGCGATTCCAGGGTATACAGGCAGGTATTTCGATCCCAATCTTTTCCAAACCTTTTGCTGCACGCATTAAGGCTGCACAAATAGGAAAGCAGGTTGCTGAAAGTGAATTTGGCCTTTTTCAAACTAATCTCCAGGGACAGTATAATAAGGCCTATCAGGAACTGTTGAAAAATTCCCGCAGTATTGAATATTATAAATCAAGCGCACTGCCAAATGCAAACCTTATTCTAAAGCAGTCTCAGATAGCCTTTCAAAATGGGGAGATTGGCTATGTAGAATATTTACAGGGATTACGGACCTATTCAGAAATTCGGTTCAATTATCTCCAGGCAATCAATCAATATAATCAATCAGTTTATACACTTCAATACCTTATGGGTTTATAATTTAATAGAAGATGAAAAGTAAAATTCAATTAATCAAGCAGATCTGCTTTCTTACTATAATAACTGTTTTTCTTGTCTCTTGTGGTAGTAAAGAGACCTCGGTAGAACAAACTCAGGAGGACAGCACTCATAATGAAAGTGAAACCTCGGTAGAGATTACTGAAACTCAATATAAGACAGTGGGCATTACTCTAGGCTCACCGGAAATGAGGTCCTTAAGCGGAGTATTAAAAGTTAACGGATTTATTGATGTACCGCCCCAAAATCTTGTAAGCGTTACAAGCCAAATGGGAGGTATTATAAAATCCACCCCTCTTTTGCAGGGTAGTAATGTAAGCAAGGGACAGGTAATTGCTGTTTTGGAAAACCAGGAGTTTGTTCAGCTTCAACAGGATTACCTGGAAAGCAGAAGCCAACTGGAATTAACTAATTCTGAGTATAAACGGCAGCAAACCCTGGCACAACAAAACGTGAACTCTCAAAAAACACTGCAACAGTCAAAAGCCAACTATCAAAGCGCCCTGGCCAGAGAAAATGCATTGAAGCAACGGTTGCGGTTGATTAATATTAACCCTGCAAGCTTATCAGCAGGGAATATCCGAAGCCGCGTGAACATTTATGCTCCCATTAGCGGGTATGTCACCGAAGTGAATGTCAATATCGGGAAATTTGT
>JAZKHM010000212.1:0-12582 GCA_040385405.1 Bacteroidota bacterium | reverse complement strand
TACGACGAAGCAAGGACTCTTCTTGATAAAATCCTGAAGGAAAAATCGTTGAAAGCTAATGGTGTTATCGGCTTCTGGCCCGCCAATTCGGTGGGTGATGATATCGAACTCTATACAGACGAAAGCCGTACTGAAGTTTTCAGAACTATTCACACACTTCGCCAGCAGGCTGAAAAGGCTGCAGGCGAACCGTATTACGCGCTTTCAGATTTCGTTGCACCTAAAGAATCAGGCATCGCTGATTATTGGGGAGGCTTTGCCGTAACAACAGGCATTGGTGTTGATGAGCTTGTTGCCGAATATGAAAAGAACTATGATGATTACAACAGCATCATGGTAAAAGCGCTTGCCGACCGCTTAGCGGAAGCTTTTGCAGAGCGGATGCATGAACTTGTGAGAAAAGAGTTCTGGGCATATTCAAAGGATGAAACCCTTTCTACAGAAGAGCTCATCAAAGAAAAATATGCAGGTATCCGCCCGGCACCTGGATACCCTGCTTGCCCTGATCATACAGAAAAAGCAACTTTATTTGAGATTCTGGATGCAGAAAATACCACCGGGATTTATCTTACCGAAAACTTTGCCATGTTTCCTACAGCAGCCGTAAGCGGCTTCTATTTCGCCCATCCGCAATCACGTTACTTCGGACTTGGAAAAATCAACAAGGACCAGGTTGAGGAATATGCGGTAAGGAAGAAGATGACGGTTGAGGATGTGGAGAGGTGGTTGAGTCCGAATCTTAGTTATTAGAGGTTAGTTGGTTAGTTGGTTGGAGGTTAGTTGGTTGTTAGGACTAAGCGCTGTAAATAACGAGTTAACGGTCAGAAATAAGGAATGATATGAAAGATTCGGATATTTATATGTGCCGAACTATAGTAAATATACCGCCCTGGAAGTTTGGAAACAAGCAAGAGAGTTAGCTTCGAATATTTATGAGTTAACGTCCTCATTCCCGAAAAATGAACAATTCGGCCTGACATCGCAAATGAGAAGGTGTGTTATTTCTATCCCTTCTAATATTGCGGAAGGGTGCGGCAGGCAACATCAGAAAGAAACGGTTCATATTTTATCTATATCAAGAGGTTCATTATATGAATTAGAGACACAATTATTCATATCTAAAGATTTAAATTTTATAACACAAGATCAACTGACACACTTTCTAAAAAAGGTAGAAAACCTTGGTAAATTAATAAATGGTTTTATACGATATTACCACCAAAAAGCTTGATACATTTTGTACGTATGCTCTAACAACTAACCTCTAACCAACCAACCAACAACGAATAACCCATAAATGAAAATCACCCAGCACATTAACAACTCCCCCTCCAAAACTCTCTTCTCTTTCGAACTACTACCACCGGTGAAAGGCCAGAGTATACAGGGCATTTATGATGCTATTGATCCTTTGATGGAATTCAATCCTCCTTTTATTGATGTAACCTATCACCGTGAAGATTACATTTATAAGCAACATGACAGCGGGCTTCTTGAAAAGGTTTCCTATAGGAAAAGGCCAGGCACGGTTGCCATCTGTGCGGCCATAATGAACAGGTACAAGGTTGATGCTGTTCCTCACTTAATATGCGGCGGCTTTACTAAAGAAGAGACAGAGAATGCACTTATAGATCTTCAGTTTCTGGGGATTGACAATGTTCTGGTACTTCGTGGTGACGCCCGGCATGCTGATTCAGGCTTCATCCCGACTCCGGGGGGCCACGCTTATGCAACTGACCTGCTGCAGCAGGTTGTTAATATGAATAATGGCATATATCTTCATGAAGACCATGATACGGCTTTTAAGACTCAATTTTGTATTGGCGTCGCTGGTTATCCGGAGAAGCATTTTGAATCGCCAAACATGAAAACCGATTTCAGCTTTTTAAAGAAAAAAGTTGACATGGGTGCAGACTTTATAGTAACACAGATGTTTTTTGATAACTCGAAGTACATTGATTTTGTCGCGAAATGTCGTGAAAACGGAATTAACGTTCCGATTATTCCTGGATTGAAGCCTATTACTTCATCAAAACAATTGATCTCATTACCGAAGATTTTCCATATCGATTTGCCCGACGATCTGAGCGAAGCGATTGTGAAATGTAAGTCGGAGAAAGATGTGAAAGAAGTGGGGATTGAATTTATGATCCAGCAGTGTAAAGAGCTTATCAAAGCTGGCGCCCCTGTGCTTCACTTTTATACAATGAGCAACCCCGGGCCAACAAGAAGGATTGCTGAAGCGATTTTTTAGGAGGGGTCAAGTGTCAGGCTAAGGCTTCTGATGAGATGAGCGCCGGGTTTACTCAGAAGATCTTTTTATTCAAAAATTCGAGATTTTATTTGGATTGCTTCTAAATAATTCGATCTTTGTATAAGATGTCACAGGATTTAATCGCTACAGCCGGCTTAATAGAAGTATTTATCACTACTAAAGGCGGTATTTATCAGTCTGACAAAGAAAATTGCCTCTACCTTAATTTCTCGGGAAAAGTTTCGAAGCTAAACATCCAATCATTAAATGATCTTAAAAAGGTTATCGACAAAGTGGATCTTGGCCATATGTGCACCTTGATTGAGCATGCTGATATCGAAATAATCCTGCTGAAGGATCATTGCTTCGTTCTTTCGGGTATCGAAATAATATATCTGAAGGAGATACTTCAGGGTGCTTTTACCATGTTTCGCCTCAACCATATCATTACCGACTGCCTCGACCGACTGGTTATCTCTTAATTTAGATTAACTCCAATTTACGTTTATTTGAGTTCCTGCAACTTATTATTCATAAATTTGTTATTCCTAATCACCATTAAATTACAGTTTTATGAAAGATCTGATGCGTATAAAAAGCCTTCTGTCAACGGAAATTGAAACTCTTTTGAATCAGCAGGTAAAAAAAGAAGCACACTCTTCAGCAATTTATTTGTCAATGGCTTCATGGTGCGACCGCAATGGCTTCGATGGGTCGGCAGATTTTTTCTTCAAACAATCAAATGAAGAAAGAGAACACCAGCTAAAACTCTACAAATACATTCTCGATATGGGCGGGACAGCTATTTCTCCGGAAATAAGCAATATAAAGAACGAGTTCGGTACATTTAGGGAAGTCTTCGAAGACGCACTAGATCAGGAAATTGCCATAACACAATCTTTTAAAAATATAGTGGCAAGATGTCATAAAGAACAAGATTACGTCACGCTCGAATTCCTGAACTGGTTCCTGAAAGAACAACGCGAGGAAGAATACATCGCTCGCCGCGCCCTCGAATTATTCGAAGTTATTGGTGAAAACGGAACAGGCTTCTGGGATATTGATAAAAACATCGGGGGAATAAAGTATTCCGGGGAATAAATCTGACGTATGAGGTCTGAAGTCTGACTGGATTTCAGACCTCATACCTCCGACCTAAGACTTCCTGCTTCCGTTATCCGTCATCAGATTTCCGACTTCCGGGCTCCGGCCTCAGCTCCTCTACCAATTTAACCACATCTTCAGCAGTATATTCTTTCAGCCAAATATTGGCAGGCTGAGCTGCAAGGACGGGAGCATATTTACATCTGTCTGTACATTCGGTCACAATTAGCTCAATTTCGTGCTTGATCCCTTTGCTTTTCAGGTAGTGTTTTAGATTCTTATATAAATCCCTGCTCCCCCGTTTTGAACATTTACTGCCCTGACAGATGTAGATGGTATTTTGGGGAACCCGGAATTTGCTCATAGGACTTAGTTGACACCGTAACTTAACAAATGCTTCTTAAACCCCGCAAAATCCCTGCCTAAAGAAACAGAAAGTTTCTCGCGGCCCTTCAACTCTTGAACTTGTGAAGGTACATCGATCCTGGCCGCTATCGCAGCAGGGAAAATATCAGGAAATTTGCAGGGATGGGCCGTGGAAAGGAAGACCATTTCGGCGTTCTCTTCAGAATGATCTTTTAGCCACCGTTTCGCCGCAAGCCATGCTATCGCTGTATGTGGGCACATGATGTATCGCTGATCATTGTAAACATTCTGGATTGCTTCAAGCGTTTGTTCATCAGTAAATGTATAAGCAGTTAATACCTTTTTAAGCGATGCAGTATCGCGCTTAAACAGGTCCATGATTCTCACCCAATTGCTCGGATCGCCCACGTCCATCGCGTTTGAATAAGTCTGAACAGAGGGCTTAGCCTGATAAATTCCGCTTTGCAGAAAAGCCGGAACGGTATCGTTAATGTTTGTGGCAGCGATAAATTGTTTAACGGGCAGTCCCATCTTCCACGCGAGAAAACCGGCCCCGATATTTCCAAAATTGCCGCTTGGCACCGGGAAGATCACCTCAGTTTTACCCTGGCGCTGCAGCTGTGCATATGCATTGAAATAATAAAATGTCTGAGGGATCAAACGGGAAATATTGATTGAATTTGCCGAAGTCAGCCTGAATTGCTCTTTTAGTTCTGGATCATTAAAGGCCTGTTTCACCAGGGCCTGGCAATCATCAAATGTTCCTTCAATCTCAATAGCGTTGATATTTCCGCCATTGGTAGTTAACTGAAGTTCCTGGATCGGGCTTACCTTACCTTTTGGGTATAAGATAGTTACCTTTGTATTAGGAACACCCAGGAATCCAAGGGCCACCGCTCCGCCAGTATCTCCGGAAGTCGCAACCAATACATTTAATTCCTTTTCTCCAGCCTTCAAAAAGTAACTCATGACCCTGCTCATAAAACGGGCGCCAAAATCCTTAAAAGCCAGGGACGGCCCATGAAAAAGCTCAAGCACATGTACCTGATCATCAAGTTTAACTATGGGCGCGTCAAAATTTATGGCATCATCGATAATTCTCTTCAATTCCATGTCGGGAATTTCCCCGTTCAGGATATTCTTAGCCACCCGGAATGCAATCTCGGGCAAGCTATATTTATGCAGGCTGGCGATAAATTCGCTGTCTAAAACCGGTATCGATACGGGCATATATAGGCCTTTATCAGCAGGTAAGCTGTTGAATACGGCTTCTTTAAAGGAAACTCTGAAATCTTTATTGTTGGTACTGTATAGTTGCATTTAATCTAATATTATCGGGCCTTTGGAATTTATCGGTGAATGATAAGCGATACTTTCTGTATCAAGCCAAAGAAAATGTTTCTGAAGCTTCTCGTTAATAATTTGGGCATCGTCGGCATTACGTGCAAATGTAAATACAGAAGGGCCGGAACCGGAAATACCAAAGCTAAGGGCACCGTTTTCCATAGCAATCTCCCTCAGGCGGTAAAAATCTGGTATAAGGATAGATCTTACAGGTTCTACTATGACGTCTTTCATACTTCTGGAAATGAGATCAATATCCTTCATAAATAAACCGCTGACCAAACCGGCCACATTTCCCCACTGCACTACCGCATCTTTAAGAGGAACATTACTTCTGATAATTTTACGTGCGTCTCGTGTAGGTACATCAACATGCGGAAATACTATCGAACAATATAATTCTTCGGGATAAGGTAGCTTGATGATGTCGAGGGGCTCGTAACTTCGGATAAGTACAAAGCCCCCAAGCAAAGCCGGAGCAACATTGTCGGCATGACCCGTTCCGCAGGCCATTTCTTCACCCTTCATTGCAAAGGGAACGAGTTCCATTTGAGTCAATGGATTACCCATTAAGGTATTTATGGCGAATAATCCTGCAACAGTACTGGCCGAGCTTGAACCCAGGCCGCTCCCAATAGGCATCTTCTTAAAAAGCTCTATCTCCACTCCCACCTCCGGACGTCCGATATGTTCCAGGTAATACTGCACACTAACACTTACCGTGTTTTTAGCAGGATGATAAGGTAAGCGGCCATCATCCCCGCTGATTCTTGTAATAATTACTCCCGGCTCATCCTTAAGACGCATGATCACTTCATCGCCCGGCTGGTCGACAGCAAAGCCTAAAACATCATAACCACATACAACATTTGCAACCGTAGCAGGGGCAAAAACTTTAATTGATTTATTCATTTACAGAAGATTTTTATTGCGCCCCCACATTTACAATATCGGCGAACACTCCGGCAGCTGTTACGTCCGCACCTGCTCCGGGTCCTTTAACCACCATTGGGCGCTCTTTATAGCGGTCGGTTGTAAATGAAATAATATTATCACTGCCTGAAAGTGCGTAAAAAGGATGGGTTTCATCAACCATCTGCAAATTAATAGTTACTTTCCCATCCTCTAGTTTGGCTATGTATCTCAGCACTTTCCGGCCTTCTTCAGCCTGCTTCTTTAGTTTTTCAAAGAATGCATCCTCCTTCCTGAGCTCCGCATAAAATTCATCAACCGACTGTGCATCGATACAAGCTTGCGGAAGCATGCTTTCGATATGCACATCCTCAGCTTCAAGCGGGTATCCGGCATCCCTGGCAAGGATGAGCATTTTACGCATAAAGTCGGTACCTTTTAAATCATCTCTGGGATCTGGCTCGGTGTATCCTTTTTCCTGAGCCTGTTTAACGATGTCATGAAAGGTGACATCTCCTTTATAATTGTTAAATATGTACGAGATTGTGCCGGAAAGAATTGCTTCAATACTAAGGATCCTGTCGCCGCTCACCATCAGATCTTTCAGCGTACGCACGATTGGAAGACCCGCTCCCACGTTGGTTTCATAGAAATAATCCACTCCATGAGTTCTCGCTGTGTCTTTAAATAGCTTGTATTGGGCATAACTTGATGAATTTCCAATCTTATTACAGGCTACGATTGAAATATTTGAACTGAATATTTCATGGTAAAATTCAACAGGCTTTAAGCTTGCTGTGTTATCGGCAAAAACGCAGTTCGGCAGGTTAAGATCTTTCATCTTTTCTACAAAGCCTTTCAGATCGGCCGAAAGTGACGATCCTTCAAGTGTTTTTGGCCAGTTATCAAGATCTATCCCATCGGGGTCAAAATACATTTTGCGCGTATTACTTATCCCTACAACCCTGATCTGAATGCCATTGTGTTCCTGAAGGAATTGACGGTGCTCCTGCAGCTGGCGGAATAAGGTTTTACCGATATTGCCGGTTCCGAGGCAGAACAGGTTGAGTGTCTTGTTTAGGTCGACAAAGAATGCATCATGCACAGCATTAAGGCCTTTATTCAGGTCTTCCCGGGAAATTATCACCGAAATATTATATTCTGATGAGCCTTGTGCGATCGCCCGGACATTAATACCGTTTCTGCCCAGTGCGTGGAACAGTTTTCCGGATATACCCGGAGTTTGCTTCATGTTTTCTCCTACGATGGCCAGGATTGCAAGCCCCTGCTCAAACACAGGAGTTTCTAATTTCCTGGCGAGCAGTTCCAATTCAAACTCATGCTCAATCATCTGCTGAGCACGGGCTGCATCCCCGGGATGAATGGCAAATGTGATGCTGTGCTCTGAAGACGACTGGGTTATCAGGATTACGTTGATCTGTTCGCGGGCAAGCAGTGAGAACAAACGTCCGCTGA
Organism: Bacteroidota bacterium; assembly: GCA_040385405.1. Lineage (GTDB taxonomy): Bacteria > Bacteroidota > Bacteroidia > Sphingobacteriales > Sphingobacteriaceae > Daejeonella. The sequence continues at coordinate 5,126 of JAZKHM010000212.1, read as the reverse complement.
AGCCGGCTTTGCCTACCATGCCGCTTCCCTCAATATTAATAATGCTGATATCATTTATTGACGAAATACCTTTTATTGCCAGGTTAGAGTTCTCACAGTTATGCTTTATCACCGATCCAACAAATTCCGGTTCAAAGGTGTTACGGATAACTATCGGAATTTTCTTCATAAAGGCCGGAATCATGGTGGGCGGATAAATTACCTTGGCCCCGAAAAAAGACAGCTCCATGGCTTCAGTGTAAGATAATTCCGGCAATGAGAACGCTTTCTTCACCATGCGCGGATCTGCTGTCATCATTCCGTTAACATCAGTCCAGATCTCAATTTCACTCGCATTGAGTGCCGATCCGAAAATCGCCGCTGTATAATCGCTCCCTCCTCTTCCAAGCGTTGTTACCCTGCCCTCGTCGTTGCTGGCAATGAAACCGGTAACGAACAGCATTTTACTTCTGTTACGTTCGTAGAAATCACGGATCAAAATTTCAGTCAACTCTATATTTACTTTTGCCTGTCCGAAGCTGCTGTCGGTTTTAACTAAACTTGCCGCGTCAACAAAAAGGGTATTATCTTTTTCCTGGCCGGCAATCTTGCTGAGCATAAATGCTGAGCAACGCTCTCCATAACTTAAAACCAGGTCGCGTGTCCTGGGTGTAAGCTCGCGCAACATTGAAATTCCCTGAAGCAAATCCTCGACCTCATTAAACAATATTCTCAACTGGGTAAATACCGGATTTTGTCTTGAGACCGCAAGCAGTTCCTTGATCACATCAAAATGACGCTCCTCCAGCTCCTTTAGCTCAGCATTAAAAGCCCCGCCCTGAGATGCTTTATCAGCCATAGCTGATAGCAGGTTCGTGACTCCGCTCATTGCTGAAAGAACAATTACCGGGTTTCCGGAATTCTGATCTTCGCTCTCAATGATCTGCAATAACTTGGTAATTGATTCTACGGAACCTACCGATGTGCCTCCGAATTTTAAAACTTTCATCTGTGTATTCTTTTCTTTTTATGGTATAAGCCGCTCCAAATTGGTCTGGTCGGGCCGACATGAGCTCCCGCTAATGTTTTGGAGCTGTAATCTCTTTCTGGATTTATGATTACTCTGTTTCAATTTTTATCAAAAAAAAAACGCCTTCCCGAGTAGTAGGGGAAGGCGCTTTTGATGTTTTTATGTTCTTTTTACACCATACAAAACCTTCCCCATCGCCTTAGCGTGGTTGTTGTTGTTGAGGTGGTGGTGGTGTAAAAATAATTGTTCATTGTTTTTTCTGTTGCGCTAATTACGGGCTTAGTTTTTGAAATAGCAAATTTATTTTGTTTAGTTGGTTAAATGTTAGTTGGTTAGTTGGTTAGGCTACCGAACCATAAGTCTCTATAACATTACAAGCTGTGTATTTTTTCATACGAAAAGGACCAAATGGCTTAACGACCATTTCTAACAACGAACCAACTAACAACAAACCAACTTAATATTATCTTTACACCCGATGCAAGGCCTAGTAATAAAATCAACAGGAAGCTGGTACGAAGTGGCCGCGGAAAGCGGAGAAACCATCAATTGCCGGATAAAAGGGAAATTCCGAACTCTTGATATCAAAACTACCAATCCAATTGCTGTTGGCGATAAGGTAGACGTAGAACGTGAACCTGACCAGGATACCTGGCTTATAACCCGACTTCATCAGCGAAAAAATTATATCATCCGCAAATCTGTAAACCTTTCCAAACAGGCACAGATCATAGCAGCGAATCTGGATCAGGCATTTTTGATTGTTACACTAGCCTCCCCACGAACTTCTTTAGGATTCATCGACCGGTTTTTGGTCACTGCGGAAGCCTATGCTATTCCCGCCATGCTGATCTTTAACAAACTGGACCTGTTCAGTAATGAAGGACTGGAAATCCTTAAAGAATACCAGCAGATATATGAAAAGGCCGGGTACCCTTGCTATAGTGTTTCTGCAACCGAACAGACCAACATTGAGCAAATAAAAGATTTATTGAAAAACAAAGTAACCTTGATAAGCGGGCATTCAGGGGTTGGAAAATCTACTTTAATCAATGCTTTGCTCCCGGGATCCCAGCTTAAGACCGGCGATATCTCTGACTGGAGTGATAAAGGAAAACACACTACCACATTTGCTGAAATGTTTGAGCTGCCTTTCGGCGGATATTTGATTGACACTCCGGGCATCCGTGAGTTAGGGGTATTTGACATTGAACAACAGGAACTTGGAAGGCTTTTTCCTGAAATCCGGGAACTGATGGGGAATTGTAAATTTCACAACTGCAGGCATATCAATGAACCGGGATGTGCTGTACTTAAAGCGATGGAAAACGATGAAATTGAGCCTTCCCGATACAACAGTTATCTAAGTATTTATCATAATAACGATACCCGGGCTTAAGATGAGAGCAATCATTCAGCGTGTGAGCAGTGCCTCCTGTTCCGTTAACGGAAAAATAACCGGGAAAATTGAAACTGGATTCATGGTTTTATTGGGCATTGAGGATTCCGACGGTACAGAGGATCTAATTTGGCTTGCTCAAAAAATCGCAAACCTGCGGATTTTCGGAGATGAGAATGGCGCCATGAACAAAAGTCTTAAGGAAGTTGACGGTGATATATTGCTGATCAGCCAGTTTACACTATACGCATCCACAAAAAAGGGAAACAGGCCCGGTTTTACACGTTCCGCGAAGCCTGATGTTGCAATTCCCCTTTATGAAAGAATGATAACCGAGCTTGCCCGGATAACAGGAAAAGATATTCAAACAGGCATATTTGGCGCTGACATGAAAATAAGTCTGATTAACGACGGACCAGTTACAATCTCCATTGACACAAAATCTAAAGAATAAGGCATGACCATACAGGAAGCTCAGGAAACAGTTGATAAATGGATCAATAGTACAGGTGTCCGTTATTTCAATGAGATGACTAACACGGCTATCCTGATGGAAGAGGTTGGCGAAGTTGCACGCATCATGGCCCGAAAATATGGGGAGCAATCTTTTAAGAAATCTGATGAAGGCAAAGACCTTGGCGACGAGCTGGCGGATGTACTATTTGTGCTTATCTGCCTTGCAAATCAAACCGGCGTTAATCTTACCGATGCCCTGGAAAAGAATTTGGTTAAGAAGACTATCCGGGATGGGGAGAGACATAAAGGGAATGAGAAGTTGAAGTAGTAATGTTGCCAGTTACCAGTTGCCAGTTACCTGGCTGGACCTATAGGCGTGTTCGGTACGTTCGGTGGAAATCTTGATACTTGATACCTGATACTTAATACTTATTTCATCTTCACCAGCCTCTCACCGTCCAGTACAGGTATACTCGACGTTAGATCAAGATTAAGGCAAAAAGCGATATCTTCTTCAATACCAAGTTTTTTCAGGCGTTCACTATGCGATGTTTTTTTCAGATAGGTATTCAGATCAGATTTGGCCTGAATATAAAGATCCTCAGCGGCTATTCCTGAATCATCCAAACGATAATCATCGTCCCTGAGCAGGTGTACTACACCGCCCGCAAAAAGGGTGTCTTCCAAATTTACTTTGTCTTTCCAGCCTGAGCATAATAGCAAAACATCATTTGGTTGTGTTTTAAGCCAGTCGCAAAGCGCTTTTAAGTTTAAAAATGAACCTATAACGATTTTGCTGGCACCGCGCGACAGATTAATAGCATGCGTGCCATTGGTGGTAGTAAGAACAATTGTCTTACCGTCTACCTTCTCTTTTACGTATGAAAAAGGAGAATTTCCGAAGTCAAAACCAGCTACCACTTCCCCGTTTCTTTCGGCTGCGAGGAGAAATGCAGAATGCCTGTACGATTCGCATGCTTCAATGGTGGCAACAGGAATTATTGCTTCGGCCCCATTCTCAATTCCATAGCAGATGGAGGATGTCGCTCTAAAGATGTCGATCACCACTACAATACTCGCTTTGAAATCATAAAGGTGAAGCAAGGCGGGCGTAAGACACACCTCAAGATTACGTTTTTGCATTGATAAATTGGTTACTTAAACGGAAACTTAACTATTTGTGCCTTAACTCTATTATCACGAATCCTGATGTAAATTTCGGTGCCTTCTTTTGAGAATTCTTTCGCCACATAACCCAGACCAATTGCTTTCTGGAGTGAAGGCGCCTGTGTACCTGAAGTTACCTTCCCAATAACAGTTCCGTCCGCATTTACGATCTCATAATCATGTCTGGGAATCCCCCGATCAATCATTTCAAAACCAACCAGTTTGCGGCTAACACCCTCCTGCTTTTGTAAAGCGAGTTTTTCTGAATTCACAAAATTCTTGGTGAATTTTGTGACCCAGCCCAGGCCGGCTTCAATCGGGGATGTGGTATCATCTATATCGTTACCATATAAACAAAAGCCCATTTCCAGTCGGAGTGTATCCCTCGCAGCCAGGCCGATAGGTTTAATTCCAAATTGCTCTCCGGATTTAAAAATGGCATCCCAAATATGTTTTGCATGCTTATTATCGAAATATAGTTCAAATCCGCCAGCGCCAGTATAACCGGTTGCAGAAATCAGCACATTATCTATGCCTGCAAATACCCCCTTCTTGAAAGTATAATATTCCATTGATGCAAGATCAACATCAGTAAGGCTCTGCAGAGCAGCGGCAGCCTTTGGACCCTGAACGGCCAGAAGGGAAGTTTGCCCGGAAATGTTTTTCATTTCCACACCACCGGAATTATGTTTAGATATCCATTCCCAGTCTTTTTCAATATTTGATGCATTAACTACCAGCATGTAGGTTTTCTCATCTATGCGGTATACCAGGAGATCGTCGACAATTCCACCTTTATCATTTGGCAGGCATGAATACTGGATCTTTCCGTCAAAAAGTTTGGATGCGTCATTAGAACTAACCCGTTGAATCAGATCAAGAGCTCCGTCTCCCTTAAGAATGAATTCACCCATATGACTCACGTCAAAAACGCCAACGTCTTTACGGACTGTTTCATGTTCAGCATTTATGCCTGTATATTGCACTGGCATATTAAATCCTGCAAAAGGCACCATTTTGGCACCCAGGGCAACGTGCACATCATTTAAAGCTACATTCTTCATTAAAGGGAAAAGATTGGTTGGGGCAAAAGTA
>JAZKHM010000211.1:0-7414 GCA_040385405.1 Bacteroidota bacterium | reverse complement strand
TTCTTCCTGAAACAATTGTAGTATGGATAGAGGAGCTAAAAATCAATCCTTCGAAGGGGCTCCAGCCGCATTTAGATAGAACGTTTTGTTTGTTTACTTCAGTTGGCGTTGCCAGGTCGACTAACACGAGATCAGCCCAATACCCTTCACGTATAAAACCACGTTTCTCAACCTGAAAACATAATGCCGGATTGTGAGCCATTTTTTCAACTATCTTTTCAAGACTAATTTTCCCCTGTTCAAAAAGCTGTAACATCGCAATGAGGGCATGCTGCACAAGCGGGCCGCCCGAAGGAGCACTGATGTATGGCTGGTTTTTTTCTTCTATGGTATGTGGAGCATGGTCGGTTGCAATAATATCAATTCTGTCGTCCAAAACTGCGTTTAATATTTCAACCCGGTCTTCGCCTGATTTTATTGCCGGATTCCATTTAATCCAGTTTCCTTTTTTGGAATAGTCTTTGTCAGAAAACCAAAGATGGTGTACACATGCTTCGGCGGTGATCCTTTTTTGCGGCAGGGGAGTTGTATTATCAAAAAGGTGGGTTTCCAATGCAGTAGAAATGTGCAGGATGTGAAGCCGCGTGTTGTGTTTTTTAGCGAGTTCTACTGCAAAAGACGATGATTTATAACAGGCATCAGCACTGCGGATAAGCGGGTGCATTTCAGGTGTAAGTTCGTCGCCATACAGAGCTCTGAAACTTTCAGCGTTGGCGCGAATTGTGGCTTCATCTTCACAATGCACCGCAACCAGCATATTTGTTTTGCTAAAAATGCCTTCCAGGGTCTTTTCATTATCAACAAGCATATTGCCAGTGGATGATCCCATGAAAACCTTAATGCCGCATACCGTTCGGGGGTCCGTTTTTAGAACTTCTCCCAGATTGTCATTCCCTGCACCCATAAAAAAGGAGTAATTAGCTGCTGATGTCTTTGATGCGATTTTGTACTTATCAGCAAGCAGTTCCTGGGTTAGTGTGTTCGGAACCGTATTAGGCATCTCCATGAAAGAGGTGATGCCGCCTGCAACCGCAGCCCGGCTTTCAGTAAAAATATCAGCTTTATGGGTAAGGCCGGGCTCCCTGAAGTGAACCTGATCATCAATGCAACCGGGAAAAAGATGCAGGCCTTCTGCATTGATAACGGTATCTGCTGTGACATTAATCTGTGAGGCTATTTTCTCAATCATTCCATCTTGAATTAACAGATCGCTCTGAAATGATTTTCCTTCGTTAATAAGTGTAGCTGATTTTATGAGTATTGAAGGCATGTGGGATTTGGTTTGGGATGTTGCTAATTTCGGAAATATTCCGGACAAATTGACAATCAAGAGCTTGGTCAGGATTCCTTGCCGCCACTTCGCTTAGCTCAATGCTAAACCTTACCTTTGCAACATGTCATTATCTTTTGAAGACTTTAAGCTTAATCGCCAGATCCTGAATGCTGTTGCAGATGCAGGTTACACATTGCCTACGCCAATTCAGGAGAAAGCGATCATGCCTATACTGTCAGGGCAGGATATTATGGGAATAGCACAGACAGGGACCGGTAAAACAGCAGCCTTTGTGCTTCCTATCCTTATGAAACTTAAATATGCCCAGGGAAATGATGCCCGGGCTTTAATCATAGCGCCAACAAGGGAGCTTGCTATGCAGATTGAAGAAAACGTCCGCACATTTGCAAAGTATACTGATTTACGAACAGTGGTGATCTACGGTGGTTTAGGACCTAAAACACAGATCGCTGAGCTTAAAAAGGGCGTGGATATTATCATTGCCACTCCAGGAAGGTTTCTCGACCTTTATTTATCCGGTAATATTAATACCCAATATGTGAAATTTCTGGTTATGGATGAGGCGGATAAGATGATGGATATGGGCTTTATTGGTTCAATTCACCGAATCCTCGAAGTTGTTCCGAGAAAACGGCAGAACCTGCTTTTTTCAGCTACGATGAGCGAGCTGGTACATAAAATCTCAGGAGATTTTCTAAAACATCCTACTGTTATTGAGGTCGCGGCTCAGGCAACACCAGCCGATACAGTTAGCCAGGTTTTGTATAAAGTACCTAATCTTAAAACCAAGCTGAACCTGCTACAGCATCTGTTGAAAGACACAGAGGATTTTACGCGCCTGATCATATTTTGCAAGACTAAGACCGTAGCTGACAATATTTTTCATTTCCTGGAGCGCCGTTATGGAGCAGAGCAGGTGAGGGTTATTCATGCCAATAAAGGACAAAATACCCGGATTAATTCCATAAATGCGTTCAAAGAAGGCGATATCAGAATTCTTGTTGCCACTGATGTTGCTTCACGCGGCCTGGATGTAACTAACGTCAGCCATGTTATTAACTTTGACGTTCCTATTATCATTGAAGATTATGTGCACCGGATTGGCCGGACTGGCAGGGCTCTGCAGACCGGCGATGCAATCACATTTTGCAGCCCCTCAGAAGAATACTACGTACAAAAAATTGAAAAACTAATTCGTCAGCAAATCCCGGTCGCGGAAATGCCGGAAACTGTATTTATCGATGATACACCTTACGAGGAGCGCCAGGACATCGCCCGTGAGGTAGATATTCAAAAGCGACGCGAAGATCCTGAATTTAAAGGCGCTTTCCATGAGAAAAAAGCTAAAAACTCAAAAGGGGTCAAGCCAGCGGCCAAAGCTGGTATTGCGGTAAAAGTAAGGAATAATAAACCCGGTGGAGTCAGGAAAAGAAAGAGCATAAAATTTGACGCGGTTCATAAAAAGGACAGGAAAAAGAAATGAATGTGCGCTTAACCCCGCTTAATATCTTAACAGCACTTTTATTAGTCAGTATAGTTTATCTTCTATTGTTTCCAGACGAACACGGCTGGCGTTACCTGGGCGCGATTCCTTTAGGGGGGATACTGATCCTCAGTTTCATGTCAGATTTGCTGTTCCGCAGATTAATTATTGATCTCAAACGGATTTGGTTATTTGAGTTAGTATTTCTCATCTTTGTTGCCGTATTGATCCTGCTGATCAGAACGTTATTTTACTAGATAAAAATTAAATTCACCATAGGCTGTCTCACAGCCCTTATTATAGCCATCATTCCGATGAAAAAAGCTGAAATAAAACTAACAATAGACCTCGACGATCAAAATGTACCGGAGAATATCCTTTGGGAATCCACAGACTCCCAGAATAAAGAGGCCTTGCCTGTAAAATCGATGATGCTTGCTCTCTGGGACCACAATTACAAAAACTCATTGCGGATAGATCTCTGGACTAAAGATATGCCGGTGGATGAAATGAAAAGGTTCTTTTACGAAACACTTCAAACTATGGGCGATAGCTTTTTGCGCGCTACAGGCGAAGAGGCTATTGTGGAGGATTTGAGGGATTATTGTGCTCATTTTGCGGAGAAAATGGAACTTACGGAAGGTAACAGCCCGCAATCCGCCTTAAAAGGCTAATCAAATTATGACAGCTAAAAATTATACAGGACTGCTCGGGGTGTTGCTTGTAATCGTTGGCGGAATGTGCCCCATGCTGAAAGTGCCAATTCTGGGAACCTGGAATTATTGGGATATAGACACAGTTCTCGCAACAATAGTTTACACCCTTGGCACTACTGCGCTTCTTGCCGCCGTGACACGAAAGCAAGGACTACTGCGCTGGTGTGGCTGGGCGTTGCTCGTAATGTTATTATTTACCCTGACCGCGGTTTATTTTAAGGCAAACGACTATTTCAGCTTTATTCCGATGAAAAAGCTTGCAGCCGCTGCCACGAGAATGATAAAATTTCAATGGCTGGGTTGGAGTCTTATGTTTGCCGGGGCATTTATTATCATCCTGTTCTCCCGTAAGGATAAAGCCTCTGTTAATCCCGTGCGAGTCTAATAGCAAAGATCCTGTTCAATGACCCTATACCACCAGATCAAATTCCTCATCCGAAAGGAAATCATGCTCGAATGGCGCTCCCGTTACGCATTGAATGGGATTTTATTGTATGTTGTTTCTACTGTCTTTGTTTGTTACCTGTCGTTTCGGGAAATAAGTAACCCTCCAACCTGGAACGCACTATTCTGGATTATTATGCTTTTTGCCTCAGTTAATGCAATCACAAAAAGTTTCATGCAGGAGAGCCGCGGAAGACAGCTTTATTATTATACCATAACAGGCCCTCACGCAGTCATAATTTCTAAGATAATTTATAATGTCTTTCTGATGTTGCTGCTTTCGGTTATTGCTTTGGGATTCTACTCACTTGTTTTTAAAAACCCCGTTGGCGACCCCCTGTTTTATATGCTTTCCGTTCTGTTAGGCAGCATAAGCTTCGCATCGGTCTTTACCATGATATCCGGCATCGCATCAAAATCGGGTAATGGGGGAGCACTCATGGCAATACTCAGCTTTCCATTGGTTATCCCTTTATTAATTGTCCTGATTAAGCTCTCTAAGAACGCTTTGGATGGACTTGACAGATCAGTTTCCCTTGATGAAATTGCGATTTTACTTGCTATTAATGCTATTGTGATCACAACATCGTTGTTGTTGTTTCCTTTTTTGTGGCGGGAATGAATGAATTGCAAGCTGCCAGCGGCCCTTTAAATGTGGCAAAGCTGAGTTTTTGCATGCTATAGGGCAACGGAAGACTGGCAACTGGCAACGATCGGGTTTCTCCATTTTTTTCCTCAAAATCCATCTAACATATCTTACATTTGCTCACCAATCTTATCATTATGAACAAAAGCTGGTGGAAAATTCTGGCAGTATTGCTGGTGCTTTTTTCGATCATTGGAGGATTCTTATTCCACGTGCCCGCGAAGCCTATTCTTAATGAATCGATACGGAACATTCATTTCCATGTTCCGATGTGGTTCGCAATGATAATCATGCTTGCGGTATCTTTTGTCTATAGCATTAAATACTTGAATAAGGGTCATGAAAATGATGACCTTATGGCGGTTGAAAGTGCGAATGTGGGTATCATATTTGGTATTTTGGGATTAGTAACTGGTATGGTTTGGGCCAATTTCACCTGGGGTGAGCCCTGGAGTAACGACCCAAAACAAAACAGTGCAGCAATAGCCCTTCTTATTTATATGGCTTACCTCGTGTTGCGTAATTCAATGGAGGAGGAGCAAAAAAGGGGCAAGATTTCGTCAGTCTATAATGTTTTTGCTTTCCCAATAATGGTTGTACTCTTATTTGTTCTTCCACGCATGACTGATTCTTTGCATCCCGGCAACGGCGGCAACCCTGGGTTCAATACGAAAGATATGGCACCTGAACTACGCCCGGTGTTTTATCCAGCTTGTTTGGGATGGATATTAATAGCCACTTGGATAACTACTTTGAGGTTTAGGATGCGGAAGCAGGAAAACTTATTAAGTTGAGTTTGACTGTAGGCCCTTATCTGCGACTGCCAGATCACCGCCCGGCATTAATACTTGACATCTGATACTTTATTTAATTGATATGAAAAAATTTCTGTTACTTGCCATTCTGCTTTTCGTTTCGGTTTCAATCTTCGCACAAGAATCTACTGGTGTAGATATGGCTACTGAGCTTCGGAGCTCCGGAAAGATCTATGTTGTTGTGGCTGTTCTGGCCGTAATTTTCCTCGGACTGGCATTCTATTTGTTCTCCATAGATAACAGGCTAAAAAAAATCGAGAAGTTGCAGAAGTAGAAAACCTGCCTTTAAAATCTTTCTGTTAAGTTTTTTGAATTTGGTTAAAGGATGTACTTGGTACACTAAGTGATTTTCATTTTCGGTATCAATTAATTTCTTTCAACTTTGCAGAAACCAATTATAAAATAATTTTTTCAGTATGGGTAAGTCTATTGACGCAGCGCACTCCGATACATCCTTTTTTGGAGACGTCTGCCAGTTTTTTGATCATGCAGCGCAGTTTACATCACATCCGGAGGGATTGCTTGATCAGATAAGATCTTGTAACAGTGTGTACCGGTTTCGTTTCCCAATTCGCAGAGGGAACGGTTTCGAAGTAATCGATGCATGGCGTGTAGAACACTCTCACCATAAATCACCAACGAAAGGTGGGATTCGTTACAGTGAAATGGTGAATGAGGATGAAGTAATGGCGCTTGCAGCCCTCATGACCTACAAATGTGCCATCGTGAATGTTCCTTTTGGAGGAGCAAAAGGCGGGATAAAGATCAATCCGAAGGAATATACAGTTGCGGAACTTGAAAATATCACGCGCCGTTATACTGTTGAATTAATCAAGAAAAATTTTATCGGCCCCGGAATAGATGTTCCGGCTCCGGATTATGGTTCAGGTGAGCGTGAAATGAGTTGGATTGCTGATACCTATCAGACTATGAATCCCGGTCAATTGGATGCATTGGGTTGTGTTACCGGTAAACCGCTTGCCTTGCATGGCATTGCAGGCAGAAAAGAAGCCACTGGCCGGGGCGTCGCTATCGCTATCCGTGAGTGCGTGAATGTCGCAGAGGATATGCAAAAACTTGGATTGTCGGCAGGATTATCAGGTAAAAGAGTGATCGTGCAGGGAATGGGTAATGTTGGTTATTACACTATCAAATATCTCACGGAGTTCGGCGCGACAATCGTTGGGATCTGTGAATATGAAGGTGCAATCTACAGCTCTGAAGGGTTCGATCTTGATGAAGTATTTAATCATCGTAAGTCAACTGGTTCGATTCTGGGATTCTCGAAAACTCAAAAGGAATTTAAGAATTCGGCTGAAGGCCTGGAACAAGATTGTGATATATTAGTTCCTGCGGCCCTGGAGAATCAAATCACAGAGCTCAATGTTGCTAACATTAAAGCCAGGATCATAGCTGAGGCGGCCAATGGCCCAACTACTCCTGATGCAGCTTATGCTCTGATTGAAAGAGGTTGTATTTTGATTCCTGACATGTATTGCAATGCAGGCGGTGTTACTGTTTCTTATTTCGAATGGTTGAAAAATCTTTCGCATGTGGCTTTCGGACGCATGGACAAACGTTATGAGGAGAACGCGAACCTGAACCTGGTTAATACGATAGAAAAATCAACTGGCGTTATTCTTGACGCGGCTCAACGAAGTATGATTATCAAAGGCGCCTCAGAACTCGAACTTGTCAATTCGGGTTTGGAAGACACCATGATCCGCTCTTATCACGAAATCCGCGATATTAAGCTGGAAAACTCCAAAATTGACAGCTTACGAACTGCAGCATTTGTCAGCTCCATTAATAAAGTTGCGGTTTCATATATGAATATGGGAATCTGGCCTTAACTAGTATTTAGTATCAGGTATCAAGTATCAAGAGCTACGTCAATTTGGGTTGAAAGGCCCGGTTAACTACCCTTAGATCTTGATACTTGATACTTGATTCTTGATACTACCTATTTAGAATGATTCTAATATAGAAACAATCCTGTTAGAATTACTTCAAAAG
>JAZKHM010000210.1:0-1302 GCA_040385405.1 Bacteroidota bacterium | reverse complement strand
CCTTTGGTCAATGAAAGAATATTTATTAGCTATTGTTATTGTTGAAATGGGGGGTCCGGGGGGTGTTAAAAAACTAAAGACTTTGTGGATAACGTTTTAATAAAAGGCAGGGTGAACTATTGTCATTCCTAGTTTTAGAGAACTTATCGCGGTTATAGTCCCTGCCTTTTATTAATTGCCCAGGCCCAACTAGAATACTTCTTTGGATCAACAAAGGTGATAGGCAAAGGCAATTTATCATTTAACTAACAAATAAACGTATGAAGAACTGGAATGTTATTTTGGGCGTTGATGTTTCAAAACTGACGCTTGACATCTGTTGGGCAGAGGGTAACCTGCATTTAAAAATTGATAACTGCACAAAAGGATTCAACACCTTTAGAAAATGGTGTAAGATCCATGAGATCGATTTAAAAGAAACCTTGATCGTAATGGAATACACTGGAGGGTATGAATACCGGTTCATTCAGTTCTGTCAGTCACTTTCCATTCCTTTTTGCAGAGTCCCCGGATTAGAGATTAAGCAGTCCATGGGAATGGTTCGTGGTAAGAGTGACCAGGTAGATTCATTCCGAATCAGCCAGTACGGTCAAGAGAAAAATAAGCGTTTAGTACCTTCAAAACCTTTGAATGATACTATTTTAGCCCTTAGACAATTGCTTTCATTCCGAAAAAGGCTTGTTCGGGAAAATGCTGGATGGATAAGTACAGTAAAGGAACGAAAGCACATGTATCCATTAAAGAAAGTCGATACCATTACTCATACTGCGATGGCAAAGATCAAAGCAAATAATAAATATATCAGCCAGGCAGAGCAGGAAATCACGGAGATAATTAAAAGCGATGATACTTGGTTACTAAGCTATCGGATTATCAGCAGTATCAAAGGGATAGGCAAAGTAAATGCATGGATGACCTTAGCATATACCGAGAACTTCACCAGTTTTACAGATCCACGTAAATATGCTGTATATGTCGGGGTAGTCCCCTTCGAACATACTTCCGGCACCAGTGTCAAGGGCAGAAAACGAGTCAGTCACCTGGCACATAAGGAGCTCAAGCAGGAACTGAATCAAGCCGCTAAAACAGCCATGGTACATGATCCAGAAATCAGAGCATACGCCGATCGAAAGCTCAAGGATAAAAGCTACTCCCTTGTACTGAACAATATAAAGTTCAAGCTGATCTTAAGGATGTTCGCACTGATTAAAAGGGGGGAATCATATGTGGAAAACTATAAGAGAGCGGCCTGATAGAATCTATTTTAAAATAAATTTGGAGATAAGTTAAACCTAGAATACC
>JAZKHM010000209.1:0-11259 GCA_040385405.1 Bacteroidota bacterium | reverse complement strand
CTATAAATAAAGCAGGGCTTTGGCTCGTATTAAAAACTCCAGTCAGGCAATTCCCATGCGGTACCTGCCTTTAAGGGATCTCGGGCGCAGAAAGAAACCTCTATTTTACCGATCCAATATGCTGAACAAGATCAACAATCTTATTTGAATATCCCCACTCGTTATCGTACCATGAAACCACTTTTACGAAATTATCATTCAGTGCGATACCTGCCTGTGCGTCGAATATTGAAGTACGAGCATCTCCGAGGAAATCTGTAGAAACAACGTCATCTTCGGTATAACCAAGGATACCTTTAAGTTCACCCTCGGATGCGTCTTTCATTGCTTTTTTAATTTCCTCGTAAGTAGCCCCCTTTTCAAGACGAACGGTTAAATCCACTACTGACACGTCTGCAGTTGGAACACGGAATGACATACCCGTTAATTTTCCTTTCAAATCCGGGATGACGAGAGTTACAGCTTTAGCAGCACCGGTTGATGATGGGATAATGTTTTGGTAAGCACCCCTTCCGCCTCTCCAATCTTTAGCAGATGGCCCGTCCACAGTTTTCTGTGTCGCTGTAACTGCGTGCACGGTTGTCATTAATCCTTCAAGAATGCCAAAATTATCATGCAAAACCTTTGCAAGTGGTGCCAGGCAGTTAGTGGTACACGACGCATTTGATACAATATTTTGGCTTGCCTTAAGATCTTTATGATTAACACCCATTACAAACGTAGGGGTATCATCTTTGGCCGGAGCGGAAAGAACTACTTTCTTTGCACCTGCATCGATATGTTTTTGAGCATCAGCCTGGGTCAGGAACAAACCCGTTGATTCGATAATTACTTCAGCACCAACTTCATTCCATTTTAAGTTTGCGGGATCTTTTTCTGCCGTCACCCGAATGGTTTGGCCGTTTACTACAAGATTTCCATCTTTAACTTCAATAGTGCCTTTAAACATACCGTGAGTCGAATCATAACGTAACATGTAAGCCATGTAATCAGGTTCTACAAGGTCGTTGATGCCTACAACATCTACACCATCTCGTTCAATCGCAGCTCTGAAAGCTAAGCGGCCAATCCGGCCAAATCCATTAATTCCAATTTTCATCTCTTTATCGTTTTTTTCTTTAATTGTGATGAACCTGCCTTACGGGCAGGTAAATCCTGATCTTATGCTTATTGTTTTCGCACTGGCAAGATCATGGGGGTTCATTTTTATTTATTTTTATTTATTGATGAATCAGATAGCTTTAACAGCTTTCGTATCCTTTTCATCCGAAATCATATACTGTTCAATTTTTATTCGAGTAATATTTCAATAAGTTATATATCGGCTCCTTAATTACAGAGCGTATGGTCAGGCCATTCAATTTTGCGGCCTCATTAAGGTAATCCTGAAACCCGGATGCTACAGTACCAACCATATGAACCGGAGCGTCGGGATGCTGGTTTTTCAACGGAACAATATAGGTCTTCAGATATATGTCAAATCCCCGAATGACCAATTGTTTAACAAATGTATCACTTCGATGTTCCATTAAGAAATCAGCAAAATAACTCAAAAATAAAGCCGGTTGTGGCTGTCTGTAAACTTTGTCAAGGATTTGTGTCCTGTCGAGGTCATATTTCTTTTGAAAAAGTTTTTTAAAGTTGGAAGGTATCTTATCATTAAGAAATGATTTTAAAACATTCACCCCTAACCAATTCGCCGAACCTTCATCACCCAGTATATACCCTAAGCCGTAGTTATTTTCAAGAACCTTTTTACCATCAAAGTATGCTGCGTTGGATCCGCTCCCCAAAATGCCCAGTACGCAGGGCTCATCTCCGCACGCGGCAAGGCCTGCAGCCTTCAGATCGTGATCTACAACGATCCGACTAAATCTGAAAAATGTTCCGAATGCATCGGCAACCACTTTCTGACGTTCCGCGGATGATGCACCTGCACCAAAAAAGTAAACCCATTTAATTTTTTCCGCGTTGTTAATGAGCTGAACAGTCTTGTTTAGCAACTGAATTACTGAATCCTTATCGTTAAAGAAGGGGTTAATACCCTGCGTTTTGAATTCTGAGACGATTTTTCCTTTTTCTGCAAGTTTCCAGTCCGCAAATCTCGATCCGCTATAAACTACCGCAATCATATAAACTATATTGATAACACATTAATCATTTCAAGCAAATCATCCTCAAGTTTGAAATGAGTAAAATTCAATGCTTCTTCAAGTGGTGTAAGTACAATGGTATTGCCTCGCAGTCCAACCATCTGCCGGTCTTTCCCATTTTTCAATGCTTTAACAGCCGCAAAACCTAAGCGGCTGGCAAGAACGCGGTCAAAACTGCTCGGACTTCCACCTCTCTGTAAGTGCCCTAATATAGTGACTTTACTATCGTAAAAATCAAATTTTTCTTTCACACGTTCTGCAACATGGTAGGCACCTCCATTTTTATCACCCTCCGCGACAATAACAATACTCGATGTTTTATGGTTGTTTGCATGTCCCGAAAGTTTCTCAATAAGCTCATCAATAGCTGTATCCCTTTCCGGGAGTAATACGGCTTCCGCGCCACCTGCAATACCAGAACGTAAAGCTATACACCCTGAATCCCGTCCCATTACTTCTATGAAAAAAAGACGATTGTGAGATGCAGCGGTGTCTCTGATCTTATCTATAGCTTCGATTACCGTGTTTGTGGCGGTGTCAAAACCCAGGGTAAAGTCAGAACCATACAGGTCGTTGTCTATAGTGCCAGGTATACACATTACTGGAATACCGAATGATTTTGATAAACGATTTGCGCCATTTGCGGTGCCGTCGCCACCAATGGCTACAAGGGCATCGATTCCGTGAGACCTGAGATTTTCATAAGCCTTTCTTGTACCTTCCGGTGTTTTAAATTCAAGACAGCGGGCTGTTTTTAAAATGGTGCCGCCTATATGAATAATATTTCCAACATCGCGCGCGTCCATTTCCCAAAAATCGCTTTCCATCATTCCCTGATAACCTTTTCGAATCCCTACCACCCGGATGCCTTCGAAAATTGCAGTTCTGACTACTGCCCTGATGCAGGCGTTCATTCCTGGTGCATCACCACCGGATGTAAATACCCCTATTTTTTTTATTTCAGACAATGCTATGTATGACTATGTGTAAAACGAAGATAGTGTGTATTTTTTACACTAAGTAATTTTTCTATATTTTTTCATTCAGTTCCTGTTAATCCTTCTATATTTAGTTTTTTAATTGTTGAAAACTGTGGAAACTATCCTGCCCAAATTTGATTCAGTATTTTCGATCGACTGCGTGATTTTCGGTTTCGATGAGGGTGAGCTAAAGATCCTTCTGATAGAGCGTAATGTTGAGCCGTTTAAAGACTGGTGGGCCTTGCCTGGCTATATTGTTGAGCAGGATGAAAGCCTGGATAATGCAGCTGAACGTATTTTGTATGAATTGACCGGACTGAAGGGGATTTATATGGATCAGTTTTATACTTTCGGTGATGTGAGCAGACATCCCCAGGGCCGCGTGATAACGGTTGGTTATTATGCAATGATCAGGCTCAGCGGCAATAAGGACTTGAAGCCGGGCCCGATCACCAATTACGCTAGAAATGCAGTTTGGACGCCGATGGGAGAACTACCTAACCTAGCATTTGACCATGATCAAATATTTGGCCGGGCCTTCGATAAGGTCAGAAATAAGATCAGTTATCAGCCAATAGCTTTCGAACTGCTGCCTGAAAAATTTACCTTGACACAGTTACAACACTTGTATGAAGTGATTTTGAATAAAAAACTTGACAAGCGTAATTTCCGAAAGAAAATGCTTAACTACGGCATTCTAAAGGAACTCGATGAAAAGCAAAAAGGCGTTTCATATCGTGCTGCAAAGCTCTATAAGTTTGATAAAAGAAAATACGCGAAATTATTTCAAAAGGAGCTTTCTTTCGGAAAGTGACGAGTAGTTATTTAGAGAATTAGCAAATGAGTAAATTGATAAGGTGATCAATTTACTCATTTGCTAACTCCCGATTTGCTCATTTACTTCCTCGGTGCCAGTTCCACATGATAGTGAACAAGGTCATCTATAGGTGAACGTATAATCTTTCCAACCTTCATTCCGTACTCGATTGCAGTTTCTTCCAAAACATTTCGGAAATTATAGCCTACCGATCCGATACAATTAAATGTGTAGTTCTTATAATTAGGATAATGGCTTACCAGGTTTTCAAAGAAATCAACGAATGAAGTCTTTACTATTCCCCTGGAATATTCCGCATGAACATTATTATCGTAAACAAATTTACTGAAACTTGCACAAAATCGATTTGCCAGAGGTTTGGTGTAAACGTTGTCGGTGACCTCATCTACAGTAAGCTTATAAGTATCCCAGAAGCGCTGGCGTACAACTTCGGGCATGTACCCTCTCAGATAATCAGTCAGTAATTTTTTTCCGATATAACAGCCGCTTCCTTCATCACCTAAGATATAAGCTGCCGAGTCAATATTATGGACAATATTTTTTCCATTATAAATACCTGTATTGGTTCCTGTTCCCAGTATAGCTGCAAATCCTGTATCCCGACCCAGCAAAGCCCTTGCAGCAGCAAGCAAATCATGTCCCACATGTATTTCTGCATTCTTGAAGACTTCTTGCATCGCATCGGCTACGATCTTAACCTTATCCTCCGTGGAACATCCGGCGCCGTAATAATTCACCTCAGTGATTTCATCCAGTTCTAAATCCGAAGGAAGGTCGGCCCTCATGGATTCGATGATATAGTTAGTATCAACGAAGTATGGATTATAACCTTGGGTATTAAAGTAAATTTTCTGTCCTGCCTTATTCAATAAACACCAGTTGGTCTTGGTAGACCCTCCATCTGCGATAATGATCATAGTTTCGTTTCCTTATTAAAAAGCTAAATGTACGAAAGTTAAAAAAGCCCGCAAAATAAAATTCTGTGCATCTGGTATTACCAGTGTGAATTTGAAGCTTCCTGAGCGGAACCCGGGCTCTCAGATGTTATTTTCACTTTCTTTTTGAAAATAAATTTCTCAATCAAACGAGATAAAATCTATTTTTAACCATGGATGAAAAAAGTATGGTGGTTGACCTTCGCAGCGATACAGTTACGCGCCCTTCTGCGGGTATGCTTGATGCTATGATGAGTGCAAAAGTAGGGGATGACGTGTTTGGCGAGGATGAAACGGTTAATGCGCTGGAAAAAAAGACGGCAGATATATTTGGCATGGAAGCGGGTCTGTTTTGTCCTTCAGGGACCATGACCAACCAGATTGCTATCAAATGTTTTACTAACCCACTGGAGGAGGTGATTTGTGATGAAACTGCGCATGTTTACAGATATGAAGGAGGGGGGATTGCATTTAATTCGTCAGCATCAGTCCGATTATTGTACGGTGACAGGGGCCGCCTGAGCCCTGAACTTATTGAACCGCATATTAATCCCGACAATATTCATTACCCAAAGAGTTCACTTGTAGTTCTGGAAAATACGGTTAACCGCGGAGGGGGGAGTTTTTATACTACAGAACAGATTGAACCCATATATCACCTCTGCCGTTTAAAAGGTCTGAATTTGCACCTGGATGGCGCACGTATTTTTAATGCGCTTGTTGAAACAAAAGACGAACCGAAGGATTATGGCGATATGTTTGATGGAATTTCGGTTTGCCTTTCAAAAGGTTTGGGTGCACCAGTTGGTTCTGTTTTACTAGGCAGCGAAGAGCTTATCATGAAATCGAAGCGCATCCGCAAAGTGTTAGGCGGGGGGTGGAGACAAGCAGGGTTCCTTGCAGCAGCGGGGATTTTTGCGCTCGACAATAACATCGCGCGGCTCCGGGATGATCATCAGCGTGCTAAGATATTAGGACAAACAGTGATAAGCCTACCTTATGTAAATAGTATTATGCCGGTTGATACTAATATTGTGATTTTTGAACTTGACTCACATCACAAACCTGAGGAATTTGTGGAGAAACTTAGTCATCACGGGATTAAATGCAATTCCTTTGGCAAACAGATGATTCGTTTCGTGACTCACCTTGATCTTACTGATTCTATGTTGGAATATACCATTCAGACTCTTAACAAGATTCACTAAAATAACCTTCGGGGGATTTTGCGTCGAAAGAAATTACATTTGTAATTGGACTATCATGATCACCGCTTTCAAACCGCTTGACTTTGCTTATAAAAACCTGGAAGGTTGATAGCTCAAAACCAATAATCGAATACTGATGAAGAAAATCCTGGTAGCAAATCGCGGCGAAATCGCCTTACGTATTATGCGCTCTGCGCGTGAAATGGGAATCAGTACGGTTGCCGTTTTCTCGGAAGCTGATAGAAATGCATTGCATGTAAGGTATGCAGATGAAGCCGTTTGCATTGGCCCAGCTCCTTCATCTCAATCATATTTGGTTGGTGAAAACATCATCAACGCATGCAAGGCCACCGGGGCAGAGGGTATTCATCCCGGATACGGATTCCTTTCAGAAAATGCCGCCTTTGCCAGACTGGTTAAAGAAGCCGGCCTGATACTCATCGGGCCTTCGCCCGAAGCCATGGAGATCATGGGGAATAAATTATCAGCGAAATCCGCTGCTCTAAAGTATAATATTCCAATGGTG
Organism: Bacteroidota bacterium; assembly: GCA_040385405.1. Classification (GTDB taxonomy): domain Bacteria; phylum Bacteroidota; class Bacteroidia; order Sphingobacteriales; family Sphingobacteriaceae; genus Daejeonella. The sequence continues at coordinate 4,619 of JAZKHM010000209.1, read as the reverse complement.
CCGGGGACGGATGAGGCTATTAAAGATATCCCGCTTGCACAGCAGAAGGCATTGGAAATTGGCTTTCCTATTCTAATTAAAGCGGCCGCCGGCGGTGGGGGTAAAGGAATGCGTATCGTTGAGAGAGCCGAAGATTTTATTGAGCAAATGGACCTCGCAGTGTCGGAAGCCAAATCAGCCTTTGGCGATGGCTCGGTTTTTATCGAACGTTACGTTTCATCTCCGAGGCATATTGAAATTCAGGTGATGGGAGACAACCATGGAAATATTGTTCATCTTTTTGAACGCGATTGCTCCGTACAGCGCCGGCATCAGAAAGTTGTTGAAGAAGCCCCGTCTTCAGTTCTGAGTCCGGAATTGCGCAAAAAAATGGGTCAGAGTGCTGTTGACGCAGCACGATCATGCAATTATACAGGTGCTGGGACGGTTGAATTTATACTGGATGAAAATCTTGATTTCTTTTTTCTGGAGATGAATACACGTTTACAGGTCGAGCATCCGGTTACTGAAATGATCACCGGGATAGATCTTGTTAAGGAGCAGATAAGGATTGCCCGTGGCGAGAAGCTAAGTTTTAGCCAGGACGAGCTCAAAATCAACGGCCATGCGATAGAAGTACGGGTGTATGCAGAAGATCCTGCTAATAATTTCCTGCCAGATATTGGAACTCTCCAGATTTATCAAACCCCGAAGGGGCCTGGTGTGAGAGTCGATGATGGCTTTGAGCAAGGTATGGAGATACCTATTTACTATGACCCAATGATAGCAAAACTAATTACCCATGGCAAAAACAGGGAAGAGGCTATCGAACGAATGGTCAGGGCTATCGATGAATACATAATTACCGGAATTCAAACCACATTAGGTTTTGGCAGGTATGTTATGCAGCATCCTGCTTTTATTTCAGGAGAATTTGACACTCATTTTGTAAGTAAATACTTCACTCCTGACCAACTCCAAAGCACCGACCAAGAGGAAGCAATGATAGCGGCGATAATCGCAGCAACATTTATGAATGCTAAGTCCGGACCAGTAGTAATGACGGAAAACCCGGCTTCGGCTTCCGCCTGGAAAAAGAACAGAAAAGAATAGTAATTAACGAAAGCAATGTTTACCGGAATAATCGAAACGTTAGGGCAACTAGTAAATATTAGGCCTGATCAAGGGAACCTCCATTTTACTGTTAAGTCTGAAATATCTGCAGAGCTAAAGGTCGACCAGTCGGTCTCGCATAACGGCGTCTGCCTTACCGTTGTAAGGGTTGAAGGAAAACAACATGTGGTTACAGCTATAGAAGAAACCCTTCGAAAATCAAACCTGGGAACATTAAAGGTAGGCGATTCTATAAACCTTGAACGATGCATGCAAATGAACGGCCGGCTTGACGGCCATATTGTTCAGGGCCATGTCGACCAAACCGCATTATGCACGAGAGTGACACAGCTTGCCGGAAGCTGGGAATATACTTTTCGTTATGATCCCGTGCCCGGAAATGTTACTGTAGAAAAAGGTTCTATCTGTGTAAATGGAATCAGTCTTACAGTTGTGAACTCGCTTGCAAATTCCTTCTCTGTAGCTATCGTACCTTATACTTTTGAGCATACAAATATGAAGTATCTCAATGTCGGTGATGCAGTTAATCTTGAGTTTGATATCATTGGGAAATATGTCGCGAGACTGATGAGGTCGGAGGTCTGAGGTCCGGAAGTCTCAGGTACGAAGTCTGTAATCGCCGGCCCGTTTGAATTTCCCTAAACTGCCTGCATCTTATTACCTTCGACTGTGCATGGACACCGACAGCACTAAGGATAATCATCAGTAGCTTTTTCATTTTTACATAAATGGAGATACTAAATTATATATTCAAACTAGCTTTATAGTTGATTGAAAAATAGCACTGAAGATTGTATATAGGACCCGGGGACCTTTTCAATTTTTCTCATGTTCGATCTCCGTTTTCGATTTCCGATTCATAAATCTCCATTCTCAATCCAGCTAAGTCTGGCAGTATAATTGCACTACCTTCATTAAACCAAATAACAACAATATGGATAAGCTGAAGAAATTTGATCTGATGGAAAAAATTACGCACGAACTGGAAGATCTGAAAAACAGCCAGACTGCCATCGTGCAAAAAATCGGGAAAATCGAGATTGATAATTACGATCTTGGAAACAAAACACTTGAAAAGGTTCTTCCTGAGATGCACCAGAATGTAGCTGACAATCTTGATAAGATCGCAGAAATCCTGAGCAGTTTTGAAGACACCAAGAACGATTACGAAAAGAAAAATAATATAGAAGGGTTGCGTGAGCAAGAAACCATACGAGAAGCTATGGAAGGCAATGATAATAAGTAATTATACCGGCTTTTGAGCCAAAGTTAAAAAAAAGCCCTAAGAAGGAATTCATACTCCTTTTTAGGGCTTTTACGTTAGGGCTTTGTTGTGATTAAAAAAATACCGTTTAGTCTATTGATTTCCCTTTCATCGCGCTCCCGATGGCAACATTCATAAGTCGTTCGGCAAAAGGGCGCGTGAACTCGTTAAGTTCATCGATATTCTTATGAATGAGATCTTTGTCGCCAGAGCTAAGCGAGGATCTTAACGAGAATAATAATTTCTGCGTATCGAGCACTTCCTGTTCGGATACCTGTTCTTTATTTTTTTCAAGGAATCGTTCGACGGTATACAACATCTGTTCTCCCTCGGTCCGCGATTCAATGAGCATCCTTTGGCTTACATCCTCCTTGGCATTTTGGATACTCTCAATCAGCATTTTTTCGACTTCCTGATCGGTTAAGCCATAAGTTGGCTTAACTTCCACTTCCTGTTTCACACCCGAGCGTAGCTCCACAGCTTCCACTGTAAGAATACCGTCCGCATTTAAACGAAAGTTGATATCTACCTTTGGAAAGCCAGCAGGCATGCCCGGAATTCCCTTCAGGTCAAATTCAGCCAATTTCCTGTTCTCTTTTACAAGATCGCGTTCTCCCTGGTAAACAGAAATTTTCATATTGGCTTGTCCGTCAATTGAAGTTGTATATTGTCTGCCGGCTTTGCTGGGAACCTTTGCATTCCTTGGGATAATCACGTCCATAAGTCCCCCCATTGTTTCGATCCCAAGAGAAAGAGGCGTAACATCAAGAAGCAAAATATCTTTCCTGTTGCCAGCAAGTACATCTGATTGAATGGCTGCGCCCAATGCCACAACTTCATCCGGATTTATTTTATCATGAACTTCTTTACCAAAGAATTCTGAAACTATTCTTTTTACAAGTGGCGTCCGTGTAGAACCCCCAACCATTACAACTTCCTGAATATCATTAATAGTCAAACCTGCATCATTCAATGCATTCTGACAGAATTTTATAGTTTGTTCAACCTTTGGCCGAATCAGTTCTTCGAATTTAATTTTAGTAATGGCGCAGGGGATACCATTTACAGCATCATTAAAAATATTCTGCGTACTTAAGGCCTTTTTTGCTTCTTCAGCTTTTAACCGTAAAGCTTGACGAAGGTCAGTGTTAATTTCTCCCTGGAGTTCATTCGCTTCAATCCAATAGTTCACTATTGCCTGATCAAAATCATCACCGCCAAGAAAAGTGTCGCCGTTGGTGGACAAAACTTCGAATATCCCATTCTGAATCTTTAATACTGAAACATCGAAAGTACCGCCGCCAAGATCATAAACAACTATAACCTTTTCTTCCTCAGGGTCCAGACCAATACCGTAGGCGAGACTGGCAGCGGTAGGTTCGTTCACAATGCGTAATACATCAAGACCCGCGAGCTTTCCGGCGTCGCGGGTAGCCTGCCTCTGACTGTCATTGAAATACGCCGGAACGGTAATCACGGCTCTGTTGACAGGGGTCTTCAGCGCGTGTTCCGCACGGTCTTTCAATTCCTTCAGAATCATTCCTGAAAGTTCTATTGGTGTATAATACTTCCCGCCGGCGTTTATTTTTACAAGGCTTTCAGCATTATCATCGATGATTCTATATGAAAATATGTTGCTGTGTGCTTCGAGGTCCTGATACGAACGCCCAAGAAGCCGTTTTACAGAGAAAATCGTGTTTTGAGGATCTGATATCAGGTATTCTTTCGCTTCATTTCCCACAATTACACTGCCGTCGGGTTGAAAATGAACTATAGACGGCACAAGCACTCCCTTGCCAGTGTCATTAATGACCTGCGGATGCCCGTCTGGCCCTATAAAAGCTACCAGACTGTTTGTCGTTCCAAGGTCTATCCCAACAATGATTTCTTCTTTCTGAACTGAACCGGTAGCGAGGTTAATAGATACTGTAGCCATAATAGGGGCAAAGGTACGCAGTTTAACGAAACTGGGAAGGAGTGCAGTTGAAATGAGTGTATTATTACAATAAGATAGTAATTAATAATTGAGTTAATTTGATAATTAGCAAATTCTGGCGAAACGTATCACTCATTAACAACCCAACAGTTTGCTGATTTGCTCATTCTCTCATTTGTTAATTTAAATCCTCTCAAACAGCAGTCTTTCTCCAACCCCTCCCTCAATGATCTGGCCATTTTGATAGGCTATTCTTCCTGAAACAATTGTAGTATGGATAGAGGAGCTAAAAATCAATCCTTCGAA
>JAZKHM010000208.1:0-18560 GCA_040385405.1 Bacteroidota bacterium | reverse complement strand
ACATTAATGATAGGAACTTGATCTCCGAGAAAATGGACCAATTCATTGAAAGCATGCGCAGATGCAGTATTACATGCAATAACAATCATCTTGCATTTCTTGTCCAATAGAAACTTGGCAATTTTAAGACTATAAAATTTGACAGCTTCCGGTGATTTATCGCCGTAAGGCATATGCGCTGTATCTCCAAAATAGATAAGGTGCTCGTTAGGTAGTATCTTACGAATGGCGTTGGCAACCGTGAGGCCGCCGATGCCGGAGTCAAAAATGCCAATAGGGAGAGAAGAACTCATTTTTTTAGTGGAAAGTTAAAGTTGAAAGTGACCTGAACTACTCATTAGTCTCAATTCAATTTAAACACAAATGTATAATTAAAATGAAGCAGTCTTTACTCCTTACTCTTTGTTCTTTATTCCTCGACCGCATAAAAAAAGCGTAACCATTCCTGATTACGCTTCCTTTAAAAAAAAGGCCTCCTACTTACTTGCAGTAGTTATCCCTAATTTAGTTTTAACAGCTGCTAACAAGTCTTCACCTCCGTCAAAATACACAACGCCTGGCTGAGATATATCGAACACATAAGCAAAACCTTTTTCTTTAGCGACTATTTTAACAGCATCTTCAGCTTTCTTGAATACAGGCTGATATATCTCCGTACGTTTTGTTGTCAACTCCTCCTGAGACTTTTCCTGAGTTTCAGTTATACGCTTTTCCATATCCTGAATCTCTTTGACAAGCCCTTCGATTTCTTTGCCCAGAGTTTCTTTATTAGCCTCACTGATCATCTTTGTTTTATCGTTGTACAAAGTGATTTTTTTGGTGCGTTCTGCATCCATCAGCTCTAATGCCGTTTGCTTTTGTTTTCTAAAAGTTTCAAAAGTTGCATCAGCTGACTTCATTTCAGGCATAGATTGCAAAAGATCTGCAGAGTTAATGTGACCAAATTTCTGCTGAGCATTTGCAACGTTTGCAGCCATGAACAATCCTGCTGCAACTACTCCTATTTTTACTAATTTCTTCATTGTTTGTATTTTTATTCTGTTTTTGTTTATGATTTGTGAGAGTATTTAATTTGTAACAAAGGTGCCTGGCTTAAAACCAAGGCGGGTAATTACGTCATTGCTTTTGTCTAAACGCGGACTTGCGTATAATAGTGTGATCTCGCTGTTTTTATCAAAGATCATATCCAATTGCTGGGCATCTGCAACAGCTTGTATTGCTTTTGCTACGCGATCCTGGATGGGTTTTATTAATCTTGTGCGAACTTGAAAAAGTTCACCTTCGAACCCAAATTTAAGTCTTTGAAATTCTTTCGCAGCATTCTCCCTTTCAATAATTTCGCCTTCTCTCCTCTTCCGCATATCCTCGGTTAGTAATACCTGATCAGCCTGATAAGCCTTAAATAACCTTTCAATATCTGCGAATTTAGCGTCTACATCTTTTTGCCATTGTGCTGATAAGGCATCTAATTGCTTTTGGGAGGAAGTATATTCGGGAATGTGCTTTAAAATATAATCACTATCAACATATGCAAACCGCTGTGCAGATGCTGTTAGTGTAATTAAAAATAATAATAAAGTACTGAAAATTACTCTTTTCATCTTAATTAATTAAATCCGCCATTTAACGCTTGTGATATACTAAACGTGAAAGGCTGTCTTCCATTATCATTAAGACCAGGAATTTTATCAAAAGCGAAACCATAGTCGATACCAAGCAGACCAAAAATAGGTAAAAAGACCCGTGCTCCAAATCCTGCCGTACGCCTAACATTAAACGGTGCAAAATCACGGAAAGAATTCCAGGTATTACCTCCTTCAGCGAATGCTAGGACAAATATGGTGGCCGATTGACTTGCAGTTATCGGATGTCTTAACTCTAATACGTATTTATTGAATATAGGGCTTCCTGAACCCTGTGCAATAGTTGGATTAGATCCTGAAGGAATAACAGCGTTGTTTGCATAACCGCGCATCGCGATAATTTCAGATCCCTGCAGGAAATCAAATCCCTGCATACCATCACCACCTAGTTTAAAACGTTCGAAAGCAGATTGTCCAACAGCTGAATTATAAATTCCTAAAAGTCCGAACTGGGCCTGAGCTTTTAAAACAAGCTTCCCATAAATCCTTTGGAACCATTGCGATTCAAATTTCCATTTATGATATTCTGTAAACTTATATTTTTCCTTATCAGTAGCTGTTACATAATTCGTGTTGTTTAACAGGGAATATGGCGGTGTTGCCTGTATTGTAAGTTTGAGATTAGAACCACCGTTCGGAAATACAGGCGACCCTTCCAGAGAGTTTCGACTAATTTCCTGCGTTAAGTTAAAGTTATAAGAAGTTCCTGTTGAAAAGATGAACTGATTATAATTGTTTAATACATATTGTTGGAGGTTGATCGAAGTATTTGCCTGAAAATAATCATCCGGCCATTTTAAACGCTGGCCCCTCGTAAATGTCATCCCGTTCAGGCGTATTTTTTGCTGATCGATGTCGTTGTTGCTCAAACCGTTCGACTGTAAAGATGTAAATGCGCTGATACCAAAATAAATTGGTTTTTTTCCTCCAAGCCATGGCTCCGAGAACGAGAAGCTGTATGACTGGTAGAATTTACCATTCGTCTGACCCCTGATGCTTAGTTTTTGTCCGTCACCTTTAGGAAGCGGTTTCCAGGCACTCATATTGAACAGATTCCTTGCAGAAAAGTTATTGAATGTAAGCCCGAGAGTACCTACTACCCTACCCCCACCGAAACCACCCGAAAGCTCTATCTGATCTGAAGGTTTTTCAACAACACTGTATTCAATATCTACGGTACCTTCGTTGGGATTAATATTTATTGGTCTGGGGTCTGTTTTGGTATCATCGAAATTTCCAAGCTGGGCAATCTCACGGGTACTCCGCACAATAAGCTCTTTCGAAAATTTCTGCCCCGGTTTAGTACGAATCTCTCTAAGGATTACTTTATCATTAGTCAGGTCGTTACCTTTTACCATGACCTTATTAATGGTATACTGCGGACCTTCGTACATTCTGATCTCAAGATCAATCGTGTCGCCGTATATTTTGGTTTGAACCGGATCTACGTTAAATGTCAGATACCCGTCATTCAGGTAAAGAGACGAAACATCGTCGCCGTTCGGACTGCTGGAAAGCTTTCTGGTAAGCTTTTCCTCGCTGAATACTTCGCCTTTCTTAATAGCAAGAAGTGTTTGGAGAAACTCTTTCGGATATTTTGCGTTGCCCGCCCACGTTATGTTTCCAAAATAGTATTTAGGGCCTTCGTAAAGATCGATCTTAACAGTCACACCATTATCGCTCGAACGGTAAATTGAATCACCTACAATCTCAGCATCTCTGTACCCTTTCTCATGCATTTTAGCAACCAGGCTAAGTTTGTCTTCATCATATTTGGCCTGCAGGAACTTCGCTGAACCAAAAACTTTGTAAAAGGCGCGTTCCTTAGTTTTCTTAAGATATTTCTGAAGGGTTTTTTCTTTAAAGTCTTTGTTTCCCGTGAATACGATTTCGTCAATCTTTACACGTTTATTTTTATCGACAGTTATATCTAAAATTAGATTATTTGCTTCGGCTGTGTCTTTTCGTTGGGCGATGGAAACATCGGTATACAAATATCCCTTTTCATGAAAGTGTTTCTTTATGATATCCGTGGTGGTCTTAATAAGATTCTCATTAACCACTTTACCGGTTTTGTCGTTTAATTTCGCTTTAACATCCGTTACTTCGCCTTTCTTCAACCCAAGCAGATCTATTCGTGTTAACCGGGGGCGTTCTACTACAACGATATCAAAAAATATCGAGTCTCCCCTGATTGCTGCAATGTTTAATTTAACATCGTCAAACAGGCCCTGAGCCCAAAGATTTTTCACGGCATTTGAGGTAGCATCTCCAGGAACCATGATTTTATCACCTGTTGTTAGTTTAGAGATTGTAACCAGTACCGACTTATCCAAAAATTGGGTACCGATTATGTTCGTACCGCCGATGGTAAACTCCTGTGGATTTAGATAACTTATCTCAGTGCTTGGAGTCGTGCTTCTAGGCGTTTGCGGCGTACCTGTTCTGCCAAACTGCGCTTGTGCCGATGTACCTGAAATAACTAAAAATATAATGATTAAAATACGATTCATTTGTTGTGTTTAACGGTGCTAAAATAAGCTAATCACTTGTTAAAAAGTGTTAAAGTTAAAATTAGTTCAACTGTTCACTGGTCATTCCGAAGCGTCGTTCACGCTTCTGAAAATCAATAACAGCCTCAAAAAGGTCCTCTCTTCTGAAATCCGGCCATAACTTGGAAGTAAAATATAATTCGGAATAAGCCAGCTGCCACAGGAGATAATTACTAATCCTGTGCTCACCGCTTGTGCGGATCATAAGTTCCGGATCAGGCATATCGCTGGTGTTTAAAAATGATGCAAACGTATCCTCTGTTATATCCTCCACATTAAGGTTTCCCTCTCTGACATTAATTGCCAGTTTTTTCGCTGCCTCAGTTATTTCCCATCTCGAACTGTAACTTAAAGCTAAAGTAAGTGTGCAGGCTTTGTTCTGGGAAGTCTTTTCAATTGTCTCAGCCAGCTGCCGGTAGCATTTTTCAGGAAGAGATGTAAGGTTGCCGATAGCGTTCAGGCGTACACCATTCTTCATCAGTGTTTTCGTCTCTTTGTTTATAGTAGATACGAGTAATTCCATTAATGCCATTACCTCAAGCTTGGGCCGGTTCCAGTTTTCCGTAGAAAAAGCATATAAGGTGAGATGCTTGATTCCCAATTCTACTGCACCTTCAACCGTATCTCTAACTGACACTACTCCATTCTGATGGCCAAAAACACGCAGCCTGCCTTTCTCCTTTGCCCATCGGCCGTTTCCATCCATAATGATGGCCACATGCTGTGGTAGGCGATCCTTATCGATTTGCTCAATTAAACTCATTGAATGATACTACAACTATAACAAGGTAAAATGCCTCACCATGAAAATCAGAGTGCAAAGGTACTAAAAATTGCTCCTTATTTACTACGGGAATCGAATGTGGTCTGAGGCCTGAGGTCTGAGGTCTGAACCGCCGTACCTTTTCAGTCTTTCGAACTCTAAGTTCGGACATCAGACGTTCGACCTATAACATCTTCCTCCGACTTCTGACCTCCGACTTCAGACCTCCTTAAAACGTCGGACATTTAATAGAGACAAACGTATACGTCAGGCTGATCGCAGTGAACATATAAGTATCCCTGGGACGGAAATCCCCCCTTTGATCGCCGGCGGTGCTTGGAGTAAGAGAGCGGTATGATAACGCAGGGCTTATCGGGCTGGCAGGCGGAGTAACAGAAAAGTCGGGATACCTCCCGCTTATGTCATCCAGGTAATCAGTAAAGGCCGTGCGATAACCAATCTCACCAATAATGTTCCAGTTACCTTTCAAATTATATTTCACGCCAGCTCCATAAGGGATTGCGATCGCATTTTTCTTATAATCGACTGCCTCCGTTTGAAGGGGCTGAAGTTCAGTTTCACTGCCATTATAATCAGCCACCGGGTTAAAGGTAACAGCACCTACACCAGTAAATAAATAAGGACTGAATCTCCTGGACCCAAAACCCGGCAGATCCCCGGGGAGGTAATTAAAAAGATTAAACTCCATCTGTACGGATAATTCAGAAACAGCAGAACGAAAATGCAGATTTCGGTCAATTTGGTAAGCATTTGACGACTTAGCATCATCTCCCTGAATCCTTCCCTGTAAAAAACTGATTTTCGCGGACCAATGCCCGTTAAAATTGCGCTTCACTTGTCCGCCAAAGGCCGGATCAGTAAAAGTATATGGTTTTACAGGGTTTATGTCACCCATGTATCCTGTGGCTCCGCCGGAGATCCCGACTTCCCAGGTCTGAGATTGTGCAAAATAGGCTGGAAATAAGAAACAGATTAGTACGATTAGTCGGCGCATTGAAAGAATTTAGCTTAGTAGTTTCTTGTATCTATTCCCCAAAGCAATTTGTTCCTTAACGTAGATAAATAGTTTTCATTATTCAGCCTGATCAAATTAATTCCAAAATCGGCTTTTCTGACTTTAACTTTTATAGAAGCATCGATAACTTCGGTGCGTGAATCACAAGTTACCAGGTATTTGGAGCTTCTGCCTTCAATTTCAAATGAAAGAATATTATTATCGGAAAGCACAATGGGGCGCACATTGAGGTTGTGCGGAGAGATTGGAGTTACCACCATATTACCGGAGCCGGGAAATATAATTGGACCTCCGCAGCTTAAAGAATACGCTGTTGATCCGGTTGGAGTGGCTACAATTAAGCCGTCGGCCCAATAAGAGTTTAGAAATTCACCATTCAGATAAGCATGAACGATCATCATTGCTGATGTATCACGCTTATGGATTGTTATATCATTCAGAGCGAAATTTTCATTTCCGAACAAATGCATTTCAGACTCCAGCTTTATCTGCTCGCGTTTATCCAGTGTGAATTCCTTGTTTACCAGACTATGTATGGCAGATGCTATATCCTTTTTGTTGATACTGGCCAGAAATCCAAGCCTCCCAAAATTAATGCCTATTACCGGTATGTTCGAGTCACAAATAAGGGTCACTGTATCAAGCAGTGTACCATCGCCGCCAAGGCTAATTACTACATCAACCTTTGCAGCAATCAGGTCATGATAATTTCTGAAAATCTGAAACTTCTTTGGAAAGAAAATTTTGCCGGAAATAAAATGGTTGTATTTGTCGTAAACAAACGGTTCTACTTCATATTGTGCAAGGCTGTCAAAAACCTGCTGAACATGCGGCAAAACGGTGTTATTGAACTGCCTGCCATAAATTGCAATCTTCATGCTGAATTTTTAGATATCAAGGTAGTTCATGAGCTGATTATATCTGTCGGACGTGCCATCATCAGATTTGGTGTCGTTAAACGTGGCCTTAACATTATAATCATACCTTAAGAAAGAAGCCAAAATTGATGATATATCAGTTCTGTTGAGCTTTAATGTCATTTCCAGCCGTGTTGAGTCTGGAAACGATTTTATATAAGAACTGAGTATCTGGGCGTTATCCGATTCAACTATCTGCGCGATATGTGATAAAGAATTATTACGATTATTGATCTCGAGAATTATAATGCTGCCCGGCTCTTTTACAGACGTGATAGTCGCAATATGTTCCATCATTGTATTAATGGAGATCAAGCCTTTATAATTTTTATTGACATCCAGCACGGGCACGATGCTAAGCTTTTGTTCATAAAAAAGCCTGATTACATCATATACATGCTGTTCTTCGAATACACAGGGATTATGTAGAGAAAGGCTCAAGCCCCCTATCGGAAAAGTGAGATCCGCTGACTCAATGAGGTCTTCATCAGAAATCAATCCCAAAAATTGCTGATCATTTACTATTGGCAAATGATTCACTCTGAACTCAGACATACGCTCCAAAACCTTTTGAATAGTATCAGAGGTTTTGACCGGAGGTATTGCATCAGATATAAGTTCATGTGCATACATACGTTTATTATTTGTGTTTATCCAGGAACTGTTTCAGATAAACATTAAATTCTTCAGGTTGTTCCATCATTGGTGCATGTCCGCATTCATCAATCCAATATAATTCAGAATTGGGCAATAGCTCATGAAATTCAATAGCCACATCGGGAGGCGTAATCTTATCATTTTTTCCCCAAATTAAACATACGGGAACTTTAATTTTATAGATGTCTTTCGACATGTTATGCCGAATTGCAGATTTTGCCATAGCTAAAATCCGGATAACCTTAACGCGGTCATTTACGGTCTGGTATACCTCGTCTACCAATTCTTTGGTGGCGGTAGCAGGATTATAAAACGTGAATTCCACCTTTTCCTTAATGAAATCGTAGCTCTCCCGGCGGGGAAAAGAGCCGCCAAATGCATTCTCATACAATCCTGAACTCCCGGTCAGCACCAACGCTTTAACATCATCCTGATGGCTTAGTGTATAAATCAACCCTACATGTCCTCCCAGTGAATTTCCCAGGACAGTCACATTCTGAAGTTTCTTATACTTTATAAACTTATGTACGAATTTGGCCAGTGTTTTTACTCCGGTCGTCAAAAGCGGAAGGTCGTATAATGGAAGTAATGGAATAATTACCCGATAATCTTTTTTGAATTCGTTCACTACATCAGTCCAATTACTAAGAGCTCCCATTAATCCATGGAGCAGTAATAGCACTTCACCTTCGCCTTCGTCAATAAATTTAAAACCGTTTTCTTCTTTAATTGCGAACTCCATAGAATTGTTAAGTGCGTAAATCGTGTTAGCTGCTAAAGATATAAGTCTAATAGTAAAATGAGTATAAAAACTAACTTAATCCTTATAAATATAAGTTTTTGTAAATGAATTCTAATGAAACGGCCCGCCCTTTCAGGCCAGCAGTTCTTTTACAAGTTCGGATATCGTTTTGCCATCCGCTTTACCCGCCAACTCTTTATTTACCAAACCCATCACTTTCCCCATATCTTTCATACTTTCCGCACCCGACTGACTGATCACATTCCTGATATACGCAGCCAACTCCTCCCGGCTCATCTGCTGTGGCAGATAAGCCTCAATTACCTGCATTTCTTCCAGTTCGATTCGGAACAAATCATCCCTCTTCTGCTGCTGATAGATCTCCGCAGATTCCTTACGCTGTTTTACCAATTTCTGCAAAACCTTTATTTCTGCTTCCTCAGTTAATATTTCAGAAGCTCCTTTTTCAGTTTTTGCTACAAGCAGAGCTGCTTTAATAGCCCTAAGGCCACGTAAGCGCGCCCCGTCTTTGCTTAACATGGCGGATTTAATATCCTTATCTATTTTTTCCTGAAGCGGCATTGGTTAGTTAATTTTCGATTTTGTTGATTTCTGCAAAACTACGGAATTGATACGGGATGGGGGAATTTTGTTGGCTGTTGCTTTATTATTTGCAAAGTTGCGGTTTTTTCATGCATTGATGTATCTCAGAGCGACTCTGTTGCGGCTTTTTCATGCAATGATGTAGCTCCGAGCGACTCCGTTGCGGCTTTTTCATGCAATGATGTAACTCCGAGCGACTCCGTTGCGGCTTTTTCATGCAATGGCGTAGCTCCGAGCGACTCTGTTGCGGCTTTTTCATGCAATGGCGTAGCTCCGAGCGACTCTGTTGCGGCTTTTTCATGCATCGATGCAGTTCCCGGTGACAAAAGTGCCGCTAAGAGCGGCAATGAGGCTCGCTATTCTTCTTAAATTTCGCGTAATAAATGCGTAGTATTCGCTTGAGCAGCAGCCAGCACAATCATATCGTTGATATTAACATGCGCTGGTCTTGAAACCGCAAACCAGATAGTTTCGGCGATGTCCTGTGCGTGTAAAGGCTCGAAGCCATCGTACACCTTCTTGGCACGTTCTTTATCCCCCTTAAACCTGACCTCCGAAAATTCAGTCTCTACAGCACCCGGATGGATACCAGTTACCTTTATCTTATGGGGCAAAAGATCGATCCGCATGGCCTGATTGAGAGAATCTACGGCGTATTTGGTAGCACAATACACGTTGCCATTGATATATGTTTCTTTCCCAGCTATTGAGCCTATATTGATAATATGTCCGGATCGATATTTTATCATCCAATTTGATACTATTTTGGTTACGTACAACAGTCCTTTAACATTCGTGTCGATCATTACGTCCCAATCGTCTGTATCTCCTGCGTTTATAGGGTCTAATCCTCGTGAAAGTCCAGCATTATTGATAAGCACATCAACCTTTTTCCATTCTTCCGGAAGGTTTTCAAGTATTTGAACAGCCTCTTTTTGCCTGACATCAATGACCAGTGTCTTTACCTCTATACCAAACTGTTTACTAAGCTCCTCGGCCAGAGAATTTAGTCTTTCACTCCTGCGGGCCAGAAGTATAAGGTTATACTTTTCTTTTGCGAAAAGTCGGGCGCTTGCTTCGCCGATTCCGGCAGTTGCCCCTGTAATTAAGGCTATTTTAGACATAACGCGAAAATAAGGAAATAGTAGGAGGTGTCAAGTAATAATTAGGAATGGGACACGAAGAATTGAGAATTGAAGCTGGACAATTAAGTATACCACCTAGTTGTTATCAACTACTCAAAAAACAAACTGAACTGCAAATTCCTAAGAAACATCTTATCAATTGGGGTGACGTAAGGATTTATCGGTCTGTCTTTATCAAAAAGCACACTTTTAGCTGTCTGAGAGAATTTTATTTCCGGCGATAGCTTGAACCATTCGAAATAAATATCCAGACCAAGTCCGGCTTCATACCACAGCGAATTTGGAATACTTTTCAGATATTTTTCGGATGCGATCAGGGCGCTGTCGTCCTTTTTCTTTCTTGAGACAATGTCCATTGAATATTTAGCTCCTGCAATGATATAGCCCCGGTAGTTATTTATACGATTAGACTTTAGTTTGATTCCCAGGGGCAGATCTACAAAAGTTGCCTGTACTTTTTTTTCAACCGTATAATTTGGATCCTCATACTCATAAATAGCCGATATGTCTGAAAATACCAGGCCAGGCGTAAACCGGAGATTCGCATTTTCAGCCAACTTGTAATCCGACACAAATCCAAGAGCGAAACCCTTGGAAATCGGCGAACTTAAACTTATTAATCGGCTTGGGATCATTTCTTGGCCATCACTCGGGTCGATAAACGGCCCCCTCCATTCAGCTGTCTTAAGAATTTTATATTCGGCAGACACATATTGAAATTTAAATCCAAAATGGAGTGTCTCGTTGTCTACGCCCCCTCCCCAATTTTGTTGTGCAGATGAACTATAGTTGAATAAAAGAGCTAGCAAAAAGATCAGGGAAAGACGCTTCTTCATTTAGTACCCGTGTAAATGGAACAAATCCCAAACGCCAGAGGCCGCCATTTGGTATTCTGGAATCCAACTTTCTTCATTAAATCCGTAAACTCACCCCCATCAGGAAATACTGCAACGGATTCGGGTAGATAACTGTAGGCGCTTGCGTCGTTTGAAAAAAGCTTACCAATTAATGGTGTGACATATTTAAAATAAAAGTTATAAGCCTGCTTTACCGGAAAGACCTTTGGCTTCGAAAATTCCAGAATAACGATTTTGCCAGCCGGCTTGAGCACCCGTAGCATATCTGAAAGTCCCTTTTCCAGGTTTTCGTAATTTCGGACACCGTAAGCAACGGTTACCGCGTCAAAGGTGTCTGCCTGAAATAAAATCTTTTCGGAATCACCCAGGCTCACTTCAAAAACATCCTGCAAGTTTCTCTTCCGGATCTTCTCGCGTGCAATAGCTAACATTCCTTCGGAAATATCTATCCCGGTAATTTTTTCAGGTTTTAAGATCTTTATCGATTCAAAAGCGAAATCTCCCGTTCCGGTTGCAACGTCAAGAATGTGCTTTGGCTTGTCCCCGAGCAGTTCACGTATAGCCATCTTACGCCAAATTACATCTATACCCAGTGACAGGAAATGATTTAAAAAATCGTATGTGCCTGAGATGTTATTAAACATGTTCGCGACTTGTTCCTTTTTGGAATCATCCGAATCGCGATATGGTGTGACGGGCTTGTGACTTGGGTTAGGCATAGGCTTGCAAAGATACTAATGAGTTGTAAGTTGTAAGTTATAAGTTGTAAGTTTTCGCACCACGTTAAGCTTACTATAATTAATACCTACGAATCCTCCAGCGTTTAGATACTTATAACCTATAACTTACAACTTATAACTCCTAACTTTGCTTCGATGATTATAAAGTCCGCCGAATTCCAGTGCAGTAATACCAGAACAGATAAGTTACCTCCCCCGGTTTTGCCGGAATATGCATTTATTGGTCGTTCAAATGTGGGCAAATCCTCCCTGATTAATATGCTTGTCCAAAAAAAAGGCCTTGCAAAAACTTCACAAACTCCCGGTAAAACCCAATTAATAAACCATTTTTTGATAAATGAAAACTGGCAGCTAGTGGATCTTCCGGGCTATGGATATGCAAAAACCTCGAGAAGCAATCGGGCCGACTGGCAGAAATTCATCAGTTTTTATTTGCGAAACAGAGAAAATCTTCAGTGTGTTTTTGTACTCATTGATAGTCGAATAGAGCCGCAGAAAATAGATATAGAGTTTTGTTCCTGGCTCGGCGAAAATGGCCTTCCTTTTCAAATAGTGTTTACAAAAGCTGATAAACAATCCCGTGTAAAAACCGATCAGGCCGTTGCTAAATTCCGAAAAGCATTACTTGGAATCTTTGAAGAAGTGCCGCAGCATTATATAACTTCTGCAGAAACACAGGATGGACGGGACGAAATCCTAAATTTTATCAACGAGCTAAACAGAACGTTTACCCGGTAGGTATGAAGAAATATTTTTCACTTGTATTATTTGCTCATACAGTGTTTGCAATGCCTTTTGCTTTTATTGGCTTCTTCCTGGCAGTAACGACTACCGATCATGATTTCAGTTGGATCAAGCTTTTTTTGATGGTTCTGTGCATGGTCTTTGCAAGAAACGCTGCTATGGCTTTCAATCGTTACCTTGACCGTGAAATTGACGCCGCAAATCCGAGAACGGTGGTTAGGGATATTCCTTCTGGCAGAATTTCTTCTGGAGAAGCACTCGCCTTTACAATAATAAACAGCCTGCTTCTTGTAGCCACAACTCTACTAATAAACAGACTTTGCTTCTATCTCTCGCCGGTTGCACTTGCTGTAGTCCTTGGGTACAGCTATACTAAGCGCTTTACCCCCCTTTGCCATTTGATTCTGGGACTCGGTCTGGCTTTGGCACCGATTGGAGCATACCTGGTGGTAACCGGAGAGTTCGCATGGCTACCAATATATTTTTCGCTCGCTGTCCTTTGCTGGGTGAGTGGCTTCGATATTATATATGCTCTTCAGGATGAGCAATTTGATCGTGAGAATAACCTGAATTCCATCCCGGCATGGCTTGGTAAAGAAAAAGCCCTGATAGTTTCGTCAATACTTCACTTTTTGGCGATCGTATTTATCAGTCTCCCCTACTTTTTTTCTGACTTAAGCTGGTTCTATCTTGCAGGTATCCTGTTTTTTATATTACTCCTGGTATATCAGCATCAGCTTGTAAAACCTGATGACCTGTCAAAAGTTGACCGTGCATTTTTCACTACAAATGGAATAGCATCCGTAGTTTTTGCAGTTTTTTTCCTTTTAGACGTTTACTTGAGAAATCAATTTTAAATATTATGGACACTCTTAAAATCACAAAAAAGCCGAGGAAATATATCCCGCAAGTCTTGACAATAACCTGGGAAAACCTCGAACCGATATTTACTGAGTTACTCGCCCGGAAAATTCAGTCGGTCGCCGAACTTGAACAGTGGCTTAAAGACCGAAGTGAGATTGAGGCTGCACTTGAGGAAGATTTCGCATGGCGATATATTAAAATGACCTGCGATACGAGCGATGAAAAGCTGCTTGCTGACTTCCAGTTCTTCGCTACAGAGATTGAGCCTAAAATCGCACCGCTTAATAATGAATTGAACAAAAAATTCATACAAAGCAAATTTTCCGAGAATCTTGACAAAGAAAAATATTTCGTGTACAAACGGGGCATCAAAAAGGCTCTGGAGCTTTTCCGGGAAGAGAACATCCCATTACTTACCCAAATTCAGGTGGAGCAGCAAAAGTACCAGGCTATAACCGGTGCGATGTCTGTGACCTTGCATGGCAAAGAATATACCCTCGAACAGGCAGCTGTATTTTTGAAGGATACCGACAGAAATAAAAGACAGGAAGCCTGGGAAGCTATCACAGCACGAAGATTACAGGATCGTAAAAAACTCGATGATCTGTTTAACGGTCTTTTGAAATTAAGACACCAGGTTGCGCTAAACGCAGGCTTCGAAAATTTCAGGGATTACATGTTTCAGGCTCTTGGACGGTTTGATTATACTCCACAAGATTGCTACAAAT
This sequence comes from Bacteroidota bacterium, assembly GCA_040385405.1. Classification (GTDB taxonomy): domain Bacteria; phylum Bacteroidota; class Bacteroidia; order Sphingobacteriales; family Sphingobacteriaceae; genus Daejeonella. Next base: position 4,569 of record JAZKHM010000208.1, on the reverse strand, counting down.
TCCATGAAGCGATAGAGAAAGAAATTGTACCCATTCTGCAGGAGCATGCAGAAAAGCGTCGCGAGTCCCTTGGACTTAAAGAGCTTAAACCCTGGGATATGGACGTTGATATTTCAGGAAAACCAGCGCTAAAGCCTTTTAATTCTGGCGAAGAGCTAATTGAAAAGTCAATTAAGTGCTTCCAGGGCCTGAATCCATACATTGGTGAGCGATTGCAGATCATGAAAGCTAACGGGTTTTTTGACGTGGAAAGCAGAAAAGGAAAAGCGCCGGGAGGATATAATTATCCACTTGCCGAAAGCGGCGCCCCTTTTATATTTATGAATTCAGCCGGAACCTTCCGCGATCTTACCACTATGGTTCATGAAGGCGGACATGCAGTACATACATTTATTTCTTCAGACCTGGAACTTAACGATTTCAAACACCTTCCTTCGGAGGTGGCCGAACTCGCTTCCATGAGTATGGAACTAATATCAATGGATAAATGGGATGTTTTCTTCGATAACCCTGAGGATTTGAAGCGTGCGAAAAAAGATCAGCTTAAAGATGTGCTCAAAACACTCCCATGGGTCGCAGTAGTCGACCAGTTCCAGCACTGGATATATACAAACCCCGAACATACCACAGCCGAAAGGAACGAAGCATGGAAGAAGATTTTCGCACCTTTTGGAAATAATTTTACTGACTGGACAGGGCATACCGAAGCTCTTGCCAATCTTTGGCAGAAACAGCTTCATATTTTTGAGGTGCCTTTCTATTATGTAGAGTACGGTATAGCGCAACTGGGAGCAATTGCCGTTTGGAAGAACTATAAGAACGATCCTGAAACAGCTCTTCGAAACTATCTCGAAGCTCTAAAGCTAGGCTATACCAGAACTATTAAGGAAATTTACGAAACGGCAGGTATTGAATTCAACTTCAGCGCAGCTTATGTAAAGGACCTGGCGGAGTTTGTGAGGGAGGAAGTTGGGAAATTAGATTGAGGCTCGTGTTGTTAGTTGTTAGTTGTTAGTTGTTAGTTGTTAGTTGTTAGACTACCGTACCCAGCGTTAGTCCACCCAGCACTAACAACTAACAAACCAGCGGGCACGCTTATTGCACACCTCCCGCCATGAAACCAATAATCCTATTCCTCTCCCTTTTTATTTTTACCAATACGTCTTACGGCCAGGATTGGGAAACCGTAAAGATCGACAGTACCGTTTCTGTTAAACTCCCGAAAGGGTTTAATAAAACAGATAAGAACGACAAATACAGCCTGGTAGCTGTTAGTCCATGGGGCACGATCCTTATTTTCAAGACAGTTGATGATGTGACGACCACCCCCGACATTGAGAAAGATAAGCATCTGAAAAAATACTATGATGACTATGTTAAAAATGTCCGGACAGTATCTCCCGGCGCAATTATTAACGACGAAAAGGACGGAAAGCTGGGTGCACTAAATGTTAAAGATTTCACTCTTCAAATCGATACCGGCAGCGGAGTATTATACAGAAATTTTAGATTGCTGCATGCCAGCAGTGCTACTTATATTTTCGAATTTCTCTACCAGGATCTTCACAGTGAATTTGCTGTTCCGGAAAAGGAAAAATTTTTTAACTCGATAGAGGTTAATGAACAATTGGAAAGGGCTGACCAATATACAAGCGACGAAATCAACGATAACAACGCGTCCAGTAAAAAATATCTTTACTGGGCAATTCCGGGAGGGCTTATCCTGATTGGACTGGCATTCTTCCTTCTCAGAAAAAAGAAAACTTAATATCTATATAAATAACCCTATAGCTATCAGGTCTCAAGTAAATTCCTATTGCTCAGATAAGGTATGTTTGTTACAGCTTTCACCTTTCTTCCTTATTGCCAATGCCCCTTAAATTTTGTCTTAAACAACCGGCCATCTAGTTTGGGAGAATGATACCATTCTGTATTTTCCAGCCACCAAATTAATTGAAAGGTCAGAACAACTCCCAATATCGCCCCCGCAAAAACATCCTGGAAGAAGTGCTGTGAGAGATATACTCTGGAGAATGCGGTAAGAACAGCAACCGGTATGATCACCCAATGGTATCGTAAGTTAGGGAGAATGAAGGCTAGTACAACGGCCAGTGTAAAGGCATTCGTACTATGGCCGGATGGAAAACTATTGATTTCATAAAGAGGATATCCTTCAATTGTCCTGATAGGATTTAGGCCCTCGAAAAACTTGCTCGGCCGGGGTTCATCAAATATCCTTTTCAGGATTTGCACGGTGACAGAAGAATATGTATAGGCAAGAGCAGTGAGCACGGCATACCGGTACTTTATAAAAAGCATGATAATAAAAACCAAAACCGTGGTGAATTCATCTCCTATAAGGGTGCTGATCTTAAAAAATTCGTCAAAAAAGGCATTATGGCGGATATTCGTCCATAAGAAAATCTCGATCTTGGAGTTCGTGAAATAGATGTACAGGCATATAACCACCATTATAATGAATGGTATAATAAAGGCCATATGCCTTTTCAGGAGATTGCCGAACGTGGAACGCATTATTTGAGTTTAATTGACTTCAAAACTAAATATTTTTTAATACAGGGGCCATGAAATCTGTTCAATTAGCTTCAAAATGACCTATCTCCAAATTAACAGGAAAATTATCAAAACCCAAATCAGGAAATTCTCATAGGCTGTGTCCAAAAATAAAAAGTTATGGCTTCTAGTTTATTCATTTTACCCATCAGTCCGAATAAATTTTTATGTTTGGCTAAAATCTACAAGTTTCATCATGTCTTCCAACTTCTTTCGCAAAAAATCAATAGATCTTATCATGAAGGACCGCCAGGCGGGATTCTCAGACGCTGAGTCGGCTGAGGCAGGTCTGCGGCGTGTTTTAAATGTCAAAGATCTGACCCTTATGGGGATAGCGGCGGTAATTGGAGCAGGTATTTTTTCCACGATTGGAAATGCTGCTTTTAATGGCGGACCCGGCGTGAGTATTTTATTTATCATTACCGCCGTCACCTGCGGATTCTCGGCACTTTGCTATGCTGAGTTTGCTTCACGCATACCAGTGGCTGGCAGTGCATACACCTACGCCTATGCTTCGTTCGGCGAACTTGTAGCCTGGATTATTGGATGGGATCTTCTAATGGAATATGCGATTGGTAATATAGCTGTTGCAATCTCCTGGAGTGAATATTTTACCAATTTACTGGAAGGCTTTAATATTCACGTTCCCGCTTACCTGACCATGGATTATCTTTCTGCGGCAAGGGCCCATACAGAACTAATTTCGGCTGGTGGAGACCTTAGCGGGATATCAGAAAAAGTTAAATATGCGGCTGAAGCATGGAATACAGCACCCGGATCAGGGAATTTTAAGTTTATTGCAGATATTCCCGCACTCGGGATTGTTTTCCTGATTACTTATCTCGTTTACATTGGAATCCGGGAAACTAAAAAAGCAACAAATGCGATGGTTGTGCTTAAAGTTGCTGTAGTAGTCGGGGTTATCCTGCTTGGATTCTTCTACGTCACTCCTGCCAATTGGGATCCATTTTTGCCAAATGGTTTCGAAGGAATGATGAAAGGCGTTTCAGGGGTATTTTTCGCATACATTGGATTTGATGCGATTTCGACCACTGCCGAGGAATGTAAAGACCCTCAGCGCGACTTACCAAAAGGAATGATCTATTCCCTGATTATTTGCACAGTGTTATACATCCTGGTGGCACTGGTCCTCACCGGAATGGTTAATTATAAATACCTGCAGGTAGAGGACCCTCTGGCTTTCGTATTCAAAAACGTGGGATTAGAAAATATTAGCTATGTGATATCAATCAGTGCTGTCATAGCCACCGCAAGTGTACTTCTGATCTTTCAAATGGGCCAGCCACGTATCTGGATGAGCATGAGTCGCGACGGTCTTTTGCCCAAGAAATTCTCAAGCATTCACCCCAAATATAAAACTCCCTGGTTTGCAACCCTAGTTACGGGCTTCGTAGTAGCTATTCCGGCTCTGTTTATGAACCTTACTGAAGTCACTGACCTCACCAGCATCGGTACACTGTTTGCCTTCGTTTTGGTTTGCGGAGGAGTGCTCCTTCTGCCTGATGAACCGGTTACTGACCATAATAGAAAACGTTTCAGAATCCCTTATGTAAACAGCCAATATATCGTGCCGTTACTGATACTAGGCCTCTTTATTATATTCAGCGAGCAAATTATGTCATTATTTACTTATAGTGGGGACTGGCACCAGTACCGGGACAATCTTCCTTATTTCCTTTTCATTATTGCTGCCATTGCCATGTCAGTTTTATCCTTTGTTAAAAAACTCTCGCTGATACCGGTATTGGGGATGTTAAGCTGTCTATATTTAATGACTGAGTTGGGCTACACCAACTGGCTTAGGTTCCTTATTTGGCTGGCTTTAGGTCTTATTATCTATTTCTCATATGGATATCACAAGAGCAAGCTGAATGGTTGACAGTTGACAGTGGGATACTTACCTAATCTGAAATTAGTCGTAACTTAAGTGGCCATTCCTCAGACCTCAGACCTCAGACCTCAGACCTCAGACCT
>JAZKHM010000207.1:0-26008 GCA_040385405.1 Bacteroidota bacterium | reverse complement strand
CATATGCCTGGACTGGGGGAGTTACTTCAGAAGATTTGACAGGTCTTGCAGCGGGAACTTACAATGTGACGGTTACTGATGCTAAGAACTGTACTGCAACTGCATCAGTAATCATTACGCAGCCAGCAACAGCTTTAGCATTGACATCTTCAAAAACTGATGTTCTGTGTTTTGGAGCCTCAAACGGGGCAGTTAACCTGAGCGTTAGCGGTGGAACAGCACCTTATCACTTTGTCTGGAGCGGCGGGGAAACGACAGAAGATCTTAGAGATCTTGCAGCGGGAACCTACAGTGTAACCGTAACCGATGCAAATAAATGCACTGCCACTGCTACCGTTATAATTTCAGCACCAGCTGCAGCACTGGTTTTAACTTCAGCCAAAACCGACGTGCTTTGTTTCGGAACAAATACAGGGGCAATCAACCTGAGCGTTACAGGGGGAAAAGCACCTTATACTTATTCCTGGACCGGGGGAATGTCCACAGAAGACCTTACTGGTCTTGCAGCCGGAACTTATAATGTAAGCGTAACCGATGCCAATAACTGTACAGTAACTGCTTCCGTTACCATTTCAGCACCAGTCGCAGTATTGGCAATATCTTCAACAAAAACCGATGTGGCGTGTTCCGGATCCGCAACTGGTATCATCAACGTGAATATCACAGGAGGGTACGCCCCATACACATATTCATGGGACAATGGGAAAACAACAAAGGACCTGACAAACCTCATTGCAGGAGCATATAGAGTCACTGTGAAGGATTCAAAGGGATGTACAGCTGAATCAACAATCAGTATATCCCAACCTGCAGCACTTGCAGTAACAACTTCAAAAACAAATGTTTCATGCTATGGTTCAAGAACGGGCGCCATCACACTCAATATTGCGGGAGGGACGGCACCGTATACGTATCAATGGAGTAACGGTGAAACCAGGAAAGACCTCTCTGGAATTCCATCTGGTAATTATAAAGTTATTATTACCGACGCCGGCAAATGTTCGGTAAGTGCAGAGGTTTTCATAACGCAGCCCGATCCTTTGAAAGCGATCCTGATTGCGAAGAACGCAAGTTGCCTTAATTCCGGCGGTGCCATCTCAGCCAATATTACTGGCGGAGTAGCTCCTTACAAGATATCCTGGGTTGGTAATCCCACCATGTCCGCGTCGGAAATTAGCAATGCGAAAGCAGGAATTTACGAAATGATGATCACGGATGCAGTGGGATGTACAACAAGTGCTAAAGCTGAAATTTTACAATCTGTATGTGTTCCGTTAGCTCAAAACGACATTTTTGAACTTGATCAAAACAAAGTTTTACTAGGCGATGTCGCTCCAAATGACAGCAAATCAGAGTCTGATAATCTGACATTCACCAAACTGTCGGATCCTAAAAATGGAAAGATAACATTTGACCCGAACGGGAGTTTCACTTTTGTTCCGGATAACGGTTTTACCGGAAATGTTGAATTCACTTATCAACTCTGTAATTCCACAGGAGGATGTGATACAGCTAAAGTCTCCATAGAAATCAAAGGTATGATCACAGTAAATCTTACTCCGGAGCTGTCGTCCGTTTGGGAGGGCAGAAAAGTCTCAATTACTGCCCGGTTAACCAAGCCATTTAATGAAGACGTAACAGTCTGGGTCGAATACAGTGGTAAAGCCGAAAAGGAAAGAGATTATTTGGTGCTTGATCAACACATGAGCATAAGGATTCCAAAAGGTTCATTATCAACAACGGAAAAAATGACTTTTGCGGCCCTAAACGATGGCTTTCAGGAGGGAGATGAAGACATCATCGTAAAAATAAAGACGGTCTCAAACCAGGGTGTAATCATGGGTAGTAGTGCGGTAGTTATCATTAACGATGTATATCCGCCACCGCCTCCAACCGATGTACCCCAGGACGAGCCAATAAATGCAGAGATTATGCCTGATGCTCTGATGTCACCAAACGGCGATGGAAACGGAAACGAGTCATTTAAAATTCAAAATATTGAATTTTATCCGGACAATGAAGTGCTGATATTTAATCGCTGGGGGAATGCGCTATTCGCAATAAAAAATTACAACAATAATGACAGGAATTTTAAAGGATTTGCTAATAAGGGCTTACTTGTTAACTCAGGCCTGCCACTCAGCGATGGTGTATATTTTTATATCGTTACAACTTATCAGGCCGCCGGGATCGAACGCACCAAACATGTTAATAAGGGATATCTTATTCTCAAAAGATAGGAAAATGTGCCGCTGAAAGAAGCGTTAACCGCATACATGATGTCTAATTTCCCTATTACCTGCACTATTTGTAAATAAACATTGCGAAATAGTGCGGGAGTTTTCTGTTTTTAGTGACTCCATTCAGCATTATTATCGATATTTGAAAAAAAAGAAAAGATGAATATACGACTTGCTATTTCTGCATTATTTCTCGCTACCGCGTTAACTTCCTGTAATCAATCAACGAAGACGAATGACAACGGCCAGGCTGATTCAACACAAACAGCGGCAGTAGGACTATCGTCCCCGGCAGACCTGAAAGATGAAAACACTCAAAATATTTATAATGCTTATTTGAAACTGAAAGATGTGCTGGTTGCATCCGATTCATTGGGAGCACGTGAGGCAGGGAAGGAATTAGCAGCAGCACTCGGCGCAGTTAAAGGCTGCGAGAACACGTCGGTTTTAGCAACGAAAATATCCGCGTCTGAGGACCTGAAAACACAACGTACTCATTTTACCGCTTTAAGCTCGGATATCGTTGATTTGATGAAGCATACTGATGTAAATTCGGGAACTTTATTTGTCCAATATTGCCCAATGGCGAATGAAGGGGCAGGCGGATATTGGTTAGCAGCAGAGAAGGAAGTAAGAAATCCATATTATGGAGACGAAATGCTAAACTGCGGGGAAGTTAAAGAAACAATTGAGGCAGGTAAAAATTGAATTGGTTGAAAAATACCTGCGGATTATAGCCGGCATACAGATTTATCCCATAGTTTTCGATATTCTGGTTTCAATTCGCGTCAGCAAATTACCCTTAACAAAAATATTGCAAATCCTTTTGCCAAACTTGCCACATAAATGAGCATAATTATTAGTTTTGTCTGATAACTATTATAAACCGATATGTCTGATTCCGCTTCCTTAAAAATAGGAGATAAAACGTACGATTTACCCATTATAGAAGGTACTGAGGGTGAAAAAGCAATTGATATTTCAAAACTTCGCGATCAAAGCGGGTTTATAACCCTCGATTCCGGCTACAAAAATACGGGTGCGACAAAAAGTGCTATTACATTTCTCGACGGTGAAGAAGGGGTCTTAAAATACAGAGGCTATCCCATTGAAGAGCTTGCAAAAAAGTCTACTTTTCTTGAAGTTGCCTATTTACTGATTTATGGTGATTTGCCAACACAGGGCCAGTTAGATTCTTTTCAGAACGATATTTCCAAGCATACCCTTGTTCATGAGGATATGAAGAAATTCTTTGATGGGTTTCCTTCTAAATCCCATCCAATGGGCCAGTTGTCTTCCCTGATTTGCTCTTTGTCGGCGTTTTATCCGGAATCCTTAAATTCTGTGCAAAGTGCCGAAGAACAAAATCAAACCATTATCAAGCTTCTTGCGAAGATGACAACAGTTGTTTCCTGGATTTACAAAAAATCATTAGGTCATCCGGTTATTTATCCACAGAACAATTTAGGATATGTAACCAACTTTCTAAATATGACTTTTGGGCAACGCACAGAGGATGTAGAAATTGATCCGGTGTTTGTCTCTGCTATGAATGTCTTATTTATACTTCATGCGGATCATGAACAGAATTGTTCTACATCAACGGTTAGAATGGTTGGGTCTTCAGAATGCAATCTATACGCATCCATTTCGGCGGGAATTTCTGCCTTATGGGGCCCGCTTCACGGCGGCGCGAATCAGGCTGTCATAGAGATGCTTGAACAGATTAAAAATGATGGTGGCGACACGGACAAATGGATAAACAAAGCAAAAGACAAAAACGATTCTTTTCGGTTAATGGGATTTGGTCATCGCGTTTACAAAAACTTTGATCCTCGTGCCAAAATAATCAAAAAAGCATGTGATGACGTGTTAGACAAACTCGGAATAAATGATCCGGTTCTCGACATAGCAAAAAAATTAGAGGCTGCCGCTTTAAGCGACCCTTACTTTATCGAACGCAAGTTATATCCGAATGTCGATTTCTACTCAGGTATTATCTATCGGGCGTTGGGGTTCCCAACAGATATGTTTACTGTTTTATTTGCTCTTGGCCGTTTACCGGGATGGATTGGGCAATGGAAGGAAATGCGTGAGAATAAAGAGCCTATCGGTCGTCCGAGACAGATTTACATCGGAGAAACACGCCGTGATTATATCGATATAGAGAAAAGGGGCTAACTAAAAAACCGGCAATAAAGCCGGTTTTTTTTTGCTCTACATAGATTAAAAATGCCATGTTCTTCGCCGCGAGCCTGTTCTCTTTTGGTGATTCCTTCAGCAAACTTCAATGCCCTATACTTTTCACCTGGTCAGGTACGTGTTTGTACTTAAAAACGAATGGAAATATTATAGCAAGTAATAAAGCGTAAGCAGCAAATGTGAACCAGATGCTTTCCCAATCACGTATTCCGGCACCACTTGTAAAAAAGTCGACAACCCAGCCGCTTAGAATTCCGCCAAAAAATGCTCCAAGTCCGTTGGTCATTAGCATAAATAATCCCTGAGCACTGGCGCGGATAGCGGGATCAGCTTCGCGTTCAACAAACAAAGAACCTGAGATATTGAAGAAATCAAAGGCCATTCCATAAATTATCATTGAGAGAACGAGTAACCATAAACCATCTCCGGGGTCTCCAATCCCAAATAAAGCAAAACGTAACACCCAGGCTATTATGCTGAAAAGCATTACGGTGCGAATCCCGAATTTATACAGAAAGAAAGGTATGGTAAGAATAAACAGAGTTTCAGATATCTGTGATATGGACAATAATAAATTAGGATGCTGCACTCCAAAAGAATCAGGATAAGTACTCTTAAAATCGTCAAGGAAGGACCCTCCGAACAAGTTCGTTATCTGCAATGCTGCACCAAGAAACATCGAAAAGATGAAGAAAACTGCCAATTTTCGCGATTTGAAGAGAACCAGGGCGTCCAGGCCCAGTGTTGATGAAAAACTCCTTGCGTCACCAGATTTTAAGGGTGGTCGTTGTGGCATTGTAAAGGCGTAAAGTCCAAGTAAGAGAGATGCAGCAGCGCTCACATATAATTGCATCGGACTTTTGGTGAGATCTAATAAATCAACAACCCACATTGCTGCTATAAATCCGATGGTCCCCCAGACGCGGATAGGGGGAAAGGATTTGACAATGTCCATGTTATTCTTTTCAAGAGCATTATAGGATACGGTATTTGCCAATGCAATAGTTGGCATATAAGCCATACAATTAAAAAGCATGATTATATAAAGCGATGGATAGTCCTCGATTTGAGCAGCCAGAAATAATAATACAGCACCGGCTATATGACAAAGACCTAAGACACGTTCTGCGTTATAGAACCGGTCTGCAATGATCCCCATTACCGCAGGCATGAATAAAGAAGCAATTCCCATTGTGGCAAAAATGCTTCCCACCTCAACCCCAGTAAACTTAAGAGTAACGATCATGTATCCGCCCAATGAAATTAACCATGATCCCCAGATAAAGAACTGGAGGAAATTCATGATTACGAGCCGTAGTTTTATATTCATCTTTTAGAAGCTATTAATCGCAAAAGATAGAACTAATTTAGAATATAAACCAATCGGACACTAAAACTTTTATCTTAACAGAAGGGCTCAGGACGATCTCCTTTTGGAAAGCTCATCCCGGATTTTTGCTGCTCTTTCATAAGCTTCGTCAGCAAGAGCTTCTTTCAGTTTTGCTTTAAGCTCGTCCTCGCTTAAAGATGCGAAGCTTACCGCTGCGGTTGGGGTTTTTTCTTCAGGTTGAGCTTCAATATTCTCTAGAAAAACAAATTCATTTCCTTCTATAACTATGCCGGCAGTAGCTAAAATGAATTCATAAGTATAAATAGGGCAGTCGAATCTCACCGCCAAAGCAATTGCGTCTGATGTTCGGGCGTCAATCTCTGAAACCTTTTTACCGTCGCTGCACATTAACTTTGCGTAAAATATTCCGTCTACCAGATTATAAATGATGACTTCCTGAATACTGACACTATAAGCCTCCGCAAGTGATTTAAAAAGGTCGTGAGTAAGCGGACGGCTTGGTGTCATTTTTTCAATCTCAATGGCAATAGCCTGAGCTTCAAATCCACCTATTATAATAGGTAACCTTCTACGTCCATTGACTTCGCCAAGAACCAGGGCGTAGGCCCCGGATTGGGTCTGACTGTAAGATAACCCGACTATATCTAATTTTATTTTCTTCATTAAGAAAGCTTCATATGCAGGAAAATCACCAGCAATTTTTAAGAATGTGATTTATAAGCCTTAATAGCCTCAGTTAGTTTAGGCACTATGTCAAAAGCATCTCCGACAATTCCGTAGTCAGCAACTTTGAAGAACGGTGCTTCCGGATCCTTATTGATAACAACGATAGTTTTTGATGAGCTTACTCCAGCTAAATGCTGGATAGCCCCGGATATACCGATTGCGATATAAAGATTTGGACTTACAGCTATACCGGTTTGACCAACGTGTTCTTCATGCGGACGCCATCCGGCATCTGAAACTGGCTTTGAACAAGCCGTAGCAGCTCCCAGAACTTCTGCCAGATCTTCTATCATGGACCAGTTTTCCGGGCCCTTTAAGCCTCTTCCCGCTGATACAACAAGTTCGGCGTCCGGTAGGGCGATTTTATCTGTAGCTCTGACAACATTAGTAACGGTTAACCTCAAATCAGAATCTTTTACATCTGGCTGGAAGTCTTCAATGTTTGTTTCTCCCGAAGTTTCATTCAAGTGGAAAGAATTCGGGTTTAAGGCAATGACTTTATTGGCAGAATTAAGCTCGACATATGCAAAAGCTTTACCCGAAAACGCGGTCTTTTTCACAGTAAGTTTATTGTCTTCGATTTTCGGCAGATCGACTGCGGAATCAACCAGGCCTGCCTGCAATTTTACGGCAACACGAGGAGCAAGGCCCTTTCCACTGAACGAATTCGCCAAAACCACAACATCAGAACCTTCTTTTTTTGCAGCCTCAAAAATGACTGAAGCGTAGGCCTGAACTACAAACGAATTTAACTTATCACTGGTCACATTAAGCACCTTCGCAGCTCCATATTTACCCAATATGCTTAACTCATCTTGCTTTACATCTCCAATTGAGATTGCAATAAGATCTGTATTCAACAAACCAGCAACTGCTTTGGCATAAGAAACTACTTCGAACGTTGATTTCTTAAATTTGCCTTCTGCATTCTCTACGTAAACTAAAACTGACATATTCGATATTTCGCTTTCGGGATTTAATTAAGTGTACTTATATTACTTTTGCCTCGGAGTGTAATAAACTAACAAGCTTTTCGGTTTCTTCCGGTGTCAGCATTGTAACTGATCCTCGCGGAGCAGGAGTAGAATATGATTTAAACGTGGCGAGCTTTTCAATTTCAGAAGCCTCCACTATCTGCAAGGGTTTAGTTCTGGCAGACATAATACCGCGCATGTTCGGAATTTTAGGTTCGGCAACACCTTCAGCACAACTGGCAACAAATGGGAAATTGACATTTACCATTTCCTTTCCGCCCTCAATTTCCCGCTCCATGCTGGCGCTGTTTCCTTCAACCTCAAGTTTTTTGATAATAGAGATAGAAGGTATATCTAGAAATTCACCAATCATCGCAGCAACCTGCGATCCGTTATAGTCAATCGATTCTCTACCTGTAAGAATTAAGTCGAAGCCCAGAGTTCTTGCATATTCAGCTATCTGGAAGGATACAAAATATGCATCTCGGGGAGCTGCATTAATACGAACGGCATCATCCGCTCCAATGGCCAAAGCCTTTCTTATAGTTGGTTCTGAGGATGGCTCTCCAACATGGATTACGGTAATGGTACCTTTCCCTCCCTCCGATAACTCTATTGCACGCGCTAATGCAATCTCATCATAAGGATTCAATATATATTGTACGCCAGCTGTATTGAATTGTGTATTATCGCTGTTAAAAGTTATTTTTGTAGTTGTATCTGGGACATTACTTACACAAACTAATATCTTCATATAGATTCCTTTTTACAAATCTACTCAAAAAAGCTAAAATAAAATGCATCATATAAGATTACAGAAGCTTCTCGATTTCCTCTCTAGCGAACCGAATGATCCATTTCTTAAATACGCATTAGCCACTGAATATTTTAACGCCAATGAACTGGAGAAAGCTGTCGGCTACTATGAAGACCTTCTAAAAAACCATTCAGAGTATGTTGGAACCTACTATCACGCTGGTAAACTGTATGAGCAGATTAATCGTAAGGACGATGCTATTGCAACCTACCGTAAAGGAATGGAAGTAAGCAGAAAAGCGGGCGACAATCATGCTTTTTCAGAGCTGCAAACAGTTTATAATGCTGCTATGGGTTTAGATTATGAAGACGACTAAATGCTTAGTAACCGCCACCTCATCTTTTTAAGTGATGTCTTCTGGTTTACCCTAACAGCATTCGGAGGTGCTCAGGCCCATGTTGGCATGATGCTTAAAAATTTTGTTATCAAAAGGAAATACATTTCTGAGGCTGAGCTGCTTGAGTTGAATGCCCTGACACAGATACTTCCCGGACCATCATCTACCCAAACCCTCGTGGGTATTGCTTATAAAGTTGGTGGATTATCAATTGCAATTACAACATTTCTGATTTGGATGATACCTTCGGCTGCAATCATGTGCCTTGTAGCAATAAGTTACACCGTGTTAGGTCAAAAAGAAAAGGTAGAGCAAATCCTCAATTTCATTCAACCGATCGCGGTCGGTATTGTGGGATACGCAGCTTTTAAGTTCGGACGTGCAATATTAAAATCAAAAACAGCATACTGGCTTGCGGGCTCGTCACTTGCAGTAACGCTCATACTCAGAAATGCCTATGCCTTTCCCATTTTAATATTAATCGGGGGTATCATTTCATCGGCTATTGATACACCCCTTGAAGAAACAGAGATCAGAAGCAGGCTATTTTCAAAGATAAATCCGAAAAAGATTGCCTATTTTATTGGTGTCCTATTGTTCTTTGCGGGCCTGGGAGCTATAATCAACCGTACTTCTCCGTTTAGTTTACCAATCCGTCTATTTGAAAATTTTTACCGGAACGGAATTATGATCTTCGGTGGGGGACAGGTACTCGTACCCTTCATGTATACAGAGTTTGTCGACATGAAGTCGTATCTGACTTCTGACCAGTTCCTTTCGGGATACGCGATCCAGCAGGCCCTTCCCGGGCCGACATTTTCGTTTACATCCTTTGTTGGAGCTATGACCCTGAAGAATGCGGGGTACAGTATATACGGACAAATGTTTGGCGGATTGATTGCTGTTTTGGGAATTAACTTGCCGGGACTAATCCTCGTCTTATTTATAGTTCCATTTTGGAATGACCTTAAAAGAATTACAAGGATTAAGAATTCCCTTTCCGGAATAAATGCAGTCTCAGTAGGTTTTATGGGAGCAGCCTTTATACTCCTGATTCAACCTGTAGAATCAAGTCTGGTATCATTGGCTTTAATAGCCGCCACCTTTCTATTGCTGGTTTTTACCAACATTAAAACACCCTTTTTAATTATCGCAGGTATCCTTTTAGGGCTGTTCACTTAAAAGGGCGGCTCTTCATCCATATCATCCATTCTCGATGGGCGGATTATAAAGTTGCTGGGCTTTTCGAAATCCTGGGACGGGGCTATCCCCGCAAACGGATTTGCATTAGACGGAGCTGAAAAGTCCTCCTCTAGATCTACGAATTTTACAAATTTGCCCACAAAGCGCAAAGGTACGGTTCCTGTTTCTCCATTCCTGTGTTTTGCCACTATGACCTCTCCGATACCAACCGTGGAACGGCCCTGCTCGTCCTCGGTCAGGCCGTAATATTCAGGACGGTAAAGAAATAAGACCATATCCGCATCCTGTTCAATCGATCCTGATTCTCGTAAATCGGATAGCATTGGCTTTTTACTTCCTCCTGGTCTGTTTTCTACAGCACGGCTTAACTGGGATAGCGCCAAAACCGGAACGTTCAATTCCTTTGCAACTGATTTCAATGCCCTCGAAATACTACCAATCTCCTGCTCGCGGTTTCCGCCCTTACCGTCGCTTTTACCATGCATTAATTGTAAATAATCAATAATGATCATTTGAATATCATACTGAGCTTTCAAACGACGGCATTTCGCCCGGAATTCAAATATATTTAGAGCGGGAGTATCATCAATAAATAAGGGGGCCTCAGTTAGCTTGCCTATTTTTGAGTGTAGCTGCTGCCATTCCCATTCTGCCAAATGTCCTTTCCTGATTTTTTCCTGCTCAATTTCTGTTTCGCCCGAAATAAGACGGTTAACCAGCTGTACGGATGACATTTCGAGAGAGAAGAACACAACTGGCTTGCCAAACTGCACCGCTGCATTCCTGGCGCAACTAAGTACAAATGCAGTTTTTCCCATCGCCGGTCTTGCTGCGATGATCACCAGATCGGAAGGTTGCCAGCCGGACGTAATTCTGTCCAAAGCAGTGAACCCTGAAGCAACACCGGTTAAGCCATCCACTTTATCCTTGATTTTTTCAAGGTTTTCGAGTGATTCCCGGATAATGTCATCCATTTTTCGCGAATCCCTACGAAGGTTGTTCTGAGCTATATCAAAAAGGTTTTTCTCTGCATGGTCCAGCAAATCGAAAATATCTGTCGTATCCTCGTATGCATTACTAATAATCTCGGTAGATATCCTGATTAGCTCCCGCTGAATGAATTTTTGAGAAATTATTCGCGCATGATATTCAATATTTGCAGCTGAAGCTACGCGGTTAGTAAGCTCAGTAATATAATAAGCACCTCCGACCATTTCGAGGTCTCCCTGCTGACGTAATTGGGCTGTAACAGTAAGGATATCGATAGGCGAGGATTTCTGAAACAGGAATTGAATAGCTTCAAAAATCTTCTGATGGCTGTCTTTATAAAAAACGTCCGGTTTGAGGATATCTATTACCGCGGAAAGCGCGTCCTTTTCAAGCATAAGTGCTCCCAGTACAGCTTCTTCCAGATCAAGTGCCTGTGGTGGCAACTTCCCCAGTCCGCTGGCTATAGTACTTAACCTGTTTCGACGTTCCCCCGGTAATGTGTTTTTATTCCCTCTGCTAAAATCCTGATCCTTATCTAAACTCATGATAACAAAAGTATACAAAAAAGTATCCGTAGAATTATTAGTTGTTCACACCGAAAATTTTTAGCAAAAGACACTATGAGCAATCGAAGCCTTTAATGACTTTAATATCAACATTGAATGTTGAAAAACATCTGAAAAAATGGTAAAAGTTGCGTTCATAGCTCTAAGAAAGATGTGTTTATAACTTTTTGTGATGTTAACAACTATGGATAACTGACTCTCAAAATCACAGATTTTCCTCGAAAATGGAAATTATATTTAACTTGCAGATCCTAAAATACATACCAATGAACACTAACTCTTTTAACAGGAGACGCGATCCCTCACCACACGAATCTAACCAAATGATCTTTGGGATCCGTGCAGTTATAGAAGCCATAAAAAGCGGGAAGGAAATCGAAAGCCTTTATATTCAGCGTGGCCTAACAGGGGGGATTATTCTTGAGTTAAGGAGTCTGCTAAAAGAAAATGAGATTACTTTTCAACTGGTACCGGTCGAAAAGCTGAACCGGCTTACTCCTAAAAATCATCAGGGTGCAGTTGCATTTATTTCGCCTATTATTTACGAAAAGATTGAAAACATCATTCCTGCAATTTATGAAAGGGGTGAAGTGCCATTGATCCTGATGCTCGACGGGATTACCGACGTAAGAAACTTCGGCGCAATTGCCCGTACCGCCGAATGTGCTGGCGTTCATGCATTGATAGTCCCTTCTAAAGGGTCTGCACAAATTAACCCTGATGCAGTGAAAACATCAGCGGGTGCCTTATATAAGATTCCGGTCTGCAGACATGATAATCTCCTGAAAACAGCGAAATACCTTCAGGAATCAGGACTACAGTTAGTTGCCTGCACAGAAAAGACCAATGATTATCTTTATCAACCTGATTATACTGCGCCTACGGCAGTGATATTGGGTTCAGAAGAGAGTGGAATCTCAACCGAGTTAATCCGTATATCCGACCATTTGGCAAAAATTCCAATGTTCGGAGAAATTGAATCTCTTAACGTTTCGGTTTCAGCAGGCGTGGTGCTTTACGAGGCGGTACGGCAGAAAATGGCCGCTAAATAAATTCTGATCCGAACCTTTGCTTAACGTCTGACACGATCTGTTTAATTTCCTGTTCGCGGTCGCGCGGACAGATCAACAAGGTATTGTTGTCCTCAACAACAATAAAATCGTGCAAGCCCTGCAAAATTACCACTTTACCTTCAGGAACATTAACCATACAATTGGATGAGTTGTACATAATTACCTTTTCGGATGGGATAACCGCATTGCCTACATAATCTTTTTCCGCCAGTTCATACACAGATGCCCAGGTCCCCAAATCTGACCAGCCAAACTCTGAAGGGAGAACATATACGTTCTCCGCTTTTTCCATCACGCCGTAGTCGATGGAAATATTGGTACATTGTTTAAAAGCTGTCTGAATAAATTCTGTTTCATTTTCCGTGTTATAAACAGCTGAACCCTCATGGAAGATATCGTTTATCTCAGGCAGATGCTTCTTAAAAGCTTGAAGGATATTTTTGACTGACCATACAAAAATCCCCGCGTTCCATAAGAAATCTCCACTTTGCACAAAGGTACGTGCGAGCTCAAGGTTTGGTTTTTCCGTGAATGTCTTCACTTTATAAAAGTCCTCCTCGATCTTTTTAGTATTGTACTGAATATAGCCGTATCCTGTATCTGGCCTGGAAGGCTTAATGCCTAGCGTGATTAAACAGTCATTTTCTGAGGCCGTCTTAAGCGATTTCCTGATACTTTTTATAAACTCTTCGTTATCAAGGATCAGGTGGTCTGAGGGAGATACAACAATTGCTGCTTCGGGATTTAGCTTGTGAATTTTGTGACATCCATAGGCAATACATGGTGCTGTATTTCGCATCACAGGCTCGCATAAGATTCTGCTTCTGTCCATCCCCGGAATTTGTTCTAAAACAAGATCGGAGTAGATTTCATTCGTAAGAATAAATATATTTTCATTAGGAACGATCTTTTGGAAACGCTCATAGGTTTGTTGTATTAGAGTTTTGCCTGTGCCCAGGATGTCAATAAACTGTTTAGGATGAGCAGTGCGGCTGATAGGCCAAAACCTGCTGCCAATCCCACCTGCCATAATTAAAGCGTAGTTATTTTCCATTTAAGTAAATTATTTTTTATCGGCGGTCAAGCTTGTCGTCTTACCGTTCAGCCAAGGATATAGTTATGTTTATTTGTAAAGGAAGGCGCATATAAGTTACTTGTCATTATACCTTTAAATGATACCTTCTTTTAACAGATCGTGCAAATGGATGAACCCTTCGAATGTGGTCTTGGTACCGACCAGAATCTGAGTAATGTTGTTTTTTCTCAATATCTCAAGTGCATTTACAGCTAGTTCGTCTTTATTTATATACTTCGGAGAGGTGGTCATAATTTGCTTGGCCTGCAAGCCATCAATTGTACTGTTCACTTCAAGCATTCTTCGTATATCTCCATCAGTAATGATCCCCATAAGCTTTCCATCATCGACAACAGCTACAGCGCCTAATCTGTTTTTAGTAATTTCGATGATCACATCTTTAACCGTTGCTTCAGAGGAAATCTGCGGTTTTTCATTCTGATTTGCAAGATCGCCCACCTTTAAATATAATCGTTTCCCTAATGATCCGCCTGGATGGTATTTTGCAAAATCTTCGCTGCTAAACTCTCTGCATTCAAGAAGGCACACTGCCAATGCGTCACCCATCGCCAATTGGGCAGTTGTACTGCTTGTCGGCGCAAGGTTATGAGGGCAGGCTTCAATCCCGACAGTGGTATTCAATATCCAGTCTGATTGCGTCGCCAAAAAAGAATTTGTATCACCAACCATAGCAACTAGCTTATTTTCAGATTGTTTTAGCAGTGGAATCAGCACTTTTATTTCAGGAGTGTTTCCGCTTTTAGAAATGCAGATAACAAGATCATCCCTTTGTATCATCCCAAGATCGCCATGAATTGCATCTGCGGCATGCATGAAAATGGCAGGAGTTCCTGTTGAATTAAAGGTTGCCACAATTTTTTGTGCGATTATTGCGCTTTTTCCAATACCTGTTACGATAACCCGCGCATTTAGGTACAAAATTTGATGTACTATTTTTGAAAAATCCTCGTTTAACTGAGTTGATAGACGCATTATACCATCAGCCTCTATCTGCAGTGTTTTTTTTGCTATTTCTAGTATTTCTTGTGGACTTTTCAAGCAGATTATTTTTTGTTTAAAAAGATAATTTATCGCAAAAATATGTTATTTTGACTACTATTATGACCCACCTTCAAATTTTTCCAGTTAAACAATGGAAATAAATAAATCGCTGTTTGATAATTTACAGAACTTTTTCGGTTTCGATAACTTTAAGGGTGACCAGGAAGCGATTATCACCAGTATACTTCAAAAAAGGGATACATTCGTTATAATGCCAACTGGTGGCGGCAAATCTATTTGCTATCAGCTCCCGGCTTTAATGAGTGATGGCACAGCCATTGTCATCTCTCCTCTGATAGCCCTTATGAAAAACCAGGTTGACCAGCTGAGGGCTTTCGGCGGGACAGACAGCATAGCACATTTCTTAAACTCTTCCTTAAATAAATCGGAAATAACAAAAGTAAAGGAAGACGTTACAAGCGGTGCAACAAAGTTGCTTTATGTGGCGCCAGAATCTTTGACAAAAGCCGAGAATATTGATTTTCTAAGAGGTATTTCTATCTCTTTCGTAGCAGTTGACGAAGCACATTGTATTTCGGAATGGGGACATGACTTCCGGCCTGAATATCGTAAGATTCGCCAGGTAATTGATAACATTGGAGATAATATTCCCATCATTGCCCTTACCGCTACAGCGACGCCAAAAGTTCAGCAGGATATCCAGAAAAATCTGCAAATGAATAATGCTTCTCTTTTCAAATCATCATTTAACAGACCAAACCTCTTTTATGAGGTTCGTGCTAAAAGAGACGTAATAAAGGAGATTGTACGGTATGCAAAAATGAACTCGGGGAAGTCAGGTATAGTTTACTGTCTGAGCCGTAAGAAGGTTGAAGAGGTTGCTGAAGCATTGAAAATCAACGGGATAAAGGCTCTGCCTTATCACGCGGGGCTCGATCCAAAAACCAGAGCCGAAACGCAGGACAATTTCCTTATGGAAGATGTGGATGTAATTGTAGCCACAATTGCTTTCGGAATGGGGATAGATAAACCGGATGTTCGCTATGTCATTCATCATGATATACCTAAAAGTATGGAGGGTTATTATCAGGAGACAGGCAGATCTGGCAGAGATGGGGGTGAAGGTATCTGTGTGGCATTTTATTCCCAGAAGGATATTGATAAACTGACCAAGTTTATGAAAGATAAACCTGTTTCCGAGAGAGAAATCGGAACACAGATATTAAAAGAGGTTATCGACTATGCGGAATCATCTGTATGCAGGCGTAAGCAAATCCTTCATTACTTCGGTGAAAATTTCAATGAAGCCGGTTGCGATAATATGTGCGATAATTGCAGGCATCCCAAAAAGTACTTTGACGCCGAACTTCCTTTGCTTAAGGTATTAACACTCGTTCGTGATTTCGGTGAAAAATTTGACGATCAGTATATCATTAATTTTTTAATGGGGCTTGACAACGCCCAGATATCATCTTACGAGCACGATAAACTGGAAATGTTTGGATCAGGGAAAGCTGAAGGAGAGATTCTCTGGAAGTCACTGTTGAGGCAAGCAGTCCTTAATAATTTTGTACACAAGGATATCGACAATTATGGTCTGCTGAAGCTAACAAAATCTGGAAAGGCCTTCATTGAAAATCCTCATCCAACGAAATTTATCCTGAACTATTTGATGGAAACAGCGGAAGACGAGGTGGAGGAGGCTCAGCATCAGGGCAGTACCTTGGATGTTCAGTTACTGCAGATGGTTAAGGATCTTCGCAAAAAAATTGCGAGACAAAAGAACCTGCCGCCTTTTGTGATCTTCCAGGATCCCTCACTCGATGAAATGTGTACACACTATCCTGTTTCCATGGATGAATTGAAGCAAATCCAGGGAGTCGGATCAGGAAAAGCAATGAAGTTTGGCCAGCCTTTCATCGATCTCATAAAAAAATACGTGGATGAGAACGATATTGATCGTCCGGTGGACCTTGTTATTAAAAGCGCCGCAAATAAGTCGGCTTTGAAAGTGTCTATAATTCAAAATATTGACCGTCAGATCGCACTTGAAGATATTGCCTCTGCAAAAGGCATCTCATACGATGAGATCCTGAAAGAACTGGAAACAATCGTAAATTCTGGAACCAAACTGAATCTTAACTATTATATTGATGAAATAATAGAAGAAGACAGGCAGGATGAAGTGTTTGATTACTTTAGAGGCTCGGAGGTTGATTCAATAGATAATGCTCTCGCAGAGTTAGGCGATGATGATTATACCCGCGAAGAGGTTCAGTTAATGCGTATTAAATTTTTATCGGAGTTAGGCAATTGATGGTAAATAATATCCCAAGAATCAAGCATTCGCAAACGAGCAATTTTTTCCTGATGGCGGGGCCGTGTGTAATTGAAGGTGAAGAAATTGCACTCAGGATAGCTGAGCGGATAGTAGGCATATCTGATAAACTTCAGATCCCACTAATATTTAAAGGTTCTTATCGTAAAGCCAACCGTTCAAGGTTAGATTCTTTTACAGGAATAGGAGATGAAACTGCGTTGAAAATCCTGGCAAAAGTAGGCCGGGAATTCGATATACCATGTGTGACGGATATTCATGAAAGTCATGAAGCAGCAATGGCTGCAGAATTCGTAGATGTGCTTCAGATTCCCGCTTTTCTGTGCCGTCAGACAGATCTTCTTATCGCAGCAGCTAAAACAGGTAAAAACATAAACGTTAAAAAAGGTCAATTCCTTTCTGCCGGGTCAATGAAGTTTGCTGTAGATAAAATAATGGATTCAGGTAATGCAAATGTTATTCTCACCGACCGTGGCAATACGTTTGGTTATCAGGATATCATAGTAGATTTTCGTGGAATTCCGGAGATGAAGTCGTTTGGCGTTCCTGTGGTGATGGACTGTACACATTCCTTGCAACAACCCAATCAGGCCAGCGGCGTGACAGGAGGGAAGCCAGCTCTAATCGAAACAATTGCTAAAGCTGCCATTGCAGTTGGCGCTGACGGTCTATTTATTGAAACACATCCTGATCCTGCCCATGCAAAGTCCGACGGAGCAAATATGCTTCATCTCGATCATCTCGAAGGATTAATGAGGAAGCTGATACGTATTAGAGAAGCGATTATTTAAGGTGTAAAACACCCTTCGAATTGCCATTATAATACCAGATTCCTTTCGATATCCGACTAACTATAAATGTTTTCTTTTAACCATTTAACGCTTGATGCCGGATCTTCGATAGTTTTTGCACCATCCTGTTCAATAAATGTATGTTTAACACCCGACAGTTTAGAGTTTGTAAAAATATTCTTAAAGTCAACCTTTCCCGTACCAACCGGGCAAGGCCGACCGGTAATTTTGTCTAAGTCTTTCACATGCCACAGCGGGAAACGTCCGGGATATTTTGCGAATAAAGCTACAGGATCCTGCCCTGCTGCCGTCGCCCAGGCTAAATCCAGTTCCATGAATACTTTGTTTTTGTCAGTATTTTTTAGAACGTAATCGAAAGCACTCACGCCTTCAATCGGGTCGAATTCAGACTGGTGATTGTGGTAAGCAAACTTAATATTGTTGGACGCAGCCAGATCGCCAGCTTTTACAAACACCTCCGTGGTGCGCTTTATTTCATCCATTGTGGAAATAGCCGAACTTGAACAAATCACCCAGCCACAACCGCCTTCTGCAGCATCATCAACAATTTCCTGAACATTGTCACGGAGGTTGCGGAATCGCGGACGAGCGTTAGCCGTTGCTGACACCGACGCCGGAGGATTACGTGGAAGGCCGCCGATATGATTTCCAATCCATGTTAGTCCGGCATCTTTTGCCATTTTAGCAAACACTTTGGGCTTTTGTCCATAGTACAAACCATTGCCTCCGGTGGCAGTCTCTAATTCTTTAATGCCTATGTCAGCAATCTGCTTTAATACCAAAGCTGTGTCAGCGTTCGGCGTATTGAGTAAGAAATTAAGTGTATATAGCTGCAAACCAATTGGCGGAAATTTAGCCGCATAAGCCAAAGGTTTACATCCGGTCCATTGTGGGAGGATACTGCCAATAGCTAAAACTCCGGCAGCTTTTAAAAATAGCCTTCTGTCAGACATAAGATTAGTTGCTTTTAAATTCATAATTTATATTCCATTTAAATTTTTCGCCGGGCCTGGCCTTTACCTTAATGAACGGCTCCGGACTAAGTGTCGTTGGCACTGACCAGAACATAAATTTGGATAGTGGCTTGTCTGAAGTTATTCTTACACCAGCTCCGGTTTTTAAATTCTTAACAGTAAAGTCGTAATCTTCAACGCGTTCCCCGGTATAGCCTGTGGGATACTCCATTGTACTTTCGCCTTTGGAGAGTTCCTTCAAGTATATCATATCCTTATTTTCAAATTTCATAAGTCTTTTTCCCGTCGGCTGGTTGTTAATTTCGAAGGGAAGTGAAACTGTAAAATCTGGTCCTGTCGGTTGGTTGTCAATCACGAGGAAGTTATGATTAAAAACGCTGGTTTCAATCGTATTTCTGCCTCTGTTCTTCAAACTGTGTGTCAGGATAAGTTCGGGCTTACCTTTGGCCAGCCTGAGTGTCTTCTTATAAATGTACGCATATCCGCCTGCATCCTCCAATTTGTGAATGAAGGTTACACTGGCTTTCTTTTGCCTGATCTTCCATTCGCCCCCGTTTACAATCTCAAAAGCGCTGGAAAATCGGTATGGGTTAGCGTTCAGCTTTTTCAAAGTTCCTATACCAATTTTAAGGAATGTCTCACCTGGTTTTGCCGTATCGTAGCCTATTGGATCAAAAGCTTCCACAGGCCCCTGAACCGCATCGTGAACCAGGGGATTATGAGTAGGGTACCACTGACCAAAAAATTCATGGCCTTTATATGTTAAACTCGACACGACACCAGCCCAGTCAAAACGCGTGGCCCTATAGAAACCCCTTTCGGCATCTGGTAAATAGAGCTTCGCCTCAATCAAACCATTGGATATTGTAGCCTCTGGGTATTGAGAAAATGAATTTAAGGCGCTTAATAACAGGATACATAAAAGAGCTCTTGTTTTCATACACGTAAATCTATAAGAAATTACAAAGTAATCAGACAAGTAATTTACACTCTGTAATAATCACCTTTCCAGTTTTGAATAGCTTGCTTGATTTCTTTCGGACTTAAATTGTCTTTCAATGCCTGTGCGGAGAGTGAGGGAAATTCCTCATCGGAAGCGAATCTAAGGGCAATAATCTGTCCCATTCTAAGTCCCGGATGGAGAGGTTTTCCTGTAAGGAGATAATGCCTGAAATTCTCCTCGGCGCGAATTGATCTGTCCTGAGCTTTTAAAGGAAACATTCTAATGTATGCATACATGATTGCGCAGCAGACGAACAATAACATGATAAGACTTGCCGAGTATAGATTGTTGTTATGTAACGACGTAAAAAGGTTCATTCCGGAACCAATTAATCCGGCTACTAACAGGATCAATAAAACACCATGAAACCCGATTACTATACGGGCGTGATTTTTAAAGTTTTGTTCCATATTATTTTCTAACGATTTTAAATTCAGTTCTTCTGTTATTCTTGCGGTTTTCTTCTGTTGAGTTATCGTTCAATGGTTTGCCTTCTCCGTATCCTTTAAAACTGAGCTTTGACGAAGGGACTTTATTCAAAACGAGATAGTCATATACGGTCTTCGCCCTGCTTTCAGAAAGGGCCTGGTTTGAGGAATCGTCACCAATATTATCCGTATGACCTGCAATCTCAATAGACACACCTGGATTCTCGTTTAGAAATGTGATAAGCTGCCCAAGTTCCGTTCTCGATTCCGGAAGCAGATCAAATTTATTTGTTTCGAAAAATATGTTGTTCAGAACAACCATTCCGCCGATCTCTATCTTTTGTAGCTGAACTCCGATCATATAAGGCTTTAATGCTTGTTTAAGGTCGGGTGTGAAATTCTGTGAATAAAACAGGTACCCAGGTTTAGATACATTCAGCGCAAATGAATTCCCGGGGGTAAGGGTAGCTAGAAATTCCCCGGTGAACGGATCGGTAATATCGTCGAAAGCAAACGCGCCGGTTTTAAGATTGATGATCTGTATTTTTGCTTCTAGTGGCAGCCTGGAACTCAGATCTGATACTAAACCTTTCACGTAGGTCACAGCATTCGGACGCAGCTTTTCAGGCATTTCAAATGAATAAATATCAAATCCCCCGGATCCTCCCTGTTTATCAGAGGCGAAAAATGCGACATTACCGGAGCTGTTTATACTTAGTCCGCTCTCTTCACCGAACGTATTTATCGGATAGCCCAAATTTTGCGGTTTTTCCCATAAAGTCTTCAGCTCTCCAGGATTCTTCTTGCGGGTCACAAAGAGGTCCTTATTACCTAAGCCCGGCCAGCCGTTGGACGAAAAATACAAGGTTTGATCATCCGGATGAATAAACGGAGACTGCTCATCGTACGGCGTATTAATTTCTGGGCCAAGATTGACAGGCACACTCCATGATCCCTCAGGCATAAGTTCGGATTTCCAGAGGTCATATCCGCCTTTTCCACCGTTCCGGGTGCTAACGAAGTACAAAGTCCGCCCATCTGCGCTGATAGAAGGTTGTGACTCCCACCCAGGGGTATTTACTGGAGCTCCAATATTGAATGGCCGGCTCCATTCAGATCCTTCCCATTTTGATATGTAAATATCACAACGTCCGAGGCCATCCGGGCGGTTACATCCTGTAAAAAACAAATAGTTACCATCAGGAGAGATACATTGAGCACCCTCATTAAATTCAAAGGTATTGATATTTGGGCTTAGAGATTTTGCCGTGAGCCAGCCGTCCGGACTTTTTACACTCGTATAAAAATCTTCGTTGTTGCTAGCTTTCCGTGTAAAAATGATCTTTTTTTCATCAGCGGTTATCACCGGAAGGTATTCATCCTGGGATGTGTTTACGCCTGCACCCATATTTACCGGTTTAAAGCTCACTGGTGACTTTATCGCTTGAAGACTGAATAGGCAGTCCGCAATGTATTTTCCAGTTTTTATTTTGCTTTCATCGCTTAAACCAGGAGACGAAGCATACTTTTTAAAATGAATAAGGGCACTTTCGTAAGCTCCTGTGTTCAGCTCGCTTTCGCCCAGCCCAAAATAGGTGACATTGTAAAATTCCGGATCTAACTCAATTACCTTTTTATAATTGATAAGGGCGTTTGGATAATCGCCAAGCCTCCGGTAAAGATCGCCTAATTGCTGATAAGCTGCTGTAAACCTGTTGTCCTCAGAAATAGCCTTTTTCAGTTCCGAAACAGCCATATTATATGCCTTGTCGCCAATGTATTTGTTAGCCTGCAGGTATGATTTCTGAGCGAGCTTGTTTTGGGAAGAAGTTATCTTTTGACTAAAGCACAGTCCCGAATATAAACATATAAACAACAGGAGAAATTTTTTCATTACAGAATCCGGAAACGTGAAGTTAGAAAATATACTTAATAGATTATTTTACTAATTATTTTATAAACGATAAGATTGAATTTTTGATATAAGACGGAAATGATCGTGTTGTTGTAGGTGTACGAATATTGCGCTGGGTAGAGACTAAATTTGAACCCCGTACCCGGACAATCCCGGAGTTTCGGCCGTACATCTGGATACTTGCTATTTGATTTCTACTAGGGAATATTTAGATATTTATGCGTCTGCAGCGAGATCTCCCACTGGGGGTTCTGCATAACATAATCTATAATGAGAGGGGTCATTTCCGCAGATTTTGACCATTCAGGCTGCAGATATAGCTTGCAGCTTTCCGAAACATGCCTGGCATGTTCTTCCGCCCAGGCAAAATCGCTTTTATTGAATACAATTACTTTCAGCTCCCCGGCCAACGGACTGATATCAAGTCTTGGTGATTTGAATTTTTTTGGAGACAGACAAATCCAGTCCCAACTACCTGATAGGGGATAAGCACCGGAAGTTTCAATAAATGTTTTTATTCCCTTTTTTTGAAGTTCGGAAGTCAGATAATCCAGATTATAGATTAAAGGCTCGCCACCTGTTACGACTACTGCCTTACCTGGATACCTGCCTGCATTTTGAACAATCTGATCAGCAGTTGTTAAGGGATGCAAATCCGCATTCCAGCTTTCTTTTACATCGCACCAATGACAGCCTACGTCACATCCTCCCAGTCGGATAAAGTATGCGGCTTTCCCGGAATGAAATCCTTCCCCCTGGATGGTATAGAATTCTTCCATCAATGGTAATAAGGTGCCGTCGGGTGGGATTTGGTGTGCCATTTTGTAATTTAGGATGCAAATATACTTAGTTTAGCGGTCTAAGGGGTTTT
This sequence comes from Bacteroidota bacterium, assembly GCA_040385405.1. GTDB lineage: Bacteria > Bacteroidota > Bacteroidia > Sphingobacteriales > Sphingobacteriaceae > Daejeonella. The sequence continues at coordinate 3,090 of JAZKHM010000207.1, read as the reverse complement.
TAATACGTTTTGCTACATGGCAGTGACACATATTTATGAAGTGGTTCAAAATTTTATCATCTGATGTTTGGGGAAAGTCCGATTTCATTAAAAAAATTGATGTTTCCGGAAAGAAACTTTGTGTTGTCAAAACCGGGGATAAGCTATTTGTTGTCCAGAATAAATGCCCTCATGCAGGCGCGGATCTCAGCTCCGGCTGGTGCCGTGACGGCAAAATAGTCTGTCCCTATCACCGGCACGAATTTGACCTTGTTACGGGCCGGGGGCTAGCCGGGCAGGGGAATTATGTCAATACATATCCTGTTGAAATCCGGGATGATGGCATCTACGTGGGACTAAAAGAAAACTGGTGGAAATTCTGGTGAATTAGTAAATTTCCTTTTTTGCCGATGATAACGTGTTTTTCAGCAGCCCTACAATTGTCATTAATCCGACACCTCCCGGAACTGGAGTTATCCACGAGGCTTTAGGCGCAACATTCTCGAAGTCTACATCTCCAAATAGTTTATAGCCGGACTTCGTTTCGCTGGAACTTTCCCGGTTCATGCCCACATCGATAACAATAGCCCCATCTTTGACCATTTCCGCAGTTATGAAATTTTTCTTGCCAATTGCCACGATAAGAATATCAGCATCAAGGGTAAATTTTTTTATGTCCGGGGTTTTGCTGTGGCAGATCGTGACTGTGCAATTTCCCGGATTTGTATTACGGGCCATAAGGATGCTCATGGGCGAACCTACGATATTGCTCCGCCCTACAACAACACAATGTTTACCAGCTGTATCGATGTTGTATTCAGCCAGCATTAATAGAATCCCGTAAGGAGTAGCCGGCAAAAAAGAGGGGAGATTCCTCTGCATCCGTCCTAAATTAACAGGGTGGAATCCGTCGACATCTTTTTCAGGCGAAATACATTCTGTTACTTTATCGGCTGATATATGATTTGGAAGCGGAAGCTGTACAAGTATGCCATCAGTTTGAGGATCCCTGTTTATCTCTTCAATTTTTTTTAACAGCTCAGACTCCGTAATATCATTTTCAAATCGGTATAGTGTAGAATCGAATCCAACTTTTTCGCAATTCTTTATTTTGCTGGCAATATAGGTTTCTGAACCCCCATCATGTCCTACAAGAATTGCAACCAGATGTGGTTTACGGCCCGTTTTTTTAAGTATCTGTGCCGCTTCTTCTGCTATTTGTAATTTTAATTTCTCTGATACAAATTTTCCGTCAAGTAATTGCATTATGTTCTTAGAATAGTATTTATCAACATTTTCGCCCTTTTCCACATAAGCATTTCGCTAATCGCGAAAAGCGAAGATTTTATTAATCCAGCTTTAAAACAGCCATGAATGCTGTTTGCGGGATTTCGACATTACCTACCTGGCGCATCCGTTTCTTTCCCTTCTTTTGCTTCTCGAGAAGTTTCCGTTTACGCGAAATATCACCGCCATAGCACTTTGCGGTAACATCCTTCCGTAATGCTTTCACTGTTTCACGGGCGATGATCTTCGCACCGATTGAAGCCTGTATAATGATTTCAAACTGCTGACGTGGGATGAGTTCCCGTAATTTTTCACAGATTTTTTTACCGAAGTTATAAGAGTTAGTACGGTGAATCAGTGAAGACAAAGCGTCGACCGGTTCCGCATTGAGTAGAATGTCGAGCCTTACGAGGTCTGATTGGCGATATCCTATCTGATGATAATCAAACGATGCGTAACCTTTGGAGATCGTTTTTAATCGGTCATAGAAATCAAAGACAATTTCCCCCATTGGCATTTCAAAAATGAGCTCCACACGGTCGGACGTTAAGTATGACTGATTGACAATTGTACCCCGCTTTTGAATACATAGCGACATAATTGGTCCTACAAATTCTGACTTTGTGATAATATTAGCTTTGATATATGGTTCCTCTACATGGTCCAGTTTACTCGGGTCTGGAAGGTCTGAAGGATTATGGACATCGATTTCAAGTCCCTTAGAAGTAAATGCTTTGTAGGAAACGTTAGGAACAGTTGTAATAACTGTCATATCGAATTCGCGTTCCAGGCGCTCCTGAATTATCTCCATATGGAGCATGCCAAGGAAACCGCATCGGAAGCCGAATCCTAAAGCGGCAGACGATTCAGGTTCAAAGACAATAGATGCATCATTAAGCTGAAGCTTATGCATGCTTTCGCGCAGTTCCTCGTATTCGTCGGTATCAACGGGATAGATGCCAGCGAAAACCATTGGCTTAACTTCTTCAAAGCCTTTTATCGGTTCTTTGCTTGGCTTATCTTTATGCGTAATAGTATCCCCGACCTTTACTTCTCGTGCTTCTTTTATTCCCGAAATAATATAACCCACATCTCCGGTTTTGATGACATCCTTGGGCTTCTGGGTAAGCTTTAGCGTACCTACTTCTTCTGCGATATAATCTTTGTTGGTAGCTACAAACTTAACTCTATCACCCTTTCGGATTTCACCATTTAATACTTTGAAATATGCAATAATGCCGCGGAATGAATTGAATACGGAGTCGAAGATCAGTGCCTGCAATTCTCCGTCCGGATTGCCTTGGGGAGGAGGAACACGTTCCACGATTGCTCTCAGTATGTCATGCACGCCCAAGCCTGTTTTCCCTGACGCTGGTATAATTTCTTCGCGCTTACAGCCGATCAATTCGATGATCTGATCCTTTACTTCCTCTGGCATAGCTCCGGGAAGGTCCATTTTATTTAGAATAGGGATAATTTCCAGGTCATGCTCGAGCGCAAGGTAAAGGTTCGATATCGTTTGAGCCTGAATGCCCTGTGATGCATCAACTATTAAAAGTGCACCTTCGCAGGCTGCGATGGATCTGGATACTTCGTATGAGAAGTCGACATGCCCAGGGGTGTCAATTAGATTTAGTACATATGCCTGGCCATCTTCAATATAATCCATCTGAATAGCATGGCTCTTAATAGTGATTCCACGTTCCCGTTCAAGGTCCATATCGTCCAGCAACTGAGCCTGGGATTCACGATGGGTGATGGTGTGGGTGTATTCCAGAAGACGGTCGGCTAAAGTGCTTTTACCGTGATCTATATGTGCTATAA
>JAZKHM010000206.1:0-2622 GCA_040385405.1 Bacteroidota bacterium | reverse complement strand
GAAATACCTTATGATATTATTTATGATGAAGAAGTTCTAAAGGGCGATCTTCCCAAATATGAATGGCTGCATCTGCACCATGAAGACTTTACCGGGCAGTTTGGACTCTCCGGACAAAGGCAATCACAGGAAGACATTAATATTCAAAAAGCGATTGCCACCAGGCATGGCTATTCCAAGGTTTCGCAGATGAAGCTCACGGTCGCAAAAAACATCAGCAAATTCGTAAGCGGAGGTGGGTATATGTTTGCGATGTGCTCTGCCGGTGAAACGCTTGATGTTGCCCTGGCCGCAGAAGGCATCGATATTGTGGAAAGCCAGTATGATGGAGATGGATCTGATCCGGGGGCTCAATCAAAACTTGATTTTAATAAAACGCTGGCTTTCGGCAATTTTATATTAAAACCTGATTATCGCGGCTTCTCCAATATCAATGCCGGCAGGTATGCAAATCCGGAAAACGATTTCTTCACGCTGTTCAGCTACTCTGCCAAATGGGACCTGGTACCTTCCATGCTTACGCAAAATCATGAATTCGTTATCAAAGGGTTTAATGGGCAAACTACGGCTTTCAACGAAAGTACAGTAAGATCCCAGGTATTGGTAATGGGCGAGACCAAAGTAGCCGGTGTGGCGCGATATATACATGGTGAACTGGGCAACGGACAATGGACCTACTACGGAGGTCATGATCCGGAAGGTGATTTCGGCCGCGGCGGGGGGTTTCGCAGCAACGGAAACCGATTTCCCGGCAACCCCGCCGACCGTAAACGTGACCTGAGCCTCACTCCAAATTCACCAGGATACCGTTTGATTCTGAATAATGTCTTGTTTCCGTCAGCTAAAAAAAAGAAGCAAAAGACCTGATCACCAGTCTATCACAATCCATTCGTGAAATATTTTTGTAAGTTAGATCATCTATCTTTGAAACATGAATGATCTAATTACCTGGAGTCGGCGGTGGTGTGGTAGAACACCAAGGTTGGTATTTACAGCGATCCTCTTTTGCCTGCCGATCTGTTCGTCTGATAAAGTGTTGGCTCAGGGATATTTCGGGATCAGGCTTACGCCAAATTTTACCGCTGAACCCGAGGTTTTTAATAATTCGCCGGCAAGTATATCCACGGGCACAACAACTGCGATTGAAGCAGGGTTGGACTATACCTATATGCTTAACCGGAAATGGGGTTTTAGCGCTGGCACCGATTTCGGCGGGGGCAACTGGTCCTACAAGTTCAAAGCACCACTTGCAGCGTTCCAGCCCGGTCAGGCCGGAGAGGTCAGTATTTCAAGGTTTCATGACTATTTGTACAATTCGGGTACACTGAATGCGGTTTATAAGGCCTCTGCTCTCGGGAACGAAATCCGCATATTTGCCGGTCCGACCTTCCGGTTCAATCACTCTCAACGCGTCGGCACTACCCGGAAAGGAGACAATCCCGACAACCTAATGTATGCAGATGCACCTGCTACCGGTTCTGACACACCAGATTTTTCGGTGGAATACCCAAGCTATACCCGGCTGGTTACAATCATGTCGGCAGGTGTGGGTTATGAGCATGCCGTAAATCAAAACCTGGATGTGCTTTTGGGAGTTCGAACTAACTGGGGTCTCACATCTGTAATGAAAAATAAGGTAACAATTAACATGTATGACAAACTTTACCGGGGTTCTATAAATACTAGTTCAAATTATATTGGGTTTGATGTTGCTCTGAGGTTCAGGCCTTTTACAGAAAAGAACACCAAAGGAAAATATTAGTTTATAAGAATAGATCATCAGATAGATCATCAGTTCAATTTTAACTTAGATTAACATCTGATTAACAAAGCTTAACATTTCGGGAGGTGAAGGTGTTTCTCTTAGGTTCAATTTTTACATGAGTGTTCCATTAGAATTTTGATAAATTAATTTTCTTTACTATTTTCGTTTAACGAAATCCTCCCTAAGACTATTCCCTCAATTTACTGATAAAAATAGCCGATAGCTTTACGCTTAGTCTGGGAATCCTTCGCACCATCGGGCAGAAAGATAGGAGAAACAACTGTGATGAATGCGGGAAACATTCGGGATAAATCCGGAAGTTTCCCGAATCCTTCCCGGAACTGTCCCGGAGCTGTCCCGGAAGTATTACGAAGCAAGTACGGACAATTCCCCCAGTGTTCCCGAAGGAGCCGGCTTAGCGGTAGGGAAAATTTTTGGAGAGGGTAAAACCCGGACTGGTTATTAACCTGAAGTTAATACCTTTAGTTTGGATATGCAAATATTTTGAGACATTTTCCGTTCCTGATACCGCCGTCCCCGGCCGTTCCCTCATTACTTTCCCCCTATTTAATCCCGCAGCCTCCACTTGTTGTAAATTAGGCTTATACCCATGCATTATACCTCTGCATACGAGCGTGCCCGCTGTTCATGGTGTTCCGGGCTGTCGCCCAAATACGTGCATGCAGGTACTGACTCTAAGCCAGGTGCCAATGCGTTTGGTTGTGTCAAACTATTATAGATTTAAAGAATATTTACTTAAAAATGTCATAAATCCTTATTTGTTGTAGGAGCCCGGATTTCACTTTCGAACAGAAAACTGCTTAATAAATGTATGAAGATCATTCTTGCTTGCAGGA
>JAZKHM010000205.1:0-2809 GCA_040385405.1 Bacteroidota bacterium | reverse complement strand
GGCAGGGATGCGTACAAACGCCAAAACAGAACCGCAGCAACGTCGAAAGAAAGGGAGTGCGTAATAAAGCGGACTTTGCCTTCACCCGACTTCTACCATTACCAACTTTCTAAATCCTTAACAACCTTGCCCTGTCATGCTGAGGAACGAAGCATCTCAAACCTCCCTATTAAAAATGTCACTGTTTTAAATGCAAACTGCGATTATTTGCGGGCCGAACGATCAGATGCTTCGTGCCTCAGCATGACAGCAGAGGCCTCGAACGAAAGTAAGAGCGTATTTATGTGGGAGGTTGCTTCGAGCCAAATTCAACTCTTACTAAATTTCCGAGATCATTAAAACCTTGCCCTGTCATGCTGAGGAACGAAGCATCTATAACTTCGATCATAACATAGCACCGGTTTTAAATGTAAACTGCCACTTTTCGCCGGCCGAGCGAACAGATGCTTCGTGCCTCAGCATGACAGCTGATGTTTCAACGAAATCAGTCTGACTGTAATGCGGGAGGTATATTTCAACTATTAATGAATTTCTAAACTTCTCACAACCTTGCCCTGTCATGTTGCCTGTCCCGTCCCGATAGCTATCCTATCGTGTGGACACATTTCTGGATAATTTGTTCTTTTGCAGATGCAAAAGAGAGAATTTACAGATTTAGACGACCTGAGATTAATATACAGAGGAAATAAAATTTTAGGAGACCTCTTTAGTAAGAGCGTTCATTCCATCCGCCAGATTGCAAAGGATGAATCATCTGCGAAGGGCTTCTATCGTTTTCTGCAGAATGATCGTGTAGGAGAAGATGATATTCTTAGCAATTTGGTTTCAAACTGCCGAATGGCTTGCCGTAATAAATATGTTGTCTGCATCCAGGACACTACAGAAATAAACCTGAGCAGTCATAGCAAGCGAATTAAGAAGGATAGTTATATAGGCACGACGAATGCTAAGAATGAAAAAGGTTTAGGGTTTCTTTTACATCCTAGCTTAGTATTGGATGCAACAGAATGTATTCCTTACGGTTATTCTGATATCAAAGTATGGAACAGACCATTAGAGTTTAAGTCAAAAACAGATCGGAAGTACAATACTTTACCGATAGAGGAAAAAGAATCTTACAGATGGATTGAGGTGTCAAAAAATACGAAAGCAGCCCTCAGTGATATTGTAGAAAGGATGGTTATAGTACAAGACAGGGAAGGTGACATCTATGAACAGTTTGCTGTCATTCCGGATGCCAAAACAGATTTGTTGATCCGGGCAAGAACTAACAGAACATTGTTAGACAAAAGCAAACTATTCAATTGCTTATCTGATCAGGAGGCAAAAGGGAACTTTGAACTATTGGTAGATGGTACACAGACCCGGAAGAAGCGAAAAGCCAAGATAGAGATCAGGTATAAGGAGATAGAAATAAATAAAACAGATGCCACAAGCAAAGGTGTGGTACCTACTGTAAAACTTAATTTAATAGAAGCGAAAGAGGTTAATTATAGCGGTGCAGATCAGATATGCTGGAGGCTATTAACGACAATCCCGGTAGAGAGTGAAGAAATGGCAAAAGCCTGTATAGAGTGGTATAGCTGGCGATGGACAATAGAGGAAGTATTTAAAATATTAAAAAAGGAAGGGTATAATATAGAAGCCTCAGAGCTTGAGTATGCTTCATCAGTAAGGAAAATGTGTTTGCTGATAATGGAGGTAGTCATCAAGTTATTTTTGATGAGATTAGCTTATGCAGAACCAGAAGTTGAGCTAAGTGCCGACTCTTGTTTTACAAATGAAGAGCAGCATTTTTTGGAACACCAGATAACACAACTTGAAGGCAACACTGAAAAACAAAAAAATCCTTACAAAACAAAGGATCTGAAGAGATATGTGTGGGCAATCGCAAGATTAGGAGGGTGGAAAGGTTATGAAAGCAAGAGACATCCCGGTATCACAACACTGTGGACTGGATTGAAATATTTTAAAGCTTCACACGAGGGTTGGCAGATATTTAAAAATGTGTCCACACGATAGGATTGCAATCGGGATTTGAAGATTTGATGATGACGGAGCTTCGGGGTTTGTTGTACTCACTTTTAGATTTCTATAATAATGCCATCCCTGCCCGTCCCGGTCAGGCGGGCCTTCGGGATTATTGATTACAAAACAGGCAGGCTTCAACTTTTTTATAATCCGAATGCGTTTTTGTTTTTTCGCGAACCACAGACTTGGTTGGTCGCAACCCCGAAGGGGTGATATTATTATAGAAAGCATCCAGTGAAATGGAAAGAACCCCGAAGGGGTGAAATATCAGCACGACCTACAAAGAATTGAACAGGCACGTGAACGGAAAGGCTATGATCATGGCCTTCTTAAAAACTTTCAATGTCATCCAGGGATCAAGGTCTTAAACCTTATGCCACCCCTTCGGGGTTTTGTAGGCCTTAATTTTGCAGGTCTATAATAATGCCATCCCTGCCCGTCCCGGTCAGGCGGGCCTTCGAAATTACTAATTATTGAACGCGAGGGTATTCAACTTTTTTATAATCCTAATGCGTTATTGTTATTTCGCAAACCACAGACTTGGTTGGTCACAACCCCGAAGGGGTGAAATTATTATAGAAAAATATCCGGGGGAAATGGAAAGAACCCCGAAGGGGTGACATAATAAGCACCACCTCCAAACAACTGAATAGGCCCCGGAATGCAAACACTATGATCATGCAGCATTGCAAAAATTTTCGATGTCATCCAGGGATCAATAAATTAAGGCCCCGGAACTTCTTGGCCGGCTTTATTGATGTAAAACGTTTTTCCGTTT
>JAZKHM010000204.1:0-19718 GCA_040385405.1 Bacteroidota bacterium | reverse complement strand
TATCTGCCTTTTTTTGGATAAAATCCAATAATTTAACATCTGCTGAAAAATGGATCGATTGCACTCGGATTTTCATGTTTCCTCCTTTTATAACAATTAGAAATTAATTAACCCCCGACTAAGGGAGATCTTACTTTGGTAAGCGTAGAGTTCAAATCATAGAATAGAATTTAAGCTTTAGGATGAGCTTGTTTGTAAATTGATTTTAATTTTTCGACTGAATTGTGCGTGTAAACCTGGGTAGCTGCCAGGCTGGAATGCCCCAGAAGCTCTTTTATTGCATTCAGATCTGCACCCCTGTTTAAAAGCGCAGTGGCAAATGAATGCCTTAAAATATGCGGACTTCTTTTGGCTTGTGTTGAAATTTGAGATAGGCTTAACTTCACGATACGATAAATAAATTGAGGGTAAGCATTGTTTCCTTCATTGGTAACGATTAAAGAACACGCTTTGTTGTCAAAATTTTGACTTAATTTTTCCCTCATATAATCTTTGATCAGTTTCATCAACGGGCCGCCAACCGGGATCACCCGTTGCTTGTTTCGCTTTCCCAAAACCTTTATATACTGTTCATAAAGATTGACATCCTGGTCTGAAAGTTTTACCAGTTCTGAAAGCCGCATGCCTGTACCGTATAACAATTCAAGTATGAGCCTGTTTCTGATACCACTAAAATTATCCTCAAAAATAGCTGCATTATCGAGAAGGGAATCCATCTTCTGTTCATCCATAACAATCGGCAAACGCTTGGGAATGCGGGGCGCTTTAATATGAACCATTGGATTACCCGTTATAAGCTCCTCGCGCTGCATGAACTTATAAAAAGACCTAAGGACAGACAACTTTCTGTTAACAGTTTTTGCCTCTGAGCCTTGTTCCATTAGCGAAAGCATCCAGATACGAACTTCCTGATGGGTGATTGTTAGAATATCAAGCCCATCAGAAGTTAAAAAATCATTAAACTGATTGAGGTCTTGACGGTAGGCAGTAACGGTGTGCGGAGAGAACCGTTTTTCGTATTCAAGGTAACTAATAAATCTCTCTATAAACATCAAAAAACCATTTGCACATCAATAAATTGAAGATACAAATAGTTTTAAGATTTTATATGCTTAAAGAAAAATTAAACTGTATCGATGTTTAATCCTTGCTTATATATAGCTTTTTTAACTTCCGTACGGCGGGTAATAGATTTCTTCTCGTAGGCCTGACGGCTTCTAAGTTCCCTTAATACACCGGTTTTCTCGAATTTCTTTTTGAAGCGTTTTAAAGCTTTGTCTAGTGATTCGCCGTCTTTTACATTAATAATGATCATAATATACAGATACCCCCTTTCAGAATTGGATTGCAAATGTACAAAAAATATTAAAAATCAAAAGATCAGACAAATAATATTTGAACATTTCAGTCTCTTCTGTGTTCACACAATAAGACCTAACATGATTTTATGGACACTAATCAAGGTAATAAATCAAAGGAAACTGATCCGGGCAAGTCAAAGAAGCCAATTCCTGAAACGGGTGAAGAAAACATTGAATCTCAAAGTATCATTCCTTCTGACTTAATCATTGCAGAGAAGGACGAGGTTAAGAATGCCGAAGAAAGACTTAGGCTTAAAAAGGGCGATGAGGTTAGGCGTAAAAAGTGAAAGCATGCAGGCGAAGCTGCAAATTATTCAAGTTTAAAATTATAAGAAAATGGCAAAATGCAATATTTCGATCGATTTTAGTGGAGATCCCGATCAATTGATCAGATCGGCAGAACAAGCAATTTCCGGTGCGGGAGGTACGTTTGCGGGAAATAGCTCTGACGGGAAGTTCGCAATTAACTCACCTCTCGGGAAAGTCTCAGGCACTTATACCGTATTGGGACAGTCGTTTAATATCAGTATAACAGACAAGCCGTTTTTGGTGAGTTGCAATAAAATTGAGGATGAATTGAGAAAACAGATTAAATAAATCCCGCCGAGGAGAATTATTCGGCAATAATTTTCATAAAACCCTGAAATTAATTAACGAAATGCGGGCTTAATGGTGAATATCAATTGCCTTGGTTAGGAAAGCTGTCTTTCAGGAAATTTTCGCGTGGATCTGTTCTCAATATTTCCAGATCCGGCTTTCCGATATGATTTGCATACCAATAGATGGCATCATTCATATAGTCATAAGATAGACCGTCGTCCAGACTCACTTCAAAAGCGTAAAGGTCTGGTTTCGACTCGCCATACAACTCGATACAATTCTCTGCTACTTCGTAATCAGTATCGACCAAAGAATAAACTTTTAGTTCGAAATCTGTACCCCACATTTTTACAACATCCAGGCAGTTATATTTAATTTCTGCCGACAGATAAAATTCTTTGTCTTCCATTGGTCTTTGTGTAAGATTTAGTACCCGGTATTCCTGAACTTTTGTCTATCAAAAGATATTCCACTATTGCAAATCGTGCAAATGAAAATCTTTCAATCATAAAATTGCAGATTATTCGCGACGAAACGTTAATTTTATTTTTATACCTAATTGTTGTTTAGATCTAATGATTCGAAATAAAACTTTTATTATTTACATAACCCTTACCTTTTTAATATTAGAAATCCTGGTTGCCCAGGAAAAAAAGACTTCCCATTACGTCCAAAATATTCCCGGTGTTAATGCGAAATTCGAAATGAAATCAATTACTGGAGGGGAATTTAACATGGGCAGCGATCCTGCAGAAACGGGGCATAAAGTGGATGAAAATCCCCTTCACACTGTTAAGATTAGTCCGTTTTGGATGAGCGCTCACGAAGTAACATGGGATATTTATGAACTTTTCGTCTACAAGGACTTTGATCAGACACAAAGCATTGGCGTCGATGCGATAAGCCGCCCCTCTAAACCCTATCTTGATATGACATTTGGCATGGGAAAAGAAGGGCACCCCGCTATAGGAATGACTCAGTATAATGCTTTACAATTCTGCAAATGGCTTTATACCCGAACGGGTGTATTCTACCGTCTGCCAACAGAAGCAGAATGGGAATATGCATGCCGCGCAGGGTCACAGACGGCTTATTCTTTTGGGAGTGACAGTACTAAACTCGCAGAATACGCCTGGTTTAAAACTAATAGCTTAGAATCAACACACGCAGTCGGGAGTAAGAAGCCAAACCAGTGGGGTTTGTTCGATATGCATGGAAACGTAGCAGAATGGACTTTGGATCAATATATTCCGAATTATTACTTGCAAAGTTCCGACAACGCTCACGATCCCTACGCAAAACCAGAGACTTTATACCCACACAGTGTTCGCGGCGGATCCTATCAGGACGACGCACTTTCATTACGTTCTGCGGCCCGTCACAAGTCTGATCCGGCATGGAAACGTATAGACCCGCAGATTCCTAAAAGTAACTGGTGGCTCCCGGAGGCACCCTTTGTTGGAATTCGTCTTGTCAGACCCTTGAAAACGCCCTCTAAAGAAGAAATTGACAATTTTTATAATCAAAAACCGATAGAAGACTATTAAAAACCAATCCAATGAGCGAAAACAAAAAAAAGAACCCTCAAACACAGCGCAGAGCATTCCTGAAGACTTCAGCTATAATTGCCGGGGGAGCTGTTTTAAGTAATATTCCATTTTCTGGCATCTATGCTGATGAAGGAGGTACTATTAAAATAGCGCTGATTGGGTGCGGCGATCGTGGGACGGGTGCGTTGTTCCAGGCTTTAAACACAAAATATAACATCAAGGTGGTAGCTATGGCAGATGCTTTCCGTGACCGGCTGGATAAAAGTTACGATGCTGCGTTCAAAAAGTTTGGTAAAGATAAGGTCGATGTGCCTGAGGATAAGAAATTTGTAGGTTTCGATGCGTACAAACATGCAATCGCGGAAGCAGATGTGGTTTTACTGGTAACTCCTCCGGGATTCCGTCCTGTGCACTTTGCTGAAGCTGTAAAACAAAATAAACACGTGTTTATGGAGAAACCTGTTGCCACGGACTCGCCCGGGATACGGAGTGTTTTAGCAACAGCCGAAGAAGCTAAACGGAAAAAACTGAACGTGGTAGTAGGTTTACAGCGCAGGTATCAAAATAATTATAAAGAAACTATCAAAAGAATTGAAGACGGCGTGGCAGGTGATATCGTTTCGGGCCAGGTTTATTGGAACAGCGGCGGAGTTTGGGTAAAACCGCGTGTAGCCGGACAAACCGAAATGGAGTATCAGATGCGAAACTGGTATTATTTTAACTGGCTTTGCGGGGACCATATTACCGAGCAGCATGTTCATAATATAGACGTGGCAAACTGGGTTAAAAACGCTTATCCTGTATCTGCACAGGGCACCGGCAGCCGCTTCCTTCGCACCGGAAAAGATTATGGAGAAATTTATGATAACCATACTGTGGAATTTATTTACGCTGACGGAACAGTCATTCAAAGCCAGTGCAGGCACCATGAAGGAACTTTAAACCGTGTTGATGAAAGTTTCCAGGGTACTAAAGGGAGAGCCTTTCTTTCTGCAAACACAAACACGGGTAAACTTTGGGATACAAAAGGCAATGTTATGTTCAATCATGCTGGTAAAGGTGATCCAAATCCCTATCAGACTGAACATGATGAATTATTTGAAGCTATTGACAAAGGACAATACAAATTTGCTGATGCCGAACGGGTTGCCAAAAGTACCCTGACCTCTTTATTAGGGCGCTATGCTACTTATTCCGGAAAAGAAGTTAAGTGGGAAGAAGCCCTGAATTCTGAAATAAACCTGATGCCCGAAAAATTGAGCTGGGATGCCTTGCCAAAAGTTCTGCCTGATGCGAATGGCTTGTATCCTATTGCGATACCGGGTAAGTCTAAAGTAGTTTAATATTCCTTGAAAAAGAAAACCCCGGCAGGTCGGGGTTTTCTTTTTCAATAATGTGTGTATTACAAATTAGCCCTTCCAGGTACCACTCTTTTTCAAATACCTGATACTGAAATAGTATATTCCCAGGAGCAATAAGGATATGATGAAAAGCATATTACGCAGGTCTGTATTGTATCCCGTCAGCTGTGGATAATAAAAAAGCAGAATAACAACTATGCCCGTTGCCCAAACGGTTTGGGTATTATACTCTTTAATTAACCATCTCTTACCGTTGAAGTCCATTCCAGCGATCGTTTTCCCAATACCTTCGAAATTAATCCACCATCGGCTGACTTTGCTGCAATAAGCATCAAATTGCCCCTTGAATTTATTGCGTAGGAATTGCTCCTCTGCTAATACAATGGCCTGGTAAATGAATAAAAACAGGGGAATGAAGACTGCTACAAATAAAAGTGAGTTAATTAATATCCCCACTCCTACCAGCATCAAAATATTGCCAACATACAAAGGATTTCTGCAGTGGGTAAAAATCCCTTCGGTCACCAGATCATCAGCATAAACCTCTTTATTTTTTCCTCCTCTGACAATGTACTTGAGTGCGATAGTCACACCCCTGATAAGTTGCCCGAAAATCGTTATTATCAATCCAAGGACAATCGGGTATAGATAGTAATTTGATCCCAGGGCCTCTTCGGTGAATATTTCCGGGGAAGGAATAAATAAAGCGAGATACAGAAATATAAATAAGAGATTTCTGTATTTAAAGAAAAAATTGCCAATAGCAAGCATCTTAGTTTTTAATTGCGATAAAACCGGAAAAATTATACCATTTGAAAAAGGTCTCTATATGGGAAAAACCTGCCTCCCTGAACATCTTTATATTCTCACTTAGCTTATATGGAATCAGGACATTTTCCAAAGCTTCGCGTTTTTGGGATATTTCCATCTCACTGTAATTATTCCTTCTTTTATAATCGTAATAATATTTAATGAAATTCCGGTTAAAAAGGCTGTCCTCGGCAAGTATCTTCTCTGAGACAATTAGAACACCACCTTTTGTAAGACCGTCAAATATTCTTTTGATGAGCTTCTCTCTGTAAAGTGGTCTTACAAACTGTAAGGTGAGGCAAAGAATTACAACAGAAGCGTTCTCAATTTTGACATCTTCGTGCAGATCTCCAAGCACAAGCTCATAAGGTCGTTTAAAATTTGCTTCTTGTAACTTAAGTTCGCATTTTTTAAGCATTTCAGAAGAATCATCTACTCCAATAAACTTGATAGTTGAATCAACATAGGGATTTAATCCGATCATAGTAGTTCCTGTAGAACAACCCAAATCTACGACGTTGGTATTAGGTTCAGCATGTTCAATTGCCTGCTCAATGATCATCCTCTGGATTTCGTTATAAAACGGAACCGAACGTTCAACCATGTCGTCAAAAGCGTTAGCGACCGTGGCTCCGAATTTGAAGTCGGATGGTTTTTTAATTTCCTCGCTAAATACCTTGTCTGGTACTTTATTGCTCTTCATCAAGTGTTATTTTGTTTGATCTAAACTATTTATTATTGGGGCTTGCCCGACTCGTTAAAATTAAATCTATTCAATGATATTTTCCTGCTTTTTACAAATGTTTTTGCGCTGAAGTAAAAATCTGAACGCTTATTAAAACTAAAAATAACTGGTATTGATTCAGACTGTTTATTCGGCCAGATAGGCAGATCACAAGCAAGCGAGCACTATTAATCGCGTCTTATAAACGAAGCGAGCTGGGCTATTTTATCGGTGCCAATTCGATCCACTTTTAATTTCATAAGCATTTTCCATGCCTGAGGGTTATCGGGTGAGCCCCAAAACCGAATCTCTTTTCCAGATTTATGTACACTGTCCACAGTTGATCTGATTCGCAATCGTTCGTCCTTCTTCATTTTTCCCTCCCCCTTCCAGCTAGAAAGGTTGGAAAACCGCAAGCTAACCAAGCCTACCCTGTTCCATTGCTCCGGCGTGCTTCTCCGGCTCTGATCGTCATCAAAATGTATATAATCCGGATAATTGCTGAATTCTGACGGCGCAGGACGGTTGCCGCTAATTACAATTTGGAGCCGACCGCTAACAATAATGGCCTGAAGAGGAGCAAGTTCCTTAATCAAAATTGGTAAGACTAGTTTGTAATTTTCCTTTATATCGATTAGTAAAATAATCTGCCTGGCCCTATCAATCGACAATGCTTTCAGTAATGGATCCAGATATAAAGATTGCAATGATCTTTCGGGCATGATGCCAATCTTATTATGTGCAACATATAGTTTTCCGTTCACCGGAAAAACATCTGCCTCAATCGATCCGAAACCTGCATTGTAAGCGGTAAAAAAAGGAACCTTGTTTTCATAATCATTATGTGCATGTGCGTTCTGAACACTATAACCATATCGCTGTCCCAATGCCTGACAACATATGCCTGAAGTAAACAAAATAAAGAGAATAGATTTAGCAACTTTCATGATTATCTTTATGTGTTAGCATATAAAGGCTCTAAACCTCTTCATTACGTTCTAATAGAGCCACTGATATTTTCTTAAGCAGATTTGAAGTATTGTTGCATCAGGATGCCCATGGCCCCGTTATAGCTAAAGTAAGTCCGGGTGACTGAATATTTATGAATAATGTATTACCCGAAGGTGAGAACACTGGACCTGCGAATTCAGATTGGCGGTAGCCAATGTTCTTAGCTATTAAATAGGTTTTTCCTTCCGGTGTAATTCCTACAATTCTTGCGTCGGCTTTATCCTCACATATGATTACATCTCCCCATGGCGCGATGGTGAGGTTGTCGCAGTTTTGGAACATTGTAGTGTCGTTGGGTTCAATATATAGTTCCAGTTGGGCAGGTGATTCAGACTCCCTGGATTTACCTTCATATTTGCTTGGCGTGTATTTGAAGATCTGCCCGGTCCTGTTGACACCTCCATCAGTACATGCAAAAAACAATTCCTTTTTGCCATACCAAATTCCTTCACCCCTTGAAAAACGGGCTGCACCCATTTTGTATCCACGTAAACGGAGATCATTATCAGGAGCTTCTACATTATCAAGATCCATCCATCGCACATTAAAAGATTTCTTTTCCGGAAATTTTTCGCCCGTGAGGTCCGGCCAATTGCGAGTATCAGCGCTTGCCCATTCCTCTATTACTAAACATTGCAGTTTGCCACCCTTGTGAAGGTCTTTCTTTTTATTAGGCAGGTAGCGGTAAAAGAGACTATCACCAGCATCTTCGGTTTGATATACAATGCCTTTTTTTGGATGAACTGCGACGGCTTCATGCATAAACCGACCCATAGCTTTAATGGGGATAGGAGGGGTTAAACCGACTTTATCTGTAGCGAAAATTTCAAAATTATAACCATGATCTTTCTCCAGCTGGCCGTTAGCTCCTCCTTTTTCCAACGTCGATTCCTCACAGGTAATCCATGAGTTCCATGGTGTGATACCCCCCGCGCAATTTCTTACTGTGCCTATAAGACTGAGATATTCTGTTTCAATTTTTTGAATTTTTTCATTATAGACCATTGTTGTAGTACCACCATAACACATAGAGTCTCCCTTGCCAAAATCATATATATTATTTTTATCGATTTTGTTCAAAAACTCATTATTCTTTCCAAATGGCCCCGAAGCTATCGCCCCGGGCGATAATTCATGGTTCCTGATAAGGAACATTTTATCTTTTTTCCATTTAAAAACACCCATACCATCGTAAGCCCCGGGTGTTAAAAGTCCATCGGTCATTACATCACCTTTCCGGGATATAACTTTTGCAGAAAAACCCTTTGGAAGACTAAGAATATCTCCCTGGTTATAAAACAAGGGGCCATACTTGCCATCTGTAAACGATTCTACAAAACCAAAAGTGGCTGCATTAGCTGCAAGTTGGTTTAAACCCAGGAACCCCAGGCCTACAAGCCCGCTGCTTTTAATAAAATCTCTTCTGGAATTAATCATACTCTAAATATAAAGTGCGGAATTGAATTCTCTATTAAATTATTATCAAGTAATTGCTTTTTTTAACCTTTTAAGGTTAGGAATAAAGGATTTAAATACCGCTTTCCCATTACAATACCAGTGAATATCCAACAGGGAAAATGATTAAAGCGTATGTGATGCAAAAAAAGGAATTGAAATAAGCGGCTTGCTCTTTCACAAGCCGCTGAATTCCATTGGTAACACTCATCCGGAGATGATATTGCTTCCCTATTTCATTATCTCCCTGGCGATAACGATCTTCTGAATTTCTGAGGTCCCCTCACCTATGGTACACAACTTCGAATCCCTGTAAAATTTCTCAACCGGGAAATCCTTTGTATATCCGTATCCTCCAAATATCTGAACTGCTTCAGTGGCTGTCCTCACGCAGACTTCCGATGCAAAATATTTAGCCATAGCAGATTGCTTCGTTACATTCATGCCTTTGTTCTTAAGATCAGCAGCACTCATAATTAATAGTTCAGCAGCTTCAATTTCAGTTGCCATATCCGCAATTTTAAAGGATATTCCCTGGAAATTTGATATTGGCTGCCCGAACTGGTAACGTTGCTTGGAATATTCCACCGCGGCTTTAAGGGCGCCCTTGGCCATTCCAAGCGACAGGGCCGCTATTGAAATCCTTCCGCCGTCGAGAATATACATGGCTTGTTTAAACCCTTCACCCTCTTTGCCAAGAAGATTCTCTTTCGGAACCCGGCAATTGTCAAATATCAGTTCAGTTGTTTCAGAAGCACGCATTCCAAGCTTGTTCTCTTTTTTTCCGGACGTGAAACCCGGAGTTCCTTTTTCGATAACAATTGCAGAGATTCCTTTGGAATCGCCTTTTTCGCCTGTGCGGATCATAACTACTGCTACATTAGCAGATTTACCATGAGTGATCCAATTCTTAGATCCGTTAACAACATAGTGGTCTCCGTCTAATACCGCGGTTGTATTCATTCCCATCGCATCAGACCCGGTATTCGCTTCGGTAAGTCCCCATGAACCAATCCATTCAGCGGTAGCCAGTTTTGGCAGCCATCTTTTCTTTTGTTCATCATTGGCAAAAGCCATGATGTGTCCTGTACATAGTGAGTTGTGAGCAGCCACAGAAAGCCCGATAGATCCGCAAACCTGCGAAATTTCAGAGATGACATGAACGTATTCGTGATAACCCATTCCCGAACCACCATACTCTTCAGGAACCAGAACGCCCATTAAGCCTAGTTCACCTAATTTTTTGAAAGTCTCTATTGGGAAGGTTTGTGCTTCGTCCCATTCCATAACATGCGGACGAATATGTTTTTCAGCAAAATTCCGAACCATGTCGATTACCATCTGCTCATTTTCGGATGTACTGAAATTTATCCCTCCTTGTTCGGGAGTTAGTGTAGTTTGCATAAATTTATAATTGGTTGCCCGCAAGTTAGCAATTATAGCACCAAAAGGAGTTATAGGTTATAAATTCTAAGTGTCGCATGCGACTTAAAACCTACAATTTATTTAATACGAAATCAATGTGATGATATTATCAGAATCAACTCTAAGCCTTTCCTTTCCATTTAAGAAATCAAGGCTTATAACAAAGGAATAACCGGCAACTACACCGCCAAGCCTTTGAACAAGCCGGGTTGCGGCAAACACCGTTCCGCCTGTTGCTAATAGATCGTCATGGATCATTACTCTTTGACCTTTAATCAGTGCATCTGCATGTAATTCAAGGATGGCTGACCCGTATTCGATCTCGCAGGGTTCCTTTACAGTTTCTGCGGGCAACCTGCCTTCTTTCCTTACAGGTATGAAGGGTACCTGCAGACGGTTTGCAAGCATAAGGCCAAATAAGAACCCGCGGCTTTCAATTCCGGCGATTACATCAATCGAATCTGCATCTATCCGGTTGGCAAAAGCTTCCACGATCTCAGTACATAAAACTGGATCCTTGAGTATGGGTGTGATATCTTTAAAAATTATTCCAGGTTTGGGAAAGTCAGGAATGTCTCGGATAGCGTTCTTCAGTTTGGTACTGATCATGGATCAAAAGATAAGTATGGCTCAATTTTACGGATAATTTCTTCATTCAGAATAAGAACTTTCCTTAAATCATCCGCCGAGGCGTAGTCGCCATGCTGTTTGCGATACTGGATTATTGCATTGATCTGTTTAAATGTAAGGTAAGGATGGTGCCGCAATTCCTCGAATGTAGCCTTATTCAGATTCAGGCGGTTAACCGATGATGCATTAACAACAAGTTGATTCTCAATTTGAGAATATCTCAGTGAATCCATCCCGTATACCTCTTTCAACTGTTCTTTCCTATAAAAGCCGCCCAGTCTGTTCCTGAAACGAATTATCCTTGAAGCAAAAGCTGGCCCAATTCCACGCAGCTGATCAAGCATGACTGAATCGGCAGTATTCAATTCCACTATTAATGTGCTATTCCCAAGCTTGCTGACATGGTCTTTATCCTCCGGTAGCTTCTGTTCCCTGGAAGAAAAACCTTTATTCTGTATTATCTGAATGAAAGGTTCAAGAACTGTGTATTGAGCTTCCGAAATAGAATATATTTTCTTAAAGTCTTCCGTTTTATAAAACCTGCCACCTTTAGCCAGATAATTCTTAACTACCCTGATTTGCTTTTGCGATAATCCCAATCTATGCAATTCGGATGAAGAGGCGGAATTAGGGTCAAATTTGAAATATTGAGGATTGATAATTCGTTCGTCAGTCTGATCTCTGAAAGAAGCATAATTTTTATTGCTCTTTACCGCTGATGCTTTAAATAAAGCTATTTCTTCCTGGAATTGGGTTAGATCATACTGTTCAGGTTTATCAAAAAGCCTGTAACAAAAGGGGAAGGCAAGGATCAGACTTACAAGGAAAAGAAGTATCAAAATACCATTCAGCTCCTTTTTGGAGAAGCTGAAAAATGAATTTAATTGTTTATTCATGGCTCGCTAATTAAAGCTCTGCCGGGCATACTTATCAGACATGCTATTTACATATCTTAGTAGAGTTTGTTGGGATAGAGATAGATTTAGACTAATATAACCGAATATTTTGAGAAATTTGAGAATGACTTATTTGCCGGAATTGAGATGAAAATCATAACCAAAGACGACTTTAAGAAAGCTGCCAAACTCGACAAATTGCATTTACCTGGTTTGGCTTCTTTGCTTATGGAGGTGATGAAAATCAATGAAGTTAATGATGTATTCCAAAAAGCAGAACATCTTCACGGACCTACCTTTATAGATAAGATCCTTCAGATAATTGGCATCCATGTAGAATTCGACGATAGTGATCTCAAGAACATTCCGAAAGAGGGCCCTTTCATTGCAATTGCTAATCATCCCTACGGTGGAATCGAGGGACTGGTTTTGTTAAAGCTTCTTTGTGCGGTCAGGCCGGATGCCAAACTCATGGCGAACTTCCTTCTGAAAAAGATCCCCAACCTGAGCGAATACTTTATTGCTGTAAACCCTTTCGAAAATATCGAACATTCCTCGAGCATCAGCGGGATTAAAAACACACTGGAACTATTGCGCTCCGGAACTCCAATTGGGATATTTCCCGCAGGTGAAGTGTCTACATTTAAGTTTGAATCCCAGCAGATCACCGATAAGTTGTGGCATCCGGTTGTAGGAAAGATTATTGCAAAGGCAAATGTGCCTGTGGTACCAGTATATTTTCATGGAAATAACGGGCTTCTTTTTAATTTGCTAAGTTTCATCCATCCCACCCTGCGGACTGCAAAACTGCCCTCGGAATTGTTCAATAAGCATGGGCATAAAATCCGGGTAAGGATTGGAAAGCCCATTCTTCCTTCTGACACGTCATTTCCGCATAACACAACAAAACTGCTCGACTATTTACGCGCCAAGACATACGCCCTGGGTACCGGCCTTGAAAATGAGAAGAAGATCTTTAATCCCCGGAAGATATTTAAGATCAGAAAAAAGCCGAAACGCATTGTTGATGCTATTTCTCCGGAAACTCTTAGCATGGAAATTAATGGTTTAACTGATTTTAAGGTTTGGACCGAAAAGAGTTACGAAGTTTATATCTGCCCGACATCCAGTATTCCCAATATTATAAAAGAGATTGGACGTTTGAGGGAAATTACCTTCCGGGCAGTGGGTGAGGGAACTAACAAACAAACAGATCTCGATGAATACGATATCTATTATAATCATCTTTTTATCTGGGATACGGATACAAAGATGATTGTAGGAGCTTACCGTATAGGCAATGGCGACGAGATTTTCTACAGCCGCGGGAAAAGGGGGTTTTATACTGCAGAACTTTTCAAAATAAAGGAACAGTTCTATCCTATCCTGAGAAGAAGCCTCGAACTTGGCCGTTCCTGGATCAGGAAGGAATACCAGCTGAAGCCCTTACCCCTTTTCCTTTTATGGAAAGGCATCCTGAAATACCTGCTTGAAAATCCTCATTACCGATACCTGATAGGCCCGGTGAGCATCAGTAATAGCTTTACTAAATTCTCGAAGTCACTTATTGTTGATTATATCAGCACACATCATTTTGACCATGACCTGGCTCAATATGTAAAACCCCGCAAAGCATTCAAAGTCGATTTTTCAAAGATTGATAAAGATCTCTTATTGGAACCCAATGATAGCCTCAAGGATCTTGACAGCCTTATTTCAGAAATAGAAACCTCACATATGAAGGTGCCTGTTCTTCTCCGCCAGTACCTGGCTTTAAATGCCAGAATCATTTGCTTTAACATAGATCCCAAGTTTTCAGATAGCCTGGATGGCTTCCTAGTGGTTGATATGGAAAAAATACCAGTAGAGATGCTGGAAAAGATAGGTAAGAATCTCTAGGACAAGAAAAGGCTTGGAGCCGCTTTAAAGCCACCATAAGAATAGCTAAGAAGGCTCCATCCTACGTTTATCCTACGTTTATCCTACGTTTATCCTACGTTGAAGCTAAAGTCGGGAATTGAATTGGAATTGGGTTAATCAGATGGTTAAAATTAAGATACGAAAATATTCTGATAATTGCAAATTTGGATATCATGTTATTTTACCGTATATTTAATGTTAACTTAATGTTAACAAGTGACTCCAATCAGCAACTACGGCTATAAATTCGTCATGATACTTCTTTTGCTTGTATCATCTCAGCGACTTGCTGCGCAGAATTTTAGCTTTGATTTCTACGATGGCACCTTCAACTTTGAACTGGATGAAACTTCAAACATTGCCTTTAGCAGTGATTTATCGCAACAGTCCGTGGAAAGCTTTTATCAGGAAATAAACAATAGCAAGTACCAGCCGATGCTTTACAAACTTCAGGAGTACAAAGAAAAGCATGGATTGAATGACTGGATTTATTACCAGTTGATCCGCAAAACAGCACAGCAAATAAGTCCGAAAGCAGAAAATTACCACCGTTACACATTATACAAATGGTTTCTTTTAACAAAATCGGGCTATGACGCACGTTTAGGCGTTGGCAAAGACAGATTAATCTTTTACGTCAGAAATGATGAAAATGTAAACGACATTCCATTTTTTATGGAGGATGGTCACAAATACATGTGTCTCAATTATCATGACTACGGTAAAATAGATTTTATAAAAGAAAAGATCATTCCTGCCAAGATCTCTGTGCCTGAAGCTAAAGTGTCATTCTCGTACAAAGTAACCCGTATGCCTGATTTTAAACCAGACACGTATACTCAAAAGAATATAAACTTCGAATACAACAAGCGATCTTATAATTTTCAGGTTAAGCTCAACCCTGCAGTGGACGCTATTTTCGCAAATTACCCGGGTGTGGACTTCGAAACCTATTTCAATATTCCTTTAAGCAACGAAACCTATCGTTCATTGATACCCATACTCCAGGAGAATGTTAAAGGAATGAGCCAGAAAAAGGGCGTGGACTATTTAATGCGGTTTACACGATATGCGTTTTTGTATGAGAATGATGATGATAATTTCGGGAAAGAAAAGCGCCTGTCGCCCGAACAGACACTATTATCAAAGTACAGCGACTGTGACGACCGTGCCGGATTATTCTTCTACCTGGTCCGCGAAATCTACAATCTTCCTATGATTGCTTTGCTTTATCCCACTCATATCAGTATGGCCGTTCAGTTCGACAAGCCGACAGGAAGTTCAATTATATATAAGGGAGAAAAATATTCAGTTTGTGAATCTACACCGCAGAAACAGGATTTAAAGATTGGGCAGATCGCCGCGAATTTAAAAAGGGTTTCTTACGATGTGGTATTTCAGTATGATCCATCTGTAAAATAGTTAAAAGCAAAAACCCCGCCTTAGCGAGGTTTTACTTTCATATAGTAGTGTATTATTTTACTTTCCCTGGAGCATCATAAGGCATAACCTGCGGATTGTAATTAGCCCAGCCTGCGGACCAATCTGTGTTTCCAAAAGCACCTCTGTAAGTTACTTTTTCAAAAAATGTATCAGTAACCTTTGCGTTCGTAAACACAGCGCCGGTTTCAGCAACAGAACCTGCCTTCACAGTAAATGTAGGAGTTCCCTGTTTCGGGCCGGCAATAATATCAGGAGCATACTTGTAAGGATCAGTAATCAGAACGTCTCCGTAAGAAGCAGCAGTAAAAGTGTTAGCTGCTCTGATCATTGTTTCAAAATCTGCCTTGTTCTCTCCTTTTACTTCATTGTTTTTAGAGTTAGCACCAAAGATGAGGTTGTTTTGAAGGACTATTTTCCCTGTCAGGAAGTTTGAACTTGTCGCCTTTGGTACTGTAACCTTTGAATCATCTATGTAAATTCCTTCTGTATAACCAGTAAAAATAGAATTCAGAATACTCAAAGACGAGTTCCTGCGGATCTGAGCCGCATGCTGGTAGTTGGCATTAAAGCCGCTCATATTTGCTGCAGATAGCGGTCCTATTACAGTAACATTACTAAATACTGCGCTCGTAAGCGGAGTCTTAGCAGATCCCGAACCATCGTTATCTGTTTCAAAACCATTTGATCCGGAAATATCAGCCAGATTTATAAAACGTTGCGCCAGGGCAAACTGAACCTTACCCGAGTATCCAAAATCAGCATCGAAATCATCATCTAATGTTCCTATTGCTAATAAATGCTTCGCATTCACTGTTCCACCAAAAAACTCGAAAGCATCATCACCAGAACGATAAACTTCTATGTAATCTAAAGTAGTTCCAGAACCCACGCTTCCAAGTGTCAAGCCATTTATCTCGTTGTCAGGTGATAACGGAACGCCGGCAAACTCAATCCGAACATATTTCATGGTCCCTGAGTTATCTGCAGGATCGGTACCTCCATGGGATGTTTTAGTTGCGTCTGTTGTAGATGTGATTCCTTCAATAGGAGTATCATTCCCTTGGTTATTAGGAGCTTTACCTAATATCACAATTCCTCCCCAATCACCCGCCGCTCTGGTACCTGCTGGTTGGTTTGAGGTAAATACTATTGGCTTATCTACTGTTCCAATGGCGTTTATTTTACCACCTCTGTTTATCACAAGAGTGGCCTTTGAGGCTTTATCGCCTTTTATTAAAGTACCTGCTTCAATAGTCAAAGTAGCTCCGCTGGTTACATTTATAATGTTCTTAATAAGATACATCTTATCGGCAGTCCAGGTTGTATTTGTAGTAATATCAGTGCTTACTTCAACCGCTGTGGTTCCCACAGGCCCGGTGCCGCCCGGCGTATCATCAACCGTACTTTTCTTGCACGCCGTGCTGAAGATCACAGTACAAAGTGCTAATAGGAGTGCTTGCTTTTTCATTATCATCAAATGTTTCATATTTTCTTATGGTTATAGACCTTTGGGTCAAAACTAGGCCCATTGAGTGACCTAATGATTAACTCCAAATCATGTAATTATTAAGACGAGTTAAGTTTGTGTTAACTAGAACGAGTAATTAAACGATAAAGAATAATTGCTCCCAGTCCTGAACCGGCTTATTGTTTCATCCGGGGAAGTGGCCGAATAGTTCTTGTTAAGATCTCTGTCAAAATATAACACGTTGTTATTATTCAGAATATCGCTGGCGTTAAATTTCAGTTCAGCTTTTGATTTCATGATTTTATACCCAAGTTGAAAATCTAATATATCTCTAGGTGCTTCGTAAACACTCGGAAATTGCTGCCCCCCGGATTTGTATATCCTACGTCCGCTTCTATTATAAAGTAAATTGAAGTTTAACTTATTGTTCATAGCTGTATGCTGAATTCCAGCATTTATAACATAGGGTGACTGGCCGATAAGGGGTCTTTCCGTTTCAATTTGATTAGCTATAACAGGATTCTGAACCTTGGATTTTATTAGTGAGAAATTTGTATAAAGAGTGGTATTCTTTAAACTTGGATTAGATCCCAGGAACTCGAGATTCTTCCTTATTTCAAATTCTGCTCCATATACATTGGCTTTTTTCGAATTAAAGTATGTAACGTTAGCTGTGGAGTTGACATCATATATCGCAGATTCTATGGCATTGGTAAACTTCTTGTAGAAAGCAGAAACAGAGAATATCTGACCAGCAGAAGGGAAAAATTCAAAACGAAGGTCGCCGTTATCTATAAGAGAACGCTGCAAATCAGGATTTCCCTGTTGAATTGCAAGCAGTTCGTAGTCGTAATAAGCAAATGGTGCAAGCTCCCTGAATTCAGGCCGGGCCAGAGTCCGGAAGTAAGAGGCTCTGAAGTTGCTTTTGGAAGTAACACTAAAAGTATAATTCACAGATGGGAGCACATCCACAAAGTTTTGTGACACAGGCTTAATTGTACTGTCAAAAGTGCTTAGATTAAGATCGTATTGTTCAATTCGAACACCATAAACTATCCTTGACTTAATTCCCAGCTTATTATCCATCATTAAATAGGCAGAATTAATTAATGAATTTGCCGTGTAATTATCAGCAGCATTGCCTATCTCGTCCAGCTTATATTTTCCCTGATTAATCAGTTCAAGATCAAATAAGGTATTTAATGGCCGCTGACGAATCTGGTTAGCGTCAGGATCCATAGGATTTAACAACATTCCGAGGAACCTCACATTAAATAATCTGTCTCTGAAACTTGACGCAAGGCCGGCTTTGAATGTTGCATTCTTTTTACCCATCTGAAAAGGCATAGTGTAATTCACTTCACCTGAATACCCGTTTTCATTTAAATCTGAGAATAGCCTGGTATTCTCTTTACCTATCGTTGTTACACTTGCATTGTAAAGTGCGGCTGGATTGTTTCTGTCTGATACATTCCGGGTATAATTCACCTTTCGCTGATCCGGCTGATCATTCATCACATTACTAAAGCCTAAAGTCCATTTGATTTTTGCACTCTTTTCACCCAAACCATGTTCTCCCTCCAATGCCGACTTGAATAAACTTTTTTGAATAAGATCAAAAGCATAAAACCTGTTATCACTGCTTGTCGACACATTGGTCCCGGTACGACTTGTATACATATCATCAAAGGTGCGATTGTATATATTTTTTAATGTTATACGGGATTTCTTATGGCTGTAGGCGAAATTTGCCAAAGCGCCCACGTTTGTCGAAAATTTATATTGATTGTCCAGATAATCAAATACATGATATTTTCTAACTATGCCCTCGTTTGTGTTTTGTGAATTACGATAGCTTAATGATACTATCGCTCCCAGCCGGCTCTCAGATTTTTCAAAGTCCTTTACTCGTCCGATTGTAAACTGGTAATTCTGACTCAGGAAAGCTTTACTGTCATTCACGTTGAACCCCTGTGGAAGTGCTCTTAAGGCTGCGTTGTTTTTAAGGGGACCTGTAAGATTGTTGACGACGATTCGTGTTGAAGGAAATTTATTTGGAATCTGCCTTAAACCATTGTCAAAACCTAAGTAGTCTGTGAAATTTCTTGAACCGCCCTGGAAACCCTTAAAAGTAGCCTGAGAGTTATATCCGTAACCAACTCCAAATGACATAAAATTATCATCAGGAATGTCCTTCGTAACAATCTGCACTGAACCCCCAGCAAAATCTCCTGCGAGGTCAGGTGTAGCTGTTTTACTGATGACTATATTATCTATCAGGTTTGAAGGTACTATATCGAATGAAAATGCTTTCCTGTTGGGTTCTGTACTAGGCAATACCCCATTATCAAGTGAAGCAGAATTATAACGGTCGGAAAGTCCCCTTACAATAACAAACTTATTATCCTGAATTGTAGTTCCGCTTACACGCTTCAGAACTTCACCGGTATTCTTATCAGGAGATCTTTTAATAGACTCTGAAGAAATACCATCACTAACCCGTACGCTGTTTTTTTGCTGAGCATACAATCCATTTACAGTTTCCTGACGGATCGTTGCTGTTACTATTACCTCCTGCAGCGCTTGTGAACTCGCTTCCTCGATACCAACATCCAGATTAGTAGTCTTCCCTGCCAGCACTTCAATCTCGGTAATATTCTTTGATTGATAGCCAATGTAAGAGAATGTTAAACTATATTTTCCAGGCACTAGGTTTCCAAGGGTATATCGGCCTTCCACATCGGTAGATGCTCCCAAAGTACCGCCAGTAATCTTTACTGTTAGTCCAATCAGGGATTCACCGGTTTTGGTGTCCGTTACCTTTCCGGTGATTTTCCCGGCTTGCTGACTGAAACCGGAATGTGAAATTAATAAGAAGAATAGTAAAAAACTGATATTTAAGAGGAGAAGCTTGTGTTTCACTTTGTTGAAGTTTTAATTTCAGCAAAGGTATTACCACAATGTTAACTCATTGTACAAAGTGAGTTAAGTAAGATTTAACGTTATGTGAACTGGAAGTTAAGGAGGTTAATTCTATGTTAAGTGGAACGAAGTCGAGGTCGGA